>NZ_JBQFXO010000003.1:0-378109 GCF_056540865.1 Ruegeria sp. AL11
TCAAAGACAAATGATCCCGCAAAAAACCAGACAATAACGTCCGACCCTCAACTTCACCGCTCACAGACATGCCATTCACAGTCAGCGATATATTTGGCATAAGACCTCCCCTTCTTTAGCTCATTCGCTTGGGGCGAGTTAAACACGGGAGGTCTGACTTGAGAACAGAAATTTGTCGCTTTTTGACACCAGAGGGACGCAAAAGGCCGATGCCATAAACTCATCGGCGCCACCTGTGGGCCTCTGAACTATTTCTTCCGTTGCGCGCGAGGTTGCGGCCGGGTCGGGATTTCCTTGAGCAGACCGCCCACACCCATCGCAGCAATATCAGCACCAGTGGTCTCAACCCCGCAGGCGACCCGCGACAAAACCCAATCGGCGCCATTCAACGCCGGAGAGCGCGCGCATCCTGGCAGGCCGATCACAGGGCGTGTGTTCAGCGCCCCCAGAAACAGCAAATTGCCCGGATCGACTGGCATGCCGAACCGGTCAACATCCCCACCCGCGGCGCGCACGGCGGACGGGGCCACGTCGTTCACATCCGACGTGGCCGAGGCCGTCAGGATCATCAGCACATCGCCTTCGGCACGATCAATGGCCGATGCAAGTTGATCGGTTTTATGCGGGACGATCTGCACATCGCACAGGTCCATGCCCAGAGCTTCGACACGCCCGCGCATGGCCGCGATTCCCTTCTCATTTGGCGGCCCTCCGGCGATGTCCGTTACGATCAATCCCGCGCTGCGATAGACCGGCGCGACAAGGCGCACCGAGGCCTGCGCCAAACCCGCCGCGCGTTCAACATCGGCTTTGGGAACGGCGTAGGAGATCACCTTGATCGTGGCAACCATACCGCCCGCTGTCATCTGCTGATGCTGCGGTACCGTTGCGACGGTGATCATCGGATTGACGCGGTTGAACTGCTCGAGCGCCGCCACATCCAGCACCACCACGCCGGGCCCCTCGGCCAGAAGGTTCACGCGACCGGTGAACGCCTCGGTCAGACGCAAATTGGCGCCGGAGGGGTCAGGGACCAGAGCGCGGGCCAACATCTCGGCGGCCTCGTCCTCATGACAATCGCCCGGCTCCAGACGGGCGACGATGACCTCGTCAAACTCCGCGCTAGACAATTGCGAGACATGCTCGGCAGTTAGCATGAGCCCTTTGCGCAGCTTTTGGTCCGAGACTTTGACGGAATGCGCAAGAATAGATCCGGCGGCTTCGGTCACGGGCACAGGGCCGAATTTCATGCCTTACCTCGCAGAACGGCGGTCATCTGAGCCAGAATGGCCACGGCAATTTCGGAGGGGCCTGCCGCGCCGATATCAAGGCCAATCGGCCCATGAATGCGCGCGATCTGAGCTTGGGTGAACCCCGCCTCAGTCATCCGCTCAACCCTTTTGGCATGGGTGCGGGTCGACCCAAGGGCGCCAATGTAGAACACATCCGCATCCAACGCAGCCTGCAGGGCCGGATCATCCAGCTTTGGATCGTGGGTCAACAGGACAATGGCCGTTCGCTGATCCAGACCCAGCTTGGCAACTGCCTCATCCGGCCAATCGGTCAACAAGGTCTCTCCGGGGAAGCGGCTGTCTGAGGCAAATGCCTCACGCGGGTCGATGATGGCCGGGTCGTAACCCGCAATCCGCGCCATCGGCACCAAGGCCTGCGCGATGTGAACCGCACCGACGATGATCAATCGCAAAGGCGGGTTGTGAACGGCGACGAAGGTCTTGCCGTCTTCCTCGAACCCAGACCGATCCATGCGCAGCCGATCCGCATAGGCATTCCGGCGCAAGGCCCTGTGTCCGCTGTCTGTATTCACTTCATAGGCCAGCGGTTCGCGGCGCGCACGGGCGGCGACCAGCTCGGCCAGCATTGGCTCAGGCAGGACAGAGCCGACCGGCTCGACCAAAACCCGGATGGTGCCGCCGCAGGCCAGACCGACGGCAAACGCGTCTTCGTCGCTGACACCAAATTCAAGCAGGCGTGCCTCTCCCTCGTTAATTGCTTCAATGGCTTCGACGATAACGGCGCCTTCGACGCAACCGCCCGAGACCGAGCCTTCGATCCGCCCGTCCCCGCCGATCACCAGCTGTGACCCCACACGGCGCGGTGCGCTGCCCCAAGTTTCGACAACAGTGGCCAGCGCGGCACCGCGACCGCTGCGGTGCCATTCCAAAGCGCGTTCTGGGCTGCTGTCGAATCGATCCATCGAATCCTCCTGGCTTGTTGCAAACCAACATAGGCAGCCTTGGATCAATGAAAAGCGAACGTTAGTCGGAGACGGCAGTCTATTCGCGTTTATGTGGGCAGTAATAGGCCGATTTGATATTCAAACTCTCAAAGGATTGATTGCGAATACCCCACGTCCTAAGTTGAAACTGTGCCTGAATTTGGATTGGGCGCTCTCAATAAATTTCTCAACGGAGACGAAGAGTTGAAACGCATTCTTACACTGGGAACGGCGCTCGGCCTGTTGGCCTCGACCGCTGCATGGGCTGATACATTCGAACGCTACGGTGAGGTCGAAGGCTGGAAAGTCTTCATCGACAACGAAAAGAAATCCTGTCTGATTGAGGCCGTGGATGACGCGGAAAACGTTGTTCAGATGGGCCTGACCGAGGATCGCGGTGTGGGTTACGTTGGCGTTTTCACCAAGGCGGAAACAAATATCAAACGCGGTGAAAAAGAAGCCGTGGCAATCCTGCTGGGTGACAACCTTTATGTGGGTGAGGCCACGGGCATGAAGGGCAATATCACCAAGGGGTATTCCGGCGGTTATGTCCTGTCCGACGACCCACAGTTTGCGGATGATCTGGCCAAGAAACAGGTCATGATCGTCTTCCCCGAAAAGGAATTTGCGTTCACCGTTGATCTGACCGGCACTTACAAGGCCATGGAGATGGCGCGTGAGTGCAATGAAAAGCAGCTAGGTTAAGTCTTAGCCGGAAAGCGCGGACATGAGCCGCGCTTTCTCTCCGACATCGTCCTGGGTTGAGATGACCGTGGCGAGGTCTTCGAGCGATGCGATCGAATGACCCGCACGGAAGCTGTCGACATGGGGCAGCATGGCGGCCACGCCTTGTGCTTTGGGGGCGAACCCATCCCAGCGCAGCAGAGGGTTCAGCCAGATCAGACGCCGGGCCGAAAGATGCAGACGCTCGGTCTCTTTCGCCAAGGCTTCAGGCGCACCGCGGTCCAGCCCATCCGAGATCAGCAGAACCACCGCACCCTGCCCCATGACGCGTCGCGACCAGTCTCGGTTGAAGGCGTGCAAGCAGTCTCCGATCCGCGTGCCGCCTTCCCAATCCTGCGCCTCGGCCCCGGCGGCAGCTAGGGCGGCATCCACGTCGCGCTGGTGTAGGTGACGGGTGATATTGGTCAGTCGCGTGCCGAAGGTGAAGGCATGGACCTTGGCCCAGCCGGCCCCCTTAGCGTTCGAGACCGTGTGCAGAAAATGCAGGATCAGGCGGCTATATTGGCTCATCGAGCCGGAGATATCGCAGAGCACGACCAGATTGGGCCAGCGCGGCCGGGGTTTTTTTTTCGCGATATCGTGCAGCTCTCCGCCCTGACGCATGGCGGCGCGCAGGGTTCTCGCCCGGTCGATCCGGTAGCCGATATGGCTGGCCTGGCTGCGGCGGCTTTCGATCGGTTTCACCGGCAGGCTGAGGCGCGACAGGAGGCGCTTGGCCTGAGCGATCTCATCGGTACTCATCTGTTCGAAATCCAGACTGCGCAGACGTTCCTCGGACGAGGCGGTTTGCGAAGCGTCAATCTCAAGCTCGGTCTCGCCCTCCTGCTCATCGGAGGTTTCAGGCTGATCGCGTTCAACCCCGTCAAGCAAGGCCTCAGCCGCGCGTTTTTCACCTGCGTCGGCTTTGCGTTCTTCCTGCACCCCACGAATGGCGGGCAGCATCATGGACATCATGTGTTCTAGATACCTTGGGTCGCGCCAATAGAGGCGAAAGACCTGCGCGAAGACGGTGCGATGTTCGGGGCGGTTCACGAAACAGGCGTGCAGGGTCCAGTAAAAATCCTGCTTTTCGGTGAAGCCTGCGGCCTCAACGGCCCGAATGGCATCCACCACACGACCGGTGCCGATCGGCAGCCCGGCTTTTCGAAGGGCGCGGGCGAAATGTGTGATGTTCTGCGCCAGCTTCGGGTTTTCGGGAATGTCGAGCGGGATCTGTTCGGCCATCAGCGCTCATGGGGGCTCTGCCCCCATACCCCCGAGGTATTTTCAAACAGAAGAAACATCAGGCCGGTTCTAAATCGGCCTTGGCTTCGTCAAGAATGCGTTTGGCCTCGGACCCTTGCAGTTTCTGGATGTCGTCCTGGTATTTGAGAATCGCGCCGAGGGTATCTCCGATCACTTCGGGGCTGAGGTTGATGACATCCAGCGCCAGCAGGCATTTGGCCCAGTCGATGGTTTCGGCCACGCCGGGCTTCTTGAACAGGTCTTCGGTTCGCAAACGCTGCACGAAGGCCACGACCTCGCGGCTAAGCGATTGGGCCGCTTCGGGCGCGCGCGCGTTCAGGATTTCAATCTCCCGGTCGAAATCCGGGTAGTCGACCCAGTGGTAAAGGCAGCGGCGTTTAAGGGCATCATGCACCTCACGCGTACGGTTGGAGGTGACGATCACAACAGGCGGCTCAGGGGCTTTGACGGTGCCGAGTTCCGGGATAGTGACCTGAAAATCGCTGAGTGCTTCCAACAGGAAGGCCTCGAATGGCTCATCGGTTCGGTCAAGCTCGTCGATCAACAGCACCGGCGCGCCGTTTTCATCGGGCCTCATGGCTTGCAGTAAAGGGCGTTCTACGAGGTAGTCATCCGAGAACAGCTCGGTCTGCAGGGCTGAGCGGTCTGCGCCGCCCGCAGCTTCGGCGGTTCTGATAGCGACCATCTGCGCGGGAAAGTTCCATTCATAGACGGCAGAGGACGCATCAAGCCCTTCGTAGCATTGCAGGCGGATCAGGCGGCGCCCAAGTCCGGCAGCCAGCGCCTTGGCGATCTCGGTCTTACCGACGCCAGCCTCACCTTCCAGAAACAGCGGCCGGCCGAGTTTCAGCGACAGGAAGACGACCGTTGCGAGCGCGCGGCCGCAAACATAGCCCTGTGCGCTTAGCATTGTTTGAACCGCGTCTATGGAATCTGGCTGTGTCATATGCTGAATTCTCCCTTGCCACAAAAGGTCATGACCGCGCTTGTGCGTCAAGGCCATGACCCGTTTCTGAGCTACGACGTTCGAACGAGTTGACAAGGGCTTTTCCGGCGGCGGCCTCTGTGCTAGCGGGGGCGCATGACCGATAGCATCACGATCCGCCGCCCCGACGATTGGCATCTGCACCTGCGCGATGGCGCGATGTTGCAGGCCGTCCTGCCCGAAACCGCCCGCCATTTTGGCCGTGCGATCATCATGCCCAATCTGGTGCCCCCGGTGGTGACCGGCGCGCACGCCGCCGCTTATCGTGAGCGTATCATGGCTGCGCTGCCCGAAGGGATGACGTTCGAGCCGCTGATGACCCTGTATCTGACCGAAGATACGGATCCAGAAGACCTCACCGCTGCGCATGCAAGCGGGTTGGTTAAGGCGGTCAAGCTCTACCCGGCAGGTGCGACGACCAATTCGCATTCGGGCGTACGGAATTTCGACAATGTGCGTCCGGTGCTGGAGAAAATGGCCGAGATCGGTCTGCCCCTGTGCGTTCATGGCGAGGTCACCGATTCCGAGATCGACATCTTCGACCGTGAGGCTGTGTTCATCGACCGCGTTCTGGATCCGATCCGTAAGGCAACCCCCGGCCTGCGCGTTGTGATGGAGCATATTACGACCCGCGACGGGGTTCAGTATGTTGCGGCCAACGAGACCGATCTGGGCGCAACGATCACCGCGCACCATCTGATCATCAACCGCAACCACATTCTAGTCGGCGGGATCAAACCGCACTACTACTGCCTGCCCGTCGCCAAGCGTGAAGAGCATCGGTTGGAGCTGCTGAAGGCCGCGACCTCGGGCGATCCGCGCTATTTCCTGGGCACGGACAGCGCGCCGCATACGGATGACAACAAGGAAATGGCCTGTGGCTGTGCGGGCTGTTTCACAGCGACCAACACCATGTCCTTGGTGGCAGAGATGTTCGACCGCGAAGGTGCCATGGACAAGCTGGAAGGGTTCGTGTCGCTGAATGGCCCGGCCTTCTATGGCCTGCCGGTGAACGAAAGCTCGATCACGCTGACCAAGGGTAACCCGGTCGAATACCCCTCGAAGATCGAAAGCGGCGACGGCCCTGTCACCGTGTTCGACCCCGGCTTCCCGCTGCACTGGCGGGTGGTTTAACCCGCCAGTTTTGCAGCCAGATCGCGGGCGCGACCTCCGGTGCGCAGCATCGACCAGATCTCGTCCGCCTCATCCCCTCCAATCAGTTTCGACGCTTTGGCGCGGACACGGTCTTCCCGATCCGCCAGAGACATCGGAGCCATCAGATCATGGGTAACCTCGCGTCGCACGCCGTCGCGCCGTAGCAACTCCAGATGGGCCTGGGTCTCGGTGAGGGTCTCATCCGCCTCGACCGTGATGCGGTCTCGCAAAGAGCGAATTCGCGGATCGGCGCAGACCTTTTCGGTGTAACTGCTTGGCAAAGCGGTGTCGTAGCCGAGCGCCTGCATGGCGATCACCGTGCGATAGGAAAACTTCGCCCCCAACCCCGTGGCCGGAGACATCTGATTGCAGACACTCATCCAGCGTGGGTGGGTTTTGACCTTGATTTCAGCCACTTCGGGCTCGGCAATGTCCAGACGCAGAGCAGCCTCAAGCGCGGCATGCAAACCGTGGCAGCACGCGTGGAACTTGTGGCTGACCGATTCGAAAAGCCATTCCTCCCCCAACCCGTCAAGCGCCGCCGACGCATCCGCCGCGCCCTGATGGGTGGCGCCAAAGCCGTACTGGCCCTCTAGCGCACTCGGATTTGGTTCAAAGCCCCGTTTGATCAGCAACGCGGCCTCGATCCCGGCTGATGCGGCCAATCCTGCATTGTAGGGTTTGCCCATGGTGCCGAACTGAGCTTTCAGGCCGGCCGCGCGCGTGGATGCCAGGCCCAGAACTTGCTGCATCTGGTTCGCATCAAACCCAAGCACCCGACCCGCTGCCACCGCCGCCCCAAAGGCCCCCGCAGTCGCCGTTTGGTGAAACCCGGCCTGATAGTGGTCTCGACCAAGCCAGAGGCCGATACGGATCGAAACCTCCATCCCGATCAGGGCCGCCTCCAACAGATCAACGAGGATCCGGTCATCCCATTCCGAAACCGCCAAAGCCGCAGGTAGGATGGCAACCGACGGATGGCCGATATGGCCGAAATGGGTGTCGTCATAGTCCAGCGCATGGGACACCGTTCCATTGACCAGCGCCGCCGCCCGCAAAGGCGCTGCCCCGCCGCCGAACAGATGGGCCTGAGCTGCGCCGCCTTCTTCCTGCACCATGTCCCTAACGGCGACCGACACGGGCTCGGACACACCGGCACGACCCACAGCGATCCAGTCGAGAACGGACAGAGACGTAGTAGCCCGCGCCTGCGCGGTTGTGTTGACGGGGCCAGCGGCAAAACTCGCAAGCGTTGCGGTAAATCCAGACATATCGCGCAGTCTAGCGCGCGCCGGTCGTTGGTAAAGGCTTAGCTGTAAAGCTCGGCGGCTCGGGCCTCGAATGCGCGTACGATGCGCTGCATGGCCTCATTGAAGACAACACCAATGATCCCTTGCAGAATGGCGTTCTTGAACTCGAAATCCACGTGGAAGGAGACGTTGCACCCACCTTCGGGCGCGTCTTCAAACTGCCAGTCCGATTTCATGTATTTGAACGGGCCATCCAGATATTCAGTGTCGATCTTTTTTTGACCGGCAAACAAGGTCACCCGGCTTCCGAATCTTTCGCGGAACACCTTGAACGAGATCACCAGGTCCGCCTCCATCACCTCGGCTTCGCCAGCCGCATAGGTCTTACGGATACGCGCGGCGGCGCACCATGGCAGGAACTTGGGATAGCTCGCCACGTCAGCAACCAGATCATACATCTGCTGGGCCGTGTAAGGCAGGTGACGCGTTTCCGAGTGGATAGGCATGGCGATCCGGCATTAGAAGGTGACAATGGCGCGTCATGTCGTATGTTGCGCGCCAAAGATCAAGGGGGCTGCGATGACTGACCGCGCTTATGTGATAGATGAGATGATCTCGGCCAAGGCAATTGCAGCCAGAATCGAAGAGCTTTGCCGCGAGATTACCGAAGAATTCGGCAATACCGACAAGCTGGTTGTCGTTGGCCTGCTGCGTGGCTCTTTCGTGTTCATCGCTGATCTTGTGCGCGAGTTGGACCTGCCCATCGAGGTGGATTTCCTAGAGGCATCCTCTTACGGAGACGCGATGGAGAGCAGCCGGGAAGTACGCATTCTCAAGGATTTGCGCGGAGCGATTGAAGGTCGCGATGTGCTGGTTGTCGAAGATATCGTCGATACGGGTCATACGCTGAACCACGTCACCAACCTGCTGCGCAGTCGTAAGCCGAAACGGCTAAAGTCCATTGCCCTGCTGGACAAACCAAGCCGGCGCGAGGTCGATTTTCGCTCAGATTGGATCGGGTTCGAGATCCCTGACGAGTTCGTCGTGGGCTACGGAATCGACTACGCGCAGCGCAATCGCAACTTGCCGTTCATCGGCAAGGTTCGGTTTACCTGAACGCGACCTCAGCCCAGCACCTGCCGGATCGCCGCTAAAAAGACGCCCGTACCCATTGGGATCAGCGCGTCCGGGAAATCATAGTCGGGATTGTGCAACTGGGGGTGATCTCGCCCTGCTCCCAACCAAAACATCGCCGATTTTGCGCCTTTGCCGAACTGACCGAAATCTTCCGAGAACCTTTGCGGCTCATCGCTCAGCTTGCATGCAACAGATTGATCCGCACAGGCCTCGGCCAGAATAGTCACCGCTTCAGCATCATTGGTGCAGGCCTCGAAGACATCCTCATAGGTGATCTCGGCACTCAGGCTCTCGGACTTGGCGACCTGCTGAACCAACGCCTCAGAATCGGCAATGAGCTTTGCCATCCGGTCGTCTGACACGGTGCGCAATGTCACCCACAGCTCAGCCTGTCCGGGGGCGACACCAAAGGTCTGCTCTCCGAGGCTGGCATGGGTGATCGTGGTCAGCGCATAGTCGGCGTTCAGAGCGCCTGTCGTGCCAAGCCGTGTGAGTTCCGGAATCAATACGGACAAAGCGCCGGCCGGAGAAACCCCGTCCTGCGGCGCGGCGGCATGAGAGGTCTTTCCGGTCAATGCAATCCGCATACCGCGAGAGGCGCAGTTGGTTGGCCCCTGACACAGTTCAACCTCGCCCAGTTTCAGCCCCGGCAAGTTATGGAGCGAAAACACATAATCCGGTGCAAGCTTAGCGAATGCAGGATCGTCTCGGAACGCCTTGGCCCCCTTCCCGGTTTCTTCAGCGGGTTGGAAAATCAGAACCACCCGTCCGCGCGTCGGGCGCTGTTCCTGCAACGTAAACGCCACGCCGAGAACCATCGACATATGGCCGTCATGCCCGCACAGATGCCCTTTACCCGGCACGGTCGAGACATACGGCAGGTCCGAGAGCTCCTTGATCGGCAACCCATCCAGCTCACACCGAATGCCGACGGTGGGACCGGCTTTACCGCTGTCGAAGACCGCCGCAACTCCCTGCCCGCCGAGGTCGGTCAGTACGATGTCCGCTCCTGCGCGTCGCAGCTCATCCGCAATGCGCGCGGCGGTTTCACGCTCCTGCCCAGAAAGTTCGGGATGTTGATGCAAACTATGGCGCAGCGCTGTCAGCTGCGCCAATCTTTCAGGCGTCACGCTTGACCCAGCTTCGCCTGCCGAGCCGCACGCAAACGGGCGAAATCATCCCCCGCGTGGTAAGACGAACGCGTCAGCGGTGTAGCCGAGACCATCAGGAAGCCCTTGCCATAGGCCGCTTTTTCATAGGAGGCGAACTCTTCAGGCGTCACGAAACGGTCCACCGCGTGGTGCTTGGGCGTCGGTTGCAGATATTGACCAATGGTCAGGAAATCTATGTCCGCAGCGCGCATGTCATCCATGACCTGACCGACTTGCTGCTTGTCCTCACCCAGACCGACCATGATGCCGGATTTGGTGAAGATCGACGGGTCCAGTTCCTTCACTCGCTGCAACAGGCGCAGCGAATGGAAATACCGCGCGCCGGGGCGCACCTCGGGATAGAGGCCCGGTACGGTTTCGAGGTTGTGGTTGAACACATCCGGCTTGGCCTCAACCACGGTCTCAAGCACTTCGGGCTCACATTTCAGGAAATCGGGCGTCAGAATCTCGATCGTGGTCTTGGGCGAGCGGTGGCGGACGGCGCGAATGGTCTGTGCGAAATGATCTGCTCCCCCATCTTTCAAATCGTCCCGGTCAACCGAGGTGATCACGACGTGGTTCAGACCCAATTTTTGCACCGCATGCGCCACACGACCCGGCTCAAACGCGTCCAGCGAGTCCGGACGTCCCGTGGCGATGTTGCAGAAGGTACACCCGCGGGTACAAATCTCGCCCATGATCATCATGGTGGCGTGACCCTGGCTCCAGCACTCACCCACATTGGGGCATCCGGCCTCTTCGCAAACCGTCACCAGATTGTTTTCACGCATGATCTTATGCGTCTCGGCATAGCCCTTGCCGCCTGGCGCCTTGACCCTGATCCATTTCGGCTTCTTAGGCTGGGCATTGTCCGGGCGATGCGCCTTTTCGGGGTGACGTTGTTCTGGGATTTTCAGATCGCGCACGGGCAGTTTTCCTAACTTTGGGTCAACTTTGTGTACCCATAACATAAAACACTCACGCCTGTTACACCAGCGACGCATAGCCGCTATGCACATATCTCGCGAGCGTCAAATTAGTTTAACCTTAAACTATATTTTTCACACGAAAAATCAATAGATAAGTCAATCAAACCTATCTTGCAGATGCAGCATTTCATGGATTGAAGGCAGTTTAGAACTGATTTAAATCGTCGAAACGTCACAACTGAATCACAGGGACTTGAACATGAAGACCGGAGCAAAACTGCCCGATGTGACCTTTCACACGCGCGTCCGCGACGAGGCCGTCGAAGGCCCCAACCCGTTCCGCTGGGAAGACAAGACAACCGCCGACTATTTCGCTGGCAAACGGGTTATCCTGTTCTCGCTACCCGGCGCTTTCACCCCCACATGTTCGACCTACCAGCTGCCCGGATTTGAAAACGGTTATGCCGATTTCATCGCCAAGGGTATCGACGAGATCTACTGCATGTCCGTCAATGACAGCTTTGTCATGAACAAATGGGCGCAGGATCAAGGCCTGAAAAACGTCAAGGTCATCCCTGATGGTTCGGGTGAGTTCACCCGCAAGATGGGCATGCTGGTCGACAAGGACAACCTGGGCTTTGGCATGCGCTCGTGGCGCTATGCGGCCATCATCAACGACGGCGTTGTCGAAGCATGGTTCGAAGAGCCCGGCCTGATGGATAACTGTCCCGAAGACCCTTATGGCGTGTCCTCGCCCGAGACTCTATTCCAGCATCTGGAAGCTGCCGCCGAACCCGCGTTGGCGTAAATCCGGTGCTTAGGCGCTGAATACCGGCCCGCCTCTGGCGGGCCTTTTCATGTCCGCGTGGCCGAAACGATCTGCTCCCCCACGTCCCGGATCACCTGGGCCAAACGATCCACCCAGCCATCATCCGTTGTTGACGCACGCCGGACCAACCCCACCGTACGCGCCGGTTGCGGGGCGCCAAAACGCAAAAGCTTCATGCCAGGAACCGCCTCTGATTCCGATTTCGCGGCCAGTTCTGGCATCAAGGTCAGGCCAAACCCCTCGGCAACCAGCCGGGAGAGCGTGGCAAGGGAAGAAGCGCCCATGTTGATCTGCCCACTGCCCCGGTCCTGCCCGCAGACCTCCAGCGCTTGATCCGTCAAGCAATGGCCATCCTCCAACAGCATCAACTGTGCTGATTGCAAATCCAGAGGGCGCAGCATCTCGGGGCTGGTATTCACACGTTGCAGCCGCGCGGCGCTGCCTGCCAGCAGGAAGTGATCCTGGAATAACGGCGTTTCGTGGAATTCCGAGCCGCCCGCCGGCAGGGCTAGAACCGCAGCGTCGATCTCACCTTCGCGGAGCAAAGACAGCAACCGTTCGGTCCTCGCTTCGCGGATCTGCACGCGCAGCGAGACATCTTCGGCGCGTAGACCACCCAGAACGCCGGGCAGAAGGTACGGTGCAATTGTCGGGATGATCCCGATCGACAGCGACCGATGGCCGCCAGAGTGATCCCGCGCGAACTGGTCCAGCCGCACAGCTGCCCCCAGAACCTGGCGCGCATGCTCCAGAACGTCTCGCCCCAGCGGCGTCAGCAGGATATCACGCGCCTGACGCTCGAACAGTACACCGCCCAGTGTTTCTTCAAGCGATTTGATCTGAACGGACAGCGCAGGTTGCGAAACGTTGCAGACCTGCGCAGCGCGGCCGAAATTGCGTTGCTCGGCCACGGCTTGAAAGTACTGCAACTGTTTGAGTGTGAAATTCATAGCCCTTGATTATCACTAAGAGCTAAAACCACAAGGGAGACTTATACCTAGCCAATCATACGATCTTGACCCGAGAGATCCTCATAGTGTCGTTTCAAGCGCTGTAACGCGATGCGCAGAACGATCTTTCCCGAGCGGGCGGACCAGCCCATGCGTTTTTCGGCCAGTTCCAGCCCCTCAAGATAGCAACAACAGCGCAGCGCTACATCACTGAGTCCCGGCCCAAGGTCCGACAACGCGCGCGCCACACGGTCTTTCGCGTCCGAGGCCCCTCGCCCGCCGTGAGATTCACTGTCGAAATTGCCGCGCCCTCCTCCTTTCAGAAAGCGATCCCAGTTCTGCGCAACCTGCGGGCCGATCTGAGCCAACTCAAAGTCTTCACGCAGACGTTCCCCGGCACGGACAAGCGTTTCATCGAGAAAGGGTTTGCCGTCCCGGTCCCGCCGCCGCGCCAACGCGATCAACGGGCTTTCCGTAGCACTGTAGCGCACGCGTCGGGAGCGTTCCGGTGCGTCTCCATTTAACTTCGGCTGGAACGCCGCCTGTGCCTCGGCCATGCCGAATTCGTTGCGCGACCGGGCCTTGTTTTCCGCCTCGGCCACCAACCTGTTGAGCGCCGCGCGCCCTGATGTCGAGATCCGGTACCGCGAAATACGGCCCGGATTGTCGCAGGAAATCCAGTCCTGCAAGGCAAGCGCCTGTGCGATCTTGCAATCAACAACGGCCGTCCTTGCGGTCCCGGCCTCACCGGTGTCACGCACGACCACGGCCTTCTCCATATCCTCGGCCACCGCCAGAACCGCTCCTGTCTCACACAGGCGTCGCAACACACGCAGCGCTTCGCCCTCGAATGAGCCATCCTCTTGCTCGTCCTGTCCGCTTACGTTAAAGCGGCGCGTCCGATCCGAGACCGAGAAATGTGTCTCGGCCAACGATTGCAAGGCGGCATCGACCAAGGGATCATCGCGGCGCATTTCGACCCGTCGGATTTGTCTGAGAATGGTAGAGGCATGGCACCCGGCCGATCTTGCGATATCCCGGATCGACTGACCGGTTTCCGTGTGCGCAAGGTAACGCTGTGCCCCCTTGGGAACCCATGCCGGAATAGAGAATGCCACGTTGTTTTCCATATTCATTTGCCCTCGTCGACAAAACAGACTGCCACTTTTGCCCCTCGAAATTGAAGTTAACCAAATCTAACTAGAGGTGGTTTCGTTACTCGTTCGTTAACCCCGAAGCGCAGCAACCAGATTTGATTCAAAATGATAAACAGTCGTGAAACCAACGTTCGCGGCGACCTTGTAGGGCGCAACACCCGCTTAGGTTGTGTGACAAACAGGGCGTCAATTCCCCGAACAAGAGGCACCCGAAATGCAAGACCTGTTGACCATGATCACGACACTCCGCCGCCCCCGCTTATTGGCACGCGCCGCAAAATTCGGGGCGCAGGATTACAACCGTGACCGGCATCTTCAGCGCATCCTGGGCTATGGTCGACTGCCGGGGAACGGGGCCGCTCTGATGCGGCTTATGGATATGGAGAGAGAGCAAAATACGCTGCGAAAAGAGGAAGATGCCGCCTATTCTCTGGTCAGGCACCTTGATCTTCTGATTGCGCTTTTGGGTGAGGCGCAGCTGTATCAAGCCAGCCGCGCCGCACAGTTCGAGTGATCAGGTAAATGCGTCCGGCATCGAGGCTTTCTTGTCTGCGATATAAGCCTCGAGCGCCTCTTTGGTTGCCGGGTCCATCTGCGGCTGCTGGTAGTTGGCCAGCAGATGCTCGACCCGAGCCGAGGCCAGCTGACGCGTATCGCGCGAACCTTCGTCCTGCCAGGTCTCGAACGGTTTGTAGTCCAGCACCTCGGTTTTCCAGAAGGCTTCCTTGAAGTTGGCCTGCGTGTGCTCGCAGCCAAGATAGTGACCGCCCGGTCCCACTTCACGGATCGCACCCATCGCCTGCGCGTTCTCATCATAGGCGACACCTTTGGCAAGACCGTGCAGAACACCCAGTTGATCGGCATCCATCACGAACTTTTCAAAGTCGGCGACCAGACCGCCTTCGAGCCAGCCGCACGAGTGCAGCATGAAGTTCACGCCCGACATCAGCCCCATGTTCAGCGAGTTCGCGGTCTCATATGCCGCCTGCGCGTCCGGCAGTTTCGAACCACAGAACGACCCCGCAGAGCGGTAAGGCAGGTTCAGGCGACGTGCCAGCTGACCCGCACCATATGTGATATGAGCGGCCTCGGGTGTACCAAAGGTCGGCGCGCCCGAGTTCATGTCAATCGAAGTTACGAACGCGCCAAAGATCACGGGTGCACCTGGACGGATGATCTGGCTATAGGCGATACCCGCCAGAACCTCGGCCAGGACCTGAGTCAGCGTTCCTGCAACCGACACCGGCGCCATCGCACCACCGACAATGAAGGGCGAGACGATGCAAGCCTGATTGTTCTTCGCGTAAACCTCTAGCGACCCCATCATCACATCGTCAAAGGTCATCGGTGAGTTGATGTTGGTCAGCGAGGTCATCACGGTGTTGTTCTGAACGAAGTCCTTGCCGAACAGAATCTCGCACATCTCGACCGAATCCTGCGCGCGGCTGGGGTCGGTCACGGATCCCATGAAGGGTTTGTCCGAAAGGCTCATGTGCGCCATCAGCATATCGAGGTGGCGTTTGTTCACCGGAATATCGGTCGGTTCGCAAACGGTACCGCCCGAGTGGTGCAGCCACTTGGACATATAGGCCAGTTTCACGAACTTGTTGAAGTCATCCATGGTCGCATAACGACGACCACCCTGCGCATCACGCACGAAAGGAGGGCCGTATACAGGCGCTAAAACCATGTTGCGGCCGCCGATCACAACAGATTTCTCGGGGTTGCGGGCGTGCTGAGTGAACTGGCTTGGGGCCGTTTTGATCAGCTGCCGCGCCAGACCACGCGGGATGCGCACGCGTTCGCCATCAACATCTGCACCTGCATTGCGCCAACGCTCCAGCGCGGCGGGATTGTCGACAAAGTTGACTCCAACCTCTTCCAGAATCGTTTCCGCGTTGTACTCGATGATCTCCAACGCTTCTTCGTTGAGGACCTCAAAGTTCGGAATGTTCCGCTCAATGTACTTTGCGGTGTCGATCCGAACCGCAGTGCGTTCTGCCCTGCGGGCGGCTCCGCCACCACCGCGACCTCGACGACGTGCTGATGCTTCAGCCATTTTTCCTCACCATACTTTGGATGTGTTGATTGGGGTTCTATCTAGCCCGCCAACACTCGCTACTATTGGAAGATAACGGCTATTGGCACATAAAAGCGACATTACGCCGCGACGGGACCCTTTAAAAAAACGGTTTCAGGTCTCGTTCGCGTCTTCCCACTCGACACTCAGAATCCCCGGCTCAAGAATTAGGGGCGCTGCAATTTTGTGTTGCACATTTTCTGGATGATCTTCGGTGGAAACGAGAATTTCCAGTGTTTGCAAACCTTTGTCGTCCGCATCTCCCTTTTGAAACCCGACAATGCGCACCCCGTTTTGCGCCAAAGCCTGTAGTGCCGCCGTGCGAACCTCCGCCTGAGCATCCGCCGCGCATTGCACGAGGATGCGGAACTCCTGCGTCAAGGGAACCCCGGCACGTGTCGTTTTTTTCAACCATTTCACCAAAGGCCGCAGCCCCAGATTCACAAAAATGACGAAACCCGTCATCATGATCGCAAAGATCCAGGCCCCACTGCCGGCCATCATCCCCACTGCCGCTGAACACCACAACGTCGCCGCCGTGTTCAAGCCGTGAATGGTGAACCCGTGCCGAAAGATGATGCCTGCCCCAAGAAACCCAATCCCCGATACGACCTGCGCGGCCACACGAGTCGGACTTACCTCATCCGGATAAAGCGCCGAGAACACCACAAAAGCTGCGGCGCTCAGAGCTACCAGCGCATTGGTGCGCAAACCTGCCATACGTTGGCGTACTTGACGCTCGGACCCGATCAGCGCCCCACAGAACATGGCCAAAGCCAGATTCAAAGCGGCAAGTTCAACAGCTATGGGCAAATGTATCTCTCCTATTCGGCGTGTCTGCATGACGCAGACGGAAAGATCGTCATATTTTTGTTACAAAACTTTTACAATAGCCGAAGTGCAGCTTCCCTGAATTGCGGGTATCTGCCCTTCAGCAAAGACCTTTCTCTTGCGAATTCGTCACGCTTGGCCTATGGCCCGCACATGAGTGATACATCCCACGACCGCCTTCTGATCATCGACTTCGGCAGCCAGGTAACACAGCTGATTGCACGCCGCCTGCGCGAGCTGAATGTCTATTGCGAAATCCATCCCTACCAGAACGTCACCATGGAATTTGTGCGCGAAATGGCGCCCAAAGCGGTGATTTTTTCGGGCGGGCCGGACAGTGTCACACGCGCGGGTTCTCCGCGCGCACCGCAAGAGATTTTCGACTATGGCGTTCCGATCCTGGGCATCTGCTATGGCCAGCAGGTGATGATGCACCAACTAGGCGGCAAGGTCGAAAGCGGCCATGGCACCGCCGAGTTTGGCCGCGCCTTTGTCACTCCGAAAGGTCAGCTGGACATTCTGAAAGACTGGTTCGCGGATGGTGATGAACAGGTCTGGATGAGCCACGGTGACCATGTCAGCGAAATCGCTCCGGGGTTTGAGGTTTACGGCACCTCCCCCAACGCGCCGTTTGCCATCACGGCAGACAGCAAGCGCCATTTCTACGCTGTGCAGTTCCACCCCGAGGTGCATCACACGCCCAAGGGCGCGAAACTATACGAAAATTTTGTGAAGCTCGCCGGGTTCAGCGGCGACTGGACCATGGGTGCCTATCGCGAGCAGATGATCGAGAAGATCCGCGAGCAGGTTGGTGACAAGAAAGTCATCTGCGGCCTGTCCGGTGGCGTCGACAGCTCGGTGGCCGCGATCCTGATCCACGAGGCGATTGGAGATCAGCTCACCTGCGTCTTTGTTGACCATGGTCTGCTGCGCAAGAACGAGGCGCAAGAAGTCGTCGGCATGTTCCGCGACAACTACAATATTCAGCTGATCCACGCGGATGAAAGCGATCTGTTCCTGGGCGAGCTGGACGGTCAAAGCGACCCCGAGACCAAGCGCAAGATCATCGGAAAGCTGTTTATCGACGTGTTCCAAAAACACGCCGATACCATCGACGGCGCCGAGTTCCTGGCCCAGGGCACGCTCTACCCTGACGTCATCGAGTCCGTCTCTTTCAGCGGAGGCCCTTCGGTCACGATCAAATCGCACCACAATGTTGGTGGCCTCCCCGAGAAGATGGGCCTGAAGCTGGTCGAACCCCTGCGTGAGCTGTTCAAGGATGAGGTCCGCGCGCTGGGTCGCGAACTGGGCCTGCCTGACAGCTTCATCGGCCGCCACCCCTTCCCCGGACCGGGCCTCGCCATTCGCTGCCCAGGTGAGATTACCCGCGAGAAGCTCGAAATCCTGCGGGAAGCGGATGCCGTTTACATCGACCAGATTCGCAAACACGGGCTCTATGATGAAATCTGGCAGGCCTTTGTAGCGATTCTCCCCGTCCGAACCGTCGGTGTCATGGGCGATGGCCGCACATATGACTACGCCTGCGCGCTTCGTGCCGTTACGTCAGTTGATGGCATGACCGCCGACTATTACCCCTTTAGCCACGAGTTCCTGGGCGAAACCGCCACGCGGATCATCAATGAGGTCAAGGGTATCAACCGATGCACCTATGACATCACCTCCAAACCTCCGGGAACGATTGAGTGGGAATGAGACAAAGGCAACATAAGCGTGACCTGCCTAAGTTGCGCGCACCCGGCCCATTGCTGAATTTTAACGATTTTGTCATGCCCCAAAATGAGATTACTTACATCGGTCGCAATGATGGTCTGGGTAACCGGTTGGAAGAGGTTATTGTCCTTTGCGCCTACGCCAAACGCACGGAAACCAAAATCAGGTATCTGTTCAACAATCTGAACGCGCGAGATGACCGGCGCTATCCCCTTCTGTTTTCTGTTGCCAGTCCGTTTTTGACTTTGCACACGGCGACCCGGTCCAACGTTTTCCTGGCCAAGGCGAAAGACAAAACCGGGTGCCAGAAATGTTTCGGGGTCAAAGACCTTTCCGCATTTGGTCAGGAAGCAGACTCTGAATCGCTCCGCCAAAGTGCCCAGGGAATAGCGCCGCTGTTTGACCTGCCGGCAAGAACCGATGAACATTTGTCAGCGATCCATATTCGCGGGACCGATCGGATCGATCCCAAGGGTGGGCCGCATTTTCTGAAGTCCCGTGAACAGCTTGAGATCAACCTCGAAAAAGCCATCGCATACAGAAAGACGATGCAAGGCGGGGAAACGCGCGTTTTTTCGGAGGAACCTGCGCTGGTCAAACGCGTAAGCGAGAGTCTGTCGCAAACAGCTCCTGTTCTACAAGTAGACCGGCACTCTGCTGTTCCAGATGATTTTCTGGATCTGTTTTCCCTGGCGCAGAGTGATGAAATCATCATGGCCGGAGCCCCGAGTTCCTTTTGCCTCGTCGCCGCGATGATCGGGAACGCGCCACTCTCCTATGTTTACCTCCCACCGGACCTTATGGATCGCTTTCCGGCAAGCTATCATGCAATAGGCACGGACCGCGTCACGAAGCAGCTTGAACACTGATAGCATGGCAGATCCGTCAGAAATGATCGCGCACGTAGGTTTCGAAGTTCTGATCGTTTCCTGGATTTAGTGAGATCTTTGGGCCATGAGTTTATAACGGGATCCAGCCAACAGGATTGCCCGTTTAGAACGGCCAATCAGACAAACGTGAGTTAGATATACGAAGAATTGCGAACCCACCCCACCTAAGCCCCGGGCAATGCCCTAGACGAAAAGGTATACCGGTCGCCGAAATGACGCAGACCCAACGGCCGACGATAAAGGTGGCGCTTTGGATGGTCGGCGCGATCGCGTCTTACTCATCTATTTCGGTAGCCGGGCCAAAGCTGACCATGTATCGTACATTAACCTTTCGATATCGTGATCTACCGCATTTTTGGCGCAGTCATCGTGGGTCTAGTACAGATAGCGACACAAAAGTGGCGTCAGTCGAAGAACGGCCAGTGAACCCTGCACGCAACACGCAACAGTTTCCATTTCTTCGGTCAAAATCCCTGGTTCTACGCGGAAAGGTTGGCCCTCTGGCGCAGGTCTTCGTGCTTGAATTCACTCAGCCGAAATGCTCTGAGCTCTATTGTAGTTCAGCGACAAAAGTTCTCTCTTCCCCCTTTAGGGATACTAAACAAGGAAATACATAGCTATGAGAATTTCTGACCTGATAAGCCGCAAGCGAAAAAAGAAAATCGATTCCAAGTATTTTGGCCTCAATAGCCTCGATCAAAAAATCGAACCCTACGTTGATTTTGACAACGGGTTCTATGTCGAACTTGGCGCCAACGACGGAGTGAACCAATCCAATACACTCTACTTCGAGAAGGAACGGAACTGGCGTGGGGTGCTGATCGAGCCATCTCCACACAATTTCTTGAAATGCCTTAAGAGTCGCGGCGAAAACAACCAAGTTCATTGTAACGCCTGCGTAGAGTTCGGGTTCCCTGACAAGTTTGTCGAAATGGCCTATGCGAATTTGATGACTGTTCCCGTAGGAATGGAATTGGACCTGCCTGATCCAAACGCGCACCTCCTAGCGGCGCAACAACATATGAGAGAAACGGAACGCACCTTTACCTTTGGCGCCGCGGCCAAACCTCTCAACGATATTTTGGTTGATTCGAATGCTCCTTCTCGTATCAATTTTCTTTCACTCGATGTTGAAGGAGCGGAACTCAGTGTATTGAAAGGTCTGGATCACAACCAGTTTCGGTTTGACTACATGCTGATCGAGTGCAGGGACTATGACCGCATGGCCAGCTACCTTGAATCCGTAGGATATAAATTTGAAGCCTTACTTTCACAGCACGACTATCTCTTTAAAAGATGAACGGAAAAACACTTAAGTCTGCGTAGAGACAAATGTTCTGCTGCAACAGAGATTAAATATCGCGAGATTGTCCATCGTAAAATGAAACAACGCGCAGGCTCTTCACTTTCTGCCGCTCTGTGGATGACCGGCGCTATTGCCTCGTTCTCCTCAATGGCCGTCGCCGGTCGAGAGCTGAGCCTGCATCACGATACTTTCGAGATCATGATGTATCGCAGTTTTGTCGGCGTGCTCATCGTAGCGCTAGTACTGACAGTGACCCGCAAATGGCATCAGGTCACAACCGAGCGTCTTAGTTTGCACGCGATCCGCAACACGTTCCATTTCACCGGGCAAAACCTCTGGTTCTATGCGGTCGGAGTGGCTCCTCTGGCGCAGGTTTTTGCGCTTGAGTTCACCCAGCCGATCTGGGTAATCCTGCTTTCTCCGCTGCTGTTAAAAGAGCGCCTGACCGCTATCCGCATGACATCGGCACTGATTGCGTTTGCCGGTGTTTTGATGGTGACAAGACCCGGAACCTCTAGCCTGTCGCCGGGTATCCTCATGGCAGCCGGAAGTGCGATTTTCTTCGCGTTTACAACGATCACGACGAAACAGCTCACCCGACACGCCAGTATCGGATGTATCGTGTTCTGGCTGACTGTGATGCAGGCTGTTCTTGGTACGATTGCCGCAGGGATAGATCAGCAAATCGCTTTGCCAACGCTGCAGACGGCACCCTTTTTGTTGTTGGTTGGTCTGGCCGGACTTCTGGCGCATTTCTGCATCACAAACGCGCTAGCGATCGCTCCCGCGACCGTGGTGGTGCCGTTCGACTTTGCCCGTCTGCCGACGATCGCGGTTGTCGGAATGCTTCTATACCACGAACCACTGGATCACTGGACTCTGCTAGGGGCAGCCGTGATCTTTTCAGGCATCTTTCTTAATGTTTGGTCCGAAAATCGTAACAGTTTAGCAACAGTTCGCGCAGACACTCATAAGAAGTAACGCACGGTCACTAGTTGACGATAAAACTGTCACCAAGACAGTATCGGGCATCTTTAATGAGCGGGTCAGCATCTTTTCACTCACGAGGATGCGATACAGGCCTTCGAGGGACAGTAAGGGAGGAATACATGAAAAAAGCGCTACTATCAGCGTGCGCGCTTTGCGTGGGGGCAACGGCTGGCCACGCTGGCGGCCTGGACCGAAGCGGTCAGGGCATCAATCTGATTTTCGAAGAAGGGTCGGTTGTGCAGTTCCGCCTCGGGTATACAGATCCGAGCGTCAGCGGTACGCTACTTGACGCGAACCCCGCTAGCCCCACAAACGGGCAGGTTGTTAACTCTGGAAACGTCTCCAACGACTTCTTCACGCCACATCTTGGCTACAAGACGTCTTTGACTGAAAAGATCGACTTTGCGATCATGTATGACCAGCCCTATGGCGCTGACATCGCATATGCTTCCAACTACCCACTTTCGATCAATCCGGCATCGCCCACAACCACCGGCTCTTTGCGCGCAACGGCTGATACCGATGCAATCACCGCCTTGTTCCGCTACAAGTTCGACAACGGATTCAGTGCTCTTGGCGGCGTTCGCGCTCAACGCGTGAAAGCTAGCGTAGATGTGCCGGCCGCGTTAGGGTATTCAGTTGAAACGGATGCCGATACGGCCTTTGGATACGTGCTCGGCGTTGCGTGGGAAAAACCAGAAATTGCCGCTCGCGTCTCGCTGACGTACAACTCGAAGATTTCGCACGATCTGTCGCAAACAGAGAGCGGCACTCTATTTGGATCGGTCGATACCAGCAGCGAAATCGAAACGCCGCAGTCGGTGAACTTGGACTTCCAAACCGGCGTAGCTCCCAAAACGCTGCTATTCGGCTCGATCAGATGGGTTGATTGGCCGCAATTGGAGTACGATCCGCCAAACTATCCGCCGACCACTGCACTGGTTAGCTATGGCAATGCCACCTACACTTACACTCTGGGATTGGGATACCAGTTCTCTGAAGAGTTTTCGGGCGCTGTGACTTTGGGCTATGAAACCGACGAAGGAGAACCGGTGACCAACCTGGGTCCCACAGACGGTTTCTGGAGCATCGGTCTTGGCGGCACCTACTCTCTGGAAAAAGCCAAAATCTCGGCGGGCGTTCGCTACACCGATATTGGAGACGCAACAGCTGACGGTGGGTTTGGTCAAACAGCTGACTTCTCGGGCAACAGCGCTTGGAGTGTCGGCTTCCAGATCACCTACGCTCTGGACTAATCACCCCCACACAAAAAACCAATCAGACCTCGCCATTTTCGGTGGGGTCTTTTTGTTTCCGCATCTTTCGGGTCGCCGCATGAACTCAAAGCTGCCACAACCTTTTCATGGAACACCAAAAACACCTATCCCCCCGCGCATGGGCTGAGCTTTCGCTGCTGGGTGCCATATGGGGCGCCTCATTCGTTTCAATTCGGATTGCGCTGGATACGATACCGGTGATGACCTCGGTGCTGCATCGGACTTTCTGGGCTATGCTGGCCTTGTGGTTGGTGGTTTGGCTTAGGGGTCTAAGCGTCCCGTCCTCACCACGCCTGTGGTTTGGTTTTCTGGTCATGGGACTGCTCAATAACGTGATTCCGTTTTCGCTTATGGCGTGGGGACAGTTGTACATTGACACCGGCCTCACGGCGATTTTGAACGCGGCGACGGCTATCTTTGGCGTTCTCGTTGCTGCGCTCTTCTTTTCCGACGAGAGGTTGACACCACCGCGCCTTCTCGGCGCTGGACTCGGCTTTTTTGGCGTCTCAATCGCAATCGGTATCGGCAACCTCACCAGCTTCAGCCTGCAAAACACAGCTCAACTTGCCATCCTCGCGGGCACTATCTCCTACGCGTTTGCCGGCGCTTGGGCGCGCAAACACCTAAGCTCCCTGCCCCCTATTGTTGCGGCTGCAGGGATGCTAACCGGCTCGACTCTCTTCATGATCCCGATTGCCCTTATGACTGACGGCATCCCAAGTCTCAGCCTGCCTGCGGTCACATGGGCGGCAATCGCGTATTATTCCCTGATTGCGACGGCGGGTGCTTATCTTCTCTACTACCGGGTCCTTGCGATGGCGGGCAGTGGCAATCTGTTGCTCGTGACCCTCATCATCCCGCCTGTCGCGATCGTTTTGGGGGCCTTGCTGCGCGACGAGGCACTGGATCCGCGCGCCTATATTGGCTTTGCCGTGCTGGCTGCGGGACTATTGATCCTCAACCGAGCCGTCCCTCGCGATTGACGCCGCCGCCTGCCCGATTTAGCAAAGGCAAAAACAAGGGACAGCGCAAGATGATCTACAGCTCGGCAAGAGATTGGCGTGGGGCTGCACGCAAGAAGGTGCTGTTTTTCGGCATGTCGGGGCTGGGCAAGACCTATGTATCCAACATCCTGCGGGACAGCGGTGGCTGGTTTCACTACTCGGTCGACTACCGGATCGGCACCCGCTACATGGGCGAATACATCGCCGATAACGCCAAAGCTGAGGCGATGAAAGTCCCGTTTCTGAGGGATCTTCTGCTGTCGGATTCGATATATATCGGCTCGAATATCTCATTCGAGAACCTGACCCCTGTTGCATCCTATCTTGGCAAACCCGGCAATCCGGCACTTGGCGGGTTGGAAATGTCTGAATACCGGCGCCGACAGGAGCAATTCCGACTGGCCGAAATTCACGCCCTTCTGGACACCGAATATTTCGTGGACCGGGCAGAGCGTCTCTATGGCTATCCGCATTTCATCTGCGACACGGGCGGATCGATTTGTGAGTGGGTCGACCCGGATGATCCAGCGGATCAACTGATGTCCGAGCTATCAAAACAGGCGCTGATGATCTGGCTGAAAGGTGACGACGACCACACGGCCGAGCTGGTCCGACGCTTTGACAAGGCCCCTAAGCCGATGTCCTATCAGGCTGAATTCCTGTCCCGAGTCTGGACCGAATATCTGGATCAACACGGCTGCGGTGAGGGTGACGTAGACCCCGATGCGTTCATCCGGTGGACCTACGCTCAGGCGCTTGCCCATCGTCAGCCTAGATACGAGGCGATGGCGAGAAACTGGGGCGTTGCGATAGCGGCCGAAGACATCGGAAAAGTGCGCGATGCGGCTGATTTCGATGAGTTGATCGAACGCACCCTTGAGACCAGGCGCGATCGCGCCTAACTACCTCCTCCTAACCTGCTCAAAAGTCTGACCCGATGCCGATTAAAATCCCATCCGAACTGCCCGCCTTTGACGTCCTGACTAAGGAAGGCGTCATGGTCATGGCCGCGGATCAGGCAATGCGGCAAGATATTCGCCCCCTGCGGATCGGGCTGCTAAATCTGATGCCCAAAAAGATCCAGACCGAGAACCAGTTCGCGCGTCTGATCGGGGCCACTCCACTGCAGATTGACCTGTCTCTGATCCGCATGACCGAGCATCGGACCAAGAACACCGCCGCTGCGCACATGGCCGAGTTCTATCAGCCGTTCAAGGACGTGCAGGACCAGAAGTTCGACGGCCTGATCATCACCGGTGCACCGATCGAACATCTGGAATTCGATGATGTCACCTATTGGGAAGAACTCCGCGAGGTATTTGAGTGGACCCAGACCAACGTCCATTCCACATTCGGGGTCTGCTGGGGCGGTATGGCGATGATCAACCATTTCCACGGCGTGAAAAAACACATGCTGGACGCCAAGGCCTTTGGCTGTTTCCGGCATCGGAACCTCCTCCCGTCCTCTCCGTTTTTGCGGGGATTCTCGGATGATTGCGTTATTCCTGTCAGCCGCTGGACCGAGATGAAACAGGCCGAGATCGACGCCGCGAACGGTCTCGTCACGTTGCTTGGCAGCGATGAAGCAGGTCCTTGCCTTGTCGAGGACCCGGCGCATCGTGCGCTCTATATCTTCAACCATTTCGAATATGACAGCGATACGTTGAAGCAGGAATATGATCGGGACATCGCCAATGGCACACCGATCAACGTGCCGATGAACTACTATCCGGATGATGATCCGACGCAGGCGCCGCAGAACCGGTGGCGCAGCCATGCGCATCTGCTCTATGGTAACTGGATCAATGAAATATATCAGTCCACACCATTCGATATGAGTGAAATTGGCCGTTAAATTCTGGATACTTCTGACGCTGGGCCTGATCGGCTTTGCAGCGTTTACCTTGTGGCGAGCCGCCCAGAACGAGGCACGCGCCGCGCAGGCGTTTCCTCCCGAAGGCCAGATACTCGACGTGGATGGAATTGCCGTGCACGCGGTTGTCATGGGGGATGGCCCTGACGTGGTCTTGATTCATGGCTCCAGCGGCAATACCCGTGACATGACCTTCGCCTTGGCCCCTATTCTGGCCAAAAACTACCGCGTGATCGTGTTTGACCGCCCCGGCCTAGGCTATTCGGACAGTTTCAATCCCGAGGGCGAAACCATCCAGGAGCAGGCGGATATCCTGCAACGCGCCGCTGCCCAACTTGGCGCTGAGAAACCCATCGTCGCCGGACAAAGCCTCGGAGGATCGGTAGCGTTGGCCTGGGCGGTCACCCGTCCCAGCAATCTCTCAGGCCTCGTGCTGATCGCCCCGGCCGCCATCCCGTGGGAGACGCCGCTGGACAATTTCAACCGGTTGGCGGCAACTGAACTAGGCAGCGCGCTTGCCCTGCCCCTGATCACCTCCTACGTGCCTGAGTCTTATGTCGAAACGGCCCTCGACAAAGTGTTTGCCCCGCAAACTGCACCCGAAGGATATGCCGAGCATTTCGGCCCCGCCCTGACGATGCGCCGCGCCTCGATGCATGCCAACGCAAAACAACGGGTCCGGCTGTTGGAAGAGGTTGAGCGCCTGCAGCCCCGATACGGTGAAATCTCTGTGCCCACCGAGATTATTCACGGCACCGCAGACACGACGGTTAAGCTGGATTGGCACTCGACCCGCTTGATCGAACAAATCCCCGGTGCAGAGCTGATCGAGCTGCCGGGCATCGGCCATATGCCCCAGGTCGTTGCAGCCGATGAAGTCGCCGCCGCCATCGACCGCGCCGCACAACGGGCAGGTTTGCGTTAGGCCAGCACCTAATCCATAGTAAGATATGGATTTTATCGCGAGGTAGCTCATGGCCCGGTCAGAAAAAGGCGCAATCGAGAAATATTACCGCAAGAAAGCGCCCGGCGACGTGCGCAAAATGATCGAAAAGGCTAACAAAGGCGACATCCTGAATCCAAGCTATCCTTACGCCGAAAAAATGAAGACCAAAGACTACGAGCAGCAGATCGAGGCGCTGCAAATCGAACTGGTCAAAATGCAATCCTGGGTCAAAGAAACCGGCCAACGCGTAGCGATCATCTTTGAAGGCAGAGATGCGGCGGGAAAAGGCGGCACCATCAAGCGGTTCCGCGAGAACCTGAACCCACGCGGGGCGCGAAATGTCGCGCTCAGTAAGCCCTCGGATTCCGAGCGCAGCCAATGGTATTTCCAACGCTATATCCAGCACCTGCCCTCGGCCGGTGAGATAGTGTTTTTCGACCGCAGCTGGTACAACCGAGGTGTCGTGGAGAACGTCTTTGGGTTCTGTAACCAGGAGGAGCGCGAACGGTTCTTCCGTCAGGTCTTGCCGCTCGAAACCGGGTTCGTGAACGACGGGATCAGCCTGTTCAAGTTCTGGCTGAACGTCGGCCGGGCTGAACAGCTGAACCGCTTTCTGGCGCGTGAAACGGACCCTCTCAAACAGTGGAAACTCAGCCCGATTGATATCGCCGGTTTGGAAAAATGGGATGAATATACTCAGTCGATCTCTGAAACTCTGACCCGATCACATTCGGAAAACTGCCCATGGACGATCGTGCGTTCAGACGACAAGAAACGCGCGCGCATCGCAGCGATCCGGACGGTGCTGCTGGCTTTGGATTATGATGAGAAGGATGAAAATGCCATCGGCGAGAATGACCCGAAAATCTGTGGTGGGCCGGATGTCTGGGAGTCCTGACGTAAAAAAAGGACTGGGCAATAATTGATCGCTTGGGCGTTGGACCCTGGGCTAAAATTGGACTATCTCTTGGCACCCGAACACGTGAAAAACCAATAACCTGAGGCCGGAATGACGAAGCGCGGGTATCACCATGGAAACCTGAAGCAGGCCCTGATCGAGGCCGCGCTGTCGTTGATCGAAGAGAAAGGCCCCACTGGTTTCACCCTGTCCGAGGCCGCCAAGACCGCAGGGGTTACTCCTGCTGCCGTCTACCGGCACTATCACGGGCGTGAGGACCTGATTGCCGAAGCCGCCCGGCAAGGGTTCGAGATGTTCGCCGACCTGATGCAATATGCCTATGACGAGGGCCAGCCATCCGCTCTGGCCGCGTTTGAGGCCACCGGGCGCGCCTATCTGGCCTTTGCCCGCAAGCATCCCGGCCACTACATCGCCATGTTCGAAAGTGGGATTTCCCCGAACCGCACGCCCGAACTGTCTTTGGCGTCAAACCAGGCGAAGACGGTTCTAGAGAAGGCAGCTGCGGACCTCTCTCAACATATCCCACCGGAAAAGCGGCCTCCCGCGTCCATGTTCTCGGCCCATATCTGGGCGATGAGTCACGGTGTGGTCGAACTCTATGCGCGCAACGCAACCGGATCGACCTCGCCCTTTTCGCCCGAGGACCTTCTGGAAAGCGGGATTGGGATTTACCTGCGTGGGCTGGGTCTGGTGCCGCAGGACGACTGATCCTCAGAACAATCGGCTTCCCTGATTGGCGCTGAGGCCTGACGAGACGTTGATCAGATCCATCTCCCCCATCCCCTTGATCTCGACCCGCCCCAGATCCGAGACCTGAAACTCGTCGATCAACGCGTATTTCATCTCCTCTGGCGCGACGATATTCATCGGGTTTGCAAAGACCTGCAGGCGCGCGGCGATGTTCACGGCTGGGCCAAACACGTCATAGACATATTTCTGAATGCCCACGACCGACCCGACAGCAGGCCCCATACCTAGACCGATCCGGGCCTTCCATTTATGCGGATGGCTTTCGTTTCGACGTTCCAAATACCGCAAGAAGCGCACCGCGCAATGGGCGACAGCCGTGGCATGGTCGGGCGTCGCATCCGGCATGCCAGAGACGGCCAGATAGGCGTCCCCAATCGTTTTGATCCGCTCGCAACCGTATTGCTCGACAATCCGGTCGAAGGCCGTGAAGATATCATTCAACTCGCTCAACGTGACCGTCGGATCGGTTTTGGCGGCAAAATCCGTGAACCCGACAAAATCCAACATCACCACCGAGACTTGATCGAACAGCTGAGGGGTCACGACGCCAAAGGTCTTGAACTCTTCATACACCGCGCGCGGCATCACGTTCAGCAAGAGACGTTCAACCCGCTCCTTCTCGCGCTCTAGTTCACGCGTATTACGCTCGACCATGGTCGAGTAGCTGTCGATCATGCTCTCGAGCTCGCGAATGCGCGTGATGTTCTGGCATTCCACGATCAACACCTGTTCCGACAACCCACTGGCCAGTGAGACAGTGACCGCAAAGATCAGCGTCCGGCGCTTGGGTTTGATCTGAAGCTCGACCGAATACCGGAGGCCGGATTGCTTGACGTCCTCCAGCTCTTTGATGTCGAGATCCGGCAGGATATCCAACAAAGATTGCTTTTTCTCGGGCTTGCCAAACCATTCGGCGAAAGGACTGTTGTGAAAGACAAATTTCAGATCCGAGGCCCGTACAACTGCAACCCCAACGCCGATGGCACGTAGGAGCTGTTCATTGATGGCAAGGATGCTCATGCCGCGTCACGGCTGACGATGATCGAGCGTTTGCCTTCAATCGCGCCAAGGGCCGTTTTGATATCGCGCTCGGACATGCCATGCATCTCGAGCGCTTCGCCGAATAGCTCCGCCATGACATCAAAATGGTCATGAGAAATGCCAAGGTGGCGATGCACAGCCTCGATCCTATCGTCGCTGAACGCAGCAGGACCACCGACCAGGGAAGAGACGAACTTGGTCTGATGGTCAATCAGGCGCGGCATGTCGATATCTTCGAAGAAATGCCCGATTTCGTCGGACTCTAGCGCTATTTCGTAAAAACTCATCACCACACGGCTGATGGTTTTGAAGCCGCCGTATTTCTCGTAAAGCGTTTGTGACACCCCAACACCCAGTCAATAACTAGAAATAACGCCACAACCTTATATCAAATTGGTATTTTTGTTAATGCTTTTGAAAACTTGAGTTCTTCAGCCTCGGTTTGCCACTAGGTTGCTCGAAACAGGCGTCAGACCCGAAGGTCTGTATCAGTTGGAGTGAACCCAACAAACCCACCCTGGTCGAGCAATTTTTTTTGCCCTCCAAAGCGCCAACCAAGCTTGCGTTTTGCCGCGAATAGCTCGCGCCGAGCCCGGAACCAGAACGGGCCTTTGTCCAAGCCGGTATTGGTGGATTGATCACCTTCCCGCTCGCTCGTCTTGACCTGTTCGAGATCTTGCTGCTGCTTCGACCAGATCATCTGCACACCCACAGCCGGGAACACCTGATACATCCGCCAATCTGGCCGAGGGATCGATACGAAATCATCGAGATGGTCCGAGTACTGCTGAGACCAGGCCAGCAGTTTGCGACACCCCTCCTGCGATAAGATATAGGCGGCAGCACTTGGGGCCATTTCCAGCAGAGGACGAACTGTGGCGCCGCCTATCTCCGTCTCGGCCCCAAAGCGCAGGCTGCGCGGCGAGTAGTCCATCTTTGCGAAATCGAACCTGTCCGCGTTCTCGATAAGGCTGTCGATCACCTGCCCAAGTCGGGATGACATCTCGACATCATCCTCGAAAATCGCAGCCGCCTTTAGGTCTTGATCAACCACTTGCTGCCAGACGGCGCGATGGCTTTCAAAACAGGCGATCTCGCTTTGCTTCAAACCCCAGCGAGAGCCAACGCCCGGCACATACCCATTCCCCTCCAGAGCATCCGCCTGACGTGCATCAACCGCGCTGAAACGGACCGGGTCGGTCACGCCAGCCTTCGCGAACTGCGCCTCCATAAACGCGCGGCGTTCGGGAACCCGGTCAAGGTTTATGTAGAATACAGCTGTCTCCAGCTGCTTGTCCGCTTGCGTCACGCGTTTTCCTTTCGCTGCCTTCTATGCGCCATGCGACCGGTCATAGGCCGAGACACTGGGCTGAACATGCGACTGCCGCGCGACTTCACCCGGATCAAAAACCTCGATCAGCAACGGATAGCATGCAGCGGTGTCCGAGGAATGCTCGGAGGAGCAGTCCCCACCCGGACAGGCTGAGAGGCCGACGATCAGGTCGATCTCGGCGTGGAATTCAAGGTAATCACCCGGACGCACCGGGCTGGCCTTCATAAAATACTGGCCGGTATCGCGCGTGAAACCGGTGCACATGAAGACATTCAGAACATCGTGCACATAGGCCTCCGCCTCGTGCAGAGGCAGATCGCAATGCTGCGCCAAAGCCCGGGTCAGGTTCGAATGACAGCAATAGTGGTAGTCATCCCCGGACAGCAACCGCCCGGTATACGGGTCGCAGCGGGTGCCGATCACGTCATGAACGGAGCCCCCAAAGGCGTCAAAGCCGTACCAGTCCAACGTATCGGCGGTGATCGTCGCCATTGGCCGCATATTTGGGAAACTCGACCACATGCGGTCTCCGGTCGAAAGATGCGTTCCGTGCAGGGCGCGGGTTTTACCGGAGTAGAAACGTTCCGTTAGATCGTGCTTGTTCCACAAGTTCAGATCGCCAACCTGCGCGCCTTCGACGGATGTGATACGGAAAAAAGCACCGGCTGGAACGTCGATACAGGCAGCGTCTCGCGGTGCGGCGATGACCTCGGCAGTTTTCTCGGATGTGTCCCGCAAGCGGGTCAGCCCATCTAGATCAGGGCTGGGCAGAGTTTCAGGCGGATAGCAGATGACAGGGCGGATGGCCTTGCGGTCCTCGGCGTCAGTTGGGGCCGGGAAATTTGGGGTTGAGAGTTTCACTTAGCACCTCCGCCAATTTGGGCTGTCTTGCACCTAACATCGCCAGACATAACGCAAATACAGGACAGCGGCCAATGCTCAAATCGGTCCATTCTACCGTAACTAGCCCGCCATGCGCGCACGCCGCCGCGCCATGGATTTGCGAAACGCCCAATCGCTGAACAGTGTCAGAGGCAACAGGACCCTCTCGCCCAACCCGTCAATGACGACAAGTTTGCCATCGCGCTCCTGCGCGCGCACAATGTTTCCGATCCCCATATCACCGACGATGATGCGTCCGCGCTCCAGATCATCCAGCAACTCCAGCAAGTCGGCCCGCAGCTTCTGAAGTACATCGGGATCTCCATTCGCAGCCATCATCTCTGCATGCAGGGACGGGGCGAGATCCCCATCCGGGCCGGTCATCTTTTCCACAACGATTGCAGGCCCCCGCGAAGTTGGTGCATAGCCCATGAATTTCGCCAGACGCTCAATCTCGGGGCAGCCGCGATGCAGCGCGGCAAGGTATTCGTTCGCTTCGCGGTTCCACTGTCGCAAATTGCCATAACGCCATTCCGCATAACGCGGGATAAGGTGGTTTCGCTTCGGCTCATCCACGCGGACTTTCAACAGGGCGCCATCCATTTCGGGATGCTGGAAAATCTCATAATTCTGGCTTGTACGCAGAGGCACCCGCCCGGTCAGGTCAATCATGTTCGTCCGTCTGTCCTGTGCAGAAAATTCGCGTCGACCGGCACTATATGGCTGTCACGGAACTGATACAATGCAGCCATATATCGGCTCACAGAACGCTCAAATCTAGGTGCGGCATAAACTGATCAGGGGGATTGTGGCGGAGAGACAGGGATTCGAACCCTGGAGACGGTTTCCCGCCTACACACTTTCCAGGCGTGCGCCTTCGACCACTCGGCCACCTCTCCGTGAGCGCGATATGTGACGCAATGCAAAAGGATTTGCAAGGCCCCAATTCCGTGAATTCACACCCGTTTGCACATTAGTTTGCAGACCATTCCCTACGCGAGCAATGGTCAGACTTCGTCCCCTCCGTCGCCGTCCAGATCTCCCTCGGTCATGGCTGCGGGTTCGGTGCTGGGTGCTTGTTGCTCCGGGGCTGGCGAGGTTGGGTCTTGTGATTCAGTGCGCAGGGCTTCGGGGTTACGAAGCCAAACGTCGCGTTGTGCGAATGGAATCTCGATCCCTTCTTCCACGAACCGGCGATTGATTTCGTGGTTCATGTCGGATTTGACCGACAGAACCCAATTCACGTCCCGCAGAATACCGCGGATTTCAAAGTCCAGCGAATCCGCGCCGAACCCCTGAAACACCACGCTGGGGGCTGGATTCGCCAAGACCATAGGATGAGAATTCGCGATCTCGCCCAGAATGGTCTCGACCTTGCGCGTGTCGGTCCCATAGGCCACGCCCACAGGCACGATCACCCGGCCAATCGTGTTGCCACGCGTATAGTTGGTGACCACGCCGCTGATCAGATCCGAGTTCGGAACAATGACATCCGTCCGGTCAAACGTCTCAATCCGCGTGGACCGGACCGAGATATCGCGGACATAGCCCATCATCCCGTTCACATCGATCCAATCCCCTTTCGAGATCGGCCGCTCAACCAGCAGGATGATCCCGGAAACGAAGTTCGAAACGATGGTCTGAAGACCAAAACCAATACCAACAGACAGTGCACCGGCTACAATCGCCAGCGATGAGAGATCAAAGCCAGCCACCGTGATTGCAACCAGCGAAGCGAGGAAAATTCCGACGTAGCCAGTGCCCGATACGATCGCATTTTGCCCGCCTGGATCAATACTTGTCTTGGGCAGCAGCGAATTGCGCAAGCCTCCCTGTAGCAGTCGTGTCAGGCCATATCCGATGGCAAACACGGCAACAAAAGTCAGGAAATTGGACGGAGAGATCGTAACCCCGCCCAAGCTGAACCCTTGCAGGATCTGCGACCAGATCTCGCTGAGATCCGCCTCGCGCGCGCCCCAGAAAAGGGCCAGAATAGGGATCGAAACCAAGGCCAGGAAGAAACCCACCAGGACCGCGAACAGAGAATCGCGGGCATGGTCCCCCTGTCCCGTAAACCAGCCGTAAAGCGAGCTGATAAAGCGCTGCACGATCACAAGAATGGCGATCAGGATGAGCGTATTGACTGCAGGAAACACAATCGCTTCGGCCGCGTTGGTGTAGCCCAACAAGGCCAGAACAGGCGCGCTGACACCAAGCAAAAGCACGATGCGCCGGACAACCTCGACAACCTGCGAAAATCCACTGGCACGTGGGATCTCGCCGCCCTCGGTCGCTGGATCTGATTGTCTGATCTGACGAATGCGCAGCAGAAGAAGTGAGGTGACGACAATGACCGGAAAGATCACAACAGCGCGGGTGGACTCCGCTATGTTCTCAATCCTCTCGAACAGGCCAACCATGTCGTGCAGGATCAGCATCACTGCCAGAATATCGACATAGATACGTATTTCGGTGATCTGCCCCGCCGAGAATCTTCGGAAATTCTGTGCCGCGGCCATCAGGTAGACCTGCCGTCCGACCCAGTCGAAAACAAGCACGATTGCCGCCCAATAAGGCACCTGCTGCAGCAAAAGCGTACCGCGCAGCCCAAGTACTCCGGTCAGGTCAATCGCAGCTGTCAGAGCCACCACGCCAATCCAGGGAAGGATGATGCGTAGAAGGGAAATCACAAAGGTCCACGCGCCGGTTCCGCGCCCACCGAAACGACGCAGATAGTCGCCTCCGCGTTCAGACCAACGGCGTCCGTAAACCAGTAAGATGACGGCTAGTGCCACCAAGGCCAGTATCGCGGGAGCCTGATTCTGAACGCGTTCTTTAGTTACGTCGGATGTCAGACTGGCCGTCGTCTCGTTGAACAGCCCGAACAGAGCCTCGCGGATATCGGACCACGCGGCGGGCCATGTCGACAGGTTCAGCGGCGATGGACCACGTTCCAGAAACTGCTTTCTCTGACGTTCTCGCAGAATACGGTCAATTTCGCTGATCAGACCGTTGGCGCGGCTAAAGGCTTCCTCGGAGATAATCCGCGGCACCCGCAAGGCGTTGAGCTGTTCGTCCAAATGCTCGCGAAGTTGCGCGATATCCTCCGGCTCCGTGACCCCTTCCTCAGGCTTGGGACCCAGCGCATTTACTTGGCTTTCCAGTGTCTGGATGCGGTCGGCATTGGCATTGCGGGCCGTATTGAACGTATTGCGATAGCCGTCGATCTCGGTACGCAACTGCTCCATCGCGGCGTCCGACGCCCTGTCGGCTTCAACAACGCTTTCGGCACGGTCCGCAGTGCTAAGCCAGCCTTTGTAGAACTCGCTTTGCCGGTCGGTCAGCTGGGCCGAGGCCGCCCCCGCCAATCCGACAAAGATCAGCGCAGCGAGTGTCAGAAACAGGCGGACCTGTCGCAGCATCAGACGTCCTCGAATACGCCCGGTATCTTGCGCGGGGCGTCTGTCATCCAATCCGGTACCGGCAGTTCTTTTTCGCGCAGGAACTCGGGATTGAACAGTTTGGACTGATAGCGTGTGCCATAGTCACACAGGATGGTCACAATCGTATGCCCCGGCCCAAGGTCCTTGGCCAAACGCACCGCACCAGCCATGTTGATCGCGGTCGAACCACCCATGACCAGACCTTCTTCACGAAGCAGGTCAAAGATGTACGGCAGGGCTTCGTTGTCGGTCGCCTGATAGGTGTAGTCCGGCTTGAACCCTTCGAGGTTCTTGGTGATCCGCACCTGTCCGATACCCTCAGCGATCGAGCCGCCCTCCATCGCGATTTCGCCAGTTGTGTAATAGGAATACAGCCCCGCGCCCATCGGGTCGACCAGGCCTATCTTCACGCCTTTTGGCTGCAGCGCATCGGCCACGCCCGCCAGCGTTCCGCCAGAGCCGACCGCGCAGACAAAGCCATCGACCTTGCCGTCGGTCTGTTCCCAGATCTCGGGGCCGGTGGTTTCCACATGGGCCTGACGGTTGGCAACATTGTCGAACTGGTTTGCCCAGATCGCGCCATTGGGTTCAGTTTGCGCCAGTTCATCGGCCAGACGGCGGGAGTAGTGAACGAAGTTGTTGGGGTTGCGATACGGTGCCGCCGGAACCTGAACCAATTGCGCGCCTGCAAGACGCAGCATGTCTTTCTTCTCTTCTGACTGGGTTTCCGGGATAACGATCACCGTCTTGAACCCCATCGATGCACCGACCAGAGCCAGCCCGATGCCTGTATTGCCTGCGGTGCCTTCCACTATTGTGCCACCGGGCTTCAACTCACCCCGCGCAACTGCGTCGCGGATGATGTAGAGCGCAGCGCGGTCCTTGACCGACTGACCGGGGTTCATGAATTCAGCCTTGCCGAGGATCTCGCACCCGGTTTCTTCACTGATGCGCTTCAACCGGATCAGCGGCGTTTTTCCGACTGCGTCGGCAAGATCTCGTGCAATGCGCATGGCACCCTCATTTCATTACGTAACACTGCAGATTTACAGCCGCCGTGCGCCAACCACAAGCGCGATAGTCAACCACGCAGGCGGTCCCTATGGCGCGCCAGCCAATGGGCCAGAGTCAGCAGCGGTAAGTCTTTGAATTCACCGCGATCCACCATGGCGATAAACGTCTCAAACGGTAGAACACGAGAGCGTATATCCTCACCTTCGGTGGCCAGCCCCGCGATTATTGCAGGATCTGTCAAATCGCCAAGCCCGACATAGAGATAGACGTACTCGGTCGACGACCCGCTGGAGGAATAACCTCCGCCTGCGCTGTGCAGAGCATCGAAAGCGATGCCAGCCTCCTCCATCCCTTCACGATTTGCGGCCTGCTCTGGCGTTTCGCCAGGGTCGATCATGCCTGCAACCGGCTCCCACATCCAAGGTTCGGGATCATCGATCAGATAGACTGGGGCGCGGAACTGCTCGACAAGCAACACGGCATCTCGCAAAGGATCATAGGGGAGAACGATTACCGCGCTGCCTTGCAACAGCGCGCTTCGGTTCAGCGTCGGCCCCATGGTTCCATCGTATTGACGGTGTTGCAGGTCAATCTCTTCCATCGCGAAGTAGTTGACATGGGCGCGGTGATGGCGATGCACGACCACATCCTTGGACACATCGCGCGCATCCCCGGTTCGCCGCCGCCGTGCGAAGAGTTTTGCCCAGGCCCGCGTCTTAATCGCCGGCATGCTGCGCGCCATATCCGAAGGCGCAACCCGCTCGAAATAGCTCATTTCCTCCTCGGCGGCGAGCGCGGTGACGTCACCGAGGCGTTCAACCCACGCGTCCAGAGACCACGGCCCATCCGGCATCCAGCCCGCAGGTTCGGGAAAAATCACCTGAGCCTGCGCTTGGGTTTCATCTTCAAGCGTCACTGTCAAAGGCCTCAGATCATAGTCGAACCCGCCCTCGTAATAAGCCAGTCGATCCAGATCCGCTTGCGTGAGGCCTTGCACGAACAATCCCAAGGCCTGCTCACCGCTTGAGGGTTGAATCATTGGGAAGTCCTGCCCCTGAACCGCAGAAACGATGTGGTCTAGCAAGGTGGCAGGCGTCAGCGACAGCTCTGAAGAAGAGCGCCCCAGAACGGCCTCCAACAGCGGCACATGCCGCAGGGTTCCATAGAAGAACAAATCGGACACGAGAGGCTAGACTTTCGTTAAGTGTTTAAATTCAGCGCCAGCGGCGGCTTGCTATTTCTGTCAGCAAACCGGTGGCAACGGCCCCAACACCCAAGGTGATCAGGATTTCCGGCGCGAGCAACTGTTCACCGAATTCGACGCCGATCTTGAAGATGGCAATCAGCGCCTCGAAAGGGCCGTCATAGCGGTGGCGCATGGCCAGTCGGAACATTTCATAGGTGCCCTGAACGAAAAGGCCCCAAAACACCAGTGAGGCCACGCCGGTCAGGCCGTTGTTGATTCCGGCCGTCCAGCCCCGGCCAGCGCGCTTGCCCATGATTTTCCAACCGCAAATCCAACCCAAGGCGATATTGACCACGGTAAAATACCCGTAGTCCTTCCCCTCTTCTCCGTTTGCGATAACCATGCTGGACACGATGAACGCCAACACCACAAGACAAGCGGCGGCGACAAGGCGACTGGCGGTGGGCATGTATGAATTCCGTTCGTTAACTAGGCTTTGCTATGGTGATCTGTGTCACATCGCAATTGCCCGTGTCAAAGGCTGCGCCGCAGGCCGTCAAATAATAATTCCACATGCGGCGGAAACGCTCATCAAATCCCATCTCCGAGATTTGATCCCACTTGTCGTTGAACGTATCGAACCAACGCCGCAAGGTCAGGTCATAGCTCTTGCCGAACTCCTTCGAACGCACGACATCCAGCCCCGCCTGATCAATCTGCTGTCGCAAGATCGTAGGCGATGGCAGCATTCCCCCCGGAAAGATGTATTTCTGAATGAAATCAACGCCGTTCTTGTAGTAGTCCCAGCGATGATCGCCCACGGTGATGATCTGCAACGTGGCTTGCGCCCCGGGCTTCAACCGGTCCCGCACGGTATCAAAATAGACCGGCCAGTATTTCTGGCCCACGGCTTCAAACATCTCAATCGAGGCGATGCCGTCGTATTGCCCTTGTTCGTCGCGATAGTCTTTAAGCTTCAAATCAACAAGATCCGATATACCTGCCTTCTCAATGCGTTGTTGCGCGAACTTCAACTGCTCTTGACTGATGGTCAGACCCGTTACGCGCAGGCCCCGCTCTTTCGCGGCATATTCGGCGAAGCCGCCCCAGCCACAGCCGATCTCAAGTACGTGATCGCCGGGTTTGACGCCCATCTCATCAACCATGCTGGCGTATTTGGCGGTCTGCGCCTTCTCGAGGCTTTCCTGCCCTGTCTCGAAAATGGCGCTGGAATAAGTCATCGTATCGTCAAGCCAGAGCGCATAAAAATCGTTCCCCAGATCGTAGTGATACGAGATGTTCTTCTTGGCCTGTCTACGATTGTTCCGATGCAGCCAAAACCGCAGGCGCTCATAGGCCTGCACGAGAAACTTGCCGGTGAACCCATCGTAGGCCGTCTCACTGCCCATATGGACCAAATCCATGAAGGCGCGCAAATCCGGCGTGCTCCAATGGCCTTCCAGATAAGCGTCGGAAAAGCCAAGCTCACCTTCCCGGATCAAGCGGGCAAACACGTCGGGATCGTGAATTTCGACCTCGGCAACCGGACCCGGCTTTGCGCCCTCAACACGGAATGTTCGGCCGTCGGACAAAGTTATGTCTAAGCGCCCAGCTTCCATTTTGCTCAGCATCTTGAACACCTGCGCGAAATACCTGGGCAGACCTTTTTGGCCTTCGGTCGCTGTCAAGATCATCCGCTCTCCCCTCTGCGGTGGTTGATGCAGGCTAGGACGCAATTGTGTTTGTGGCAAGTTTTCAGTTCCTTACTGGTTTTTTCGGCGTTCATACGCGGCCAGCGCGCGGGCGCGCCCTGTTGGCAGATCGACCACCGGTGGCGGGTAATCTGCCTTGAGTTCGAGAGCCCAGGAACGGGGCGTGGCTTCAAAGTAGGACAAGGCCGTCTCGGACGGGTTTGGCCTGCCTTCGGCGATCCATTGTTTTAGGTACGCACCCTTGGGGTCGAACTTTTCCTGCTGTGTAACGGGATTGAAAATGCGGAAGAACGGAGACGCATCCGGTCCGGACCCCGCGACCCATTGCCAGCCCATCGCATTGCAAGCCGGGTCCCAGTCGATCAGGCAATCCTCGAACCACTCCATCCCGATTTTCCAATGGGTCATCAGATGCTTGGTCAGGTAACTTGCCACGATCATCCGGGCACGGTTGTGCATCCGCCCGGTCACATACATCTGCCGCAGACCCGCATCCACAACCGGAATGCCGGTTCTGGCTTGCAGCCAAGCCTTCACCTCGGGCGCATCTCGGGCCTCGTTCCATGGAAAAGCGTCCCATTCTGGCTTCCAGTTGCCCGACACCAGCTGAGGCGTGTGGTACATCAGATGATAGGCGAACTCGCGCCAGACAAGCTGTCGCAGAAATGAACCAGTGCCTTGGGTCCCTTCGAAAGCCGCGCGTTGCACGCGATGCCAAGCGGTACGCGGGCCGATCTCACCCAATGAGAGGTATTCGGACAGGTTCGAAGTCCCATCAAGATCCAGCCTGTCACGGTCGGCGCCGTAATTCGCGATCCGGTTCAGGAACCCCTCCAGATGATCAAGCGCCGCTTGTTCGCCCGGTTGCACATAGGGTTTGACGATCTTCGCCCCTCGGTTCATCGCTGCGCCAAGGTGCCAGGTCGCCAGATCGTCCGAGGCGGGCCAGTACGCGGGGGCGATTAGCCGGGTCGGCGCGGCCTCGGGCGGAGGGACCTCACGCCCCTGCACTGCGCGCCACATCGGGGTGAATACGCGAAACGGTTGACCGGCTTTGGTTGCAACCGTCCAGGGTTCGAACAGAAGATGACCGGCAAAGGATTTGGCCTCGATCCCCTGCTCTTTCAGCGCCGATTTGACCTTTGTGTCCCGCGCAATCGAGGCCGGATCGTAAGCGCGCGACCAATACACGTCCGTCGCGCCGGTTTCCGCTATCAGCCGCTGCAACTGTGCCAACGCATCGCCCTGTCGCAGGATCAGACAGCTGCCTATGGCGTCCAGCGAGCGTCCAAAGACCTCAAGCCCCAGCCCAAGCCGCCATTTCGGGGCCGCGCCAAGGGTTTGCACCAGATCATCGCACAGGAATACCGGCACCACAGGGCGACCTGTCGCAGCCGCAGTAGCAAGCGCCGGATGATCGCTTAGCCGAAGGTCACGTCTGAACCACAAAATGATCGGAGGTTGCCCGTCTTCCATATTCGCCCCGCCGTTTTCTTTCCACTACGGAGCATATCGAAAACTGGATCACAAAACCCGGTCAAGTGCATTCAATAACTGATCAATTTCCTGTTGGGACGTGTAGTGCGTAAAGCTAACCCGCAGCACGCCTTGATCCGGATCGACCCCCATCGCCTGCAAGGCGCGCACGGCATAGAAATCACCGCCGCCGGCCATGACGCCATGCTCTGCCAGCTCAGCCGCCACGGCAACGGCGGGTCGCCCCAAAGCCAAGGCAACGGTGGGCGCGCGCCGCGTTGCCTCAGAGGGGCCGAGCAGTCGTACTGTGTTTCGGTTTTTGACGGCATCCAACACCGGTTGCAGCAGCGCCACCTCGTGATTGCGCATCAGGTCATGGGCGAAAGCGCCTTGCGCGGCGGCACCATCAGTTGGGCCGCCATGGTGGGTACTCAGCAGCGAGATGTAATCCGCCATCCCCGCGCTGGCAGCGATTTGCGCATGGTCCGGCCCTGCCGGGGTGAACCGTTTGTACAGAGTATCGCCATTGAAATAATGCGCCTGATTGGGCAGCAACTCACCCAAAGCGCGCCGGATGACCATGCAGCCCTGATGTGGGCCGTAGGTTTTATAAGCCGAAAACAGATAGATATCCGGCCCCAGATCACCCACATTCGGAAAACCGTGCGGCGCGTAAGACACGCCATCGACGCACACGAACGCACCCGCCGCGTGGGCAATGGCGGTGATCTCGGTCACCGGGTTGATCTCACCCACCACGTTCGAGCAATGCGGGAAGCAGACCAGCCGAACTTTTTCATCCAGTAGGTTTTCCAGATCCTGCGGGTTCAGAGATCCCGTTTCGGGATCAATCTTCCACTCGCGCACTTCGATCCCGGCCTCGACAAGGCGTCTCCAAGGGCCGGAATTGGCCTCATGATCCTGATTGGTGACAATGATCGCTTCGCCGGGGCTCATCCATTGCCGGAAAGCCTGCGCAAGAACATAGGTGTTCTGGGTGGTCGAGGGACCAAAACTCAGTTCGTCAGTTTCAACCCCCAGAATCGCGGCCATCCGGGCGCGGGCTTCGTCCATCTCGGCACCCGCGAGGCGGCTGGCCTCATAGGGCGCGTAAGGCTGAACTTTGCGTTGAGTGTAGAACCGCGTCAGCCGGTCGATCACTTGCTGGCAGGTGAAGGAGCCACCTGCATTCTCGAAAAAGGCCTGCCCCTGAAGACTGGGTTCGGCAAAGGCCGGGAACTGAGCCCGAACGAAATCAATATCCAACGCTGTCATGGCCAAGCCTTTCGATGAGTAGAGGGAACGGGAATTGCTGAGAGCGCGCCTCAGCCTTCAACCTTGGTATAGGTCCCCTCACCGGCTAGAATGCCCCGGAAGCCACCCGGCTCATCCAGACCGAACACGATCAGCGGCAGGTTGTTGTCACGCGCCAGCGCAATGGCCGAAGCATCCATGACCCGCAGCCGTTTGGCCAGTACGTCGTCATAGGACACCGTGTCATACCTCTTTGCATCGGCATGTTCTTTCGGGTCCTTGTCATACACCCCGTCCACGCCGTTTTTGCCCATGAAAATCGCCTGACAGGCCATCTCATTCGCACGCAGAGTCGCGGCCGTATCGGTGGTGAAATACGGGTTGCCCGTACCCGCGGCAAAGATACAAACCCGTTTCTTTTCAAGGTGGCGAACGGCGCGGCGGCGGATATACGGCTCGCAGACCTCATCCATACGGATGGCCGAGATCACGCGGGTAAATACCCCGATCTCTTCCAGCGCCGACTGCATCCCGAGCGCGTTCATCACGGTCGCCAGCATCCCCATATAGTCGGCCGTGGTCCGCTCCATCCCCTGGGCCGAGCCGCTGAGGCCGCGGAAGATATTGCCGCCCCCAATCACCATGCAAATCTCGACGCCCAGATCATGGACCGATTTCACCTCCTGCGCGATGCGCTGGACGGTAGGCGGGTGCAGGCCGAATCCCTGATCACCCATCAACGCCTCGCCGGAAATCTTCAGCATCACGCGATCGTATTTGGGTTTTTGGGTGTTGGGGGACGAGGTCAGGCTCATATTGCGCTCCGGGCTGGCACGGGTTTATTTTCCGGCGCAAAATGAAGCAAAACGACCGCAGGTTCAATGCGGATACTGAGGGACCATGACCAATCACCCCACCGCATCGATTTGGGACCGGCTCCCCGAGATACCGGATGACAAGCCGGTTCTGATCGCTGGCCCGACAGCCTCGGGCAAGTCCGAGTTGGCGCTGCGCATTGCCGAAAGGTTCGGAGGGGTGATCGTCAACGCCGATGCAAGTCAGGTTTACGACTGCTGGCAGGTGATCTCGGCGCGCCCCTCGCCGGACGAGGAAGCCCGCGCGCCGCATCGCCTCTATGGTCACGTCGCGTTTGATCAGGAGTATTCCACTGGCCACTGGCTGCGTGAAGTCACACCACTGCTGACGGGCAGCCAGCGCCCGATCATTGTCGGCGGCACCGGGCTGTATTTCACCGCTTTGACGGAAGGAATGGCCGAGATACCTCCGACGCCCCTGCATGTACGTCAGGATGCCGATCAGATGGACTTGGCCCGGCTGATGTCGGGCGTGGATGCTGAAACCCTGACCCGGCTGGACACAAACAACCGCGCCCGCGTTCAGCGCGCGTGGGAGGTTCAGCAGGCAACCGGACGCAGCCTTGCATCCTGGCAAGACGACACTCCGCCGCCTGTGCTGGCCCTGCGGGACACGGTGCCCATCGTCTTTGACGTCGACAAAATATGGCTACTGGACCGTATAACCCGGCGGTTCGATCACATGTTAGAGAGCGGCGCTTTGGACGAGGTTGCGGCCATGCGCGACCGCTATGATCCGTCGCTACCCGCCTGCAAGGCCATCGGGGTGCCGGAACTCATGGCCTATCTGGAAGGCACAATGACATTGGAGCAAGCGCGCGAACGGGCCACGATCTCAACCCGTCAGTTTGCCAAACGCCAGCGCACGTGGTTCAGGGCGCGCATGAAGGCGTGGAATCACCTCGATTTATCAAACTGATACGAAACCCGGTTGATTCCCCGCATCCAATCTGGCCGCCCGCCGGAATGAACCTATATTTCCGGTACTTACGGCGCTTGGCTTTCAAGAATTGGCGGTATGTCCTGCGTCGGGAATGGGTAAGAAACACTGGGCAAGTGACGTGCAACAACCGCCCAGACATGTCGTTTTTTTGCTCTTCATGCCGCATTCGAACATTGACGTCCTTCGGAATCTGTTGCCGAATACCGACATGGGGAATTCCAACGTTCAAAAAACCGAACCCTTCGACCTTCGCCTTGGCCTGAAAAACGCCGGCTAGGTTCGTTCATTCCATGCAAAAAAACAAATATGTCACAGGGAGAGACATTCATGACTAACCATACAACAAAGGGAACGTCGGTGCACTGGGCCGCAGAGATGCACGCCCAGGAATACCGCGACGGCAATCTGAGCCGCCGTGAGTTTATGGCCCGCGTCACCGCACTGGGCGTTGCCGCTCCGGTCGCCTACGGCATGATCGGTCTGCAATCACCAGCAGCGGCAGCTGAGCCGCAGCAAGGCGGCACTATCCGTTATCAGATGGAAGTCCGCGCCCTCAAAGACCCACGCACCTATGACTGGACGCAGATTGCGACCTTCACGGCGGGCTGGTTGGAGTATCTTGTCGAGTACAACAACGACGGTACGTTCAAGCCCATGTTGCTGGAAAGCTGGGAAGCCAATGACGACGCCACTGAATACACGCTGAACGTCCGCAAGGGCGTCAAGTGGAATAACGGTGACGACTTCACCGCCGAAGACGTGGCTCGCAACATCGAAGGCTGGTGCGATGCGTCGCTGGAAGGCAACTCGATGGCCTCGCGCATGGCGTCGCTGGTCGATGAGAGCACCCAGAAAGCCGCTGATGGCGCAATTACCGTGGTCGATTCGCACACCGTGAAACTGAAGTGCAACGCGCCGGACATCACCATCATCCCCGGCATGGCGGACTATCCGGGTGCCATCGTCCACAGCAGCTTTGACGCAAATGACATGCTGTCGAACCCGGTTGGCACAGGCTTCATGATCCCCGAAAGCCACGAGGTTGGCGTAAAGGGCGTTCTGGTCCGCAACGAGGGCTTCGACTGGTGGGGCTATGAAGCGGGCAAAGGCGGTTATATCGACCGTATCGAATTCATCGATTATGGCACCGACCCTGCCGCCTTCCTGGCCGCTTATGAGGCCGAAGAGATCGACATGAACTGGGAGTCGGTCGGTGAGTTCGTCGACATCTTCGACGGCATCGGTCTTGTTCGCTCGGAAATCCCGTCGGGCTTTACCATCGTCATCCGCCCGAACCAGCTGGCTGAAGATGCGGACGGCAACAAAATCTACGGCGACAAGCGAGTCCGTCAGGCCCTCGCAATGGCCGTGGACAACGAGGTTTGTCTTGAACTCGGCATGTCCGGTTACGGCATCCCTGCCGAGAACTGCCATGTGGGCCCGATGCACCCCGAGTTTGACTCGGCTGTGACCCGCATACCTTACGATCCGGCCGGCGCGAAAGCGCTGATGGACGAAGCAGGTATGGGTGATTTCGAGCACGAAGTGCAGTCCATCGACGATGACTGGCGCCGGAATACCACTGCGGCGGTTGTCGCTCAGCTGAACGACGCGGGCATCAAGGCCAAGCACACGGTTCTACCGGGCTCGACCTTCTGGAATGACTGGACCAAGTACCCGTATTCCTCGACCAACTGGAACCACCGCCCGCTGGGCACTCAGGTTCTGGCGCTGGCTTACAAGTCGGGCGTTGCGTGGAACGAATCCGGCTTTGCCAACGAAGAGTTCGATAATCTGCTGGCCGAGGCGAACTCGCTCGCTGATGTCGACATGCGCCGCGAGGTAATGGCGAAGCTGCAGGCGATCATGATCGACGAAGGTGTTGTCATTCAGCCTTACTGGCGGACTGCAATGCGCCACCATCGCGACAACATGGTCGGCGTCGAAAAGCACATCGCGGACCTGCCGCAGCTTTACAAGTTCGGCCTGACCTCCTGACCCAAAACACAAGGGCCGCGCCACACTGACGCGGCCCTTCGTCCTCAATACGGCGACCATAAGAATAGCAACGCGTGAGGCGGAATGCCGTCCACGCCAGCCGACCAACAGGGGCTAACATGGGACTTTTCATTTTAAGGCGTGTGGGGATTATGCTGCTGACAGCATTGTGCCTGACATTCCTGGTTTTTTTCCTCACCAATCTCTACCCGAACCTGGAAAAGCTAGCGAAAACGCAGGGCAATTTCCGGATGTCGGATGAGCAGGTCGAGAGCTTTTTAGAAAAAGGCGGATACCTTCAGTCGACGCCCATAAAATACGGTGAATGGCTGGGCGTTCTGCCCTCATACCGGCACACGAATGAGGACGGCACAGTTCAGGGCCGATGCATTCTACCGGGCAAAACCGCCGAAGAGTCTCCTAATTTCTGCGGAATCCTTCAGGGCTACTGGGGGTATTCGACAGTCTTCAAAGAAGAAGTCGGAACCGTCGTCGGCACCCGGCTCGCTTTGACCGGCCGGCTGATGTTCTGGGTGATGCTGCTGATGGTCCCCTCGGCCCTGATCCTTGGCATTCTGGCTGGGATGAAAGAAGGGTCGGCTACGGACCGGACCCTGTCTACCTTTGCTATTACAACCACCGCGACGCCGGAATACGTCTCGGGCGTGATCTTCATCGCGATCTTCACGTCATCCGCTGTGGGCCTAAAGTGGTTCAAGGGCACGGCGACGCAGGCGATGGAGAACCCGACGTTTGAGAACTTCTTCTTACCCGTGCTGACCATTGCGCTTTATGGGATGGGCTATATCGCCCGCATGACCCGCGCCTCGATGACCGAGGTGATGACGGCGCAATATATCCGCACTGCGCGCCTAAAAGGTGTCTCGTTCCCGAATATCGTCATGAAACACGCGCTCCGGAACGCTCTGATCGCGCCGTTCACCGTCATCATGTTGCAGTTCCCATGGCTGCTGAATGGCGTGGTGATCGTCGAGACCCTGTTCAACTACAAGGGCTTTGGCTGGGCGCTGGTGCAGGCGGCGGGGAACAATGACATCCAGCTGTTGTTGGCGATCTCGGTCGTATCGGTCTTTGTTGTGCTGGTGACGCAGCTGATCTCGGATATCGGCTATGTCTACCTCAACCCGCGCATTCGCATTTCTTAAGGGAGGGTCAGATCATGGAACCACTTACCTGGACCGGCTCTATCGCCTTCCTCAACCCGCTACTCGCGCTGGCACTGGGGGTCATGGCCCTGTCCATAGTCGTCTGGATGCTGGCCAGCATTGTGCTGCCCGAGGATCAGATGACGGTGAACCCTGACGGTACACTGACGTCAAGCTCGGGCCTGCGAAACATGATACAGGCCGCGCTGCGCTATAGCTTTATGGCCAGCGTAGTGATCGCGGTCGCCTATGTCGTGCTGGGCATCCTGATGGGCACTAGCGCCGGGATAATTGGTGCGATCTCGCAGCAATTCCTGCCCGTCTGGCTTTCACTAATCATACTGTATGCGATGTCAATCGCGTTCAAACGCAAGTTGGGCCTTTACGGCAAGCTGTTCGACAGCCCTATTGGCATGATCGGCTTTGGCCTTGTGATGTTCTGGGTATTCACCGGCATCTTTGGCGCGCTTGATCTGATTGTGACCCATGACCCGCTGGCACAAATCTCGGGCATGAAAAACAAAGTGCCCGGCACGCCGTTGCCCAATCTGGAGGACGGCGAATACGCCTGGTACCTTCTGGGCGGAGATAACCTGGCCCGCGACGTATTCAGCCGCATGGTCAAGGGCGCGTGGATCGTGGTGCAGATCGCCCCACTGGCTACGATGTTTGCCTTTATGGTCGGGATTACACTGGGCTTGCCTGCCGGGTACTATGGTGGTCGTCTGGATACGCTTTTGTCGTTCCTGGCAAACCTGATCCTCGCCTTCCCCGTGATCCTGCTGTTCTACCTGTTGGTGACGCCCGAGATCGTAGCGACCGGTGTGCCGAACTATATGGCAGCCATCCTGTTTGTCTTCCCTATCATCTTCCTCGGTGTCCTGCTGAATTCGCGCTACTACACGCGTCCGAATTTCCGAACACCTCTGCTGATCGGCGTTCTGGGCGTGGCGCTGTGGTTCTATCTGTCGCTGATTTCGACCGGAGGCTACATCATCAGCACAGACAGCTACCGCGTCTGGGGTTTGCCGACCTATCTGGATTTGTTCGACATTCCGGGCGGTATTCTGGTCGTGTTCGTTTCGGTGGTCTTCGTGAACTCTCCCACGGTGTTCCGCATCGTGCGCGGGTTGGCGCTGGATATCAAAACCCGCGACTACGTCGCTGCGGCCCAGACGCGTGGTGAGGGTCCGTGGTATATCATGCTTTGGGAGATCCTGCCCAACGCGCGTGGTCCGCTGATCGTCGATTTCTGTCTGCGGATTGGCTATACCACCATCCTTCTGGGGACTTTGGGTTTCTTCGGGCTGGGCTTGCCGCCCGAAAGCCCGGACTGGGGCTCGACGATCAACGAAGGGCGCAAGCTGCTCTCGATCTATCTGCACCCTGCCCTTCCGCCCGCTTTGGCCCTGTTGTCACTGGTTCTGGGTTTGAACCTGCTGGCAGACGGTCTGCGCGAAGAAAGTCTGAAGGACTGATGTGATCAAGGCCGGGGGCTCTGCCCCCGGACCCCCGAGGTATTTTTAGCCAGATGAAGGGGATCCCCCGGACTCTCGCGAGGAGTAACAAGATGAACAAACTGGCGGACTATGACGGGCCTATTCTGGAGATCGACAAGCTTTCGATTTCGTTTTTCACCCGACTGAGGGAAATTCCCGCCGTTATGGATTTCTCGGTCAGTGTGCAGCCAGGTGAGGCTGTAGGATTGGTTGGTGAATCCGGCTGCGGTAAGTCTACGGTGGCGCTGGGTGTCATGCAGGATCTGGGCAAGAACGGGCGCATCGTTGGCGGCTCGATCAAGTTCAAGGGGCGCGATCTCGGTGAGATGACTACCGAGGAATTGCGCGACATTCGCGGCAATGAGATCGCAATGATCTACCAGGAGCCGATGGCCTCGCTGAACCCGGCAATGAAGATCGGCAAACAGTTGATGGAAGTGCCGATGATCCATGAAGGCGTTGGTCAGGAAGAGGCTTATGCGCGCGCGCTGGAGGTCGTCACGGATGTGCGCCTGCCCGACCCCGAGCGGATGCTGAACTCTTTCCCGCACCAGTTGTCCGGCGGTCAGCAGCAGCGGATCGTCATTGCGATGGCGTTGATGTCGAAGCCCGCCCTGTTGATTTTGGACGAACCCACAACAGCGCTGGACGTGACCGTTGAGGCCGCCGTGGTCGAACTGGTCAAGGATCTGGGCAAGAAATACGGCACCTCGATGCTGTTCATCTCACACAATCTGGGGCTGGTTCTGGAAACCTGCGACCGACTGTGCGTGATGTATTCGGGCGAAGCGGTCGAGCGCGGATCGATCCACGATGTGTTCGACGAGATGCAGCACCCCTATACGCAGGCGCTGTTCCGGTCGATCCCCCTGCCCGGGGCCGACAAGAACGCGCGTCCGCTGGTGGCCATTCCGGGGAACTTCCCTCTGCCGCATGAACGTCCACCGGGCTGTAATTTCGGCCCGCGTTGCGACTATTTCGAAGAGGGTCGCTGTGACGCTCAGAGCATCCTCATGGAAGCGGTGCCCGGCAATGATCGCCACCATACGCGCTGCCTGAAGTTCCAAGAGATCGACTGGAACGCGCCGATCACCGTTGGAGAGCAAAAGGAAAAGGGCGAGATCGGTCGGACCGTTCTGAAGATGGACAACCTCAAGAAATACTATGAGGTGGCGGCCAACGCTCTGTTTGGAGGCGGTACGACCAAAGTGGTCAAAGCCAACGAGACGCTGAGTTTCGAAGCCCATGAGTCTGAGACACTGGCCATCGTGGGCGAATCCGGTTGCGGTAAATCCACTTTCGCCAAGGTTCTTATGGGGCTCGAAACGGCGACCGACGGGCAAATCCTGCTGGACAACCGCAATATCGAGGCCGTGCCGATCGAAGAACGCGACGCCAAGACCGTGGGTGAAGTGCAGATGGTGTTCCAGAACCCGTTTGACACTCTGAACCCCTCCATGACTGTCGGGCGACAGATCATCCGCGCGCTTGAGATTTTCGGGGTCGGCAATTCCGAGGCTGAGCGCAAGAAGCGCATGCTGGAACTGTTGGATCTGGTGAAACTGCCCCGCGCCTTCGCGGACCGGATGCCGCGACAGCTTTCGGGTGGTCAGAAACAGCGTGTCGGTATCGCGCGCGCCTTTGCGGGTGATGCACGGATCGTGGTGGCGGATGAGCCGGTCTCGGCCTTGGATGTGTCGGTGCAGGCGGCCGTGACCGATCTGCTGATGGAGATCCAGCGCGAACACAAGACCACCTTGCTGTTCATCAGCCATGATCTGTCGATCGTGCGCTATCTCAGCGACCGTGTGATGGTGATGTATCTCGGCCACGTGGTCGAACTGGGAACGACCGATCAGGTCTTCTCGCCCCCGTATCACCCCTACACCGAAGCGCTGCTGAGCGCGGTTCCGATTGCAGATACCTCGATCGAGAAACAGCATATCGTGCTGGAGGGCGATATTCCGTCGGCTATGAACCCACCGCCGGGTTGCCCGTTCCAGACGCGTTGCCGTTGGAAATCCGAGGTGCCGGACGGGCGTTGTGAATCAGATGTCCCGCCTGTGAAGACTTTGGCCGACGGGCATCAGGTCAAATGCCATTTGGCCGAGGATGTCCTGGCCCGAATGGAACCTGTGATCAAAATCGCCGCTGAATAGGCGCTTGTACGAACTTGAAAGGCCGGTCACAGACCGGCCTTTTTCGTTGAATACTACTGTCAAATTTAACTGTTGTGCGCCTTAACCGCCCCAGATCACCTTCACGTAATTCTGGGTTTCCGCGTAAGGCGGAATTCCGCCGTGTTTTTCAACGGCCTTGGGACCTGCATTGTAAGCCGCCAGCGCCAAAGGCCACGACTTGAACTTGCGGTATTGCCACGACAGATATCGCGCGCCGCCTTCCAAGTTCTGCTTGGGGTCATGGGGGTTTACACCCAAAAGCTGGGCCGTCTGCGGCATCAGCTGCGCCAGACCAAGGGCCCCTTTGTGAGACTTCGCTGCGGGGTTCCAGCCACTTTCCTGCTGCACCAGACGCAAAAACAACTCTTCCGGGATGTTGTGTTGGCGGGCGGCTTGGCGGGCAAGCTTCAGGTATTCTCCACGGTACTTCCCAGTATAGCGCTTGTCGAAACGCCCTTGCGCCACTTTCGGCTTAAGCCGCTCAGACCCGCGATACTGCGTCGCCGCGCGTGAGTCCAACACCTTGGATTGTTTGAGGAAAATGTCTTTTCTATTCTTGGTAGACAGTGTCTGGGCCTGCACCGGGGCCGTGGTCAGCAGCAGACATACACCGACAAAACCTAAAACCAAAGACCGCATAAATGCCTATCCTGCCCGATCCGAAAACAAGCGGAGTATATGGTCCCGCCGCCTGAATTAAAAGCGTGCAGAACGGGGCAAGCAGATTCTTGTCCGACACTGTGTCATCAACGTGTTTTCACCCTGATGCAGGCCGTATAGGGTCTCTGGCATATTCAGCGCCAGATTCGGCGCATGCAGATCAATACAGAACGGGGAACTACATGGCGGGTTCAGTTAACAAGGTCATTCTGATCGGCAATCTTGGTGCCGACCCTGAGGTGCGGTCGTTCCAGAATGGCGGGAAAGTGTGCAACCTGCGCGTTGCAACATCCGAGACATGGAAAGATCGCAACACCGGTGAACGCCGGGACCGCACGCAATGGCATCAGGTCGCCATCTTTTCTGAACCGCTGGTTCGGGTGGCAGAACAATACCTGCGCAAAGGCAGCAAGGTTTACATCGAAGGCCAGCTTGAAACCCGCAAGTGGCAGGATCAGTCGGGCCAGGATCGATACACGACCGAAGTTGCCCTGCGTCCCTATCGCAGCGAACTGACGATGCTGGACAGCCGCGGCGAAGGCAGTGGCGGCGGCTATGGTGGCGGTCAGTCGGGCGGCTATAGCGGTGGTCAGGCCGGTGGCGGCTATGGCGATCCTTATGGCGCACCGTCCGGCTCACCTGCCCCGGCATCGGGCGGAATCGACGACGACGAGATTCCGTTCTAAACGAAACGGAGACACAACATGGCATGGTCCTTCGCTCTCGGCCGACTTCTCGGGTCCGAACTGAGGGTCCATGTCACCTTTTTCCTGTTGCTGGCCTGGGTTGGATTCGCGGCCTATTCCAGCGGAGGTTGGCCCGCAGCTATGGAGAACCTGATCTTCGTGCTGGCCCTATTCGCTTGTGTCGTGGCGCATGAGTTCGGTCACGCCCTGATGGCGCGCCGCTTTGGTATCAAAACTCCTGACATCACCCTGTTGCCCATCGGCGGTCTGGCCCGGTTAGAGCGTATGCCGGAAAAACCGATGCAAGAAGTGTGGGTGGCTCTTGCTGGTCCGGCCGTCAATGTCGCGATCTGGTTGGTTCTGGTGGGGTTTGGCGCCGGGATGCCCTTTGAGGCGATCAGCCAGATCGATTCCGCAAATATCGGGATGCTAGACCGTCTCGCTTATATCAATCTTCTGCTGGCCGCGTTCAACATGATCCCCGCCTTCCCGATGGATGGAGGTCGCGTTTTCCGGGCCCTCCTCTGCCTTCGTCTGGACCGCGTCACAGCCACGCGCATCGCGGCGCTGAGCGGTCAGGTGCTTGCCGTTGGGCTCGGATTTTACGGGCTCAGCTCAGGTAATCCGATCCTCGTCGTGATTGCGGTTTTTGTGTTCTTCGCGGCCAATGCGGAAAGTCAGGATGTGGCGCTTCGCTCGGCCACGCGGCATGTTTTGGCGCGCGACGCAATGATTACAGAATTCCACGCGCTATCGCCTCAGGACACATTGAATACAGCCGCACAGGCCGTGATCCATACAACGCAACATGAGTTTCCGGTTCTGGACGACAAAGGCCACCTGCAGGGCTTCGTAACCCGAGATCACTTGTTCAAGGCGCTGGCGGGCGATCACCCACGCTCTGACCCCGCCGTTTCGATCATGGAGCGTAACATCCCGCAGGTCGGCTTGACCGCCGGATTGGCAAAGGTTCTGGACGGGTTGCACAAAGGCGCGCCGGCGGTCGCCGTGATCAATCGCACCGGGCTTATGATCGGCTATATCACCCGTGAAAACATCGGTGAGTTGATGGTTATCCGAGGGCGCTGATCGCCTTCGTCAGACGGATGCCAACGCGTCTTCCAGCACCGACAGAACGGCCTCACGCGGGACATCCGAGGTGACAAAGGCCTGACCGATCCCTCGCGCCAAAATGAAACGCAACTGACCGTCGATCACCTTTTTGTCCTGCGCCATCAGGTCCACCAAGGCCTCGGCTCCGGGAAGATCACCTGGAATATCAGCCAGATCGGTTTTCATCCCCATAGCCTTCAGATGCACCCGCACTCGGCTTGGGTCTTCCTGCGAACACAGGCCCAGTCGTGCCGACAATTCAAAGGCCAGCGCGCAGCCGATGGCAACGCCTTCGCCATGCAGCAGCCGGTCGGAATACCCCGTCGCGGCCTCCAACGCGTGGCAGAACGTGTGCCCGAGGTTCAAAAGCGCGCGATCGCCCTGCTCGGTCTCGTCGCGTGCGACAATGTCAGCTTTCATCTGAACCGAGCGTGTCACGGCACGCACCCGCGCGGCCATATCGCCTGAGGAGACCTTGGTCCCATTACCTTCAAGCCATTCGAAGAAATCGGCGTCGCCCAGCAGCCCGTATTTGACCACCTCTCCGTAGCCCGACAGGAAATCGCGCTGGGTCATGGTGCCCAGAACCGAGGTATCGGCCAGCACCAAGGAGGGTTGATGAAACGCTCCGATCAGGTTTTTGCCCTGCGGCGCGTTGATCCCGGTTTTGCCACCAACCGAGCTGTCGACCTGCGCCAGCAACGAGGTCGGGATCTGAACAAAACGCACGCCACGGCGCAGCACAGCGGCAGCGAAACCTGCGAGGTCCCCGATCACTCCTCCACCAAGGGCAATGACGATGTCCCGCCGCTCGACCTTTTCGGCCAGAAGCCATTCAACCGCGCGCTCAAAATGCGGCCAGCTTTTGGTCGCCTCACCCGCGGGCAAGGCGAGTGAGGACATCTCGATCCCCGCGGTCGCAAGCCCGTCGCGCAAGGCCTCAAGATGCAAAGCCGCGACGTTCTCGTCAGTCAGAACCGCCACTTTCGGACGGTGCAGCATAGGCGCGATCCGAGCGCCAGCTTGCGCCAGCAGGTCCGGGCCAATCTCGACGTCATACGAGCGTTCGCCCAATTCCACATGTACGGTTTGATGCATCTAATTTCGTTCCAAAACATCGGGTCGCGCCAACAGGGCGTCGACCACGCGGTCCACCATATTGTCGATCGAGGTCTCACCATCCGAGGCCACCGTCAGATCGGCCTCGGCATAGACCGGCACGCGCGCCTCGTACAGCGCCTTCAACGTCGCATAAGGGTCATCAGTCCTCAGCAACGGGCGCGTATCCTTGTGCCGCACCCGGTTCCACAACACATCCAGATCCGCCCGCAACCAGACCGAGGCACCCCGTTCGGTGATCATGTCGCGGTTGCCCTCCGACAAAAACGCACCGCCACCCGTCGATAGAATACCTTTCTGCTCATCCAGCAAGCGACCGATAACCTGTGTTTCCTTGGCGCGAAAAAACGGCTCTCCGTCCCGCTGGAAAATCTCAGGGATGGTCATGTTGGCGGCTGATTCGATCTCGGCGTCGCTATCGAGGAAAGGAACACCCAGCCGCGCGGCCAATGCGCGCCCCACAGCGGTCTTTCCGGCCCCCATCATGCCCACAAGAACAACGGTTTTGTGTAGATCAAACCCGCCATGTGTCGTTGCAACGTGAGTGTTATGCTTAATTTCGCTCATTTAACCGTGAATGACGTGATCTTAAGAAAAATGCCAGTTATAACTTGGTCAAAACCAAAAATTGAGGCAGCGTGGCGCCATGGGCCGTCTGATCAAGTTCCTGATATATATTGTTTGCCTGGCCTTCATCGGGCTGGTGGCCTACGCTTATGTGGGTCCATATTTCGGTGCCGATTTCTCGGCCCCGCAAAGCGAAATCCGTGAACCGGTCACGTTGGATGTCGATTAAGCATGTGTTGGTCGCGCTGTCTCTGGCCGGAGCAGCGCAGGCGCAGCAGCCGCTGACTGCGATTGATTGGCTGAACGACCCGCCCGAGAACCTGCCGGGCACGGTGCTGCTGGAGCCTCCGGTCGCGCAGAACGGAGGCCAGCCCGCGGTTGAAGTCACGCCACTTGACGCGCTGTCGCAGCCGATCGGTCTGGTGTCGTCGAGTGTCACCGGGCTACCCATCGACCTCTGGCATGGCAGCGACCCCGAGCGGATTTCAGAACTGATCGCCCGTATTCCGGTCAAGCATAACCCCGCGATGCAGCGGTTGCTATTCACGCTTCTGCTGTCCGAGGCCCGCGCGCCGGGCGGCGCGTCTGGGGAAGAGACGCTGTTGCTGGCGCGCCTGGATCGGCTGATGCAGCTCGGCGCGGCGGACCCGGCGCAGTCACTGGTGCAACTGGCCGGTCCCACGGACACGCAGGCCAGGTTCGAACGCTGGTTTGATGCAACGCTTCTGACTGGAGACGAAGATCGCAGCTGTACAGCGCTGATTGCCCAGCCAAACCTGTCCAAAGACTATGCGGCCCAGATCTTCTGCAAGGCCCGCCGGGGGGATTGGCCCTCTGCCGCTTTGACGCTTGAGGCCGCCCACGCGCTAGAGCTGTTGCCGCCCGAGGAACTGGACCTGCTCGACCGTTTTCTCAACCCCGACATTTTTGAGGACGCGCCTTACCTGCCGCAGCCCGAGGGCCCAGATCCACTGAGCTTCAGGTTGTTTGAGGCCATTGGGGAGCGTTTGCCCTCGGCCCCTCTGCCGCGGGCCTTCGCCAATGCCGACCTGCGCGATGTGGCAGGCTGGAAGGCGCAGATCGAAGCCGCCGAGCGCCTGACCCGTATTGGCGCGCTAACTCCGAACCAGTTGCTTGGTCTTTATACCGAGCGTTCTCCGGCAGCATCAGGTGCCGTTTGGGATCGGGTGGCCGCTGTGCAGCAGTTCGAAACCGCCCTTGAAACCGGCAATGTCGAGGCGATCAGCAAGACCCTTCCCCTCGTCTGGAAACAGATGCGTAGCGTAGGGCTTGAAGTGCCCTTTGCCGATCTCTTCGCCGAACGCCTCTATGGGGTCGAATTGCAGGGGGCCGAAGTGGAAGCTCTGCGCTGGCGTATCCTGATGCTCTCGGATTTCTACGAACGCGCCGCAATGCAAGCGCCGGACACAGCGGTTGAGACGCAGTTCCTGGCGGCCTTGGCGCAGGGTGATCCGGGCCGCGCTGTTTCGCCGTCACCCTTGGCAGATGCGGTCGCGCAAGGGTTCGCCTGGGCCGCGCCGGTACCGTCGGATATCAAGGCCCTTTTAGACAATGGCCAACTCGGTGAGGCGATTTTGGAGGCGATGCAGCTGTTTGCCCACGGTGCCCGCGGCAATCTGGTGGATATGACCGCAGCCATCGCGACCTTCCGTCGTGTCGGGCTAGAGGAAACCGCCCGTCGCGCCGCGCTGAACCTATTGATCCTGAACGAGCGCGGATGATGAGCGGCCCGGCATCAGAAGAGCTGTGGATTTCAACCTTCCTGCAGGCGCAGGCCGCCGAATTGGGCGCGGCCACCAATACTCTGTTGGCCTATGGGCGCGACCTGAAGGATTTCGCCGCGTGGCTGGAGAATCGCAAAACCAGTTTCGAGCAAGCCGATCGGGATCGGATCGAGGCCTATCTGATTGACTGCGATGCGCAGGGACTCTCCCGCGCGACCCGCGCCCGGCGGTTGTCGGCGATCAAACAACTCTACCGGTTCGCGTTCGAAGAAGGCTGGCGCGAGGCCAACCCGGCCATTCAGATCAAAGGCCCGAGCCGCAAGAAGCAGCTGCCCAAAACGCTGGACGTCCCCGAGGTCGACCGTCTGCTCGAGGCCGCTCGCCAGACCGGACGCAGCCCGGCCGACCGTATCCGCAACACCTGCCTGATGGAGCTTCTTTACGCGACCGGTATGCGGGTGACGGAGCTGGTCTCCCTGCCCGTCTCGTCAGCCCGCGGCGATCCCCGCATGTTGCTGGTTCTGGGCAAGGGCGGCAAGGAACGCATGGTCCCCTTGTCCCCACCGGCCCGCGATGCGCTGGCCGTTTGGCTTGAAGAACGAGACAAGGCCGAGGATGCAAGTGTTGAAAAAGGCGGCACCCGCTCAAAATTCCTGTTCCCGTCGCGCGGCAAATCCGGGCACCTGACCCGGCACAGGTTCTTTTTGCTGGTCAAAGAGCTGGCGGTTCAGGGCGGTGTCTCGCCCGAAAAGGTCACGCCGCATACGTTGCGCCATGCCTTCGCCACCCATCTGCTGGCAAACGGGGCCGACCTGCGCTCAATCCAGACCTTACTGGGTCACGCAGACATCGCGACGACCGAGATCTACACCCATGTGCTGGATGAACGACTGTCTGAACTGGTGCTGGAACATCACCCGCTGGCGAAAGACAAGGGTAGCAAGGGCTAACCCCTTGATTGCAAGGGTGCGCATCCCCATAACGGGTGCAGAAACACGAACAACCAAGGACCGATGGAACCCACATCCTCTCTGATCGACGGCGCATTCTGGTTTACCACTGGCGCTATCCTGCTTTTGCTTGTCCTTTCGGGCTTTTTCTCAGGCTCAGAAACAGCGCTGACCGCATCGTCCCGAGGGAAGCTGAGGGCACAGGCTGACAAAGGCTCTCGCGGGGCGCAAAAGGCGCTCGATATCACCGATGACAATGAGAGGCTGATCGGCTCGGTCCTGCTAGGCAACAACTTGGTGAACATCCTCGCGGCCTCGTTGGCGACGGCCCTGTTCACCCGACTGTTCGGTGAAAGCGGCGTGGCGCTGGCCACGCTGGTCATGACCCTACTGGTTCTGATCTTTGCCGAGGTCCTTCCCAAGACCTACGCCATCACCAATTCGGAAAAAGCCGCCTCTGCCGTGGCCCCGATCATCAGCGTTGTCGTCACCGTGTTCTCGCCCATTGTGGCCGCGGTGCGCCTGTTGGTCCGCGGTGTGCTGCGTATTTTCGGAGTCCAGATCGACCCAGACAGCAACATCCTCGCCGTGCGGGAAGAAATCGCCGGTGCTTTGCAGCTGGGCCATTCGGAAGGCGTGGTCGAGAAAGAAGACCGCGATCGCATTCTGGGCGCGCTGGATCTGGGCGACCGGGCGGTTGAGGAGATCATGCTCCACCGTTCCAACATCGAGATGATCGACGCCGATGCAGAGCCGGATGCCATTCTGGAACAATGCCTGCAAAGCCGCCACACCCGCCTGCCTGTCTTCCGTGACGAACCCGAGAACATCATCGGCGTGGTTCATGCCAAAGACCTGTTCCGCGCGATGTATGCGCAGGTCGGCGGATCCGAGAGCAATTCGGACCGTTTGGCCGGGTTCGACATCACCAAAGTGGCAAACGATCCCTATTTCGTACCGGAAACCACCACTCTGGACGACCAGATGCGAGAGTTCCTGCGCATTCGCAGCCACTTTGCCCTAGTCGTCGACGAATACGGATCGCTGCGCGGCCTGATCACGCTTGAGGATATTCTCGAAGAAATCGTTGGTGAAATCGCCGACGAGTTCGATATCGAAGAAGAGGTTCCCGTGACCCGCACCGAGGATGGCCAGTTTCTGGTCGAAGGCGCCATGACCATCCGCGACGTCAACCGCGCCCTCGACTGGTCCCTGCCAGATGAAGAGGCGAACACCGTCGCTGGCCTTGTGATACATGAGGCGCAGATGATCCCCGTGGTCGGTCAGGTATTTTCCTTCCATGGGTTCCGGTTCGAGGTCACCGCGCGCGAGGGCAACCGGGTGACAGAGCTGAAGATCAGACCTCTCTAAGCGCGGGATGATGTGCGCGACATTATTTGTCGTTTTTACACTTGCACCCCCGGAGCCTCCGGTCAGACTTCCAGAAAATCTGGGAGTCTTTCATGAAACTGCAAACCCGCGTGGCGGTCATTGGGGGCGGCGTTGTTGGCTGCTCGGTTCTGTATCACCTGACCAAACTGGGGTGGTCCGACGTCATGCTGTTGGAACGGTCCGAGTTGACCTCGGGCTCGACCTGGCACGCGGCGGGCGGGTTTCACACGCTGAACGGCGACACCAACATGGCGGCGCTTCAGGGCTATACGATCCGCCTGTATAAGGAACTGGAAGAGATCACCGGCATGTCCTGCGGCTTGCACCATGTTGGCGGGGTGACGCTGGCTGACAATCAGGATCGGTTCGACATGCTGTTGGCCGAACGCGCCAAGCACCGGTTCATGGGGCTGGAAACCGAAATCGTCGGCCCGGATGAGATCACGAAGATCGCACCGATCACCAATACCGACGGAATCATCGGTGCGCTTTACGACCCGCTGGATGGGCATCTGGACCCATCGGGCACGACCCATGCCTATGCTAAGGCCGCTCGGATGGGCGGAGCCACCATCGAGACCCATTGCATGGTGCGCGAAACCAACCAGCGGGCGGATGGCACCTGGGATGTGGTAACCGACAAGGGCACGATCCACGCCGAACATATCGTCAATGCAGGCGGCCTCTGGGCGCGTGAGGTCGGCGCGATGGCGGGCATCTATTTCCCGCTACATCCGATGGAGCATCAATATCTGGTCACTGACTCGATCCCTCAGATCGAGGCCATCATCGACGCGGGCGGCGAGCATCCGCATGTGATGGACCCCGCCGGCGAAAGCTATTTGCGGCAGGAAGCACGCGGGTTGTGCATCGGGTTCTACGAACAACCCTGCAAGCCTTGGGCCGTGGACGGAACGCCGTGGGAGTTCGGGCATGAACTGCTGCCCGACGACTACGACAAGATCACCGACAGTATCGAGTTCGCCTATAACCGCTTCCCTGTTCTGGCCGAGGCCGGGGTGAAATCGGTGATCCACGGCCCGTTCACCTTTGCGCCCGATGGCAATCCTCTGGTCGGTCCGGTGCCCGGGATGCGCAACTATTGGTCTGCTTGCGGTGTCATGGCCGGGTTCAGCCAGGGCGGTGGCGTTGGTCTAACGCTTGCGCAGTGGATGATCGAAGGCGAGCCGGAGCGCGACGTCTTCGCCATGGATGTCGCCCGCTTCGGCGACTGGATCAGCCCCGGCTATACCCGCCCGAAGGTCATTGAGAACTATCAGAAACGGTTCAGCGTCGCCTACCCGAACGAGGAACTGCCCGCCGCGCGCCCCAATCGCACCACGCCGATGTATGACATCTTCAGCGATCTGGGCGCGGTTTGGGGCCAGCAATACGGGCTGGAGGTTGCCAACTATTTCGCGCAAGGCGACGAGCCGGGTTATGAAACCCCCTCATTCCGACGCTCGGACGCGTTCGACGCCACGGGGCGCGAAGTTCGCGCTGTTCGCGAAGGTGTAGGGATCAACGAGGTCCACAATTTCGGCAAGTATTGCATCTCAGGCCCGAATGCCCGCGCTTGGCTGGATCGGATCATGGCGGGGCGCATCCCTCAGCCGGGTCGCGTCTCCCTGACCCCAATGCTGTCACCGAAGGGCAAGCTGATCGGCGATTTCACTGTGTCTTGCCTGAGTCAAACTGAATTCCGCCTGACTGCCTCATACGGTAGCCAAGCCTATCACATGCGTTGGTTTCAGCAGAACGCCGCCGAGGGCGTCTCAATCAGTAATATCAGCGACCAGCTGAATGGCTTCCAAATCGCTGGCCCTAGTGCAACTGAGGTTCTGGCCGCCTGCACGCGCGAGGATGTCTCGACCCTCCGGTTCCTCGACGTGCGTCAAATGACGATCGCTATGACCGATTGCCTCGTGCAGCGGGTCAGCTACACCGGCGATCTGGGCTATGAGATCTATTGCGATCCAATGGCGCAACGACAGCTCTGGTGGACCTTGTGGGAGGCCGGGCAACCCCATGGGATAGTGCCTTTCGGAATGCGCGCCATAATGTCCTTGCGTCTGGACAAGTTCTTTGGCTCGTGGATGCGAGAGTTCTCTCCTGACTACACAGCGGCAGAAACGGGACTGGACCGGTTCATCTCTTTCGCCAAGAACACAGATTTCATTGGCCGCGCAACGGCCGAGGCAGAAAAGCACGGTGGCACAGAACGCAAACTGGTCGCCTTCGAGGTCGAGGCCGAAGATGCGGATGTGAACGCGTACGAGCCGATATGGCTGGACGGAGAGGTCGTCGGTTTTTGCACCTCAGGCGGCTATTCCCACTATGCCCAAACCTCGGTCGCGATGGGGTTCCTTCCGACGGACCGCATCACGGACGGGCTGGAGGTTCAGATCGAAATCCTCGGCCAGATGCGCGCTGCACGGGTGATCTCCACCCCGCTGTTTGATCCTGATGGCGACCGAATGAGGGGCTGACAACACTGCAACCGGACGGCATGTTGCCCCTATGACAGACATACCCACCATACTGCTTGCGGCAGGACAATCGCGACGCATGCGCGGTGCAGATAAACTGCTACAGGCGGTCGACGACATGCCCCTTTTGCGGCGATCTGCCATGACAGCCTTGGAGGTCGGACCGGTGATCGTTGCGCTTCCTCCCCGCCCTCATGCTCGCTACGGCGCGCTGGACGGTTTGGATGTGCAGAAGGTCCCAATTGCGGATGCGGCAGAAGGCATGAACGCCAGCCTACGCGGTGCGCTGGCCCAGGTGGATGACGCTGCGCCGGCTGTCATGGTTCTTCTGGCGGATTTACCTGAGTTAACCTCGAACGACCTAAGAGCTGTGAAGAACGCGAGACGCGCCAATCCCGATAATCTGATTTGGCGCGGGGCCACGTCGGCTGGCAAGCCCGGTCATCCAGTGCTTTTTGATCGCCAGCTTTTTCCAGAACTTCGGAAGCTGACTGGAGATCAAGGTGCCCAATCCGTCATTCGCGCGCACAAGGACAAGGCTCACCTCACACGTCTTCCCGGCGACAATGCTCTGTTAGACCTCGACACACCCGAGGCATGGGCGGACTGGCTCAGAAAACGAGGGTCGTAAATGAACACGACCCGGTCGTTAAAGACCGGGTCGTGTGCCCAAAACAGGACTACCACTTTCAGCAATCAATAAAGCTAAACCAAATCACCTATACAGGTGGTTAGGCGTACAGCAGCTAAAACCTAAACAAGACCCCCTCGTTAACATGCCACCAGCGCTTTAAGACTGAGCAAGCCACGGGCACCCCCTAGTGCCTTTGGCTCCCCCTCACTTGGGCATGTTTATATTTGCTGATCCGATCCTTCGAAACAACGTAAAATTAGAAGAAACGGTTAACTAGGGACGTCTCAGTTTGGTTTTTGGGCAACATCCCGTCGCGTCAAGATCAACCTTAAGGGGATTTCCGTTGGCAGAAGCATTGAAAACGGTCCGATTAAACGTGGTCTTATTCAATAATAACCATGTAATTGCAAGAATATAGTTTACATCGCCAGAATATTTTTCGGCTACCTTCTACTTTAGGTAGAGTGACTAAAAACGCCGCCAAACGATCCGCCGTTTGTTCATGCTCAATATTCAATTCAACCAAATTCAAAGTTTGACAGCCAATTCAGCAACAATCCTCCGATTCGCAGTGCGTCAGCAGGCCTGAATCCGCGAATCCCAACAGCGCTCCGCCGACACGGAACAATTGCTTTGTGGCAAAATTAAGTTTTCTTAATTCATCAGTCAGGAAAGACACAGATTGAAGGTTCATTTGCTGTTTCAACGCGCGCCTCAATTCGCGCGACGTGAACAGGAGACAAAAAATGAGCATCCGTAAATCCTCAGTACTTTTTCCGCGCAAATCCAGCTGGGTTGGCGCCAGTGCCTTAGGCGCAGCCCTTCTGGCCACAACGGCCCTGCCCTCGATGGCTGATGAAGCGCTGGCCGATCTGGTCGAGACGGTCTCGCCTTCGGTTGTGACCATTATTGCCGAACAGGACGCGGTCGCGACGCCTGCTCGGGGTCAGGACTTTGATCTGGAAAACCACCCCTTTGGTGAGTTCTTCAAAAGGTTCGGCGCGCCCGAAGGCTTCGACATGCCACAGCGCGGTCCGTCCCAGGGTCTGGGCTCCGGTTTTGTACTGGATGCCGAGGGTTACATCGTCACCAACCATCACGTGGTCGACAATGCATCAACCATCACCGTCCGTCTGAGCGACGATCGCACGTATGACGCTGAGGTCGTCGGCACCGACCCGTTAACCGATATCGCCGTCCTGAAGATCGAGCCTGAGGCTGAGCTGCAAGCGGTGACTCTGGGTGACAGCGACGTGATCCGTGTCGGTGAAGACGTCGTGGCCATCGGCAATCCCTTCGGTCTGAGTTCCACCGTCACCACCGGCATCGTGTCCGCCAAAGGGCGCAATATTTCGCAAGGACCATACGCCGAATTCATCCAAACCGATGCCGCCATCAACAAAGGCAATTCGGGTGGCCCACTTTTCAACATGGAGGGCGAGGTTATCGGCGTGAATTCAGCCATTTACTCGCCAAGCGGCGGTTCGGTCGGGTTGGGTTTCGCCGTCACCTCCAACATCGTGGATCACATCACGGCTGATCTGCGCGATGACGGGGAAATCAGCCGCGGTTGGCTGGGTGTTTCGATCCAGAATGTCAGCCCCGAGTTGGCGGCCGCACTGGGCATCGACGCTTCAACCGGCGCACTGGTGTCCGATGTCGTGACCGACAGCCCGGCGGATGGTGTGTTGCAGCAAGGCGATGTGATCCTGAGCTTCAACAATGAGCCCGTGGACAACAGCAGCGACCTGCCGATCCTTGTGGGCACCACCAAAGTGGGCACTGACAGCGTTCTGACCGTCCTTCGGGATGGCACCGAGCAGCAGATGGAGCTGACCATCGGCCAACACCAGACTGCATCTGCTCAGAACGACGCGCCCGTCGAGGCCGAGGTCTCGGGTACATCGCTCGGTGTCACCGTTGCCCCTCTGACCGAGGCCGCACGTGCCGAAATGGGTGTTGGCGAAGGGATCGATGGGGTTGTCGTGACCGATCTGAAGCCCGACAGCCCTGCCGCGAAGGCCGGACTGCAGCGCGGCGATGTGATCGTCAAGCTGGGCAGTCAGGAGACCGCATCGCCGGATGCCCTCAAGGCGGCTTTGGACAGCGAGAAGACCGACCCTGCCCTCGTGCTGATCAACCGCGGTGGCAACCAGATCTTCGTGGCGGTTGAAATCGTCTGACCTCAGGCCCGCGCGCGCCACATGATGGGGAGATCTGGTGCGCGCCTCCTGGCGGATTGGTTTGTCCGCAATTCGCCGGGCGTGCCGGGTGCGCAAGGACGCACCCGGCTCGTGTTTTCCTAAGGCCGTGTGCTTTGGCCAAAAATTGTGTTTAAATTCGAATAGAAAGGAGCCTCCATCATGAGCAGACGCCTGCTGATCGTCGAAGATGACGCAGATACACGGGACTTCATCGCGAAGGGTTTCAGCGAAGAAGGCTATGTGGTCGAGGTTGCCGCAGATGGCCGCGAAGGTCTGTATCACGCCACTGACGGAGGTTTTGACGCCATTGTTCTGGATCGGATGCTGCCCGGATTGGATGGCTTGTCCCTGATCAAATCCATGCGCGCTGCCGGGCTGAAAACGCCTGTCCTTATGCTGACTGCCATGAGCGCCGTTGATGAACGCGTCAAAGGTCTACGCTCCGGTGCGGATGATTATCTGGTCAAGCCGTTCTCGTTCCAGGAGCTTCATGCACGGATCGAGGCGCTGTTGCGCCGCCCGCAGGACGCCGAAGAAACACCAACCCTGACCTGCAAGGACCTTGAGATGGATTTGCTGACCCGCAAGGTCACACGCGACGGGCACGAGATCTCGTTGACCCCGCGAGAGTTCCAAATCCTTGAATTCTTCCTGCGTCGTAAGAACCGAGTTGTGTCGCGCACCATGCTGCTTGAGGGCGTTTGGGACTATCACTTCGACCCGAACACAAACGTCGTGGACGTCCACATCTCGAAACTGCGGCGTCAACTGGACGAAGGCGGAGATGTACCGCTGATTGAAACCGTCCGGGGCGCGGGTTACATGATGTCTGATGGATAACCTTCGGCTTTCGGTAAATAATTCCAGAACAAGACTTGTCGTCGCCAGCATGGTTCTCAGCACCATTCTGACGGCGACGGTTCTGGCTTTGGTCTATGTGACAGCCAATCGCAGCATCGAATCCGAGACACGCTCGGTCGTCTCGGCGGAACTGACCGGACTTGCAGATGAATATGAGAGGCGCGGTCTCATTGGCCTTATCACCGCCATCGAACGCCGCCTGCCCAGTGCCTCGGAACGCGACGCGCTTTATCTTTTGACCGACCGGTTCGGCAACAAACTGGCGGGCAATCTCAAGCAATGGCCCGAGGACATCACCGCGGGCAGTGGCTGGGTCGATCTCGAGGTCCGCCGCGCCGACAATGACGAGCTGGTGCCCGTTTCTGCCGCCTCGATCCGCCTGCCCGGTGGCGAGCGCCTTATCGTCGGGCGTGATGCCGTTGCCCGTCAGCAGTTCGACCGGGTTCTGCTGCGGTCAGTCGCACTGGCACTTGGGATTGCCCTGCTCCTCAGCCTGTTGACCGGATGGCTGTTCACCAGGCTGGTGTTTTCGCGCCTGTCCGACATCGCCAGCACGGCGGAGAATATCGTCTCGGGCGATCTGTCTCGCCGGATGCCTATACGCGGCACCGGTGATGAGTTCGATCAGGTCGCCGGCACCTTGAATACCATGCTCGACCGGATTGAAGAGCTGATCAGCAACCTGCGCACAACCTCAAATTCGATCGCACATGATCTGCGATCCCCTCTTTCCCGGTTGAAACAACGGGTTGAGGCGCTGTCTGACCCGGACAAAAGCGATCTGGACCGCGAGATCGACATCGCTCGGGCCACCACCGAGGTTGATCATGTCTTGCGTGTGCTAGGGCAACTGACCGAAATCTCACGCGCCGAAGCCGGGCTGGGGCGCGAACAGTTTGAGGATGTCGATCTGCACCAACTGGTCGCGGATGTTGTGGACCTTTATGAGCCGGTTGCGGCAGACCAGAATGTCCGACTTGAAGTTACAGGAAGGGCCAGCCCCATCCAAGGTCACCGCCCCCTTCTGTCGCAAGCCTTGTCCAACCTTCTGGACAACGCGTTGCGCTATGCGCCAGAGGACTCGACCATCACCGTATCCCTTGCAGAGGACACCACCTGCACCCGAGTCAGCGTGCGCGATGAAGGACCCGGCGTTCCGGAACAGGACCTGCCTCGCTTGCAACAGCCTTTCGTTACGCTCGACCCCGCGCGGACAGAGCGCAATGCCGGATTGGGCCTTGCCTTGGTGGCCGCAATCTCACGGATGCATGGGGGTGCGTTCGAGGCACGCAACTGCGATCCCGGCCTCGAAACGACGCTGAAACTGGCGCGCTAACTCGGGCGTCCGTTGATCGCCATGTTCTTGTTTTTATAACGCTTATCCTCGGTCACATCCGCACCGAACCACGCAGGCGGCGTGTAGCCTTTCGCATCTTGCTCTGAGGTGAATTCGACCTCAACCAGACACAGCGGCGCCAGATCGCCTTCGAACACATCCAATTCAAACACATGCCCATCCGGCAGCGTGCCTGTGTATCGCACCTTCTCCACCCGCCGGCCTTCGGTCTCGGGCCAGAAGGTTTCGAACTGTTCGGCTGAAATCTCGGCCTCTCGCTCGACACGGACCAGGCCGCCCGCGCCCTTGAGGGTTAGGAAATAACTGCCATTCTTTTGCCGCAACCGCATCTCCACTGTGTCCTCAGTGGCCGTAAGATACCCCTGCCGCACCACGGCCTTTTTGGTTCCACCCAAATCGGGCAGTTCAGCGACCACGAATTTGCGTTCGATTTCGATGCTCATTTCGATGCAACCACCCCGTTTTCCAATTCATCATAGAGCGCCTGATAGGCTTCACTGGCCGCACTGCGTGCAGCATAGGTGCTGACCGGAGCGCGGTGCTGGCCCATTTTCTCGATATCCGCGGTGAAGGGAATCGAGGTCTGCAGAAACCTTTTGCGGTATAGCCCCCGCATCTTCTCCATCGTGTCCTGATGCAAAATCTTGCGCATCTGCACCATTGAGAAGAATGCCCTCAGCTTCTTTTTCCGCAACTTGTGCTCGTCGAAAAAGCCGACCAGTTGATCGAAGGTGCGTTCCGAAAGTGTCGTCGGGATCACCGGTACGACAATCTCATCAGCAGCGCGGAAGATGTTCTCGGATAGGGTCGAGAAGTTCGGCGGGCAATCCAGAATAATCACGTCATAATCGCTGCCTGCCGCGACCAGAGCCTTCTTCAAACGCGAGCGCTTGTTGCGCATCCGGGATAGGAACACGTCGAAGTCACGGAATGTCAGGTTAGCGGGCAACACATCCAGGCCTTCGAAGTCACTGGCCCGAATAGCCTTGGTAAACCGTTCAACATCCTCAAAAAAACGCGCGTCTATCAGCTTTTTCGAAGGCTTGACCCGGAAATAAAACCCCGAGGCCCCCTGCGGATCCAGATCGCACAAAAGCACCTGCTGACCCGCCTGCGCGTAGGCATAGGCAAGGTTAACCGAGGTCGCGGTCTTCCCGACCCCGCCCTTGTTACTGTAGCAGGCAATGATCTTCATTCCTCACTCCTTTGTGTGATGAAACAGGCTACGGAACAGATGCCGGATCTTCGGGCTGTCGAAATGCTGAAAGTTTGAGATCACACGCGCGCGCTCGGCCTTTTGGCGCTGATCCAGCACGGCGATCAACCCTCCTGCCGCCAAACCAAGCTGCGCGTCCACGCGGCCTTGGGCGGTGCTCTGGTCAGCAACAAACGCCAGTAGCGCCTCTTGCTGGACCGAGTAATCGTTGAACAGACCCAGGTTATCCTGCAACTTTTTCAGAGGCTTGAGGATCGTTTTGAAATCCTTCGCGTCGAACAGAGGCCCGAAGAACTCCATCAGATAGCGCAGTTTCTTGCAGTCGATCCGCAGGTCGTGGACGGTTTGGTCTGGCGTCTCGTCACTAATACTGCGGGCGAGTTTGCAAGTCTTGCGATAACGTTTCCAGATTAGCGCACAGGCATAGCTATAGGCTCCGCGATCAGCGCTCGGCCCGGGTATCAGGTTTTCAGGGCTTGCAAATTTCTGCGCCAGATCGGTCATCGTAGTTTCGTAGGCGGCACTGCGCAAATGGCGGGACAGACGGGAAAGTTTCCGCGCGCGCTCTTGTTCAAACCGGTCGAACATGGCCTGCACACCGGCATGAAGATTTTCCGGTACGAGACTGAGATACATACCTTTTTCCAGAAGGTAGACATCTAAATCCCGCAATCGCCCGGTTGGGGCCATCAGGTCTGAGAAAACCCGTTTCAACTCTGCCGTCTGCTGGTCTGAAAACACCCCTTTGAACAAGCTCACGACTGAGCGGATGCGCCGCAAAGACACCCGGTAGTCATGCAGAAATTCGGTATCAATATCCGCCACTATGCCAGCTTCATTCTGACGCGCGACGCTCAGATAGGTCCGGATCAAGTCCGTCGCGACCTCCAATGAGGGCTCTTGCGTACCAAGCGCAATCTCCGGTTTGGCACGGTAACGCGTCATGTCTGGGAACAAAGCGTCGAACAAGTCGTCGACGCCGCCCGAAGTCATCCCCTCAAGACTCTCACAAGCCGCAGCAAAAGCGCGATCATAGCCGCGCAGTTGTTGCAGCCAGACAAGCGCTACCTGCCCGCGATCCGTGCGCAAGGTCAGGATATGCCCCCGAACCTGCGTCTTTTGCAGATCGTCGAGAATCGTGAGCGCGCCTTCCTCAACCTCGCCGGTGCCAATTGGCGTCAGTGCGCGTAAAGTAGGAAAGCAGCTCAGCGCCGCTTTCACCGGACCTTCAGGCAGGTTCTGAACGAATTGCCCCTTGCCCTTGGCCTGCTGCTCGGAGGCCTGCCCCTGCATGGAAACAAGCCGCAAGCTCCCTCTGCTCTCGAACAGTACCCGGCCCGAACTGCGCAGCGATTGATCGTGGCAATCGAGCATAAGGACCGGCGCGACGGTGCCCATCTGGATATCGACCGTGTGATTGGGCAAAGCGCGCTCGAACGCGGCCTGATCAAGCCCGCCGGGGAGGATGAAGAACCCGTTTGTTCCCTTCGACACGTCTTCCCCCTGCCCGATCCTTCCACATAAAGTCATGAGACCGTGAATCGCGCTCTGCATCAAGAACAAGATCAACCAAACTCGGCATTTGTGCGGGTGACAGGTCAAAACCGTCCGGCTAAAACCTAGGCATGTCTGACCCGGTCTCCTCCATCCGTAACCTCGGCCCCGCCTTCGAACAGGCCTGCACCCGTGCAGGCATCCACTCGGCGCAGGAGCTGCGAGAACTGGGCGCCGACGCTGCCTATGCCAAGCTACTGGCGGCAGGCACAAAGCCGCATTTCATCGGCTACTATGTGCTGGTGATGGGGCTGCAGGGCCGTCCTTGGAACGACTGCAAGGGCGAGGAGAAAAAGGCGTTAAGACAACGGTTTGACACGATCAAATCCGGCACCAAGGCGGCCCCGGAAAGCCAAATGGTCTCGGATCTGGATGCCATCGGGGTGCGGGTTGCTGCCCACGATCTGAAGCAGATCTGAAACGAAAAAGGCCGCTCCAATCAGGAGCGGCCCAAACTGTTCATCAAAGTGGTGGCTTAGCCGACCAGTTCGATGCCCGAGAAGAAGTAGGCGATCTCAACCGCTGCTGTCTCAGGTGCGTCCGAACCGTGGACCGAGTTTTCGCCAACCGACTCAGCGAACTCGGCGCGGATGGTGCCGGCAGCTGCGTCTGCGGGGTTGGTTGCGCCCATGACTTCACGGTTCTTTGCAATGGCGCCTTCGCCTTCCAGAACCTGAACAACGACCGGAGCCGAAGACATGAATTCGCACAGTTCGTCATAGAACGGACGCTCGGCGTGGACTTCGTAGAACTTGCCAGCTTGCTCTTTGGTCATGTGGATGCGCTTTTGCGCAACGATGCGCAGGCCGGCCTCTTCGAACTTGGCGTTGATTTTGCCAGTCAGGTTGCGGCGGGTTGCATCGGGTTTGATGATCGAGAATGTGCGTTCCAGTGCCATGTCGGCCTCTCCTTACAATGTGGCGCTAGATGTGCGCCGAAATCCATCGCGCGCCGCGTAACATGGTCTGTGGCTCATGAAAAGTCTTATGATGCGTTGCCCCGCGCTTTGCGGTTCAGATTGTGTCAGGCAAAGGCTCTAGACGGTCGACACGGCGGACGTAGAGCACTGCTAGCAGGCCGATGAAACTGCTGCCGCTCATCATGCCCAGAACCAGATACGGGCCGTTTTCGGCGTTGACGAATGCTCCGGTCATTGAGGTCAGCACAGCCCCCAGTGCCACGATCATCGCTCCCGAAAGCCCCGCGGCGCTACCCGCCAGTTTCGGGCGCACCGACATGACGCCAGCCGACGCGTTGGCGTTAGTCAACCCGTTGCCAAACCCTACGCAGATGGCCGAACCGAAGAATACCCAGACCGAGCCCATCTGGTCCAGAAACAAAAGCAACCCGATCATTGGGCCGGTCGAGGCCACGATCCGCCCGATCAGGATCATCGTGGTCAGCCGAGTCCGTGAAGCAATGCGTCCGGTGATGAAATTGCCCACCATGAAGCCGCCGGTGATGATGCCAATGCCTAGACCCAGCGTCGCAGGGCTCAGATCGAACCACGCTGCGGCCACCAGCGGCGCGCCAGTGATAAAGCTGTAGAACCCCCCAATCGAAAACGCCGCGCACAGGGCATAACCCCAGAACCTTCGAGCTCGGAACAAGTGCGGGTATTCTCTCAGCTGTGCAGCAAAAGTTGAGGAGCGATTGGTATTGGTCTCACCCATATCGAACCAAAGCAAGGTCAACAGTCCCGCCCCCAACAGCGAATACAAAACGAAGCCTGCCCGCCACCCGAAAAGCATATCAAGCGCCCCTCCCAGCATCGGCCCCAGCATCGGTGCGAGGGCCATCGCCATAGCGACATAGCCAAGTTTGCTGGCGGCCTCATTCGGTGGGTATTGATCCCGGATCGACGCGCTGGACAAGACTGAGCCCGCCACCACAGCGGCTTGCAACAGGCGGAAGCCGAGGAATAGCCAGATCGACTCGGCGAGGGCGCAACCGATTGAAGCGCAAACAAAGATCGTCATGCAGATCAACAGCACAGGTCTGCGTCCGTAGCGATCCGACAATGGCCCCATGATCAACTGAAGTATGGCCGAAACCGCCAGATACCCCGCGACTGACAGGTTCACGAGGCCATAGTCGACCGCGAAATCCTCACTCATATGCGCCAGCGAAGGTAGGAACATATTCAGCGAAAGAACCGACAACGCCGTAGCAAAGATCAGCGTGATCAAAGTTGGAGGCGTCTGGGCGGCGCGCATGGTCAAAACCGTTTCAATTTGGCAAACGAGACAGCGCTAACACATCGTCGGTCGGTTGAACATGGTTAGCCGCTGGCGGCGGCATCACGGCTCTGCTAAGAGCGCGTCATGCTACGGATCGAAGACATCACTTATGCCGTTGAGGGCCGTCCCCTTTTTGATGGGGCCAGCGCAACCATTCCAGATGGCCACAAAGTTGGCCTTGTGGGCCGCAATGGCACCGGCAAGACCACTCTCTTCCGCCTTATTCGGGGGGAGTTGGCACTGGAATCGGGCAATATCTCGATCCCGAAACGCGCCCGGATTGGCGGTGTGGCGCAGGAGGTGCCCTCGTCCGACGTGTCGCTGATCAATACCGTTATGGCCGCCGATACCGAACGCGGCGCCCTGATGGCCGAGGCTGAGACCGCGCAGGACCCCGCCCGCATTGCCGAGATCCAAACCCGTCTGGCCGATATCGACGCCTGGTCGGCCGAGGCGCGCGCGGCCTCGATCCTCAAAGGTCTAGGCTTTGATGACGACGACCAACTGCGCCCCTGCTCGGATTTCTCGGGCGGTTGGCGGATGCGCGTGGCGCTGGCGGCGGTGCTGTTCTCGCAGCCCGATCTGCTGCTGCTGGATGAACCAACCAACTACCTCGACCTTGAAGGCGCGTTGTGGTTGGAGAGCTTTCTCGCCAAATACCCTCATACAGTGATTATCGTCAGCCACGACCGGGGCCTTCTGAACCGCGCCGTCGGGTCGATCCTGCATCTGGAAGACCGCAAGCTGACCTACTATGCGGTGCCCTACGACAAATTCGCCGAACGCCGCGCCGAACGTGTGGCGCAGGCGGAATCAGAAAACGCCAAGGCCAAGGCCCGCATCGCCCATCTACAAAGCTTTGTGGACCGGTTTCGCGCTAAGGCCACCAAAGCCGTTCAGGCCCAATCCCGCCTGAAGATGATTGAACGCATCCAGTTGGTCTCAACCCCGCAAGAGGCCGCTTTGCGCGCGTTTTCCTTCCCCGAGCCCGAGGAACTGTCGCCGCCCATCATTCAGATCGAAGGTGGTGTAACCGGCTATGGCGAGGTCGAGGTTCTGCGTCGCCTGAACCTGCGCATTGATCAAGACGACCGGATCGCGCTGCTGGGTAAGAACGGTCAGGGAAAATCGACTCTGTCCAAGCTCTTGTCAGACCGTCTGCCCCTGATGGCCGGCAGAATGGCCCGCAGTAACAAGCTGCGGATCGGTTACTTCGCGCAGCATCAGGTGGATGAACTGTATGTGGATGAAACGCCTCTGGACCACCTGCGCCGACTGCGCCCGGATGAGGCGCCGGGCAAGTGGCGGTCGCGTCTGGCCGGGTTTGGCCTGAACGCCGATCAGGCCGAGACAAAGGTTGGGCGCTTGTCTGGTGGGCAAAAAGCCCGCCTGTCGCTGCTGCTCGCCACCATCGACGCGCCGCATATGCTGATCCTCGACGAGCCGACCAACCACCTTGACATCGAAAGCCGAGAGGCATTGGTCGAGGCGCTCACTGCCTATTCCGGTGCGGTTGTTCTCGTCAGCCACGACATGCACCTGCTGTCGCTGGTGGCGGATCGGTTGTGGCTGGTCTCGGACGGGACGGTCAAGCCGTTCGACGACGACCTCGAGGCCTATCGCGCGATGCTGCTGGCGCGGGACAAGACAGTGAAAGAGAAGCCCAAAACCGAAAAGCCCAAGCGCCCCTCGCGCGAGGTGATGCTGGCCCTGCGCGCCGATCTGCGCAAATGCGAGGACCGGATCGAAAAGTTGACGGATATGCACGAGAAACTCTCGGCCAAGCTGGCGGATCCGGCGCTGTATGAGGATGACAGGATCAACGATCTTGAGACCTGGAACCGCAAATTCGCCGAGGTCTCGGAAGCCATGCAAAAAGCCGAGGCCCTATGGGTGGCCGCAGCGGAACGCCTTGAACAAGCCGAGAATGCCGCATGATGGATCTGGCCTTTTTCATTACCGCCTTCACCACCTTGTTCGTGGTGATCGACCCGTTCGGCACCACGCCGATCTTCGTAGCACTGACGCAGGACATGGATGCCAGGACCCGGCGCAAAACAGCCATTCGCAGCTGCCTGACCGCCGTCTTCATCCTGATCGCCTTTGCCGCCTTTGGCGAGGCGCTGCTGGGCTTTGTCGGGATCTCGATGGCCGCCTTCCGCGTTGCGGGCGGGGCGTTGCTGTTCCTCACCGCGCTGGACATGCTGTTCGACCGCCGCACCAAACGCCGCGAAGACCGGGCCGAGGAAGAGGAACATCCCGACCCGTCTGTCTTCCCTCTGGCCATTCCGCTGATCGCGGGGCCGGGTTCGATCGCGACGATCATCCTGCTGGCCGGTCAGCATCCCGGCGTGCTGGGTATTGTCGAGGCCTGCATCGTTATGCTTGCGGTGATGTCTGTTGTCCTGATCTTTTTCCTGGCTGGCGGGTTGATCGGCCGCATTCTGGGCAAGACCGGGCTGAACGTCCTGACCCGGCTGCTGGGTATGTTGCTGGCGGCTTTGTCGGTTCAGTTCATTCTGGATGGCCTCAAGGCCTTTGGATTTGCGTCCTGACCCCCCATATACTGCTGTGTAGCGAGTAAGGATTTCGGCATGGACACCGATAATATAATGCGTTTGGTCTACCTCAGCGTGCTGGGCACAGCCGTTGTGTTCTGGTTCCTGGCGCAGAACCGCCAATCGCTGAACAAAACCCTGCAGCAGGTCATGGCCTGGGTGTTTATCTTCGTGGGTGTCGTGGCCGTGGTTGGCCTGTGGGAGGATATCCGCACAACGGTCGGCCCTGCTCCGCAGATGACGGTGACGGGTGAGTCGATCGAGGTGCCCCGATCAGCCGACGGGCATTACTATCTGCCGGTTCAGGTGAACGGAGAACCGATCACTTTTCTGGTCGATACCGGTGCCAGCCAAATTGTTCTCAGCGACAAAGACGCCAGACGCGCGGGGATCGACCCGAACCAGCTGAACTACTTTGGCCGTGCCCTGACCGCCAATGGAGAGGTTCGGACCGCTCCGGTACGGCTGGACACGCTGACGGTGGGGCCAATCACCGACCAGAATGTCTCGGCCTGGATCAACGAAGGTGAGTTGCACAAGTCGCTTCTGGGCATGGACTACCTGCATCGGTTTTCGAACATCCAGTTCATCGATGGACGTATGATCCTGTCGCGCTAGGCATGTGTAGTGCTTGAGAACAAAATGAGAACATGATATGAGTTGCTCATGTCTGTTCAACTTCTTAGTCAAAAGCCCGCGCGCGCCGCGCCGGGGGTTACGCTACAGGATGGGATCACCCTGCAACTGGGGCGCGTGCATGAAGGCTGCGGCCCCGCGCGGCGCAGCTTTGCCATGTGGCTGGCCGGTCAGATGCAGGGGCCGGTCCTATGGATTTCCCCTGCGTGGGAGCCCGGTCAGTTGAGCCCAGACGGGATGATGCCCTTTGCCGATCCCGCCCGGTTCATCTTTGTCCGTCCCACCCGCGCCGAAGACCTGTTGTGGTGCATGGAGGAAGCGCTGCGCAGCGGGGCCATCCCGCTGATCGTTGGTGATCTGCCCGGCGCGCCGGGGCTGACGCCCGTACGCCGGATGCATCTGGCCGCCGAACAGGGCGGCACCATGGGGCGGGCCCCGCTGGGCCTGCTGCTAACGCCCGGAGACGGAGGTGCGCAAGGGATCGAGACCCGCTGGCACATGGCCGCCGCGCATCAGGGCGAGGCGCGCCGCTGGATCCTGACCCGCCGCCGCGCCCGCGCTCTGCCTCCGGTCAGTTGGACGGCCACGCAGATCAAACCGCGCGCCGGATTACAGCTTGAAAAGATCGCCGCCGTGGACTGAGCGCAGCAGATCACGCATTTTTTTGTTGGCCCAAGGGGTCGCGCGCCCTAGCGTCCGGTCATGAGAGATTTGACCCGACGTACCGTTCTTGCGGGGCTGGCGACCCTACCCTTCGCCCAAACGCTGCATGCAGCGCTCAGCCCCTATGCCCTGTCGGAAAGCGATACGAAGGTTGGTTTCAGCTTCGATCTGTCCGGCGTCGCGCAAAGCGGTACCATGCCGATCCGGACAGCGGATGTTCAGGTGGATACAACCCGCCTGCAGAACAGCCGGGTTCAGGTGGCATTGGACGTGAGCAAAGCCAAAACCCGCCTGCCCTTTGCGCGCGCGCCCATGCTCAGTCCCAGTGTACTGGACGCCGAAAGCCATCCGACCATCACCTTCGTCTCAACCGAGATCGAGCTTGGGCAGGATGGACGCATCTCGGACGGGGCCCGTATCACCGGGGACCTGACAGTTCGGGGTGTGACGCGTCCGATCACTTTGGAAGCCAGCCTCTACCGGCCACAGGGAACAGCGGAGGGTGATCTGGATCGCCTGTCGATCAGCCTGAAGGGGGCGCTGAACCGACACGACTTTGGCGCCTCGGGCTATCCCGATCTGGTGAATGACACTGTCACTTTGGACATTCGAGCCGAGATCAGCCGTCTCTGACCAAAGGCGAAAGTTCAAAAACGACTCCTTGACGTCGAATAGCTGCGCGCATTGTCTGAAAGCCTCGCCAAGCTGGATCCATCATGCGCACGATCATTTCCTTTGCCGCCCTGTTCCTTTCGGTCATTCTGCTGCAACTGTCGACAGGCGGCGTTGGGCCGCTTGATGCCATTTCCGGCATCACCCTGAATTTCACGACCGAGCAAATCGGTCTGCTCGGTTCGGCGCATTTCATCGGTTTCTTTGTCGGCTGCTGGTGGGCTCCGCGTCTGATGGGCAGCGTCGGGCATTCCCGCGCCTTTGCTGTCTGCACCGCGCTGGGCGCGATGGGCCTGATTGGCCATACCCTGACCGAAAACCCCTATGTCTGGGCGTTCCTGAGGATCGCGTCCGGCACCTGTGTCGCCGGGTGTTACACGGTGATCGAGGCATGGCTGAACGCAAAAGTCACCAATGAGACCCGGGGGCGTGCCATGGGCACCTATCGCATCGCCGATATGGGTGCATCGCTGTGTGCGCAGTTGATCATCGCAGTGCTGCCGCCTGCCTCTTACGTTTCGTACAATCTTCTGGCGATCCTGTGCTGTGCCTCCCTGCTGCCGCTGACCCTGACACGCGCCAGCCAGCCCGCAACACCCGACGCGCCGCGCCTGCGCCCAAAACTGGCCTGGCGCAGTTCGCCTCTGGCGGTTGCTGGGGTGATCGTTGCAGCGCTCAGTTCCGCCTCGTTCCGCATGGTCGGCCCCGTCTACGGGCAAGAGGTCGGCCTGGGCATTGATCAGATCGCCTTCTTCCTCGCCTCATTTGTTCTGGGTGGCGCAATGGCGCAGTATCCGATGGGGTGGCTTGCGGACAAATACGACCGCCGATGGGTGCTGATCTGGCTGTCTGCCGCTGCGGTGCTGAGTTGTGGGATAACCATGATGGCCAGCAACACAGGGACGCTCGGGGTTATGCTGGCGGCATGGGTGTTCGGCTTCACCACCTTCCCGATCTTTTCGGTCTCCTCAGCCCATGCCAACGACTTTGCCACCACTGAACAACGGGTCGAGCTGTCTGCAGCCCTGATGTTCTGGTACGCGCTGGGCGCGATTGCCTCGCCCTACATCTCATCCACACTGATCGAGAAATTCGGCCCGGGCGCGCTGTTTGCCTTTGTCGCCATTGGTCATTTGGGTCTGATCGCCTTCGGTCTGGCCCGGATGCGTTCTCGCCCCACCCCAGAGGAGCGGACGAACTATGTCTATGCCCCCAGAACATCCTTCACGATTGGGCGTTTGTTGAAACGCTCGCGCGAGGAATAGACGCCGCGCCAAGCTCCCCTTGGCGCTATGGTTCTACAGATTGGAAATCTGACCAGCCGGGCATCCCGACCAGCACGAACCGGTCGTGCTGCCTGTCGCGCAGAACCAGGACGTCTGTTCCCTGCTCAAGCGTATCGCTGTCCTGCAGGGGTTCGGCCTGCACGTAATGTGTCTTGCCAAAACGATCCATGACGCGCACCTCAGCCGGTCGTCCGCGCGATGCAGTCCCTTGGGTAACAACACCTCTGCGGCGGGCCAGCACCCGTTCAGGCGTCCCGTCGGCCTGGGGTTTCGGCAACAGGCGCATAACGGTCGGGCCAAATTTGCGTGCAACCCAAAGACCAATAGCACCCGCTGGGATAGCGGCCAATCCGCCGGGCAAGTCAGAGCCCAACAGACCCCTCAAAATCAGTTGAAATCCAATTCCCGACACACCGAAACCGGCCAAAAGAACGACCAGCCAGATCATGACCGGCAAAACACCAATCCCCAACCACATTATCACCCCGGCTGTTGACGCCTCTGGTGCTTCGGCCTCAATCTCGGCCAGTTCCAACGCATCCAGATCAACGCCTTCGTCTATTTCAAGGTCGAAATCCGTTATATCCAGATCAAGTTCACCCGGTTCGGACTGGCCGTCACCGGCCAGAAGACTACTACCCAAAAGCGCGGCGATGACCTCGGCCGCCAACAGGCCAAACAGCAGCGCAAGCGCCATCGTAAAAGGCGTGAATGCGCTTTGGAGGAGAAAATCGAACATAAACAAACACCATGAAATCGCAGTTCTTTTGCATGAAACAGGCACAGAACGTCGTGCAATAAAATCAAAAGGCCGGAAATCCATTGGCCACCTGAACGGTAGAGCCCGCCCGTGCCGGAATACAATCGACAATTTAGTCGCGGGGCTTTTTTTCCATCGCAACCATGGTTTTCGTGTCTTCCACGCCAAACCCGCTCTTTTGCTAGCGGGTCACATAAGGTAGACGGGCGCGCAGACAGTTACGTGGACACGCAAAATGGCTCGGATTCTCATCACCTCGGCGATCCCCTACATCAACGGGATCAAGCACCTCGGCAACCTGATCGGCTCGCAATTGCCTGCCGACCTGTACGCACGTTACCAGCGTGGCCGGGGGAATGAGGTAATGTTCCTCTGCGCCACCGACGAACACGGCACCCCGGCCGAGCTGGCCGCGGCCAAGGCGGGCAAGCCCGTCGCGGAGTACTGCGCCGATATGTATGCGGTGCAGGCCGATATCGCCAAACGATTTGGACTGAGCTTCGATCACTTTGGTCGTTCGTCCAGCGAACAGAACCGACATCTGACGCAGCACTTTGCCGGTAAGCTGGATGAGGCCGGTCTGATCCGAGAGGTTAGTGAAAAGCAGGTCTACTCGAACGCCGATGGCCGGTTCCTGCCTGACCGCTATATTGAGGGCACCTGCCCCAATTGCGGCTATGACCGCGCGCGTGGCGACCAGTGCGAGAACTGCACCAAGCAATTGGACCCGACAGACCTGATCGAGCCTCGCAGCGCGATCAGCGGCTCGACCGATCTGGAAGTTCGCGAGACCAAGCACTTGTATCTGCGCCAATCGGCGATGAAGGATCAGCTGGATGCGTGGATCGACAGCAAGACCGACTGGCCGATCCTGACCACATCCATTGCAAAGAAATGGCTGCATGACGGCGACGGCCTGCAGGATCGTGGCATCACCCGCGATCTGGACTGGGGTGTTCCGGTCAAGAAAGGCGATCAGGACTGGCCGGGGATGGAGGGCAAAGTCTTCTATGTCTGGTTCGACGCGCCGATCGAATACATCGCCTGCGCCAAGGAATGGGCCGACGCCAATGGCAAGACGGATGCGGATTGGGAACGCTGGTGGCGCACCGACAAAGGCGCGGACGACGTGCGTTACGTGCAGTTCATGGGCAAGGACAATGTCCCCTTCCACACGCTGTCCTTCCCGGCCACCATTCTGGGTTCAGGCGAGCCGTGGAAGATGGTCGACCACCTGAAGTCCTTCAACTACCTGAACTATGACGGCGGTCAGTTCTCGACCTCTCAGGGCCGAGGCGTGTTCATGGATCAGGCGCTGGCCATTCTGCCTGCCGACTACTGGCGCTGGTGGCTGCTGAGCCATGCGCCGGAAAGCAGCGACAGTGAGTTCACGTGGGAGAACTTCCAGCAATCGGTGAACAAAGACCTCGCCGACGTGCTGGGCAACTTCGTCAGCCGGATCACCAAGTTCTGCCGCTCGAAATTCGGCGAAGCTGTACCCGAAGGCGGGACTTTCGGCGCGCGCGAACATGAGCTTATCGCCGACATCACCCGCCGCGTTCGCGCCTATGAAGTCCATATGGAGACCATGGAAGTCCGCAAATCCGCGCAAGAGCTGCGGGCGATCTGGGTGGCCGGCAACGAATATCTGCAATCCGCAGCCCCGTGGTCGACCTTCAAGGAAGACCCCGAGCAAGCGGCGGCACAGGTGCGCCTTGGCCTCAACCTGATCCGCCTCTATGCGGTTCTGAGCGCGCCGTTCATCCCCGACGCCTCGGCCAAAATGCTGAGTGCGATGAACACGCTGGATACAAGCTGGCCCGAAGATGTCGAGGCCGCGCTGAACGCCCTGCCCGCAGGTCATGCGTTCTCGGTTCCTGATGTCCTGTTCGCCAAGATCGCCGACGAGGACCGTGAAGAGTGGCAGGAGAAATTTGCGGGTACGCGCGACTGACACAAGCTGCATGAAGTTCTGAAACGGGGGCCTCGACGGCCCCCTTTCTTTTGAGCCCTTCAAACAGCACGCACCCCGTAAACCGGTCTGGTTGCACGGGATTTTCGCTACCTGCCAACCACTCCGCCCCTTCAATCACCTTGAGATATGTTTGCAAAACGGCCATCCTGCCTTCAAGTTCTGCCGACTCGTCGCTTTTTAAGGCTGCGTATAGGCTCAGTTTTTTGAAATGTATGAGGCTTTTGACATGTCCGTCGCTCTGAAGCAGCCCCGCAACCGGTCTCGTGGTGCTGTCACCGCACTGTGCCGCCCTCTGATCATTCTGTCATGCATCGGTTTTGGCTATCCGGCACTTGCGCAAGACGAAAGTGAAGCGCCCGCCGCGAAAGTGTCAATCGCCGCAGCCTACACCGAAGAGATCACCGACGAGGCAAGCTTTATCGGCCGTGCAGAAGCCATCAATAAGGTCGACATCGTCGCGCGCGTCAGCGGATTTCTTGATAGCAAGGAGGTCGAAGATGGCGCCCTGGTGACCGAGGGCGATCTGCTGTTCAAGATCGAACCGGACCTCTATGAGGCGACGCTTGAGGCGCGGAAAGCAGATCTTGACCGCGCCGAAGCCAATTTGGAGCTGGCCAAGGTCGATCTCGCGCGGAAAGAGGAACTCTTTAGACGCGACGCAACCCCAGAGTCAGAACGTGACATCGCGCGTGCCAACGAACTGGTCGCCGAGGCCGAGGTCAAAGCCGCAAACGCCGCTATTCAGCAAGCTGAGCTGGACCTCAGCTATACCGAGATCCACGCGCCCTTTACCGGTCGCCTCGGTCGGGTCACCACGAGTGTAGGCGATGTTGTTGGCCCCACGAACCCACCGCTGGTTAACTTGGTCAGCGAAGCGCCAATCTACGTGAATTTCTCCTTGAACGAGAAACAGTTTACCTCGGTTCTTCAACAGGTTGGTGAAAGTGCTGCCTCTCTGGCGGAAAGCAACAAAAGCCCCAATGTGCATGTCATTCTGCCGAACGGAACCGAGCTGGATGAAACCGGTGAAATCGTCTTTGTCGACAACCGTATCGACCCGCTGACCGGCGCCATTACGGTGCGGGCCGAGTTTGACAACGCAGATCGCCTGATCATCGACGGCGCGTTCGTGAATGTACAGATCGAGGCACTGGAGCCGACCCTTCAGGTCCTGATCCCTCAGGCAGCATTGCAGCGTGACCAGCGCGGCGAGTTCGTACTGGTTGTCAATGACCAGCAGATGGTCGAACAGCGCTATATCACGACCGGCGACTCCGTGGGTACGGCCATAATCGTCTCGGAAGGTCTGCGCGAAGGTGAAAGCGTGATTGTCGAGGGCCTGCAACGCGTGCGCCCCGGCGTGGCGGTGGACGCGGTTGTCGCGTCCGAGCAGCCGGGAGAATAAGGCATGTTCTCAGCCCTGTTCATCAGCCGGCCCAAGCTGGCGCTTGTCATTTCTCTCGTCCTGACGATCATGGGCAGTATCGGTTATATGGTTCTGCCGGTCGCCCAGTTCCCGGACATTACACCTCCGGTGGTCAGCGTCTCGACCACCTATACCGGCGCCAATGCCGAGACCGTAGAAAACACCGTCGCCGCGCCAATCGAGGCGCAGGTCAATGGTGTGGACGACATGATCTATATGACGTCGACCTCTTCCGACAACGGCTCCTATTCGTTGAACGTTACCTTTGAGGTCGGCACTGACCCCGATATCGCCTCGGTCAACGTGCAGAACCGCGTTGCCCAGGCCATGTCATCACTTCCGTCCGAGGTAACCTCATCCGGCGTGGTGACGCAGAAGGCATCGACCAACATGCTGTTGCTGGTCACTCTGACCTCGCCCAATGGCACTTATGACAGCGTGTTTCTGTCCAACTATGCCTCGATCAACCTGAAAGACGCTCTGGCGCGGGTTCAAGGTGTGGGTAAAGCGGATGTTCTGACCAATCTGGAATACGCCATGCGGATCTGGATGGATCCCGACCAGATGGCTGCTCTGTCGATCACGCCCGGCGATGTGATCAATGCCATTCGCGAACAGAATATCGAAGTCTCCGCAGGCTCCATCGGTGCCCCTCCGGTGCCCGAGGGACAGACCTTTCAATACACGATCAAAACCAAAGGGCGCCTGACATCGGCAGAAGAATTTGGTGACATCGTAATTCGAACGGGTGACGCCGGTTCCATTGTGCGCGTACGTGACATTGGACGCGTTGAATTGGGTGCCGAATACTATGCGGCGTCAGGCTATTTCGATGCGGTGCCTGCGACCGTGATCGGCATTTACCAGGCTCCCGGCGCTAACGCGCTTGCTGTATCCGAGCGTGTGCAGGCCGAGCTTGACCGCCTGTCCCGGTCCTTCCCCACAGACGTGGAATACAGTGTTCCCTTCAACACCACCGACTTCGTTGAAGCTTCGCTGAACGATGTGGTCTCGACCCTGATCCTGACGTTCATTCTGGTGATCTCGGTCGTGTTCGTTTTCCTAGGCAGTTGGCGAGCGACGATCATTCCAGCGGTGGCGATCCCGGTCTCGTTGATCGGGACATTCGCCTTCCTACTGGCCTTCGGAATGTCACTGAACACGATTTCGCTTTTCGCCTTGGTTCTGGCCATCGGGATCGTGGTGGATGACGCCATCGTGGTTGTAGAAAACGTCGAGCGGATCATTGCGGATGAGGGGCTGCCCCCAGCCGAAGCGACCCGAAAAGCGATGGGCCAGATCACTGGCCCTGTTATCGCGACGACGCTAGTTCTGCTGGCCGTTTTCGTACCGGTAACCTTTATGCCCGGCATCTCTGGCAGGCTCTATTCGCAGTTTGCCGTGACCATTTCGACAGCGGTTGTGATCTCGTCCATCAACGCTCTGACCCTGTCGCCTGCCCTGTGTGGCTTGGTTCTGCGCGCACGCTCTGGCCCGCCCAAAGGGTTGCTGGCACTATTCGAAGGTCTGATCGGGACCGTCCGAAACGGCTATGTCGCCATCGTGCGCAAATTGCTGATCCTGCCGATTGTCGCGCTGGGTGTGATTGTCGCCTTGGGGATGGGAACCGGGACGATCATGTCCAATACCTCAAGCGGGTTTATCCCACTTGAGGACAATGGCTATCTGTTCGTGGATATCCAACTGCCCGATGCGGCAACTTTGGAACGGACCGAGACGATCTCGGCCCGCGTGGACGACCAAATTCGCGAAATCCCGGGCGTTGCCAGCACCGTTCTGATCAACGGCTTCTCGCTGTTGAACGGCACCACGACCAACGGCGCGGCGATTTTCGTCAACCTCGAAAACTGGGCCGACCGGCAGGAAGAAGACCTGAGTGCCGACGCCATCCTCGCCAAGGTTCTTGCGATTGCGAACGGGGAATCCGCGGCTTCGATCGTGGCCTTCAACCCGCCGCCCATTCAGGGCCTCGGCATGTCGGCCGGTGTCGAGATGGAGGTGCAGCAGACCGGTGGTGGCACACCTCAGGATCTGGCTTCGGCTGTTGGCTCATTCGTTTACGCGGCGAACCAGCGGCCCGAGATCGGCCAGTCCTATACTACCTTCCGCGCAAACGTTCCGCAGCTTTTTGTTGATCTGGATCGGGAAAAGGCCAAGACCCTTCAGGTCTCGGTCGCCGAGATTTTCCAGACGATGCAGGCGCAGTTGGGGTCTTACTACGTGAACGACTTCAACCTGTTCGGTCGTGTCTACCGCGTGATGATTCAGGCTGATGGTACCTATCGCGATAATGTCGAGGATATCTCGAACCTTTATGTCCGCTCGCAACAGGGTGAGATGGTGCCTCTGGGTACATTGATTGATGTGGAAAACGTGTTGGGGCCGGTCTTGCTGAAGCGGCACAACCTGTTCCGTTCGGCAACGGTGACAGCTGTGCCTGCCCCGGGCCTGTCCACGGGTGACGCGATCAACGTCATGACCGAGGAATCCGCAACCGCCCTACCCCCCGGATATGCGTTCGAATGGACCGGCACGGCACAACAGCAGCTGGCCTCGGGCGGTCTTGTCATCGTGATCCTTGGGCTGGCGATTCTGTTTGGCTACCTGTTCCTGGTGGGCCAATATGAAAGCTGGACCTTGCCGGTGTCGATCCTGCTGTCGGTGATTGTCGCCCTGTTCGGTGCGGTCGCGGCCGTAGCGATCGTGGGCAGTGACATCAACCTCTATACGCAGATCGGGATGATCATGCTGGTGGGGCTTGCCTCAAAGAACGGCATTCTGATCGTCGAGTTCGCGATGGAGCAACGCGCCAAAGGCCTGTCAATCAAGGACTCCGCAGCCGAGGCCGCCTATCAGCGTTTCCGAGCTGTGATGATGACGGCGCTGTCCTTCCTATTGGGGGTTGTCCCGCTATTGGCCGCCAATGGCGCGGGGGCGGCAAGCCAGAAGGCCATCGGTGTCGCCGTGTTCGGCGGCATGCTGGCCGCCACATTGGTCGGCGTGATCCTTGTGCCTGTCCTCTACGCCCTGATGCAGGGGCTGCGGGAATTGATCAAGGGCAGCAAGAATGATCCCGGCCCGTCCGAGGAAACCGCCTAAGATAAAGCCCCGCCAAATCGGCGGGGCTTTTTGTTTTCAAGCTGCGTCGTCCGTTTTCAACCGCTCTGACATCCACTGGTCAATGCGCGCGATCTGGTCAGCACTCAAACGCAGCCCCAGCTTGTTGCGACGCCAGACCACGTCCTCGGCGCTGAGGGCGTATTCTTTGTCCATCAGCCATTCGAGTTCTCGCGCGGTGAGGGTTGCACCGAAGTCTTCACCCAAATCAGCAGAGTCTTTTGCTTCCCTCAACACGGCACGCGCCTCTGTCCCGTATGCGCGGATCAGACGAGCCGCCCATTTTTCAGTGAGGAACGGATAGTCCTGGATCAACGTCTGCTTGAGGTCCTGCACGCCATCGACGGGAAAGTCTCCACCAGGCAAAGACACGCCCGCTGTCCAGGGTCCGGGAAGGTTCGGAAAGTGTTCGGCGACTTTCTCAAGCGCGCTTTCCGCCAGACGACGGTAGGTCGTGATCTTGCCTCCGAACACGTTCAAAACAGGCGCCCCACCTTGCGCATCGACCTTCAAGGTATAGTCCCGCGTCGCCGCCGTCGCGCTGCTGGCCCCATCATCATAGAGCGGGCGCACACCGGAATAAGTCCAGACGATATCGTCCTGCGTCACCGGTTTCTTGAAATACTTGGTTGCGAACTCGCACAAGTAGGTCTGTTCGACCTCGGTGCAGACCGGAGGCTCAGAGGGATCCGAATGGTCCTGATCCGTCGTACCGATCAGGGTAAAATCCTGCTCATATGGGATTGCGAAAATGATGCGGCCATCTTCGCCTTGGAAGAAGTAACACTTGTCGTGATCGTAGAGCTTCTTTGTCACGATATGACTGCCGCGCACCAGACGAACACCCTCGCGAGAGTTCACCCGGATCTTGGTCTGGATGATGTCCCCTACCCACGGGCCGCCTGCATTGATAAGCATTCTCGCACGGATCAGTTGGCTTTCCCCGGTCGCCCGGTCGCGGATGGTGACATGCCACAACTCGTCAACACGCTCGGCCGAGACAACTTCGGTCCGCACCATGATCCGCGCACCACGGGATTCGGCATCACGTGCGTTGAGAACCACCAGCCGCGCATCTTCGATCCAGCAGTCCGAGTATTCATAGGCAGTCTCGAACTTGCCCTGCAAAGGACCACCTTCCGGAGCGCTGCGCAGATCCAGCGACTTCGTTCCCGGCAAAATTTTACGCCCCCCAAGGTTGTCGTACATGAACAGACCCAGACGGATCAGCCACGCCGGGCGACGCCCGCGCATCCAGGGCATGACGGTGCTGAGCAGCTTCGATGTAGGCGTCTCGGAGTCAAAGCGCATGTCCTTGTGATAGGGCAGCACAAAGCGCATCGGCCAACTGATATGAGGCATGGCGCGCAACAGTGTCTCACGCTCGATCAGCGCCTCGCGCACCAAGCGGATCTCAAAATACTCCAGATAGCGCAGACCACCATGAAACAGTTTGGTCGAGGCTGATGACGTTGCCGATGCGAGATCATTCATCTCGGCCAAGGTGACAGACAGACCCCTCCCCGCCGCATCGCGCGCGATGCCACATCCGTTGATCCCACCGCCGATGATGAACAGGTCGCTGATCTGATCGTCTGTCGCTTGCATGGCTTGTGATTCCCTATCCAATCTGGTTGCGCGTATTAATCAGCACTGCATTCGTACAATCAATGTTTATGTTCGTTTATTTTCGCTTTGCAACACAACCATGAAAATTCTGCATGGCGGCTTGCTAATTTTGACCAAAAGAAGAAAAACGAAAGCAACTTACCTGAATGGGATCCCACATGTCGCTCTCTTTCCGCCAATCCGACATTCTTGAGATCGCCAGCACCGAGGGCCGCGTTACCGTCGATGGTCTGGCCGAGCGGTTTGGCGTGACGGTTCAGACAATCCGCCGGGACCTGTCCGAGTTGGCCGATGCCGGCAAGCTGGACCGCGTCCATGGCGGGGCTGTCCTACGCTCCGGCGTCTCCAACATCGGGTATGAGGATCGCCGTACCCTGAATGCAGACGCCAAGACCCGAATGGCAAAGGCCTGCGCCAATGATATTCCGGACGGCGCGTCGGTCTTCATGAATATCGGCACCTCGACCGAGGCCGTGGCGCGACAGATGCTAAACCACAAGGACCTGATGGTGGTAACGAACAACACGAACGTCGCCAATATTCTCGTCGAAAACCCCAATTGTGAGATTGTGTTGGCCGGTGGTGTCCTGCGCCGATCTGACGGAGGGTTGGTGGGCAATCTTACCGTCTCGACCATCCGTCAGTTCAAGTTCGACTATGCGGTGATCGGATGCTCCGCACTGGACCCCGATGGTGATCTGCTGGATTTCGACTTTCAGGAAGTCCATGTCAGCCAAACGATCATCGCGCAGGCCCGACGAACTCTGCTGGTGGCCGACCACTCAAAATTCCAGCGACTTGCCCCCGCCCGCATCACCTCGTTGGCCGAGATTGATGGCTTCTACACCGATATGCCGCTTACGCCCGACCTCTCGGCAAAATGTGCAGAATGGGGCACTGGTCTGATCGTCTGTCCTTACTGATCCGCCCTGGCTCGGGTTCGGAAACGCTAGGTCCCAACACAAAGTCATTGACGAGACAGGGGCCTACGTCTGAGGATGAGACAACCTTCCCTACAGGAGGCATCGAGCATGGGACTTTTGGGGCAGCCGCTAGGCTACTACGACTATCTGACATTCGTGGCATTGATCCTGCTTCTGGCAGCGGTGATGGCGCTGTTTCTTTTCCTTATGGGGCTGCCCGGACGGATCGCTATCAAGCGCAATCATCCACATGCCGAAGCCGTCAAGATCATGGGATGGATGGGTTTTTTAGCCGTTGTCCCGTGGGTTCATGCTTTTATGTGGGCGTTCCACGATGGTGTTACGGTCGACATGCGCCGCGGTCCGGACGAGGAGAAAGACGCCATCCGCAAGGATATCGAACGCCTCGGTGGTACGGTTAAAGAAGAATACCAGGCTGCGCCCGACGAGACGCAGAAAAGCTAAGGCCAAAGGAAACACTCAGACATGTTCGTCGCCCTCGGCATTACGCTGTTCTACATCATTTTCGTCTGGTTCATCTTCTTCAAGATGGAGTGGCTCAAGTTCAACATTGCCTGGGGGATTGTGTCCTTCTGGGTAGGGGCGCATTTGCTGCTGATCTTCCTCGTCGCGCTGCGCTTCTTTCAGCCCTTCTCGGTTGACAGCCATGTGGTGCGATCGACAATTCAGATCGTGCCAAAACTGACCCAGCCGACGATTCTGACCGAAGTCTTAGTCGAGCCGAACACTCAGATCACCAAGGGCGACCCGCTCTATCGTTTTGACGATACTGTGTTTTCTCTGGCCGTCGACAATGCCAAGGCGCAACTGGTCGCCGCCGAGCAGAACGCCAAGATTCTAGAACAGGACGTTGTGGCCTCAACCGAAGCTGTGGAACGCGCCAACGCGCAGCTTGCCTATGCGCTCACCCAGCAGGCCCGGTATGAGAACCTCGTCCCCGCAGGCGGGGCGCGTCAGGATGAGCTGGATCGCTGGAACGAACAGGTGGCCGAGGATACAGCCTCGGTCAAACAGGCGGAAGCCAATCTTGAGAAAGCAAAGCTGGCGCAGGCGTCACAGATTGACGGCGTGAATACCGGCATCCTGCAAGCACAGGCGCAGCTGTCCGAGGCCCAGTATTTTCTGGACAACACCACGATCTACGCCCCCGAGAATGGCATGATCGTCTCACAACAGGCCCGTCCGGGTTTGGTAGTGGGTGACATTCGTTTGGGAGCGATAGCCAGTTTCGTCACCGAAGACAGCCCCTATCTTTTGGCAACCTTCCGCCAGCAGAACCTGAAATTTGTTGAAGTAGGCCAAGAGGTTGAAGTCGCCTTGGACCTCTATCCCGGTGAAATCCTAACCGGCAAGGTCGAAGCGATCTGGTGGGCCACCCGTCAGGGTCAGTACCTGCCCTCAGGCCGCCTGCCCGGCTTTGAGCTGCCCAAGCTGCCGGGACGAATTGCGGTACAGATCACCGTTGATCTGCCCGAAGAGCATATCCTGCCGGCAGGTGGCCACGCGGCGGTGGCGATCTACACCGGTCAGGGCAAAAGCTTCGAGTTTCTGCGGCGCATCAACATCCGCCTGTATTCCTTCGCCAATTTCATTCGACCGCTAGACATTTGAGGACGCGCATCATGACACGGGCCACCCCCTTTCGACACTTGATGGGAACAGCCCTGTGCGCCGCGTTTCTGGTAGCCTGCGCGCCAGTTGGTCCTGATTTCGTACGCCCGAACTCTCCGGTCGTGAAACAGTGGATCGAGGTGAACAGCCCCAGCACCGGGCAAAGCGGCCTGACTTCGCGCAGCGCGCCGGTGGTGAAATGGTGGGAGACATTCAATGACCCCACCCTCAACAAACTGATCGCCGAGGCCTATGCCCAGAACCTGTCTTTGCAGGTCGCTGGCGCGCGGGTCCTGCAGGCACGGGCGCAGTTGGGTATCGCCTTTGGCGAGTTGTATCCGCAATCGCAGGTCCTAGGGGCCTCAACCGAGCGGCGACAGATCAGCGACAATCTCGGACCCATCGCCGATATCAACCGGATCATTCCGCTAGATACCGAATTCTCGACCTCTCAGGCCGGGTTTGATGCGCAGTGGGAATTGGACGTCTGGGGCGCGCAACGGCGTGGTGTTCAGGCGGCGCGATCGAATTTGGCGTTGCAGGTGGCGAATTATGATGACGCGCTGGTGACGCTAACGGGCGATGTCGCAGCGCTCTATGTCAATATCCGCGCCTTGCAGGAGTCGCTGGGCGTTGCGCGGGAGAACATCAAGCTACAGCAGGAATCGGCAGACCTGACCCAGTTACGGTTCAACAACGGTATCACGACCGAGTTGGACGTTCAGGAATCCACTGCTCTGCTGAACAACACCAAGGCCCTGGTGCCCGAGCTTGAGAGCGATCTTCAGCAAACCAAGAACGCTCTGGCCGTTTTGCTGGGCACCACCCCATCGCGTATGTCTAGCCTTCTGGGCAATTCCGGTCGCATCCCCTCGGCCCGGTCCAACGTAGCGGTTGGCGTCCCGGCTGAGCTGCTTCGCCGTCGTCCGGACGTGAGAGCCGCTGAACTGGCCGCAGCCACGCAATCGGCCGAGGTCGGCATTGCCATGGCGGACCTCTATCCTCAGTTTATTCTGTCCGGCTCGGTTGGGTTGCAGGCCTCGGGCGGGCGGAACCTGTTCAGCTCGAACAGCACAACGGGCCTTGCCAGCGCGGGCGTCGTTTGGAACGTGCTGAATTATGGTCGCATCAAGAACAACGTCCGGGCGCAGGATGCCGCCTATCAGGCGCTGATCGCCAATTATCAGAACACCGTTCTGACTGCTTATTCCGAGGTCGAAAGCGCGATGGTCGCCTATGCACAGGCGCGCAAGCAGGTTGGGTTCTATCAGCAAAGCGTCGATGCCTCGCGCAAGGCAGCAGAGATCGCCGTCAATCAATACACCGACGGGATCGCCGACTACTCCCGCATTTTGAACACCCAGACAGCCCTGCTGCGGTCTCAGGCCAATCTGATCGAGGCGCGGCAACAGGTCTCCAGCAATCTCGTCGCCGTCTACAAAGGTCTCGGAGGCGGTTGGCAGATTCGCGAGAACAGAGAGTTCCTGCCCGATACCGTTCTGGCCGAGATGGCCTATCGTACCGATTGGGGCGACCTGCTGCAGGAAACACCGACCCGTGCAAGCTTGAATTAGACGCTATTTGGTCAGGCCCCGCAGGCCGCCCGAGATCAGGATATTCACCTCATACAGGATACGCGGCGCGGCAAGCCCTCCGGGACTGGCGAGGTAGTTCGGGCTCCATTCCGGATCGAACTTCTGTTTGAACGCGCGCAGTCCTTCGAAGTGATAGAATTGTTCACCATGTTCGTAGACGAACCCGCCTATCCGGTTCCAAAGGGAGGCAAGCTGACGGTTCTCGATCCCTGAAAACGGCGCCGCGCCAAGTGAGAACCAATGGAACCCCTGTTCGGCCCCCCAGGACATCATCTCGGCAAACAAGGCATCCATGACAAAGCTGGGGCTGTCCGGCTCGTACCGCATCAGGTCCAGAGAAAGCTCGGATTTTTGGCCACCTTGAAACAGATTGGCAAAGGCCATGATCTGACCGGTTTCTCCGTTCCGCAAAACGGCATGGTCGAAGTGGGACAGGTAGTCATCGTCAAAACCACCCAAGGCGAAGCCTTTCTCGGCCCCTGCTTTTTGCTCCAGCCAGTGATCGGAAATCGCCCTTAGTTCCGGCAGGACGAGCGCAAGGTCCTCCTTTGGAATGATCTCGAACACATAGCCTTCCCGCTCGGCCCGGTTCTTGGCCTGACGGAAGCGTTTGCGGGATTTGCCGTCCAGCGAGAAGTCTTTCAACGGCACGCGCGCGACCTCTCCGATCTTCAGGATCGACAGGCCGAGGTCCAGAAACGTCGGCAGGTACTTGGTCGAAACGCTGTAGAAGGCGCAGAGCTTGCCTTCTCGATCCGCCATTTCGCGCAGTTGCCAGACCAGTTGCTTGCCAGCCTTTTCATCGCCCACAGGCTCACCTTTCGAGATGATGGCATTGCCCGTATCGGCATAGGCGATGAACGCAGACTCGTCTGGCGCAATCAGGAATTGCTTGTCGCCGGTCAGAGAAATCTGAGCTTCGGTATCTTCGCTCTCCATCACCAGTTTTTCGACGCATTCTGGGATTTCCGTCCGCACAGGCGCCGGAATCTCGCGACCGAACAAGGAGGTGACGGCCACAATTCCAAGGATCACCGCCACCACGAGGCTGGAGCGCAAGAAGCGGGAGGCGTCGCCATTCCACGCGAACTCCCACCACAGCGCATTTTGGTATTGCACGTGGGAATAGGCAAAGAGGCCGATCCAGAAGATCACGGCCAGTAGCGCCATAACACTGACCAGCCAGGGGATGTTCAACCGGAAGATCGACGCGCCGCTAACACGGTAGAACGCACCACGGAACAGCGCCAATACGGCGATCGTGGCCAACATGCCCAACGCTTCATGCGTGTCCAACCCTTTGGCCAGTGACGCGGCGAAGCCCGCGACCATCAACAGCATTGCGACCACCCACGCGCGGTAGAGCTTGCGGAACAGCCCACGCGACACAAGCAGCAGCAGAACACCCACGGCGCTGCCTGCAAGATGCGAGGCCTCGACGAAGGACAATGGCAAAACCTCGCGCAAAGCACCCAGGCTTTTGCTGTCCGTCGGCAACGCGCCCGAGACCAGCAGGATGATCCCAGCAACCGCAGTCACCCCCGCCGCAACCATCGGCACAATGGGACGAATGGCGCGGTACACCCATGTCCCCGCCCCGATGATCCTGTGGCGCTGCGTCAGCGCCGAGGCGACTGCGATTGAGAGGCTGGCGATGGCGAAAGGCAGGAAAGTATATACGACGCGGTAAAGCAGCAGCGCCGCAATAACATCCGACCGACCCGAGGCACCCAGCCCTGCGATCAGCGTCGCTTCAAACACCCCGATACCGCCCGGTGCATGACTGACAATCCCAACGGCAATCGCGGCGATGAAGATGGTGAAGAAATACGGATACCCAACCCCAAGGTCGTCCGGCATCAGCACGTAAAGGACCATGGAGGCGCCGGCTAGATCGCCAATCGCCGCCAGCGTCAGGCATGAGGCCAGCTTGCCGCCCGGCAGTTGGAAGCCAATCCCCAGAACCTCTAACCGACGCCCACCGGTGGAGAGCCAGACAAAAACGGTGATCAACGCGCCAAGCAGCCCCAACCCGATGACGGTTTCAACCGTCGCGCTGATAGGCAGCGCGTTCGAGATACCGTCAGGATGAAAGGTCAAAAGCAAGCCGAGGACCAAAACCAGCCCCGTCCAGAATGCCACCCAGGACGTGGCGATGACCCCGGCAACGCGGCTTAGATCAAGGCCCAGAGACGCGTATATCCGGTATCGGATGGCCGTTCCGGTGATGTAGGAAAAGCCCAAACAGTTGGACACCGCATAGCCACTGGCTCCGGCCATTCCTGCAACCGGCAGAGGGACCTCTCCGTCTGCCACGCTTTGCACGGCGAAGACATCGTATAGAGACAGCGAAAAGAAACTGACCGCCGTCCAACACAGAGCATAAAACATCACGCGCCAAGATGTATCCGAGATGTCCGATTGCACATCCGCCCATTTCACATGCGAGGACAGCTCATGCAGAACCGTCAATGCAATCAGAGTCACAAAGATCGGGATGGCGATGCGGACCCATGGCTTCTCAAGGAATGCGGTGATCTTTTCGGCCAATTGCACGGCCCGTGGTTCGTGCTGCTGAGTGGTCATCTTCGATAAATCCCGCCTGTATCCCCGCCGACTGTGGCACAATTTCCTTGGCCGACAAAGCGTAACGGCCCGTTTCACGCAGCGTTTTCAGAACCTTCCCTTGCGCGTGGACAGCAGAAGGTTTGTCTCGGACCGAGTGATCCCTTCCATGCGGCGGATCTGGAACAAGACCTCGTCGAGTTCGGCCAGCGTGTCCGTACCGATTTCAGCGATCAGGTCCCAGCTTCCATTTGTCGAATGCACGGCGCGCACCTGCCGTAGAGCTCCGATACGGGCCATTGTGCGTTCGGTCCCGCGCCCCTCGATCTCAAGCATCATCAGGCCCCGGACCGGGCTTTGCGCCACATCGCGCCTGGTCTGAACGGTAAAGCCCACGATCTCGCCCGATTGCTTGAGGCGTTGCAGCCGACTACGAACGGTCGTGCGCGTGACGCCAAGCGTCTCGGCCAGTTCAGACAGCGACGCCCTCGCATCCCGGTGCAACGCGCTGAGCAGCCTGTTGTCCAAATCGTCCATGAATAGCTTCCTTTTCGGATATTCACCTTTCTTATTGAGCAATTTGCTCTCTTCACGCAAGACAGACTGTCACGTTACATGAAGCATATGGATACAAAGAACATAGTTTTGGTTGGCGCCCCCATGGACGCTGGTAAGCGTCGACAGGGTTGCCGAATGGGCCCTGATGCCTACCGTGTGGCCGGGCTGGATCGCGCGCTTGCGGATCTTGGTCATACGGTGACCGACTACGGAGACGTCGCCCCGGATGCGGTCGAGACGCCGGACCACCAGCATCTTTTCGCCCTGCCCGAGTGCATCGGCTGGACGCAGGCTCTGGCCCGGGTCGCGACTGAGGTTTCGCCCCAAGGTGTGCCAATTTTCATGGGCGGCGATCATGCCTTGTCGATGGGAACCGTGGCCGGAATGGCGGATCATGCACAGCGCATCGACCGGCCTCTGTTCGTCCTTTGGCTGGACGCCCATAGCGATTTTCACACACCCGGCAGCACAGACAGCGGCAACCTGCATGGAACACCTGTCGCCTACTTCACCGGCCAGCCCGGCTTCGAAGACTTTCCACCTTTGCCTGCCGTGGTTCCAACCAACCGCGTCGGTATGATTGGATTGCGTTCGGTCGACCCCGCTGAACGCGCCGCGCTTGAGAAGAACCACGCGATGCTGGCCGATATGCGCAGCATTGACGAGCATGGGATCAAAGCGCCCCTCATGGCCTTTCTGGACCGCGTAAGGGCTGAGAACGGCATCCTTCATGTCTCACTAGATGTCGACTTCCTCGACCCCGCAATCGCGCCCGCCGTCGGGACAACCGTGCCCGGGGGCGCCACCGAACGCGAAGCCCATCTGGTCATGGAGCTTCTGCATGAAAGCGGGCTGGTCTGCTCCCTCGATCTGGTCGAGTTGAACCCCTTTCTAGATGAACGCGGACGCACCGCAAAACTCATGGTCGATCTGGCTGCATCCCTGATGGGACGCCGTATCTTTGACCGCCCCACTCGGAGTTTCTGATGACTGTACCTTCTGACAAAGCCCTGGTGCCCTTTGTTTCCGTCGACAACATGATGCGGCTGGTTCACCATGTCGGCGTCGAAAAGATGATCATAAGGATCGCTGAGCAGATCGAGGCCGATTTCAAACGCTGGGAAAGCTTCGACAAGACCCCTCGGATTCCGGCCCATTCCCCGCATGGTGTAATCGAACTCATGCCTACTTCAGATGGTGAGGCCTACGGGTTCAAATACGTCAATGGCCATCCGAAGAACACCTCTGAAGGTCTGCAAACAGTAACGGCCTTTGGACTGCTCGCGGATGTCTACACGGGCTACCCGACCCTTCTGACCGAGATGACTATCCTAACCGCCTTACGGACGGCGGCGACATCAGCTCTGGTCGGTCGGTATCTGGCCCCCAAGGGTGCCACCACCATGGCGATGATCGGCAATGGCGCGCAGTCTGAATTCCAATGCCTGGCCTTCAAAGCCATGTGCGGCATCGACACCGTGCAGCTCTATGATACCAACCCGAACGCCACCGCCAAATGCGCTGCCAACCTGCAAGGCAAAGGCCTGAACGTAGTGCCCTGCAAAACCGCCGAAGAAGCGATTGAGGGCGCGCAGATCATCACCACCTGTACGGCCGACAAGAAATACGCCACGATTTTGACCGACAACATGGTCGGCCCCGGCGTCCATATCAACGCGATTGGCGGCGACTGCCCCGGCAAAACCGAATTGCATCGAGATATCCTTATGCGCTCTGAGATATTCGTGGAATACCCCGAGCAAACCCGGATCGAAGGCGAAATTCAGGCATTGGAGGATGACCATCCCGTCACCGAATTGTGGCAGGTCATGACCGGTCAGGCGCGCGGTCGGACAGACGATAAACAGATCACTCTGTTCGACAGTGTCGGCTTCGCCATTGAGGACTTCTCGGCTCTGCGCGTCATCAAGAGTGCAGTCGCGGAGACTGACTTCTTTGAGCCACTGGACATGCTGGCCGACCCCGACGATCCCCGCGATCTGTTCGGGATGCTCATGCGCGCGGGCTAATTTTCTCTCGATCCTGCGCCGGGTCAGTGTCGAAAAGGGGGCTCTGCCCCCCGCCGCCCGTGCCGGGCGACTCCCCCGGGATACTTCTAGCCAGATGAAGAAACGGATCGTTAACCTAAACTCGGTATTCGTCTTATGCGGTACAGGCGGGGACGCCGATGACCGCGCCAGGTGAAGCTCTCCGACGTTGATGTTGGAGAGCGAATCCCTGCTTCATCTGGCTAAAAATATCCCGGAGCGCGAGGCAGAGCCTCGCAAACTCCTAGCCTGCCAAAGACGGCAAGTAGAGAACGATGCCCGGAAATGCCACAAGAAGCGCAATGGTGGCCGCGTCTGCCAGGAAGAACGGGGTGACCCCCTTGAAGACGTCCTGAACACTCAGGTCCGGCCGGACCCCTGCAACTACAAAGCAGTTCAGACCAATGGGTGGCGTGATCAGACAGAATTCAGCCATTTTCACCACCAATATCCCAAACCAGATCGCGCACATTGGGCCGGACATGCCAAAAGCGCTGTCTGCGGCGCTGACGGTTTCACCTCCGTTCAGGGCCATGACGGCGGGGTAGACTACGGGTAAGGTCAGCAGCAACATCCCGATGGCGTCCATGAACATGCCCAACACGGCATAAGCCAGAAGGATGCAGATCAGGATCAGCATCGGCGACATTTCAAGCGAGGTGATCCAATCCGAGAATGCACCCGGAAGGTCTGCAAAGCCCAGGAAACGCACGTAGATCAAAACGCCCCAGATGATCGAGAAGATCATAGCCGTCAGCTTGGCTGTCTCTAGCAGAGCGGATTTGAACTCGGGCCAGCGCATGCCATGAACCAGGGCGAAGCAGAAGACGATGAACGCGCCTATGGCTCCGCCTTCGGTTGGGGTACCCCACGCCTGTTCTCCGAATGGGTTGTAGACGAAACAGATTATGATCAGAATGACGGCGACAATCGGGATCGCCCCGGGAAGTGCTTGGAACCGCTGTTTCCAAGTGAAACCGGTGACAGGAGGGCCAACGGATTTGAACACAACCGCGATACCGACAATGAGCAAGCCATAGATCACGGCAGAAAACGCTCCGGGAATGAAGCCCGCCAGCAGCAGCTTGCCAACGTCCTGTTCAACGATGATGGCATAGATCACAAGGATTGCTGACGGCGGGATCAGCGAGGCCAGCGTCCCCCCAGCAGCGACGACGCCTGCGGCGAAGCGCTTGTTGTAGCCAACGCTCAGCATTTCGGGAATCGCGATACGGGCAAACACAGCCGAGGTGGCGACCGAGGCACCAGAAACGGCGGCAAACCCTGCCGTGGCGAATATGGTGGAGACCGCGAGGCCTCCGGGAACCCAGGCGATCCAGCGTTTGGCTGCTTCGAAAAGCGCGCGCGTCAGGCCTGCGTAATAGGCAAGGTAGCCGATCAGAATGAAGGTCGGGATCAGGCTAAGCGTATGGGCGGCGACCTTTGAATGGGGCACCTGCCCTGCTGTTTTGACGGCGACGGTGAGAGCCTTGCCAAACCGATCGGGGTCATACCCGAACTTGGCCCAGAAAATCCAAACCAAGCCAAAGAGCCCGGCCAGACCTGCTGCAAAGGCCACTCGCATGCCCGTGACAACAAGGACCAGCAGCCCAGCCGTTACCCAAAGGCCGATGTCAATCGTGTCCATCTGCTAGTCCTGCCCTTCGAACTGCTCTGCCTCTGCGGCAGCCTGCGCTGCGGCGTCTTGGATCAAGGGCACCGCCACGGGTGCCTCAAGCCCAAGAACAAAAGCGCGGCCATAGCCCCAGATCTGCAAAACCAGCCGGAGTGACAAGACCGAGAACGCCACCGGGGCCAGCAGTTTCGCGGGCCAAAGCGGAATGCCTATGTCAATTGAGCTGTCGCGGCTCCACAACGGCGCGCCGAAATCAAAGGATCGGTCAAAATGGGACCAACTGCCCCAGACCAATGCCAGCATCAGGACAAGGATCAGGATGACCGAGATTAGCTCGAACAACCACAGCGCCCGTCCGTGCAGACGCGAGATCACAATGTCCATCCGGATATGGCCGCCATCGCGCTGCACGTAAGAGATGCCGAGAAAGGCGATCAGTGGCATCGCCTGTTCGATCCAGTCCACATAGCCGGGCAGCGGCGCGTTCATTGCGTTGCGACCACTAACCGAGACGACGGCCAGGACCATCAGTCCAAAGACGGCTATTCCGCTGATCAAGGCGAGAGCCCGCTCTAACTTCAGCAAGTACTGATCAATCTGGCTGAGGCGGCTGCCATCCTCCAGCACCGTGGCCTGTCCCGCCATTCCGGTGATCCCCTTTGTCAAGAAAGGCCGGGCGCTACGACGCGCCCGGCGAATGCGATCAGTTGCCGCCGCGCTGTTGCGTCAGCGTGGTCTGAACCAGATCGTAGAGGTCCTGCGCTGGCAGGCCCTGCGCGCTCATATCCGCAATCCACTGCTCGCGGATCGGATCGGCGGCCTTGGCGCGGAACTCTTCAATGACCGCGTCGTCGATCATAACCTTCTGCACACCCTTTTCTTCCAGGACGCTATCCCATTGCTCCAGAAGTCCAGCATAGTTAGCCAGATAATGCTCAATGGCCTCATCAATTGAGCTGTCGAGAGCTTCGCGGTGCTCAGGCGACAGCGCTTCATAGGCGTCGATATTGGCAACCACCGGGCAATTCACGGTGCCGGGGTTGAGGTTTGCCGTCCACCAATCCGCTTCATTGATCGTGCCAAAGGACAGGTGCGCGTGCTGCGCGAAGGCGACCGTATCGACCACACCAGATTCCATGGCGTTAAACGCCTCAGTCGCTGGGACAGAGGTTGGGACACCGCCCACGGCCTCAAACGCTTTGCCCAGACCACCTGTCGCGCGAACACGCATGCCTTCGAAAGCGGCCAGGTTATCGCGCGGATCGCCGGTGCCGACCAAATTGTACTGCGGCATGGGCGAGGTCATCAGAATGCGCGCATTCCATTGCGCCATTTCTTCAGCCACCGCTGGGTGATCATAGACCGCATGGCTGACGGCAACCTCTTCTTCCAGATTGTTCACGCCTAGAAACGGCAGCTCCAGCACGGTAATCGCGCGGTTCTTGTCGCGGTGATAACCGGCACAGAACTGCGCAATCTCGAATGCGCCGATCTCGATGCCATCCAGGTTCTCGCGCGGCTTCGACAGGCCGCCATAGCTGACATTGATCGTGAACTCTCCACCGGTTTTTTCCGAGACCAGCTCGGCCAGTTTTTCGACATGTTCAGTAAAGGCGCGGCGCTTGCCCCAGACCGAGGCGTTCCATTCGGTGGCTGCGGCCTCGGACACGAAGGCAACGCCAAGGGCGGCGACGGCGGCACCGCTCAGCATCTTTTTCATAATATCTTCTCCCTTTGATGCGCCCCCTCCCGAGGCGCTTGGAAAGATGCTAGCGCCAACATGTATATGTGCCAACCCCTGCTTCCTGATAGGTGATTTTCAAGCACATCTTTTGACTCTTGTTGTTCGACGACATAGCTGCGGATCACCACGGAAACGCCCCTCTTGGGCCGATCAAAAAAATTACATCTTTACTGTTGTTTTTTAACGTTATTTTTCAGTACGTCGAAATTTTTTGACTAATTTACTTCGTTCGGAAAAATTTCTTTACAAACAAATCCAAGGAATACGGCAATTTATTTCATTATTTTCTGAACCCGGCCATACTTCGATTGGGGAGGAACGGGATCGACAATGCTCAAATAACGGGCAAGAGACGTCCCATAGTTATCCAGCCTAGAGGGAGGAGCCTCAACATGACCACCGCTGCCCAGGCAGATGCCAAGACCTATCCGCCAACCGCAGAGACCGTTGAGCGGGCGCATGTCGATGCCGCGAAATATGAAGAGATGTATGCCGCATCGGTTAGCGACCCGGACGCGTTCTGGGGCGAACACGGCAAGCGGATCGACTGGATCAAGCCCTTTACGCAGGTCAAGGATGTCAACTACGATTTCGGCTCGGTCAAGATCAACTGGTATGCCGATGGTACTCTGAACGTCTCGGCCAACTGCCTGGATCGCCATCTGGAAACCCGCGGCGATCAGACCGCAATCATCTGGGAACCTGATGATCCAAATGACGCGGCCCAGCACATCACCTATGCCGAGTTGCACCGCCGCACCTGCCGCATGGCCAATATTCTGGAATCGATGGGCGTTCGTAAAGGTGATCGCGTCATCATCTACCTTCCGATGATCCCCGAAGCCGCCTATGCCATGCTGGCCTGCGCGCGCATCGGTGCAATTCACTCGATCGTTTTTGCAGGCTTCTCGCCTGACGCTCTGGCGGCCCGTGTTAACGGTTGCGACGCCAAAGTCGTCATCACAGCAGATGAAGCCCCTCGAGGCGGCCGTAAAACACCGCTGAAATCGAACGCAGACGCGGCGCTGCTGCACTGCAAGGACAGCGTGAAATGCCTGGTCGTCAAACGCACGGGTGGTCAGACCACTTGGATTGATGGACGTGACTACGACTACAACGAAATGGCGCTTGAGGCCGATGACTATTGCGCCCCAGCCGAGATGAGCGCGGAAGACCCGCTGTTCATTCTTTACACGTCGGGTTCGACCGGCCAGCCCAAGGGTGTGGTTCACACTACCGGCGGCTATCTGGTCTATGCCGCAATGACCCATGAGATCACCTTCGACTATCATGAAGGCGATGTGTACTGGTGTACGGCAGACGTGGGTTGGGTCACTGGCCACAGCTATATCGTTTATGGTCCGCTGGCCAATGGTGCCACAACCCTGATGTTCGAAGGCGTGCCGACCTACCCGGATGCAGGCCGCTTCTGGGAAGTTTGCGCCAAGCACAAGGTCAACCAGTTCTACACGGCCCCAACCGCGATCCGAGCCCTGATGGGACAGGGAAGTGGGTGGGTCGAAAAACACGACCTCAGCGACCTCAAAGTTCTGGGCACCGTGGGTGAGCCAATTAACCCGGAAGCTTGGAACTGGTACAATGAGGTTGTCGGCAAGGGAAAATGCCCGATCGTCGATACGTGGTGGCAGACTGAAACCGGCGGTCACCTGATGACCCCCCTGCCCGGCGCACATGCGATGAAGCCCGGCTCGGCGATGAAACCGTTCTTTGGCATCGAGCCAGTGGTTTTGGACCCGCAATCTGGCGTCGAGATCGAAGGCAACGGTGTCGAAGGTGTACTGTGCATCAAGGACAGCTGGCCCGGCCAGATGCGCACCGTATGGGGCGATCATGAACGGTTCGAAAAGACCTATTTCTCGGACTACAAAGGCTACTACTTCACCGGTGACGGCTGCCGTCGCGACGAAGGTGGTGACTACTGGATCACTGGCCGCGTCGATGACGTGATCAACGTCTCGGGCCACCGTATGGGTACTGCTGAAGTCGAAAGCGCGCTTGTGGCGCATGCCGCAGTGGCCGAGGCTGCCGTAGTGGGCTATCCCCATGAAATCAAAGGGCAAGGCATCTATTGCTATGTCACTCTTATGAATGACCGAGAGCCTTCGGATGAGCTGCTCAAAGAGCTGCGCACCTGGGTTCGGACCGAGATCGGCCCGATCGCCTCGCCTGACGTCATTCAGTGGTCCCCAGGCCTGCCCAAAACACGCTCGGGCAAAATCATGCGCCGCATCCTGCGCAAGATCGCCGAGAACGACTTTGGCTCGCTGGGCGATACGTCCACTCTGGCCGATCCGTCAGTTGTCGACGACCTGATTGCAAACCGAGCGAATAAGTGAGGGCATGATGGACGCTGCGACCATGACAACTCCTGCTGTTCTCATCCTTCTCGGCCCTCCGGGCGCCGGGAAAGGCACTCAGGCGCGCATGCTGGAAGACAAGTTCGGGCTGGTGCAACTCAGCACCGGTGACCTTCTGCGTGCGGCTGTTGCCGCAGGTACGGATGCCGGAAAGGCCGCGAAAGCGGTGATGGAGGCCGGTGAACTGGTCAGCGACCAGATCGTCATCGACATCCTGCGTGACCGTATGGCTGAACCCGACTGTGCCAAGGGGGTCATTCTCGATGGCTTCCCCCGCACCACCGTTCAGGCCGAGGCGCTGGATGGTCTTCTGGCGGAAAAGGACCAGAAGATCAGCGCCGCGATCAGCCTTGAGGTTGAGGATGCGGAAATGGTGATCCGGATCTCGGGCCGCTACACCTGCGCCGGTTGCGGTGAAGGCTACCATGACACGTTCAAGAAACCGTCGGTCGACGGCACTTGCGACAATTGCGGTGGGACCGAGTTCAAGCGCCGGGCAGATGACAACGCGGAAACCGTTGCCTCACGCCTCAGCGCCTATCACGCACAGACAGCCCCACTGATCACCTATTACGACGGTCAGAGCGTTCTGAAGCGGACGAACGCCATGGGCAAGATTGAAGACATCGCGCGCGACCTGGAGGACATCGTCGCCAGCGCGGTGAACTAAGGGAGGGAGACAGGCCGTAAGACCTTGATCCTTAAACAGAATACTTCGATGCACCGCCTTGGCGGAACAGAGGAGTTTTGTCAGATGCCACGGGGTATCTGTCACATTCGAGAAGCGGTCCGGCGCGCTGGAGGAACGAAGCAAAGGACCGCCCAACGAGGAAGCGAAGGAGGAACCCGCAATGGCGGATCAATCTACCAACTCCGCGCAGACTGCCGAAGCCGATAAGGGCTATTGGCAGGCCAACCTGCGCCTCATCTACATCAGCCTCGCGATCTGGGCGCTGGTGTCGTTTGGATTCGGCATCCTGCTGCGTCCGCTGCTGTCCGGCATTTCTGTTGGCGGTACCGATCTGGGCTTTTGGTTCGCTCAGCAGGGATCAATCTTGGTCTTTCTGGTGCTGATCTTCAACTACGCCTGGCGCATGAACAAGCTAGACGCCGAACACGGCGTAGACGAAGAGTAAGGGAGAGCGGGGACAATGGATCAGTTTACCATCAACCTGCTGTTTGTTGGCGCATCCTTCGCGCTATACATCGGCATCGCGATCTGGGCCCGTGCGGGTTCCACATCTGAATTCTACGCTGCTGGTCGCGGCGTTCACCCGGTCACCAACGGTATGGCGACAGCGGCGGACTGGATGTCTGCGGCCTCGTTCATCTCGATGGCGGGCCTCATCGCCTTTACCGGCTATGACAACTCGACCTTCCTGATGGGTTGGACCGGTGGCTACGTGCTGCTGGCTCTGCTGCTTGCGCCCTACCTGCGTAAGTTCGGCAAATACACCGTCTCGGAATTCATCGGCGACCGTTTCTACAGCCAGACTGCACGCGTTGTCGCCGTGATCTGTCTGATCGTTGCATCGGTGACCTACGTGATCGGTCAGATGACCGGCGTTGGCGTGGCCTTTGGCCGCTTCCTTGAGGTTTCGAACACTTCCGGTCTGCTGATCGGTGCCTGTGTCGTGTTTGCATACGCGGTGTTTGGCGGGATGAAGGGTGTGACCTACACCCAGGTTGCTCAGTACTGCGTGCTGATCACAGCCTACACCATCCCGGCGATCTTCATCTCGCTGCAGCTGACCGGCACTCCGATCCCTGCACTGGGTCTGTTTGGCGACACCGCAAGTGGTGAGCCGCTGCTGACCAAGCTGGACGCGATCGTGACCGAACTGGGCTTTGCCGAGTATACGGCGCACCACTCGAACACGCTGAACATGGTGCTGTTCACACTGTCGCTGATGATCGGTACCGCCGGTCTGCCGCACGTGATCATGCGCTTCTTCACCGTGCCGAAAGTGTCTGACGCCCGCTGGTCCGCTGGCTGGACGCTGGTCTTCATTGCTCTGCTGTACCTGACCGCCCCTGCGGTTGGCGCAATGGCGCGTCTGAACATCACCGACATGATGTGGCCCAACGGTGGCATCGAAGGCGGCGCAGTTTCGGTCGAAGCAATCGATACCGATCCGCGTTATGACTGGATGCAGACGTGGCAGAAAACCGGTCTGCTGGACTGGGAAGACAAGAACGGCGACGGCAAGATCCAGTACTATAACGACAAGTCCGAAGCGATGACTGCGATCGCGGAAGAAAAAGGCTGGGTCGGAAACGAGCTGACCAAGTTCAACCGTGACATCCTGGTTCTGGCCAACCCCGAAATCGCCAACCTGCCGGGTTGGGTGATCGGTCTGGTCGCTGCCGGTGGTCTTGCGGCTGCTCTGTCGACCGCTGCGGGCCTGTTGCTGGCGATCTCGTCGGCGGTGTCCCACGACCTTGTCAAAGGTGCGATCAATCCGCAGATCTCGGAAAAAGGTGAACTGCTGGCCGCGCGTATCGCAATGGCCGTAGCCATCCTGGTTGCAACCTATCTGGGTCTGAACCCACCGGGCTTTGCGGCACAGACCGTGGCCTTGGCCTTTGGTCTGGCGGCTGCCTCGATCTTCCCGGCGCTGATGATGGGGATCTTCTCGACCCGCATCAACAACACCGGCGCGGTTGCTGGTATGCTGGCTGGTCTGGTTGTCACTCTGGTCTATATCTTCCTGCACAAGGGCTGGTTGTTCATTCCTGGCACCAACTCGTTCACCGATGCTGATCCGCTTCTGGGTCCGATCAAGTCGACCTCGTTCGGCGCCATCGGTGCAATGATCAACTTCGCAGTTGCGTATGTTGTTGCCGGCATGACCAAAGAGACTCCGCAGGAGATCAAAGATCTGGTCGAAAGCGTACGCATTCCCCGTGGTGCGGGTGCAGCTCAGAACAAATGAGCCTGATGCGGCCTGAGGTTCTTGCCAATGGCCGCGTCTTTCGATCCACTACTCCCGTCCGGCACACCACCGGGCGGGATTTTTGTTCCACGGAGTTTTTAGATGCCCCTGTCCCATGACCAGATCACCCGGTTTCTGGAATCCGTACATCCCTATGACGCCCTGCCCGCCGACGTGCTGGATGAGGTCGCAAAACAGATCGAGGTCTGGGAGGTAGATGAGGATTACCCTGTTTACGATCTCGGCCACAAACTACCCGGCGTATTCGTGATCTATGAAGGACAGGTTGAAATCACGGATGAGAACGACGAGGTCGTTTCGCATCTGGGCTTGCGCAATTCCTTTGGTGAACGCGGGCTGCTGAAAGACGGGAAAGCCGCGACCAAGGCGCGCGCCCATACTCCATCTGTGCTGATCGTACTGCCGCCTGAATTGGTGCGAGAGTTGATCGACAACCACGATGTGGTCTCGAAATTCTTCGATCGCTCGCGCGGAGGCCGCAGCGGTCCGCAGAGTTTGGCGACCAGTGCCATTGATGTCCTGATGGCACACAATCCGGCCACCTGCCCGCCTGCGACCCCGGTTCGCGACGCCGCGCGCCTGATGCGCGACAAAGGGATTTCATCGCTATGCGTAACAGAGGCCGACGATCTGGTAGGCATCGCCACCTTGCGTGACATCTCAGGCAAGTTTGTTGCCGATGCGATGCCCACGGATACTCCAATCTCACAGATTATGACGCCGAACCCAACCACCCTTTCACCTTCGGATATCGGGTCCGACGTGCTGCACGTCATGATGGAGCGCGGGATCGGCCACATCCCGATTTGCGAGGGCGGACGTCTGGTCGGGGTCGTTACGCAGACAGACCTGACCCATTATCAGGCCGTGAACTCGGCCGAACTTGTTCGCCGAATTGCCCATGCCGACACTGCCGAGGAAATGGCCAAGGTCACGGCAGAAATCCCCCAGCTGCTGGTGCAGCTGGTTGCGGGTGGCAACCGGCATGAAATCGTAACACGGCTGATCACGGATATCGCCGACACTGCCACGCGTCGGCTGCTGAGTCTTGCTGAAGCCAAACTGGGGCAGCCGCCGGTGCCATACCTGTGGCTGGCCTGCGGATCGCAAGGACGACAGGAGCAGACAGGTGTGTCCGATCAGGACAACTGCCTGATACTGGACGATGCGGTGACCGAAGATGACATGGCCTATTTCACGCAACTGGCCAAACATGTCTCGGACGGGCTGGATACCTGCGGCTATTTCTACTGCCCCGGTGACATGATGGCGACCAATCCGCGCTGGTGTCAGCCGCTGCATGTCTGGCGCGACTATTTCAAGGGGTGGATCGCAAAACCGAACCCCGAAGCGCAGATGCTGGCCTCGGTCATGTTTGACCTACGCCCTATCGGCGGCTCGTTCGAGCTGTTCGCCGATCTTCAAGCCGACACGCTGAACGCAGCCAATGCGAATTCGATTTTCGTCGCGCATATGATCTCGAATTCGCTGAAACACACCCCGCCTTTGGGGCTGTTGCGTGGGTTTGCCACCATCCGCTCGGGCGAGCATCGCAATACGCTGGATCTGAAACATAATGGCGTGGTTCCGGTTGTTGATCTGGCGCGGATTTACAGCCTGCAGGGCAAACTGCCCGAGGCCAATACACGCGCCCGCCTAAAAACCGCCGAGGCCGCAGGTGTCCTCAGCCCATCAGGTGCACGCGATTTGCTGGATGCCTATGATCTGATTGCGGAAACCCGGCTGGAACATCAGGTCGCACTGGTCAAATCCGGGGAAAAACCCGACAATTACCTGCCACCTACAAACCTGTCGGACTTTGAGCGCAGCCACCTGAGGGACGCGTTTGTGGTTGTGAAAACCATGCAATCCGCAGTTGGTCATGGCAAGGGAATGCTGGGTTAAAAACGTGAGATCAGGATCGCCCTCGGCGACCGTATTTGAATTGAAAAGACTGGGCGAGGAACGCCCGAAGGGTGGAGAAGACCAATGTTTCTGGAATTGATCGGTACGATATTTGCGGGCTTTGCCTTTGCCGGGATCGTGCTGGTGCTGAACAAGCTGACCGGCGGGCGGTTGCCCCGGTGGGCAACGCCGGTTGCTGCGGGGCTGGGCATGATCGGGATGACGATCGCCAGCGAATACTCGTGGTACGACCGCACCCGCGAGACGCTGCCGAACAGTGTCAGCATCATCCAAGAGGTCGAAAGCCGCGCGATTTACCGCCCCTGGACCTATGCCGTGCCTTTCGTGGACAGGTTCGCGGCCATCGACACAGACTCGGTGCGCAAGAACGAACAAGTTCCGGATGAACGGCTGGTCGAGCTCTATTTCTTTGGCCGCTGGGCGCCGGTCTCGAAGGTCCCTGTGGTCGTAAACTGCGCCGAAAACCTGCGGGCTAATCTGGCCGACGGGGCCGAGTTTGGCGATGACGGCCGCGTTCTGAATGCCGACTGGATCAAGGCCGGAACCGGCGATCCCATCATTGAGGCCACCTGCGGAGTCTGATCATGCTGACCAAGTTGAGCCTGCGTCTGAGAATCTTTCTGTTCTTCTGCCTGTTAGCGGCGGGTGGGCTGGCGGTCAGCGCTCTGGCGCTTTGGTTCAGCTATGCCCGCGAGGGCAACCCCGCCCTGTTCGACCCGTTCCTTTTTGCCGGGATCGTAATTGCCTTTGGGCTGTTGGCTCTGATCGCCGGTGTCTGGTTGCTGTTTGACGACAATGTCGCAAAACCGATTGAGCGTCTGTCTGCCGAATTGCGCGCGCGCGCTCATGCCGGGGTTAGCAGCAATATGGATGTGCAGACGGCAAAATACCTGGGCGACCTTGCCCCGGCCGCCGCTGGGCTGGCGGATCAGCTGTCGCACAAGACGCTCAGCGTGGCCGAAGCTGTCGCATCCGAGACTGCTCAGCTGGCTGCCGAAAAGAACCGGCTCACCGCCCTGTTGACCGAAATCCCGGTCGCCATGTTGCTGGCCAGCCCGAACCACAAGATCGTCCTCTATGATGCGCAAGCGGCCGAGGTTCTAGCCCAGATCGCACATCCCCGTCTGAATGCCGCGCTTGAGGATTATCTACAGCCTGACGCGCTGTATGCCGCCTATTCGAAACTGGTCAAAACCGGTCAGGACGTCACCTGTACGTTGACCAGTATCGACGGAGCTCAGAGCTATTCCGCGCGCGTTAAACCTTTGGGAGATGCGCCCGGATACATGCTGATTTTCGACGACAGCGCTGCGCAGATCGCCCCGGACGCGGCGCGCCCTCTGGTCTATGATTTCGACCTGTTGAACGTGCCCGCCTCGGGTAGTTTCGAGGCCCAAACGATTGAAGATCTTTGCTTTGTGGTCTTTGACACCGAAACCACCGGCCTGTTGCCGCACAAGGACGAGATCGTTCAGATCGGCGCCGTCCGGGTCGTTAAAGGTCGCATCGTCGATGGCGAGCGGATCGACATGCTGGTCAATCCCGGCATCCCGATCCCAGCGGCCTCTACCAAGGTTCACAAGGTTAGCGACCAGATGGTGCAAGGCGCGCCTGAGATTGGTGAAGCTGGCCGCATCTTTCATCAATTCGCACGGGACGCCGTGATTGTTGCCCATAATGCGCCATTCGACATGGCATTCCTACGCCGTCACGCCAGTCGGATGGGTGTTGAATGGGACCACCCAATTCTGGACACTGTGCTTCTGTCTGCTGTCCTGTTTGGCGCCAGCGAGACGCATACACTGGATGCGCTATGTGACCGTTTGGACGTAGAAATTCCCGAAGCGCTCCGCCACACGGCGCTGGGGGATGCGGTGGCCACGGCTGAGGCGCTAGTGCGGATGCTACCCATGCTGAAAGCGCGGGATATCACCACTTTCGGCGCAATCATCACCGAAACCCGCAAACATGGTCGCTTGTTGGAGGACCTGAACTGACCTAGTTTTTCAACGTGATGAACCAAAGTTACCATGGACAATACGGAACGGTCATGGCACCTGACGATCGGGCAGAGAACAGATGTGCAATGACCGAGAAGACTTTTATCCCGACCCCTGATCAAAACACCGCGTTTCGTGAAGCGCTGGGGTGTTTCGGGACAGGTGTTACGGTCGTCACTACACAGACGGCACTTGGGCCGCGCGCGATCACCGTGAACTCCTTCACCTCGGTTTCACTGGACCCTCCGCTGGTGTTGTGGTGTTTGGCCAAGGAATCCAACCGGTTCGGCGCGTTTTCGGACTGCCTGCACTACTCCATCCATGTCATGGCACAAGAGCAGCAGGACCAAAGTCTGCGGTTCGCGCGGGACGGAGAAGATTTCTCTCACGCAGACTGGAGCGCGGATGATATGGGCCGGCCGCAACTGGCCGATTGCCTCGCGCGGTTTGACTGTCATCTGCATGCCTGCCACGAAGCGGGCGACCACCTGATCATGGTTGGCCATGTGGATCAGGTCATGTACCGCACGGGTCAGGGCCTGATCTTCAAACGCGGTCAGTTCGGCGGATTCGTCGACCTTATCTGACGATCCTCAGTCGTCAAGCGAGCCATGAACCGCCAGCGCCTCAAGCTGCGTTTCTTGCGGGGTGATCACGCGGAACGCTTCGTGCACGCCGCTTTCGGTCAATTCACGCGCAACGGTCAATAGCGTATTGGCAGGGTGTTCGTCGCATAGCTCGGACATATGATCTATCTCCGCTTGCGCCACGCCCATCGCGGCCTCGACCGATGGTGCACCGTAGAATTTCACGAAATGCTCAGCCAGATATTCAACGATCTGCTCCTTTTCAGCCGGTTCGATCTGGGTGACGGCCACAAAGGTCACACGCCCGAAGGTCTCTAACCCCAGCCAGCCATTGGCAAAGGCCTGACGGGCCTTGCCTTCCAAGTCTCCCTGCCCCCAGTTCGAAAACTCAAACCCGCCCGAGATACACCATTCCCCCGTGCGCGCGGGCGAGTGGAACACGTTCATGTCGCTTTCGTCGAAATGTATCGCGCGGGCCAGTTTCATCAGGTCGCCTCCAATAGGTTTGTGAGCGGTCGCAGGTGGGTCTCATCCTTGTCGCGGATCAACATGCCGAACCGCTCATCCGTGCCAAGGAACACGCCCTGCCCCGCGATCGGTTCTCCGACGCCGCGCAGAAGACCCAACCATTCGCCGTGTAGCGGCGCGTTGCCGTCCTCGGACCAGCGGTTGAGCCATGTCAGCATATGGCGCGACCAGCTTTCCACCAGTTGGGTTGCCGAAACCTCGGCGCAGCCCTCATCATAAAGCGCGGTGACGTCCGGCGTATGGCCGGGCGCGTCGCTGGTTTGCAGGAGTACCAACTCCCACCCGACGACCAGCCAGTCGGGTAACTGATCGGGATCGCTGGTCGACGCGGCAACATGGAACTGCCCGCATTTCGCACCGTTCACGCAGATCAGGCCATCCCAACCCAGATGCACCGCCACTTCTGGCGGTGCCAAGGCGCCTAGTGCGTTCTGAAACCCGACAGCACAGAGCGGCAGCATCGCCATGGCGTCCTGCAAGGCGACCTCGGGTGCAAATACGATGGCCGCACGCAGGCGATCGGCCTGAATATTGTACACGACCGAACCGGAATCGCAGCCCAGCGCCGCCATGGCCTGGGCCTTTTCGAACGGGTCTTCCCCACCCTTGGCGGGGTGACCTGTTAGCAAGGGGGGAAAGACCGGCTCGCTCATGCGTTGCCTTTGGCGATCAGGTCGCGCGCGATCTTGCGGAACGCGTCGGCCTGTGGGCTGTCGGGCTTGCTGACCACGATGGGCGCACCCCCGTCCGCGGCCATCCGGATATCCAGATGCAGCGGGATTTCACCCAAGAGCGGCACACCTAGAGCCTCGGCCTCGGAGGCGACACCGCCATGGCCAAAGATATGTTCCTCGTGCCCGCAGTTGGAACAGATATGGGTCGACATGTTTTCGATCATACCGAAGATCGGCGTCTTGAGCTGGTTGAACATGTCGATCCCCTTGCGGGCGTCGATCAGCGCCACGTCCTGCGGGGTTGAGACTACGATGGCCCCATCCACCTGGAACTTCTGGCTAAGCGTCAGTTGCACGTCACCAGTGCCCGGCGGCAAGTCAACGATCAGCACGTCCAGAGCACCCCACTGCACTTGGTTCATCATCTGCTGCAGCGCACCCATCAACATGGGGCCACGCCAAACAACCGCCTGCCCTTCGTTGGTCATCAGGCCCATCGACATGATGGTCACGCCATGATTGCGCAGCGGCAGGATGGTCTTGCCATCCGGGCTCGCTGGGCGTCCCGAGACACCCAGCATCCGAGGCTGCGAGGGCCCGTAAACATCCGCGTCCAGCAGCCCGACACGCCGCCCCTCGGCTGCCAAAGCACAAGCGAGGTTCGCGGATACGGTCGATTTGCCAACCCCACCCTTGCCCGAAGCAACGGCGATAATCCGATCCACACCGGGAACCGCCTGCGGACCGGTCTGAGAGGGCTTTGGTTTCGGCTTCAAATCCGGCGGAGCCTTGTCGGAATGCGCGGTCAACATGGCCGACACTTTCGAAACCCCTTCGACCATCTGCGCAGCCTGCTCAGCGGCGGCGCGCACCGACTCCATCCGCTCGGCCTGTTTGGGGTCGATCTCAAGTACGAAGCGCACGGTATCGCCTTCGACATTCAGGGCGCGCACGACGCCCGCGCTGACGATATCCTGACCGGAAACCGGGTCTGTGATCTTTTTCAGGTTCGCAAGAACCGCGTCACGGACACTCATGCCATCATCCCCATAACCTGCCCCATCGCATGGTTGCTTTTCATTGCATGTGTCTCCGTTTCTTTTCGTTCATTTGACGCATTTGCCTTTTGGCGATTAGGCTTGGGCATGCGCTTTTTCCTTTTGTGCCTCAGCCTGACGCTCTCCGCCACCCCTTCCGGGGCGCAAGACGCGATTGGCTTAGCCAGCCCGACCGAAGTTTCGAACTCGGGCCTTTTGCAACATATTCTTCCGCGCTTTTCACTCAAGACCGGGATACGGGTAATCAGCGATGCTGAGGGCGTTATGTCGTTGAATACCGGTGCCGAGGGCGATCCGGTCTTTGCGCGTGGCGACATCGTCTATCACCTGCGCATTCAGGGCGACCCGAAACAGGAGCGCTTTCGTGACTGGCTCCTGTCGGATATCGGCAAGCGCACGATCGAAAGCTATGCCCCGGATCAAGGCCCGCCCTTTAGTGCCAGTTTCGAAGTTGCCAGCGCCGAGGCCTCCGAAGTCATCGACGGCAACACCGCATTGGGTGAGGAGCTTTCGATGACCCATTGCGGTCGCTGCCATGTGATCGGCCCGCAGAACCGCATGAATGGGCTTGGTTCTACCCCCTCTTTCGCCGTGTTGCGCACATTGCCCGATTGGGACGAGAGGTTTCAGGCCTTCTTCGCGCTGAACCCCCACCCGGCCTTCACGCAGATCGAAGGTCTGACGCCCCCTTTCGATCCCTCGCGTCCGTCGCCTATACACCCCGTTGAGATGACGCTGGACGATCTGGACGCCATCCTGGCCTTTGTCTCGGTCATCAGCGCAGCGGATCTCGGCGCGCCGCTGCAGCATCAATGATCCTTCCGTTTTGAGAAATAGTCATCCGTCGTCACAACCTTGGGCCGCGGCTTGGACTGGAACGGATTGTCCTGCATGTTGAACTGCGCCCCCACCCGGCAATTGTCGCACATCTGGATCATCCGCGCCTGCTCGGACGAGGCAAACATAGGGTGTATCCCCGACAGCTTCTCCATGACCCGCTCCACCGTTGATTTCACACCGAACGGGGCACCGCATTCGACACATTCAAAGGGCTCTTCCTCGTTCAACACCTGCTGAGACAACGCGGCATCGCTCAGGTCCAGTTGGGGAACCAGCGCAATGGCATCCTCGGGGCAGATGTTGCGGCACAGACCGCATTGCAAACAGGCGTCCTGCTGGAAGTTAAGCTGAGGTTTATCCGGGTTGTCGATCAGGGCCCCCGATGGGCAGAGCGATACACAACTGAGGCACAGCGTACACGCATCCGTATCCACCGCGACGGCCCCATAGGGTGCGCCTTGGGGCAAAGCTAGAGGCTCCTCGGCCTTAGGGTTCAGAGCCTGCGCTGCCAACCGGGCGACTTGTCGACGGTTCCCCAACGGCAGAACCGGATCGGTCAGTGCCGCCGGTACCTCTTGCGCATAAAGCAGATCGCTCATCGCATCCGGGTCGGCCTCATCAATCAAACCAAGACCCGCGTCCGGAGCGATCGCCTGTGCAAGCTCCAGCTCGCGGTCCAGCGCGTCCCGCTCGGTCGTGGGGGCCAGCAGGATGTCGACCCTCGCAAAGCCGTGGGCCAAAGCGGCCAGCATCTCGGCGTGGCCGAAACCGGAAATCACACTCAACTCCATCGGAATGACATCGGCGGGAAGTCCACGTCCGAACCGCGCGGCAAGTCGGACCATCTCGGCCCCATGGGCGTCATGCACTAGCAGACGCGGCGCGGAGCCTCCAGCCCGGCGATAGGTCCGGGCCAGGACATGCATGCGCGACAGCACCGCCGACACAGGCGGGTCTTCATAGGTGATCGCGGTCGAGGGGCACAGCGCCGCGCAAGCCCCACAGCCAGCACAGATCATGGGATCTATGGCAACATGCTCTCCGGCGGGCGTGATGGCCCCGGTCGGGCAGATATCGAGGCAATTGGTACAGGCCACCTGCTCGGCCCGCGAATGGGCACACAGAGTTTCCTCAAGACGCACATAGAGAGGTTTTTCGAACGTCCCAACCAGCTGCGCTGCATCAAACGCCAGCTTGGAGACAGCCAACGGGTCGCGCGGGTCCGCCCGCAGATAACCCTCTCGCTTGGCCGGAGCTTGAACCAGTGGCGTGTCTCCGGTCACATCAATCAGGATGTCACAGGCCGACTGCGCCCCGTCGCGCGGATCGGTCCAGCCAAACGCCCCACGACCACCCGGGGCAATTTGCTGCAACCCGTCGATCCGCAGGACAAACCCACCCAAAGCGCCCGAAACCGAACGCACCTGCCCCCGTACCACGTCAAAGCTGCGGCTGATGGGCGAGGTCTCATCTCCCGTCACAACAGTCACCGCCAGCGTGGTTGCCAAACGCTCGGCCAGATCAAAGGCGACCTCGGCCGGACCAACGATGCAACAGGTCCCCTCGCTGATGACATCAACACTGGGCGAGATGGGCATCGGCACCAACGCCTCAGCCGCCAGGGCCGCCATCTTTGGGGCCGCGTCGCCAGATTGGTCAGACCAGCCCGCGCGGTCCCTCAGATCGACAAAGGCGGGTGCATCAACCTCAAGGTCCTCGGCCAGATCGCGAAACACCTCCTGCTCCTGCCCGCAGGCAATAAGCAGTTGGTCATCCCCCGTCATAAAGTCAGCAACGACACTCAGCTCTCGCGTGCAAAGGGCGGTGTGTGTTTTACTGCACTCCAGCTCGGTGGCCGCGCCGATACGGTCGGCATCCACCTGCTGCGAGCCTTCGCAGTTACATAGAATAAGTTTGGTGGCCATGTCCCTCCCCCGGACAGCTTCCTGACTTGTTACCTTAGATGGTATCGCTCGGCTGGCAATCCAGTCTTTGTCAAACACCAAGGATCGCAAACTAAATTCTTTGGGAGCGCCTGTTTTTCCTGACACAAACGCTCGGAATTTCACTTGTTAAACTTTAGTCGTACAAGAGGGTTTTCACGCGATTGAGACTTGGCAGAGCCGCCCTATGTGTACCATAGTAGACTTAGGGTAAGGCAGGGGAGAGCCTTACGGGGAGGAGCCAGTGGCCAAGGCCGCAAGCCGTATTAAAATGCCTGTTGGCGTCATCGTGCGCAAGACACCCGGGGTAACTCGCTGGGCTAAATGGAACTGGCGTGCAGTTGCCGTGCTGCCCGGTGCAGGCCCTGCTGATTGGGTGGAGCTTCGGCGCGAAGGCGACGCGGTGGAGTATCACGCCGCCACCTTGCCCCTAACCCTCTGGGCCGATGAGACCGAAGCTTATATGGTCAACCTGTCTGATGGGCAGCCTTCCGTTTATCTGGTTCTGCGCAACGATCTGGACGGCAACCGCCCGATGGATGCGGCGCTGATCACCGCCTCTCCGTTCGAAGGGCAGGATTATGCTGATACAGGCGAAGAGATTGTTGAGAAAATCCCGATGACCGAAGGCCTGATCGCCTGGGTTCGGGATTTCACCTTGGAACACCACCGGGATGAAGTTTTCATCAAGCGCCGTCGTGACAAGAAACGGACGGACCTTGTGGAGGACGGCAAAGGGGATGCGCGTATTCGGCAGACCTCGGACGTCTACCGCGCACCAAGGAAGGTGCTGCAATGACCCAACCACGCGATTTCTGGTCCCGTCGAAAGGCAGCCGTTCAGGCCGAAACCGAGGCCGAAGCGATCGCGGTGGAACAACAAACCATTGCCGCGCAACAGGCCGAGTTGGAAGAAAAGAGCGACGCCGAAGTTCTGGCCGAGTTCAATCTGCCCGACCCCGATCAGTTACAAGCTGGCGATGATGTGTCGGGCTTTATGGCTAAGGCAGTCCCCGACCGTTTGCGCCGCCGTGCCCTGCGTCGGCTATGGCGACTGAATCCTGTATTGGCCAATGTGGACGGGCTGGTTGACTATGGTGAAGACTACACCGATGCCGCCTGTGTAATCGAAAACCTCCAAACCGCCTATCAGGTCGGCAAAGGGATGTTGGCGCATATCGAGGCTTTGGCAGCCGAAGAGGATGAGCCTGAAATCGACGCCCCCGAGCCTGTCGAGGAAGAAGAACCCGCCGCGCTCGCCGAACCTGAACCAGCTCCGGAACCGATGGTTCTGGCCGAAGTGGAAGAGCCCGAGGACGAGCCCAATACCCCGGCCCCGCGCCGTATGAGATTTGATTTCGAAGGATAACGGATGACCGCAAGCAACGCGCAACACATGGATATCTCGGCCGAGGATCGGCTGCGCGCTGATTTCTACAACTTTCTGGGCCTGCTGCTGGCTGGCGCGCCGGATCAATTGCTATTGGATCAGATGGCGGGGCTAAGCGGCGATGACACCGATCTGGGTCAGGCTATTCAAGCCATGGCGCGGGTGGCCAAAGTGACCAAACCCGCCGCCGCAGAACGTGAGTTCAACGCGCTGTTTATCGGATTGGGTCGTGGTGAGCTGCTGCCCTATGCCAGCTTTTACCTGACCGGGTTCCTAAACGAAAAACCTCTGGCTCAGTTGCGCAACGATATGGCCGTGCGTGGCATAACCCGCGCCAAGAACGTGTTCGAGCCCGAGGATAACATCGCATCACTGATGGAGATTATGGCTGGTATGATCGTGGGCCGGTTTGGAACCGCTGCCCCGCTCGACGATCAAAAAGCGTTCTGGAACAAACATATCGGCCCTTGGGCCGCACATTTCTATTCGGATTTGGAAGCTGCCGAAGCTTCGGTTCTCTATGCCTCGGTCGGGACGGCCGGTCGGGTGTTCATGGAGATCGAGCGTGAGGCCTTCCGAATGACGGCGGCATAACCCGCCACTCACCGGCGCCCAAGAAGGCGCTAGATCGCAAATGGGAGAGGAGACACCCATGAGCAAGACCAAGGAAGAAGGCGCAACCCGTCGCGACTTCCTCAAACTGGCCGGAACCGCAGCGCCCGCTGCTGTCGCCTCCGCCAGCCTAAGCGGTCAAGCCGAAGCAGCCGAGCTGCCGACGGACGAGACCCGCATGCAGGACACCGCGCATACCCGCGCGTACCTGGAAAGCGCGCGCTTCTAAGCCGCCTCGACTGCGCCCGGCCTAGCCGCCGGACGATGTCATCTACCCGACGGACGGTTGCGATTGGCCCTGATGTCGGTTCGCGAAGTACCAAGCCAGCCGTGGCTGACACGGCGCGCAAGGGAGGAAAACAATGCTTAGGAAAAAGACCAACGGGGTTGCGAGACGCCCCCAGCGGACAAGTATCCTGTCCCAGGTCGGCGAGAAAACCGTCGATCGCCGCGCATTCCTGCGTGGCTCGGGCCTGACGATCGGCGGCCTTGCCGCGATCAGCGCCACGGGTGGAACCGTGACGCAAGCCAGCGCCCAGACAGCGGCAAACCAAGCCGTTGAGAATATCAAATCCGTCTGCACTCACTGCTCGGTCGGCTGTACAGTCGTTGCCGAGGTGCAAAATGGCGTCTGGGTCGGTCAGGAACCCGGTTGGGACAGCCCGTTCAACCTGGGTGCACACTGCGCCAAGGGGGCCGCGGTCCGCGAACACGCCCACGGCGAACGCCGCCTCAAATATCCGATGAAAAAGGAAGGCGGAGAGTGGAAGCGCATCAGCTGGGATGAGGCGATCAACGAGATCGGCGACGGCATGATGAACATCCGTCAGGAATCCGGGCCGGACAGTGTGTACTGGCTGGGCTCTGCGAAGCACAATAACGAACAGGCCTATCTGTTCCGCAAGTTTGCCGCCTACTGGGGCACGAACAACGTGGACCATCAGGCCCGTATCTGCCACTCGACCACCGTTGCGGGCGTTGCGAACACATGGGGCTACGGCGCCATGACCAACTCGTATAACGACATGCACAACAGCCGGGCCATCTTTATCATCGGTGGTAACCCGGCCGAGGCGCACCCCGTCTCGTTGCTGCATATCCTGCGTGCGAAAGAGCAAAACAACGCACCTCTGATCGTCTGCGACCCACGCTTTACGCGCACCGCGGCGCACGCGGATGAATATGTCCGCTTCCGCCCCGGCACAGACGTCGCATTGGTCTGGGGTATCCTGTGGCACATCTTCGACAACGGTTGGGAGGACAAGGAGTTCATCCGCACCCGTGTCTGGGGGATGGACCAGATCAAGGAAGAGGTTGCCAAGTGGACCCCGGATGAGGTCGAGCGCGTCACCGGCACACCCGGCTCACAGCTGCGCCGCGTCGCCCGGACCATGGTGAACAACCGTCCCGGCACCGTTGTCTGGTGTATGGGTGGTACTCAGCACACCAACGGCAACAACAACACCCGCGCCTACTGTGTGCTTCAGCTTGCGCTCGGCAACATGGGCACCACGGGTGGTGGCACCAACATCTTCCGCGGCCATGACAACGTGCAGGGCGCGACAGACCTTGGTGTTCTGTCCCACACCCTGCCCGGCTACTATGGCCTGTCGAAAGGGGCATGGGGTCACTGGGCCCGTGTCTGGGGTGAAGATCCTGAATGGCTGGCCGGTCAGTTCGCCACGATCAAGGACAAGGAAGGCAAGGATAAACCGCTCCAGAACGAGCGCGGCATCCCGGTCTCACGCTGGATCGACGGTGTTCTGGAAGACCCTGCCAACATGGATCAGGACAACAACGTCCGCGCCATGGTTCTTTGGGGCCACGCGCCCAACTCGCAGACCCGGATGACGGAAATGAAGACGGCGATGGAGAAGCTGGACATGCTGGTCGTGATTGACCCGTATCCCACCGTCTCGGCCGTTCTGCAGGACCGCACTGATGGCGTCTACCTGTTGCCAGCCTGTACCCAGTTCGAAACACGTGGCTCGGTCACGGCATCGAACCGCTCGCTGCAGTGGCGCGACAAGGTGGTGGATCCTCTGTTCGAAAGCTTGCCGGACGAGGTCATCATGGCCAAGTTTGCCAACAAGTTCGGCTGGGCGGATCGTCTGTTCCGCAACATCGAGATGGACGACCCGGAAACCCCGAATGTTGAAAGCATCACGCGTGAGTTCAACTCGGGCCTCTGGACCATCGGCTATACCGGTCAGTCGCCAGAACGTCTGAAAAGTCACATGGCCAACCAGCACACGTTCGACAGAACCACGCTGCAAGCCATTGGTGGACCCAACGACGGCGAGTATTACGGTCTGCCCTGGCCTTGCTGGGGAACGCCTGAGATGGGTCATACAGGGACACCGAACCTCTATGACATGTCCAAACCGGTGGCCGAAGGCGGCCTGACCTTCCGCGCCCGTTTCGGGGTGGAACGCGATGGTGACAACCTGCTGGCCGAAGGGGTCTATAGCGTCGGATCGGAAATTCAGGATGGTTATCCCGAATTCACGATGCAGATGCTGATGGACCTTGGCTGGGATGGAGACCTGACGGCTGAGGAACGCGCGGCAATCGACGCCGTTGCGGGACCAGAGACCAACTGGAAAACCGACCTTTCCGGCGGTATCCAGCGGGTCGCGATCGCTCATGGCTGTGCGCCCTTCGGGAACGCAAAGGCACGCGCGGTTGTCTGGACCTTCCCGGATCCGATCCCACTGCACCGCGAGCCGCTCTACACGAACCGGCGCGATCTGGTGGAGGACTATCCAACCTACGAGGACCGTCAGGCCTATCGTCTGCCCACCCTTTACGCTTCGATCCAAAAGAACGACTTTTCAAAGGATTACCCGATAATCCTCACGTCAGGTCGTCTGGTCGAATATGAAGGCGGCGGCGATGAGACACGGTCCAACCCGTGGCTGGCCGAGCTTCAGCAGGACATGTTCGTCGAGATCAATCCGCGCGATGCCAATAACCTTGGTATTCGGGACGGATCGCAGGTCTGGGTCGAAGGTCCTGAGGGCGGCAAGGTCAAGGTAATGGCGATGCTGACCAACAGGGTCGGCGCCGGCGTAGCCTTCATGCCATTCCACTTTGGCGGCCATTTCCAGGGCGAGGACCGGAGGGATAAATATCCCAAAGGTGCCGATCCCTATGTGCTGGGTGAAAGCACCAACACCGCCCAGACTTATGGCTATGATTCAGTGACCCAGATGCAGGAGACCAAAGCGACTCTCTGCAAGATCTGGTCAGCGTAAGGAGGAGAAGAGAAAATGGCAGCAAGAGCAAAATTTCTCTGCGACGCTGAACGCTGTATCGAGTGCAACGCCTGTGTCACCGCGTGTAAGAACGAACACGAGGTGCCATGGGGCATCAACCGCCGCAGGGTGGTAACGATCAATGACGGCAACCCGGGCGAACGCTCAATCTCGGTGGCCTGTATGCATTGTTCGGATGCGCCTTGCATGGCGGTGTGCCCGGTCGACTGCTTCTATCAGAACGAAGAAGGCGTCGTCCTGCACTCCAAGGACCTGTGCATTGGCTGCGGCTATTGCTTCTACGCGTGCCCCTTCGGCGCGCCGCAATACCCGCAGGCGGGCAACTTCGGATCGCGCGGCAAGATGGACAAATGTACCTTCTGCGCCGGTGGTCCCGAGGAAACGCACTCGACCGCAGAGTTCGCCAAATATGGTCGCAACCGGATCGCCGAGGGCAAACTGCCCATCTGTGCCGAGATGTGTTCCACCAAGGCCCTGCTCGCCGGTGACGGCGACGTCGTCTCGGCCATCTACCGCGAGCGTGTCGTTGCGCGCGGGTTTGGCTCGGGCGCGTGGGGTTGGGGCACGGCCTACGACCAGAAAGACGGCTGATCCGTCTGTTTAAGAAACAGGTGACCCGCAAATGTGGGTCACCTGCATTTGGCATTTTGACCGAGGTTCAGATGTTCCGTCTACTCTTCGCCCTTCTGTTCACCCTTGGGCTGACTCAGTTCGCCCTTGCCCAAAGCACCGAGACGGAGGCCCCCGCTGCGGATGAACGCGCCTCGACTGGCGGTGCCACGACGCTCGAAGATATTCTGGCGCGGCAGCGGGGAGAGAAAGTGGACAACGCCTACCGCTCGGAAAACACCGGTCAGGGCAACGTCGAGGGGCTGCTGGGCCAATTCGGAACAAGCGGCGTTGCCTCGGACAGCGACGTGTATCGGGCTATTCGCTTTGGCTCGGCCGATACAACGGTTTCCTCGCAAGGCCCTGCCGCCGGTGTCCTGATTCAGGATGGCGGCATGTGGTGGTGGAACTTCCGAACGGGTCCACTGCGTGATTACGGCAGCTACATCATTGCTGGAATGGCAGCCGTCATTCTGCTGTTCTTCCTGATCCGCGGTAAAATCCGCATTGATGGCGAAAAGACAGGCCGCACGGTTCTACGCTTCAACAGTTTTGAACGGTTCGGGCACTGGCTGTTTGCCGGCTCGTTCCTGATCCTCGGTATCACTGGCCTGCTGACGCTTTATGGCCGCGACTTCCTGATCCCGATCTTCGGCAAGGAAGGCTTCGCGACCATCGCGCAGGGTTGCAAATGGCTGCACAACAACCTCGCATGGGCCTTCATGCTGGGCTTGATCATCGTCACCGTGAACTGGATCGCCCATAACATTCCCAACAAAACCGACCTGAAATGGCTGGCCGCCGGAGGGGGATTGTTCACCAAGGGCAGCCATCCGCCCGCCAAGAAATTCAACGCAGGTCAGAAAATCATCTTCTGGGCCTGTATCCTGCTGGGTATCTCGATCAGCCTATCCGGCCTGTCGCTACTGTTCCCGTTCGAGCTGCCGATGTTCGCCAAAACCTTCTCGATCGCCAACTCCACCGGCATTCCTCAAGCACTTGGCCTAAGCCTGCCCGTCCAGATGTCGCCGCAAGAGGAAATGCAATACGCACAGGTCTGGCACGTCATGGTGGCCTATGTCTTCATCGCCATCATCATCGCCCATATCTACCTCGGCTCGGTCGGCATGGAAGGCGCGTTTGACGCCATGGGCACTGGCGAGGTCGAAGAGCAGTGGGCGCGTGAGCATCACTCGCTCTGGCTGGAAGAGGTGCAGGAAAAAGAGGCAAGAAAAGCAGCGGCCTCTCCCGCTGAATAGATGCGCTGGCTCGCTGTCGCGCTGGCCCTGATCCCCCTGCCCGCATGGTCCGAGTTCTTTACGCTCAAGGGCCATGGCGGGCCGATCATGGGCATCGCAACCGCACCTGACGGGCGGATCGCCACGGCCAGTTTCGACAATTCGGTTGGCCTGTGGTCCGATCAAATGCCCGAATGGTTGGAGGGCCATGAAGCCGCCGTCAACTCTGTTGTGTTCAACGGCACTGCCATCTACTCCGCCGGAGACGATTTCACCCTGCGCCGCTGGCCGGGTGGAGAGGTCGTGGGCCAGCACAAGGGCAAAATCGTGGGCCTTGCAGCCTCAAAAACCCATGTGGCAACAGCCAGTTGGGACGGAACAATTGGGTTGTGGCCGGTGGACGGCTCCGCCCCGCAGATGCTGGGTCCGGCCGGTGGCGGTGTGAACGCGGTGGTGTTTTCAGAGGATGGAACCCGGTTGTTCTCAGCGGGCGTGGACGGCAGCTTGCGCGAATGGGACGTGGCCAGCGGCCAGGAAAACCGGCGCGTGGTCGAACATGGTTTCGGCATCAATGAGCTTGCCCTGAACGAACAAGACGGCTGGATCGCCTATGGCGCTGTGGATGGCGGGACCCGTATCCGCGACCTCAGCACGGATGAAGAGAGAGATTTCACGCTGGACCGACGCCCTATTCTGGCGCTGGCCCTCAGCCCCGATCGCAGCCTATTGGCAGTCGGGGATGGCGAAGGTTACATAATGGTGATCGACACGGTGGACTGGCGTATTGCCCAAGATTTTCGCGCCACGTTGCGGGGGCCGGTCTGGGCGCTGGCGTTCTCGACTGACGGCCAGAACATCCACGCGGGGGGAATTGATGAGGCCATGTATAGTTGGCCCGTCGCTGCACTGCGGGAACAGGAGCAGATGGCTGCGTCTGAACCCAGCTTCTTGAAAGACCCCGACCAGATGAGCAACGGCGAACGGCAATTCGCCCGAAAATGCTCGATCTGTCACAGCTTGACTCCGGACGGGCAACGCCGTGCAGGTCCGACACTTTACGAAGTGTTCGGACGGCAAGCCGGAACCCTGCCCGGTTATTTCTACTCGGAAACGTTGCAAGACTCTGATATCATTTGGAATGACGAGACGATAAATGCCCTTTTCGATGAGGGGCCGGATCACTACATTCCAGGATCAAAGATGCCGATGCAGCGGATCACGCAAGAACAGGACCGGAACGACCTGATCGCATTTCTGCGCCGCGCAACGGTTGATCCGAACTGAACCGGAGGAAAAGATGAAAGCCTTTCTTGCCGCCGCAACTGCAATGGTCGTCATCACTGTTGCCGCCCCCTTTGCGCTGAACCAAATCGGCTTCAGCGCGGAACAGGCGACCTCTGGCCCTGCTGTGCGCCTCGACTGAATGTCCGAATACCTGACGACGAAAGAGCTGGCCGACCTGTTGCGGATCGGCGAGCGGAAAGCCTATGATCTCGCTTCCTCGGGCGAGGTGCCTTGCGTCCGCGCCATGGGCAAGCTGCTGTTTCCCCGGATCGAGGTGATTGCATGGCTCAACGCGTCCCGCTCCGGTCCACAGGTAGCGGAACCGCCCCTGCCTCCGATCGTCGCGGGCAGCCATGATCCACTGTTGGACTGGGCACTGCGGGAGAGCGGATCTGGTCTCGCGACGTATTACGATGGCTCATTCGACGGGCTCAGCCGCCTAGGTAGTCGAAGCGCGCAGGCAGCGGCGCTGCATATCCATGAAGACGAAGGCTTCAACACCCAATCCCTGCGCGATGCTTTGGGTGAGGCCCCTGTGGTCCTGATCGAGATTGCGCAGCGACAACGCGGGCTTTTGCTGTCTCCGGAGACCTCGGACATTGCAGGTTTTGCCGACCTCAGAGGTCGCCGCGTCGTCTTGCGCCAAAATAGCGCCGCCAGCCAACGTCTCTTCGATGCCGAGCTCACAACCCATGGCCTGACCCGAGACGACCTGACTGCTCTACCCACCTGCGCCCGCACCGAGGAAGAGCTGGCCATCACTCTGCACGACAACAAAGCCGAGGCCGGGTTTGGTCTGGGCGCATTGGCCAGCCTTTACAGCCTACGCTTCGTGCCGACCCACTCGGAACGGCTGGATCTGGCAATCTGGCGGCGGGCGTATTTCGACGAGCCGATGCAGAAACTACTGCGCTTCATACGGTCGGAACAGTTCCGCATCCGCGCTTCGGAGTTTGGGGGGTACGACCTGAGCAGTTTGGGCCAGGTCCACCACAATGGCGCCAGCGGCTAACACGCCCTCTTTTCAAGAATTCGTTCGCCGCAAGCAAACTTACTGTGCATTAGGGAAAAACACCTGCTGCCCTTCCAGCCGGAAATCCGCAATCGCCGCCTGACCGTCCGGCCCAGTCAGCCAATCAATGAACCTCTGCCCCGCATTGGCGCGCGTTTTCGGATGCCGCTCGGGATTCACCAGGATCACACCATATTGGTTGAATAACCGCGGATCGCCCTCGACCAGAATCTCAAGATCCCCTCTGTTTCCAAAGGAAAGCCATGTCGCGCGGTCGGTCAGCGTATAGGCCCCCATGCCGCTGGCTATGTTCAGCGTGGCACCCATACCTGACCCGGTCTCGCGATACCATTCGCCCGACGCTTCGGTCGGATCCAAACCAGCATCCGCCCAATGGCCCATCTCGGCCTTATGCGTTCCGCTGTCATCCCCGCGCGAGGTGAAGACGGCCTCTGCCGCCTCAATGGCAGAAAGCGCGGAGAGGATATCCGCCCCTCCTTTGACGCCAGCCGGGTCTGATTTTGGCCCGACCAGAACAAAGTCATTGTACATCAGATCCAAGCGCTCAACGCCCCAACCATCCGCAACAAACTTCTCTTCCGCAGGCTTGGAATGGACCAACAGCACGTCCCCATCGCCGTTCACCGCATTGCGAATGGCCTGACCGGTGCCAACGGCTACGACACGGACATCAATACCGCTTTCCGCCTCAAAGCCCGGCAACAGATAGTCCAGCAACCCCGAATTCTGCGTCGAGGTCGTGGATTGCACCACGATAAACGGCTCCTCCGCTGTGGCTATGCCAGCCATCATCCCAAGCCCAAGCGCCGCTGCGCGCAAAATTGCCCGTCTCATCACATGCTCCAATGTTTTTGTTATGTAACCAATGCGCCCGAGAGATAGCGACGTGATGCGTCGCTTTCAGGGGCATCCAGAACCTGTTTGGCCGGTCCGTGTTCCACCACACGCCCGCCCTGCATCATGACAATATCCGCAGCCAATCGCCGCGCCTGTCCGATATCATGTGTCACCATGACGATCCGCACCCCACGCGCTGAGGCTCGCAGGATCATGCGCTCAATCATCTGCACAGCGCTTGGGTCCAGTGCGCTGGTCGGCTCATCCAGAAACAGGGTCTCAGGAGTCATCGCCAAAGCCCGCAAGATCGCCAGGCGTTGCGCCTCCCCCCCGGACAAAGACCGCGCAGGCTGGCGGGCTTTGCTCTCAAGGCCACCTTCGGCCAACAGCTCGGCGATCCGAAGTTTGCGCGCGCGACGCGCCAGCCCCTGCCGTTTCAGCACGAAATCCAGATTGGCAGACACTGATCGGCGCAGAAGAACGGGCTGTTGAAACACCATTGCTTGCCGCGCTGTATGAAAGGCATTCAGCGGAGCACCATCCTGCACAACCTGTCCCTGATCTGGTGAGATCAACCCATGCAGACACCGCAAGAGCAGGCTTTTGCCCGCCCCGTTTGGACCCAGCAACAGTGTTGGCCCCGGCCCGTCCAGCGTCAGCTCGGCCACATCCAACAAGGCCTGCCCATTGCGCCGGATGACCAGATCACGGACCTGCAGGGACCGCGTCATATCAAAGGTCAGATCACGCATGACGCAACCCCTCCTGTTCGGCGCGGAGGCTGGCGGCACTGACCATGGCGTTCACAGCCACCGCGATCCCGATCAGGATCGCCCCCAGCGCCAGCGCCAAAGCCAGATTGCCTTTCGAGGTCTCGAGCGCGATTGTCGTCGTCATCACCCGCGTGACGTGATTGATGTTGCCGCCAACGATGATCACGGCGCCCACTTCGGCAATGGCACGTCCGAACCCGGCCAGAAGCGCGGTGATCAAAGCCAAGCGCGCATCCCACAACAACACCGGAACCGAGGCCAAACGCGACACTCCAAGTGAACGGAGTTGTTCTGAATACTCCTCGGCCAGCATCTCGACCACTTGCCGGGTCAGTGCGGCGATGATGGGCGTGACCAAAACCACCTGCGCGATGATCATGGCGGTGGGCGTATAGAGCAGCTCCAATACCCCCAAAGGCCCCGAACGGGACAGCATAAGATAGACCAACAGGCCGACCACCACCGGTGGAAAGCCCATCAAAGCATTCATCAGTACGATCAACGCGCGGCGACCGGGAAAGCGCGCCACGGCAAGCGCCGCACCAACGGGCATCCCGATCAGGGCCGAGATCAGCACCGCGAACACGGATACTTTCAGAGACAGAAAGACAATCGCCCACAGCTCTGCATCTCCATTGAGGATGAGAGAGAGGGCGTGACTGAATTCCTCTGCAAATCCTTGCATTTTATCCTTTTAAGCGAGACCAGATGGATGATTTGCGTTAATTTACAAGGAAATACTACTATAGATTCACCAAAAGTACATACACGAAACCGACAGTCAGAATAGAAAACGCGGCCCCGTTTTGGGACCGCGTCTTTGCGTCAGAAATGCCTGACTGGTTTAGTTCAGCGCTGCGTCGGTCACCTGATGTGTCCATGCACCTTCCGGCTTCGCGGTGATGACCGGATCGGATCCACCTGCCAACAGTGTACTTACCGTACGCTCAAAATCAGCCGGGTCCAGCGCCCCGTTCGATCCTGCGGTCAGTTTAGCAATCTCGCCCATCATGCGTTTCTGATGCTCTTCGGTCTGCGCACCAGTAGCGTCATTGTCGAGAACGATCAGAGCGGCCTCATCCGGGTTCTCTTCGGCATATTTCCAACCTTTCATCGAGGCCCGCACAAAGCGCTGCATTTTCTCAACAAAGGCTTCGTCGCTCAGGTTCTCTTCCAGCACGTAAAGACCATCTTCCAGCGTTGCCACGCCCTGATCTTCGTACTTGAAGGTCACCAGCTCATCCGGATTCACGCCTGCATCAATGACCTGCCAGTATTCATTGTAGGTCATGGTGCTGATGCAATCAGCCTGACGCTGCAGCAGAGGATCCACGTTGAAGCCTTGCTTCAGCACCTCTACACCGTTTTCAGCCTTACCGCCTGTGTCGATGCCCAACTGGCTCATCCAGCTCATAAACGGGAATTCGTTTCCAAAGAACCAAACGCCGAGAGTGCGGTTCTTCAGATCTTCGGGCGAGGAAATCCCCGCATCCTTCCAGCAGGTCAGCATCATGCCTGAGCTTTTGAAAGGCTGAGCGATATTGACCAGCGGCAAGCCTTTTTCCCGTGCGGCCAGTGCGGCCGGCATCCATTCGACGGTCACATCCGCACCGCCACCCGCGATCACCTGAGTGGGCGCGATATCGGGACCGCCCGGCAGGATAGTGACGTCCAGATCTTCTTCCTCGTAGAACCCCTTGTCCTTCGCGACGTAGTAGCCTGCAAACTGCGCCTGCGTGACCCATTTGAGCTGCAACGTTACCTCATCGGCGGCCAGTGATGCACTGGCGGCCAGGCTAAAGGCGGCAACCGCCCCGCTGAGTAGCTTTTTCATCTTCATCTTCTCCTTGTTACGAATTGCGCCCCGTTTTCGGGGTCTGGTTAGTCTTGTTATCTGCGTTGTGAGGGGTGCCAAAAGGTTACCATTTTTTCGATCCCTGCCACCAAAGCATAGAACACTGTTCCGGCGACTGCCGCCACTGCGATTTCTGCCCAGACGAGGTCGATCGACAGGCTGCCCACCCCGGTTGAAATCCGAAAGCCCATGCCGCGCGTGGGGGAGCCGAAATATTCGGCGACAATCGCCCCGATCAGCGCAAGTGTGGTGGCAATTTTGAGGCCATTGAATATGAACGGCATGGCCGCAGGCAGGCGTAACTTGATCAGCGTTTGCGTGTAGCTGGCCGCATAGGTCCGCATCAGGTCACGTTGCATCGCATCCGCCTCACGCAGGCCTTGCACCGTATTCACAAGGATCGGGAAGAACACCATCACCACAACCACAGCTGCTTTGGAGTGCCAATCGAACCCGAACCAGCTGACCAGAATAGGCGCGATTCCAACGATAGGCAGCGCGGCCACAAAGTTACCGATGGGCAGCAACCCTCGGGTCAGAAAGACGGACCGGTCGATCAGAACAGCCGTTAGAAAAGCGGCGGTAGCTCCGATTGCAAACCCGGTGAAAGCGCCTTTGAACACGGTCTGTTTGAAGTCCTGCCACAGAATATCGGTCGAGTTCACAAAGGTCTGCGCCACCATCGACGGCGGCGGCAGGATCACGGGTGAGACGCCCATCCCTTGTACCAGCCCTTCCCACAGGATCAGCAGCGTGACACCAAAGAGCACGGGCACAAAGACGCGCACGCCTTTGGAGTCCCGGTAGATCGACCGCGCCAGCCACGCGTTTAGCCACCAGGCACCGGCCCAGAAGACGAGGGAAAAGATCAACCAGCTCATGCGCTCATCCCCATGCGTTTCAGGGTCACTCGCTGCAGAATATCCAGCAAAGTCACCAGAATACCCGCCAGAATGGCCGCCGCGAACAAGGCCGCCCAAATGGCCAAAGGCGTGCCGAATTGATCGCCGATCAAAATGCGCGCGCCGAGGCCCGAAATTGCTCCGGTGGGAAGTTCACCCACAATCGTCCCGACCAAGGCCGCCGCAATGCCCACCTTCAGCGACGTAAAGAGATATGGCACCGAGGACGGCAGGCGCAGTTTCAGAAACGCCTGCAACCCGGTGGCGTTGTAGGTCTGAAGCAAATCCAGCTGCGAAACGGCCGGCGAGCGCAGCCCTTTAACCATCCCGACCAGCACAGGGAAATAGCATAGGTAAGCCGAGATAATCGCCTTGGGCACCCCACGCCCTTCGATCCCCAACTGAGAACTCAGGACGATGATCATGGGAGCCAGTGCCACGATCGGCACCGTCTGGCTGATGATGGCCCACGGCATCAGGCTCATATCCACAACACGGGAATAGACGATGGCCACGGCCCCTAGGATGCCAACCGCCGTGCCCAGTACAAATCCCCAGAGGGTGGATTGCAGCGTGATCCACCCGTGATAGATCAATGAGCGTTTCGACATTGCCCGCCCTCGCATCACCATTTCGCCGGTGGTTTTCCAAAGCTCTTGCCCGACTTGACCGGGCGTTGGCAGGCGCGGCCGGTCCAGCTCATAACCACCTGCGATATGCGACGGGTTCTGCACCATCAGAACCCAAACCGAAACCTGCTGACGGTCCCTCGACGTCTCGGGCGTCACAGTTTCCCCTGCACGTTCCGCCTGATCAAGCGAGACACGAACATTCATTGGTGCAACGGCCAGATACCACAGGACCGCAATGGCCAGCAGCACAGTCAGAACCGATAAGACCTGCTTCATGCGTGCCACTCCATCCGGTAGACCGGCACGGTGTCCGGGGGCACGGGAGGCTCTTCGCTTGTTACCTCGAACCCTTCGCGTTGATAGAACCGTTGCGCCGCTGTGTTCGGCGTGTGTGTTGTCAGCCAAAGAAACGCGCGGCCCTCTTTGGCCTTGTCGACAAAGCGCTTACCGATGCCCTGACCGGTCCGTCTACAATAAAGCGCACCAATCTTCTGCTCATTCGGGTCCACGGACATGTAGCAATCGACCGGGTTGCCTGTGACCCAAATCTCACGTTGATCAAACGCCTCTTCAATCAAGGCTGTCAGTTGATCAACAGGCAGCTCTTCCGGCATCCAATCCGTCTGGCAAGCCCAATCATGGATCACTTGGGCACAGGCCGGCACGTCCTGCAACGTTGCGCGCCTGATCATATCCGAGGCCTTATCAGTCATCATAGGAATGCCCCGCCCGCAGGCCGTCCCGCACCCGGTGTGCAACCTCAATAAACTCCGGCGTATCGCGGATATCCAAGGGCCGCTCCTTGGGCAGAGGGCTGTCTATCACATCCGTAATCCGCCCGGGCCGAGGGCTCATCACCACGATCTTAGTGCTGAGATACACCGCCTCGGGGATCGAGTGCGTCACAAAGCCAATCGTCTTCTCCGTACGCGCCCAGAGCGCCAGAAGCTGCTCGTTGAGGTGATCGCGCACGATCTCGTCCAACGCACCAAACGGCTCATCCATGAGTAGGATATCCGCGTCAAAAGCCAAAGCCCGCGCGATACTGGCCCGCTGCTGCATACCACCCGACAGCTGCCACGGAAATTTCCCACCAAATCCAGCAAGATCAACGAGTTCGAGAACTTTGTTCACGCGCTCTTCCTGCTCGGACGCGGAATAGCCCATGATCTCAAGCGGCAGCTTTATGTTCTTGGAGATGGTCCGCCACGGATACAGACCCGCCGCCTGAAACACATAGCCATAGGCCCGCTTGCGCCGCGCCTCATCCGGGGTCATGCCGTTGACGGTCAACGTACCGCCCGTCGGGGTCTCCAAAGCCGCGATGCAGCGCAGAAAGGTGGTCTTGCCGCAGCCCGAAGGGCCGATAAAGCTGACAAAGTCGCCTTTGTCGATCGTCAGGTTCACATCTTTCAGCGCGTGAACCGGGCCGTCATTCGTCTGGAAGGTGAGATCCAGCTGCCTTGCCTCGATCACAGGCTGGGTCGTAGAGTCAGTGTTCATTCCATAGCCTTGAAAAATTTGATTGCGGGCCGCCCATAGAGCGGCCCGAATGCGTCAGACACCCGTCGCCGGAATACCCGTCCGCTCCACCGGGCGCGGGGCCGTCAGTTCTTTCCAGGTGCTCAGCGCCTTGTTCACATGGGTGTTGGCCTCGCGCGCCACGAATTTCCCGTGCCCTTCCTGTGTCTGGATCTCGCCATCATGCACAGCAACGGCACCACGGGTCAGCGTGAATCGCGGCAACCCGCGCACTTCTTTACCCTCGAACACGTTGTAGTCGATCGAAGACTGCTGCGTTTCGGCCGAAATCACCTTGGCCTTGTCCGGATCCCACACCACCAGATCAGCATCTGCGCCAACCAAAACCGCACCCTTTTTCGGATAGCAATTCAATATCTTGGCGATGTTTGTTGAAGTAACAGCTACGAACTCATTCGGCGTTAAACGCCCTGTATTCACCCCATAGGTCCAGAGCATCGGCATCCGATCCTCCAACCCTCCGGTCCCGTTCGGGATCTTGGTGAAATCACCCACGCCATAGCGTTTCTGTTCGGTCGTAAAGGCGCAATGGTCGGTCGCGACAACGCTCAAAGTGCCAGATTGCAGACCGTTCCACAGGCTATCCTGATGCTGCTTGTTCCGGAACGGAGGGCTCATGACCCGCCGCGCCGCATGTTCCCAATCGTGGTGGAAATACTCGCTTTCATCCAAGGTCAGGTGCTGGATCAAAGGTTCTCCCCACACTCGCTTGCCCTGCATCTTTGCGCGCCGAATGGCCTCATGCGACTCTTCGCAGGAGGTATGCACCACGTACAAAGGCACGCCCGCCATGTCCGCAATCATGATCGCGCGGTTGGTCGCTTCACCTTCGACCTGCGGCGGACGGGAATAGGCATGTGCCTCGGGCCCGGTATTGCCCTCGGCCAGCAGTTTAGCGCTCAGCTCGGCTACAACGTCACCGTTCTCGGCATGCACCATCGCGGTACCGCCCAACTCTGCCAGACGTTTGAACGAGGCAAACAACTCATCGTCATTCACCATCAACGCGCCCTTATAGGCCATGAAGTGCTTGAACGTGTTGATGCCGCGCGTTTCGATCACCGTCTTGATGTCGTCAAACACCTGCTCACCCCACCAGGTCACCGCCATGTGGAAAGAGTAGTCACAATTCGCCCGCGTCGACTTGTTGTCCCAACGCTTGAGCGCATCCAGCAGGCTCTCGCCCGGATTGGGCAGCGCGAAATCCACAACCATCGTTGTACCACCTGCCAGGGCCGCGCGCGTGCCGCTTTCGAAATCGTCGCTGGAATAGGTCCCCATGAACGGCATCTCAAGATGCGTGTGCGGGTCGATCCCACCGGGCATCACGTAGCACCCAGAGGCGTCCAACTCCTTGTCGCCGCGCAGGTCCGGCCCAATCTCGGTGATCAAGCCGCCCTCAACTTTCACATCCGCCTTATAGGTCAGATCAGCGGTCACGATGGTCCCGTTCTTGATAACAGTACTCATTTCAAACTCCCTGTTGCGGTCTGCGCCGCTTGCTTCATCTGGCTAAAAATATCCCGGGGGAGTCGCCCGTGGGCGACGGGGGCAGCGCCCCCTATTCCACGATCTCCGCCGTCTCAACGACCGCATGCAGCAAAACATCCGCCCCGGCAGCCGCCCAATCCTTGCTGATCTCTTCAGCCTCGTTGTGGCTCAGGCCATCTACGCAAGGGCACATCACCATCGCGGTCGGCGCGACCCGGTTGATCCAGCAGGCATCGTGCCCGGCCCCCGAAATGATATCCGTATGGGAATACCCCAGCCGCTCTGCCGCGTCGCGCACGGCGGCGACACAACCCTCATCGAATTTGACCGGATCGAATCCACCGACCTTTTCGAATTCAATCTGCAGGCCCATTTCGTTCACGATATCCTCAGCCGCCACACGAAGGCGATTTTCCATATCAGTGATCACATCCAATTCGGGCGAGCGGAAATCGACCGTGAACACCACCTTGCCCGGAATCACATTGCGTGAGTTCGGATACACATCAATATGCCCCGCTGCCCCAACCGCATGCGGCGCATGTGACCACGCAATCTCATCCACTTTTTCAAGAATACGCGCCATCGCCAGACCCGCATTCTTGCGCATCGGCATCGGGGTCGAGCCGGTATGGGCATCCTTGCCGGTCACCGTGATCTGGGTCCAACTTAGCCCCTGACCGTGGGTGACGACGCCGATGTCCTTACTCTCGGCCTCCAGTATCGGCCCTTGTTCGATATGCAGCTCAAAGAAGGCATGCATTTTGCGCGCGCCGACCTCTTCCTCGCCGCGCCAGCCGATACGCTGCAATTCATCGCCGAATTTTTTACCCTCGGCATCCTCGCGGTCATAGGCCCAATCCTGCGTGTGCATCCCGGCAAACACGCCCGAAGACAACATCGCAGGGGCGTAGCGCGTGCCCTCTTCATTCGTCCAGTTGGTCGCCACGATCGGATGTTTGGTTTTGATTCCCAGATCGTTCAGCGTGCGGATGATCTCCAAACCGCCAAGCACCCCTAGAACCCCGTCATACTTCCCGCCCGTCGGCTGTGTATCCAGATGAGAACCAACATAGACCGGCAGCGCCTCCGGGTCCGTGCCCTCTCGCCGCGCGAACATGTTGCCCATCTGATCCAAACCCATAGAACAGCCCGCGTCCTCGCACCAGCTTTGGAACAGCGCGCGCCCTTCGGCGTCTTCATCGGTCAGCGTCTGGCGGTTGTTGCCGCCCGCAACGCCGGGGCCGATCTTGGCCATCTCCATCAGGCTGTCCCACAACCTGTCGCCATTGATCCTGAGATTCTGCGCCGGAGCTGCCATAGTCTTCTTCCCTGTTGCTTGCGAGTTTGCTCGCTTTTGGTGTCTTGATTTGACCAACTGGTCAAACTCACGCTATCACGGGTTCGACATCAGTCAAGAAATTGCGCGCCGTCGCTGGAGTTTTCAGCAAAATCCCCTATGAACTGGCGCAAAAACAGACACGTTGGATACATGCCGAAAGACCGCGCACCCACCAGAATACAAATGAAAAATCGCGCTGCGATTCTGGAAGCCGCGCTCGAGGTCTTTTCGACCCACGGGTTTCGCGGGGCAACCGTGGATCAGATTGCATCCGCTGCCGGGCTGAGCAAACCAAACCTGCTCTATTACTACCGCAGTAAAGACGCGATTTATGCTGCCCTGCTCGAGCGTCTTCTGGACACTTGGCTAGACCCGATGCGTGCTATCGATCCCGATGGCGATCCTCTGAGCGAGCTGTTGGGATATATCCACCGCAAACTGGAAATGAGCCGCGACTACCCGCGTGAAAGCCGCCTGTTTGCCAATGAGATCATTCGCGGCGCTCCACATATCTATGACGTGCTGTCCACAGATCTGAAAGCGCTGGTCGATGAAACCTCGACCCTGATCCGCCGCTGGATGGCCGAGGGGCATATCGCCGAAGTGAACCCCTATCACCTGATCTTCTCGATCTGGTCTTTGACCCAGCACTACGCAGATTTCGACGTCCAGATCCGCGCCGTTCTTGGCTCGGATGAAGCCGATCCCTACCCCGACGCGAAAATCTACCTTGATCAGGTGTTCACGCGCCTTCTGACGAGGTAACCGCTATTTCGCAGGTTTCAGCGCCAGAATACGGCGCAAAAGCACGATCACCATGGCGATCAGAATGGTCAGGTCGCCCATGGTTTTGACCGTATTGATCTTGGGCACTTTTCCGGCATCCTTGACGATCGCGGTATACATTTTCGGCTGCTGCACAACAGCCATGTGATCCTTGGCCGAGGCCTTAACGTAGGCGTCAAAATTCTGTAGCGCCTTGACCTTTTTGACCACCTGTCCAAGGAACCGTTGGTCCAGCTGACGCTCTTCCTTCAACTTCGCCATCATCTCTTCGAGAGAGCGTTTCAGCTTCTCAAGACTGTCCACGTCACGTTTGATCTGCTTCTGATGCTGAAGAAAATTCTTGGCGGCCATCGCATCACGTTGCTTGGCCTTGGAGAGGGCAACGTTCTTTTTGGACGTGTCACGGTCAAGCTTGGTGACCTTGTTGCCGCCCTTGCTCCGGCCCGGTGGTGCCGCTGGCATGACATTCTCCTTTGATCCTGTCTGTCAGCGGCAGTGTAGCACCGAACCGGTGTTTTAGGGATGAAGGTTTCCCTTACTCCGCCGCTTTCGCCATCGGATTGTTCGGATGCGAGGTCCAGTTGGCATAGTCCGGCTGCACGGTCTTGCCGGTGCGCGGATCGACCTCACCAGCTACCATCGGCTCCATCGTGATGCAACCTTCGATCGGGCAGACATCGACACAGAGGTTACAGGCAACGCATTCGTCATCCATCACCTCGAACACACGGTCATCAGACATCGAGATCGCCTGATGGCTGGTATCCTCACAAGCCGCATAGCACCGGCCGCATTTGATGCACTGGTCCTGATCAATCTTGGCCTTGGCCACATAGTTCAGGTTCAGATACTGCCAGTCGGTAACATTCGGCACCGCCCGACCAATGACCTGATCGACGCTGGCATAGCCTTTCTCGTCCATCCATTCGGACAGACCCGCCGTCAGTTCATCAATGATCTTGAAGCCGTAGGTCATCGCAGCGGTACACACTTGCACATTGCCGCAGCCAAGCGAGATAAATTCGGCCGCGTCACGCCAAGTGGTCACGCCCCCAATGCCGGAGATGGGCATACCATGCGTGGCCTCGGCCCGCGCGATTTCGGACACCATCGACAGAGCAATCGGTTTGACCGCCGGGCCGCAATAGCCGCCATGGCTGCCTTTGCCATCGATCGAAGGCTCGGGGCTGAACGTGTCCAGATTGACGCTGGTGATCGAGTTGATCGTGTTGATCAGCGACACTGCATCCGCGCCACCATTCCGTGCTGCTGCCGCAGGTTTGCGGATGTCGGTGATGTTCGGCGTCAGCTTCACGATGACCGGGCGGTCATAGTATTTCTTGCACCAACGGGTCACCATTTCGATGTATTCCGGCACCTGCCCCACGGCAGACCCCATGCCTCGCTCGCTCATGCCATGCGGGCAGCCGAAGTTCAGTTCGATCCCATCGGCGCCTGTCTCGGCGACGCGCGGCAGGATGGCTTTCCACGCCTCCTCCTCGCAGGGCACCATGATCGAGGCGATCAGCGCGCGATCCGGATAGTCCGCCTTGACCCGCGCCATTTCCTCAAGGTTCACCTCTAGCGGGCGGTCGGTGATCAACTCGATGTTGTTCAGACCCAGCAGCCGCCGATCAGCACCATAGATCGCGCCATAGCGCGGCCCGTTCACATTCACGACCGGAGGGCCCTCGGCCCCCAACGTTTTCCACACAACACCACCCCATCCGGCCTCGAACGCGCGGCGGACGTTGTATTCCTTGTCCGTCGGCGGCGCAGAGGCCAGCCAATAGGGGTTGGGGCTGGAAATGCCCAGAAAGTTTGTCGTCAGATCGGCCATGGCTTCTCCCTTCCCGGCTCAGCCGGTTTTTTTGAATATCATTTCGGTCGGGCGAATGCGCCCGGCCTTTAGGTTTTTTACGTAGTTTTGGAACTTCTCCGGTGCCGTCTCGCCCATCATCAGGTGGATGCCTAACGCGGGCGGGCCACTTTCGGCCATGCGCGCAAAGGCTTCCTCGAAGAACGCGAGTGCGAACTCGGTACGGTCAATCTCTGTCTCCAGTTCCAGGCCCGCAGCACTTGCGGCATCTCGGTAGACATCGGGCGTGTGGACGAAGGACGTCTCGGCCACGGTGGACCATGGCAGGGGAAACGCCAACGGTTCAGCCGCCTCACCGCCCATCACGTCGAACAAGGCAAAAGTACCGCCTGTCGCCAGAGCCCGAGAGACCTCGGCGAACAATCCCGCCTTGTCTTCGATGTTCATGCCAACATGAAACATCACAGCCAGATCGAACCCAGCATCGGGAACCGGCATGTCGAGGGCGCTGCCAACCAGAAACTCCGACTTTTCGGAATGTCCCACAAGATCGCTGAGCGTCTTGGCCGTTTCGACGAATTCGGGCGTCAGGTCGACGCCTGTGACCGTCGAGTCATACCGATCCACGATATAGCGCGATGTCCCGCCGATACCGCAGCCAACGTCCAGCACGCGCGTTGCGTGGGTCGGCGAGAGCTGGGCGAACAGGTTATCGGTCGCCTTCACACCACCCGTATGAAACTCGTCGCCGGCCTTGAGGTCGGCTACGGTGGCTGCATCCGGGTCAATACCACTGGCCTCAAGCGCCGCACGGACGCGTTCGGTCAGGGCACCGGTTGTGTAGTGTTGGGCAACAGCTTGTTCGATCTGGGACATGACGATACCTCAGCAGCAATAAAAATGGGGTGAATACCCCATCTTATCACGAAACGAGCGTTGCGTGGATGTCCATCGCAGCGTCCCGGCCCTCGGCCACGGCCGTCACGGTCAGATCCTCGCCACCTGCGGCGCAGTCGCCACCCGCCCAGACACCGTCCAGAGAGGTTCGCCCTGCCCCGGTGACAGCGATCTTGTTACCGTCCAGCGCCAGACCTTCGGGCGCGCCTTCAAGCGTTTGACCGATGGCCTTGAGGACCTGATCAGCCGGAAGCCGGATCATCTCGCCCGTCCCTTCTAGCCTGCCGTCCCGAGTGGTGGTGTATTCCAGTTCGATACCGACCGCCGATCCATTGCCGTAAACAGCAACCGGCTGCACATTCGTCAGAATCCGCACCCCGTGCGAGGCGGCGAGGTCCTGTTCATACCGGCTAGCACCCATCGCATCGCGCCCTCGGCGATAGGCAATCGTAACATGCTCAGCGCCCAGCAGTTTTGACTTCACGGCAGCATCCACCGCCGTCATACCTCCACCGATCACGACCACATTCCGCCCGACCGGCAAGTGAGCCAGATCTTCGGCCTGACGCACATCCGAAATGAAATCCACAGCAGCCCGCACACCGTCCTTTTCGGTGCCTTGCGCACGCAGCGCATTTACACCCGCCAGACCGATCGACAGGAACACGGCATCATAGTTCTCGACCAACCCGTCCAGCGAAATCGTATCGCCCAGAACCGAGCCCGTCTCGATCGCAATGCCACCAATCTTCAGAAGCCAATCCACTTCGGCCTGAGCGAAGTCATTGGTCGATTTGTAGGCAGCGATCCCGTATTCGTTCAGACCGCCGGGTTTCGGCTTGCACTCGTGAATCACCACGTCATGCCCCAACATCGCCAGCCGATGCGCACAGGCAAGACCAGCAGGCCCTGCCCCAATCACGGCAACCGTTTTGCCGGTAGGCGCAGCGCGTTCGAAGGGGTGATCGCCCGCTACCATAACGGCGTCAGTCGAATAGCGCTGCAAGCGACCGATCTCGACCGGTTTGCCTTCGGCGGCTTCGCGAACGCAAGCTTCCTCGCACAAAGTCTCGGTCGGACAAACGCGGGCGCACATGCCACCCAGAATGTTTTGCTCGAGAATCGTGCGACCGGCTGCTTGCGGCTGACCGGCCTGGATCTGGCGAATGAACAACGGAATATCGATATCCGTCGGACAGGCCGTCACACACGGCGCGTCATAGCAAAAATAACAACGATCTGCCGCCACGGCGGCCTCATGCGGGGCCAAAGGCGGATGCAAATCGGTGAAATTCGAGGTCAGCTCATCGCTGGAAAGCCGCCCTGGGACAATCCCGGGTGCCATCTGGCCCTGTGCCATCACTCTACTCCCTGTAGATATGTTTGTTGTGAGGCTCAGCTTGCCACAATCTGATTTTTTATCAATTGGTAAATTTTATCATTCGGTCAAAAAATGAAAAAACCGGGCTTTTGACCCGGATTTCCGTGATTTTGCCCAAAATTGATGCGGGTTCAGGTCAGATCATGCCCGTCAAATGCCCGGATTTCATCCAAACCCGCGCACCATCCGGCCCCACAACGGCCTTTGACTGCGATCCGGGCGGCAGGCGTAACCAGTCCCACGCGGCGAATGATTCACCGCCTTCATCAAAGCTGCCGGTGATGACAAACACCTCAAGCCCACCTTCTGCGCTCAGATCAATAGACTCTCCGGCGGCCCATTGCACGATGCGCACATCCTCATGCTCATCCTTGAACAGGCGCAGATCGCCCTGACCGTTGATCGAGCGTTTGACCTCCGTCCGGTCGGAGGGATCGAATTGATGCAGCTTGACCAGAATGGTGGCCCCGTCGGCCGCCGAAGGGGTATGGGACGAGGTCGGAGGGTTGCGAACATAGCTGCCCACCGGAAAATTCCCGGTTTCGTCCTGAAAAACGCCATCCAGAACCAGAAACTCTTCCCCACCATCATGGGTATGAGCCGCGAAGGCACTGCCAGGGGCAAATCGGACGATCGTGGTGGCGCGGGCGACTTCCTCACCGATCCGGTCCAGCATCTTGCGCTCGACCCCTGCCGCAGGCGATTGTACCCACTCGGTCTGAGCAAAATGCACCGCAGCGCGTTTGGTGAAATCCGCGTTGATCCTCATGGCGGCCTCCTGCTTTGAGTTTCCTGCATGAGATGGGATGGAGAACGCGAAAATCAATCCAACAGTTTTGACGCCCTCTGCGGCTTGCTGTAATCCCAAAGAAAACGGGCGACAGGAACAGGCACGAATGGCTTCGCAGAAATTCAACATTGTCGTCATCGGGCAAAACAACCGTCTGCAATATGAGGCCCTTCTGTTCGCCGCCTCCCTGCGCCACTGTTCCCCCGGTTTTGACGGCAAGCTGTATGTCGCCACGCCAAACCCCGGCCCCCGTTGGAGCCAGAACCCCAGCATCCAGAACGAGGATGTGCGCAAGGCGCTGTTTCAGCTGGACGCCGAGATCCTGCCCTTTGACAACCATGTCTTCGGCGAGAGCTATCCGCATGGCAACAAGATCGAGGCCCTGCTTGCCCTGCCCGAGGGGGAACCGTTTGTCTTCTTCGACAGCGATACGCTGATCACGGGCGATTTGAATTCGGTCCCGTTTGATTTCGACCGTCCGGGCGCCTCGCTCAAGGTTGATGGGACCTGGCCGAAACCCACCCTCTATGGGCCCGGGTTCGAGGGAATATGGAGCGCGCTCTATCGCCGCTTTGGTCTGGATTTCGACAGCTCGATTGATGACAGCCAGCCCAAGGAGCACTGGAAACGGTTTCTGTATTTCAACGCAGGCTATTTCTTCTACAAATGCCCGCGCCAATTCGGCGAGCGGTTCTTGGACTACGCGCAAACCATTCGCGACGAAGAGATCCCCGAACTCACCGGGCAGAACCTTGATCCCTGGCTGGATCAGGCTGCCCTGCCGCTGGTGATCCACTCATTCGGTGGCGGGCGCGATGCCTTGCCGGACGGGCTTCTTGATGGGTCGGTCAGTTGTCACTATCGCCTGTTTCCGCTGCTTTACGCCCGTGAGAGTGACCGCGTGATTGAGGTGCTCGAGACCGTCTCAGCCCCCAACAAAGTCAAGAAAGTCCTCAAGGCCTATGACCCGATGAAGAGGCTGATTTTTCAAGGCAAAGGCCACAAAATCCGCGAGATGTTCGACCAAACCGCCCTGCCCGGGCGCGAACAGGCCATCCGCAAGGCGATCAAGGCCAAAGGTCTCTGGCTGCGCTGACAGGATCGCCCATAGGATCGTTGTGCAAGGGCCTGCAATAGCCTACAGATTCGCCAACGCACATTCCAACAGGAGATTTTCACGATGTCTGACGGCCCTACCTACGGTTTCGACACTCTGCAGATACACGCGGGCGCACGCCCCGATCCCGCAACCGGCGCGCGCCAGACTCCGATCTACCAAACGACGGCTTATGTTTTTCGCGATGCGGACCACGCGGCAGCGCTGTTTAACCTGCAGGAAGTGGGCTTTATCTATTCGCGCCTTACCAACCCGACCGTCGCGGTTCTGCAAGAACGTGTCGCGACGCTGGAAGGTGGCGTTGGCGCGGTCTGCTGTTCCTCGGGCCATGCGGCGCAGATCATGGCGCTGTTCCCGCTGATGGGACCGGGCTGCAACGTGGTGGCCTCGACGCGTCTGTATGGCGGCACGGTCACGCAGTTCAGCCAGACGATCAAACGCTTCGGCTGGTCGGCCAAATTTGTCGACACCGATGATCTGGATGCCGTGAAGGCCGCCATTGACGAAAACACCCGCGCGGTATTCTGCGAATCCATCGCCAACCCCGGCGGCTATGTCACCGATATCCGCTCTTTGGCCGATGTCGCGGACAGCGCAGGCATTCCGCTAATCGTCGACAACACCTCGGCCACGCCCTACCTGTGCCGCCCGATTGAACACGGCGCGACTCTGGTTGTGCATTCGACCACCAAATACCTGACCGGCAATGGCACCGTCACCGGTGGCTGCATCGTGGATTCGGGCAAGTTCGACTGGTCGGCGAATGACAAATTCCCTTCGCTCAGCCAGCCCGAGCAGGCCTATCACGGGCTGAAATTCCATGAGACCTTCGGCCCGCTGGCCTTCACCTTCCACGGCATTGCCATCGGCCTGCGCGATCTGGGCATGACCATGAACCCGCAGGCGGCACATTACACGCTGATGGGGATCGAAACCCTGTCGCTGCGGATGGAGCGCCACGTCGAGAACGCCCAGAAGATCGCCGCCTGGCTGGAAGCGGATGACCGGGTCGACTACGTGACCTATGCGGGCCTGCCTTCGTCGCCTTATCACGACAGGGTCAAGGCGCAGTATCCGCGTGGCGCCGGTGCGCTATTCACCTTTGCGGTCAAGGGTGGCTATGACGCCTGCATCAAACTCGTGAACGCTTTGGAGATCTTCAGCCACGTTGCCAACCTCGGCGACGCGCGTTCGCTGATCATCCACTCGGCCTCGACCACGCACCGTCAGTTGACCCCCGAACAGCAAGAGGCCGCAGGCGCGGGCCCCAACGTAGTGCGTGTGTCGATCGGTATCGAGGATGCCAACGACCTGATCGCCGATCTGGATCAGGCTTTGGCCAAAGCCAGCGCATGAAGCCATGAGCGGACACGACACCAACGCACTGGGTCAACCCATCGGACGGCCGGTCACGGGCGAGTTCCCGCGCCCGGCGCCGCCATATACCCCGATGGAGGGCCAGTATTGCTCGGTTGTGCCGCTTGATGTGAACAGGCATGCGCCCGGATTGTTCCGGGCGTTTGCCAATGATGCCGATCACCGCAATTGGACCTACCTGCCCTACGGGCCGTTTGGCTCTGAGCAGGAGTTTGAAACTTGGGCACGCGCAAACTGCATGGACGCCGACCCGATGTTTCACACGGTTCTGGATGCAAACGATGTCCCCGTTGGCATGGCGTCATACCTCAGAATCGAACCTGCCGCTGGCGTGATCGAGGTCGGGCATATCCACTTCTCGCCCCTGCTGCAGCGCAAGCCGCAATCGACCGAGGTCATGTATCTGATGATGCGACGTGTATTCGATGAGCTGGGCTATCGTCGCTACGAATGGAAATGCGACGCGCTGAATGCCCCCTCTTGCAGTGCAGCCCAGAGGTTGGGCTTCACCTATGAGGGCACGTTCCGCCAAGCGACTCACTACAAGGGGCGCAATCGCGATACGGCATGGTATTCGATCCTCGACAGCGAATGGCCGCGTATTCGAGATGCGTTTGAGGATTGGTTGTCCCCGGATAATTTTGACGAAACGGGCCAGCAACGAAAACCGCTGATGGCCCGCGCGAGCGCCTGAACCTATTCTGAAATCTCGAACTCCATCGAAACACTGACAGAAACCGAGATCTCGCCGCCAGCAACCGGCACTCCGCCCGTGTCGGCCATAGCCATCGTTCGCATCTCAGCCATCGGGCGCACACCGCCGCCACGCTCCGAGATTGTCTGAACTGGCCCCAACGTGACATTGGCAGCCTGGGCAAGTTGCTCGGCCTTTGCGGTTGCTTCGCTCACAGCTTTTGCACGGGCCTGAACCTCGATCGGTTCTGAGTCTTGCAAACCAAAGCTCAACCCGCTGAAATCGTTGGCCCCGTCCTGAATGACCGCATCCATGACCTCACCCAGTTGGGTCAGATCACGCACCCGCACGAATACCCGGTTCGAGGCGACAAATCCGGTGATCTCAGGCGGTTCCCCGTTTTGCTGGTTCCGATTCGACCAGATGGGCGACAAAGAAAGATCGCGTGTCTGCAAATCCCGCTCGTCGATGCCCATTTCACCCAAGCGCGCAAGAACCTGCGCCACAGCGTCCGAGGTGGCTTTCATGGCCTCTGATGCCTCGGGGTTTTGATGTGTCACACCCAGGGTGATTGTCGCCATATCAGGGGCAACCTGAACGGTTCCGGTGGCATCCACGTTGATGCGACGTTCTTCCGCATGTGCCAGCCCGGCGGTGGTTGCGGCCATCATCGCGGCCAGAAAAGCGAATGTCTTCAAGGTGATCCCTCCAACTTACTCTGTCTCAACATGGGTCCGGGGGGCCTACACGCACAAGGGGAAGTCCCGGCTTTTTCTTTCCCTCGGCGGGTTCCTGCTTTAGTATCACCCTGCGAATACAAAGGTATTTGCGTTGATATGGTTAACTGTGGTTCCTCCGGATTATGAAACCCGCTTTTGCGCTGACCTTTTCTGCGACCGGAATTTCCCTTCAACACCATTCGGATGGTGAATGGTACGACATTGGCGAAGTGCCTTTGTCGGCCCCGGATCTGAGTGACCAGATCAAAGCCCTGCACGACAAAGCCTTTGCGCTGGAAAACGACCTGAGCTGCAAACTGGTGCTGCCGGCAGATCAGGTGCGGTATCTTGCCCTGCCCACGGAAGGCCAAAGCGATGATCAGATCGCGTCCGAGGTTCAAGCCGCAGTCGCCAAGGCAACTCCGTATGAGTTGGCCGATCTGTCCTATGACAGCGCAACCGAGGGGCCGACCACCTTTGTTGCCGCCGTCGCGCGTGAGACGCTGGATGAAGCGCAGGGTTTTGCCGCGCAGCACGGGTTCTTACCCGTCACCTTTAGTGCGGCCACGACTGAGGCCGAATTCCCGCGCGAGCCTGTATTTGACCTGACCAGCGAGCCGCAGGTCGCTGCGCCTTCACCCGAACCCGAGCTAGAAAGCCCCCCGGTTCATGCCATAGCGGATGACGCGGCGCCCACAGAGTTCCGCTCTCCTGACCCTGCTCCGGCTGCAATCGCGCTACCTCCCTCATCGAACAAAGCGCAACGTTGGGCGATTCCTGCGATTGCCGCGCTGATCTGCGTTGGGGTAGGTGTTTGGGCGTGGTCTCTGATCGGGGCACACCCAGACAACGACACGTCTACCGAAAACGATACGGCCGAACTGTCTGCACCGCAGTCTCAGGACGCTTCACCGCCTGAGACGGATCCAGAGCCTGAAACCGAAATCGCGGCGACACCAGCAGCGGAAGAAGAACCAGAACCTGAAGCCCAGCCAGAACCTGAAGCCCAGCCAAAATTGTCCCCAACAGATGCGGCCATTCTCGAAGCGTTGAAAGTCGCGCCGACGCCTGTGGAACAGATTGCACAGGACCCCGAAACACAAAGCGACATCGAAGAGGTCGCAGGCGCCCTAGTGGAGGCCCCCGAAGCGCCCATTACCCCGGCATTGATTTCCGAGGATGACCTCTACCTCGCATCCATTCACAACCCGGACTTGTCCAGCGACGCAATTGCCCTGCCCGACCAACGCAGTTTCGACACGGATGCCGCCTTTGAGCGCATCCCCGGCCCCGCAATTGCAGGCGCACAATATGAACTGGACGAGCGCGGCTTGGTCGTGCCGACCGCAGAAGGCGCATTGTCGCCCGAGGGGATCGTGGTCTACCTGGGTCGCCCATCCAAAGTCCCGCCCGAAGTACCGGTGCGGTTCGAGGAAGAACCAGTGGTCGATGAGGTGAACCAGAGGCTGGCCGAACTCCGACCCCGGCCCCGCCCCGGCAATCTGGTCGAGAATTTCGAACGCACGCAATTGGGCGGGCGCAGTCTTGAAGAGCTTGCTGTCGTTAGGCCCAAATTGCGGCCTGAAAGCCTACAGGTACAGCCCGAGATCGACTACACACCCACCGCCTTGGCTGTTGTTCGCGTCCCGCGCCCCAAATTGCGGCCCGCGCGGGCTGTGGCCTCGGCCAGCCCTAGCGGATCAAATCTGGGATCAACCGCCGCAGTCGCGTCGAGCAATGACGAGGCCGGGTCCTTCCAGCCGAAATCCGTGACCCCGAGAATCCCGACAACGGCCTCGGTCGCGCGCCAGGCCACAATCGACAATGCCCTCAACCTGCGTAAGCTGAACCTGATCGGCGTCTACGGCACACCCGCAAATCGCCGTGCCCTCGTCCGGCTTCCGAGTGGTCGGTACAAAAAGCTCAAGATCGGAGACCGGATTGACGGCGGCAAGGTCATCGCCATCAGCGACAGCGAGTTGCGGTATCAGAAGAAGGGCCGCAATCTGACTTTGAAAATGCCGCGTGGCTAAGGACGACCCGTATTTTCAGACTATCAAAGCTGGGTACGAACAAGCGGCTCCCCAGCTGATCCCGGCCTATGACAGCCTTTCTCCTACCGATGTCCTGCACCCCGTTCAGGACCATGTGCCCGATACCGGGGCGAGTGTTCTGGATGTGGGCGCTGGTACTGGAACGGTGGCGCGTTGGCTGGCCAAACGAGGCTGCAACGTGACGGCGATCGAGCCAGTCGACGCCTTTCGCAACCACGCGATGCACGGTGACGGCGCGCAATCCGTTCAGTGGCTTGATGCTTGTCTGCCTAGACTAAGCGCTCTGCCAGATGGTGTCGTTTTTGACTCCATTCTGGTCATCGGCGTCCTGCATCACCTGCCCCCGCGCGACCAACACATAGCGATCCGCGCCCTGTCTAAACGCCTGCGACCGCAAGGGCAGATGATTTTGTCGCTCAGACATGGCCCCTGCCCGCCGGACCGACCCGGTTATGTGATTTCTGACGACGCCATCGTTGATCTTGCGGTAGGTTCAGGCTTGCGGGTTCACCACAGGTCCCGAACCTCATCGATACAACCGGCCAACCAGCGCGCTGGTGTGACCTGGACGTGGCTGGTCTTTGGCGCAGCTTTTAGCGTTTCGGTTTAAACCTGCGACACGAATACCCTGCCACGCTTTCAGCGTTCTCGGGACATTCGTGCCACTTGGCGCTTCAGGTAAAACCGAAACGCTTTAGGCCGCCGAAATCTCACCGCTTTCGATCTGTTCGCGTTCGATGGATTCAAACAGGGCCTGGAAGTTACCCTCACCGAACCCGTCATCCCCCTTGCGCTGGATGAACTCGAAGAAAATCGGGCCGATCACGGTTTTTGAGAAGATCTGCAGCAGAATCCGCGTCTCTCCCCCATCCACAACGCCTTCACCGTCGATCAGAATGCCGTGCTTCATCATCCGATCCAGCGGCTCATCGTGGTCCGTTACACGGTCTTTGGACATGTCATAATAGGACTGGTTTGGACCAGGCATGAACTTCAACCCGTTTTCGGCAATGGCGTCGGTCGAGGCGTAGATGTCCTCGCTGCCCACTGCGATGTGCTGAATGCCTTCGCCCTTGTACTTTTTCAGGTAAGAGACGATCTGACCCGTTTCGCCCCGATCCTCGTTGATCGGGATGCGGATGCGGCCACAAGGCGATGTCAGCGCGCGGCTATAAAGGCCGGTAAACTTGCCCTGAATGTCAAAGAACCGGATTTCACGGAAGTTGAACAGGTCGCCATAGAACTTGAACCACTTGTCCATATTGCCCCGGTAGACATTGTGGGTGAGGTGATCGAGATAGTAGAACCCCTCGCCGCGCGGTTTCGATTCTTTGATCCACGCGAATTCCTCATTGTAGGGCGAGGTATCGTAATACTGGTCAATGAAGTAGATCAGCGATCCCCCAATACCCTTGATGGCCGGGACATTCATCGTCTTGTCCGCACCGTCATACGGCTCCGCCCCTTTTGCGACGGCATGCTCGTAAGCTTTCTGCGCATCCACAACGCGCCAGCCCATCGAAGGTGCACAAGGGCCGTGTTCCGCGACGAACTTGTCGGCATAGCTTTCGGGGTCCGCGTTCAGGATGTAGGTGACATCGCCCTGCTGCCACAGCTCGACCAGAGGTTTGGATTTGTGGCGCGCAACCAAATCGAAGCCCATTTTGGCGAACAGATCACGCAGCTCCTGCGGTTCAGGGTGCGCGAACTCGACAAACTCAAACCCGTCGGTACCTGCGGGATTTTCGGGACTGATGACAGATTTCGGGGCGTTATGCGGGAAAGGACCCATGGCGCGTCTCCTTCGAAAACAGGAATTTCTTTGCTGATTCTAAAATACGCCTTAAGCAGTGCTGTTTCCGCGCATTGTTTTCATGTAAACTCTCTAAGTGTGCGCAAAATGCGCATGAATGACCTGAAATATGAGATCTTGCCGCATATGCTTGATGCAACCGATACACGCCTACTCTCAGCGCTTCAAAAGGACGCGCATCTGACCGCGCATCAATTGGGTGAGCTGCTGAACCTCTCCCCCAGCCAGGCAGGCCGCCGCCGTCAGCGCCTTGAGGCCGAGGGCTATATCACCGGCTACGCGGCCCGGCTGGATCCGTTGAAACTCGGCTTGCAGGTTCAGGGCTTCGTTCAGGTCCATCTTGGCACACACGGCCCCGATCAATCCGCCAGCTTTGCCCGGATGGTTAACACCCAACCCGAGATCACAAGTGCCTGGACGATGACGGGCGAGGCAGACTACTTGCTTCACGTCTATTGTGACGATCTTTCTGCGCTCAACAGCTTGCTTCACGAGGTGATCCTGCCGCATCCTGCAGTGGCACGGGTACAAAGTCAGATCGTGATGGACCAACTTAAACGCGACGCACCCCTGCCAACCTGAGCGGGCAATGAGGACATAGATGGACGATTTCCTATACCAGGCTTCTATTTATCTGGCTGCGGCCGTGATTGCCGTGCCCCTGTCGGCGCGGTTGGGCCTTGGGTCGGTTCTCGGATACCTGGCGGCTGGCCTGATCATCGGCCCCGTCCTCGGACTTGTCGGCGCCGAGACCGAAGACCTGCAGCATGTCGCCGAGTTCGGCGTTGTCATGATGCTGTTCCTCATCGGGCTCGAACTGGAGCCGCGCGCCCTGTGGGATATGCGAGATAAGCTGTTGGGTCTTGGCGGGCTTCAGGTTTTGTTGTCCACCGCCGTTATTGCCGGTGTCGCAATGTACGCGAACCACCCGTGGTCCGTCGCACTGGCGGTCGGCTTAACTCTGTGTTTGTCCTCGACCGCGATTGTGCTGCAAACCCTGTCTGAAAAGGGCTTGATGCAAACGAACGGAGGCCGCGCGACGTTCTCAGTTCTGCTGACGCAGGACATTGCCGTCATCCCGATTCTGGCCCTGCTGCCGCTGCTCGCACTGCCTGCCATGCCGCATATCGAGGCGGACGGCTCCATCGACCGCGGCGCGGAGCATCTGCATGACGCCGGGCATCATAGCCTGTCTCTGGTCGAAGGGCTGCCGGGCTGGGCTGTCACTCTGGTCACCATCGGCGCAATTGCCTTTGTCATTCTGGCGGGCGTCTACCTGACCCGGCCGCTGTTTCGGTTCATTCACGCAACCCGCCTGCGCGAGATGTATACCGCGCTGGCGCTGATGATCGTGGTCGGGATTTCGTTCCTGATGACACTGGTGGGCCTGTCGCCGGCTCTGGGTGCGTTTCTGGCGGGTGTGGTTTTGGCCAGCTCGGAATTCCGCCACGAAATGGAAAGCGACCTTGAGCCGTTCAAGGGCCTGTTTCTGGGGCTGTTCTTCATTACGGTCGGAGCGGGGATCAACGTTGGCTATTTCTTCAACGACCCGTTTGACCTGATCGGCTTGGCCCTGCTGGTCATCCTCGTTAAAGGCATCATCCTTTATCTCGTCGGCAAAGCCTTCAAACTGAAGGGCCGGGATCACTGGCTGTTCACCCTTGGACTGGCCCAGGCGGGTGAGTTCGGCTTTGTCCTTCTAGCGTTTTCGACGCAGCAGAATGTCATCCCGCCGGACCTGTCGCAAAAGTTGCTGATGATCATCGCGCTGACCATGCTGATCACCCCGCTTCTGTTCATCATCTACGACCTTCTGTCCCGCAAGATGACCGACACGAACGCCGCGCCGGAACCCGATGAGATCGACGAAAAAGGCCCCGTGATCATCGCCGGGATCGGTCGGTTTGGTCAGATCGTCAATCGGTTGGTCCGGGCCAGCGGCTTCAAGACCGTTGTTCTGGACCACGATATCGAGACGATTCAGCTGATGCGTCGTTTTGGCGTAAAAGGCTTTCTGGGTGACCCGACCCGGCCGGAACTATTGCGCGCTGCGGGGCTTGAGAAAGCCTCGGTGCTTGTCGCTGCGATGGATGATCGAAAGACGGTGACCCGCTTGGTCGGATACGCCCGTCGCCAGCGCCCCGATCTGCATATCATCGCACGGGCGCATGATCGGACACATGTGTATGAACTGTATCAGGCCGGGGCCAATGACATCGTGCGCGAAATGTTCGACAGCTCTCTGCGCGCGGGCCGCTATGTGCTCGAAAATATCGGGCTGAGCGAGTACGAGGCCGCACAGGCCGAACAGACCTTCTATCACCATGACCGGACGTCCGTACGCGATTTGGCCGAGCTTTGGATTCCCGGTATGCCCACGTCCGAGAATACGAAATACATCGAACGCGCGCAAAAGCTAGAGAAGGATCTGGAAACCGCGTTGCTGGAATTGGCGGAACAGCACGCAAAGGATTCTGCCTGACCGAAGCAATTGCCCGGTCAAGCGCTTGGGTTACCCGTCCGCGACGCCCGCCTCAGCAAAGGTTGCCATGCCCGAGTGGCAGGCAACCGCGCTCTTGAGAATGTTGATCGCAAGCGCACCGCCGGATCCCTCACCCAGACGCAGGCCGAGGCTCAGCAGCGGTTCCTTGCCCAGTTTTGACAGCATCGCTGCATGAGCGCCTTCTGCGCTTTGGTGCCCCGCGATGGTATGATCCAGGGCCGAGGGCGAGATGCGCGCCAGACAGGCTGCGGCAGAGGTACAGATGAAGCCATCCAGAATGACGGGAATGCGCAACATGCGGGCCGCCGCCATCGCTCCGGCCATGGCCGCGATCTCGCGCCCGCCGAGGCAGCGCAGAACCTCCAACCCGTCTTCACTGCCATTCAGCGCCACGCCTTCAGCCACTACGCGGGTCTTGTTTGCAAGGCCCGCATCGTCGACCCCTGTACCGCGACCGGTCCAATCGGCGGCCTCGCCTCCGAACAGGGCGCAGGCAATCGCAGCGGCGGGGGTGGTGTTGCCGATCCCCATCTCGCCGACCACCAGCAGGTCGGACTTCGGGTCCACTGCCTGCCAGCCGGTTTGCAGTGCGCTCAGCAACTCGGCCTCACTCATAGCGGGGCCTTGGGTGAAATCTGCCGTTGGCTGATCCAGATCAAGCGCGTGGACGTCCATCTTTGCGCCCGCCGCCTTGGCCAACTGGTTGATCGCCGCGCCGCCATGTTCAAAATTCACAACCATCTGCACGGTCACTTCGGGCGGAAAGGCCGAAACGCCCTGCGCCGTGACCCCGTGGTTACCTGCAAAGACAATGACCTGAGGGGCCGCAACCTGCGGTCGCGCATCCCCACGCCACGCCGCATACCAGATCGCCAGATCCTCAAGCCGCCCCAGCGCGCCCGGCGGTTTGGTCAACTGACCATTGCGTTCAGCCGCGCCATCGGCCGCCGCTATGTCCGGCCCCGGAGCGCTGGTCAACGCGTCGCGGAACGTGTTCAAATCATTCAGTTCAGGCAGCATCAAAGCCTCATTGCATCAGAGTGGTCCTGTGTGTTTAACCGAAGCACTGAATCCAACAAGGCCTCGAAAGGCGCAGAAGTGCAAAAAAACGACACCAATCCGGTTTCCGCATGGGATATCCCGCTGGCGCTGGTCCTGTTGACGCGCCTGCCCCTGCCCCGTTTGCCCGAGAGGGTCTTTGCCCGGCAAGCGCAGGCGGTTTGGGCCTTTCCGGTGGTCGGCCTGGTGATTGGTACATTGGCCTGCGTCATTGGGTGGCTGGCGCTGACGTTGTCGGTTCCGCCTTTCGTGTGCGCCGTTTTGCTCGTGGCGACCCTGACCATGACAACCGGCGCAATGCATGAGGACGGGTTGGCCGATACGTTTGATGGCCTATGGGGCGGGTTCACGCCAGAACGCCGGTTGGAGATCATGAAGGACAGCCACATCGGCACATATGGCGTGCTGTCCCTGATTGGTTCGCAGCTGATGCGCGTTGCCGCCGTCGCGGCCCTTCTGTCAGCCGACGCGTTTCTGGCGATCATTGCCGCTTGTGTGGTGTCACGCGCGTTCATGCCCCTGCTGATGGCTGCATTGCCTAATGCGCGTAAATCCGGTCTCAGCCATTCTGTCGGCGCCCCGTCCGTGGGCCCAGTCGCGGTTTCGCTCGCTCTGGCGGGTTTGACGGGAGTTTTGCTGCTCGGTGGGCAGGTCATGTTGCCCGCCCTATGCGCCGCACTCGTTGTGGGTGTGCTGGCCCTCGTGGCAAAGGCCAAGATAGGCGGCCAGACCGGAGATATCCTCGGCGCTTCTCAGCAATTGACCGAAATCACTTTTCTGGTAGCAATAGCGGCTCAGCTTTAAGACACCCCACCCGTCTCAATCCGCAGGGTGCAGCCGCAATGCTTGCAATGCACCGCGTCCGGATCATGCCGGAACAAACCACAGCTGGGGCATTTGTGGCGCACTTTCTGCGGCATGAAAATCGCCTGTGCCAGGCGCACGAACAGAGCAACTCCGACCACCATGATAAACACCGAGAACAGCTTGCCCCAAGGCGTCGACAGGGTGATGTCACCAAATCCCGTCGTCGTCAGGGTCGCCATGGTGAAATACAGCGCGTCTATATAGGGGTTCTTAGCATCTTCAGGGATGAAAAAGACAAGAACCGCTGTCGAAGTTGCAAACACGAAAACCAGCAGATTGATGGCCGCGATGACCGCATCTTCATGCGTGCGGAAAAAGGTACTGTCGCGCCGTAAATCCCACAGCAGATGGTACGAGTGGATCAACCGAAGGGCGCGCAGGATACGCAGGAATGCGAGATTGCCGGTCAGAAACGGGTCGAGGATCAATGACACGATCACCACGATATCTGCCAGCGTATAAATTTTACGCAACAGCTTCCAGCGATCCTTGGCGATCCACATTCTGGCGGAAAAATCCAGAAGGATAATAAAGCCAACCACCCAACTGATACCAGTAACCCATGGGCCATGCGGAAAATGCGCAGTGGCGACAAAGAAGATGATGGTGACCACATCGAACAGGATCAAACCATAGCGGAACCAAACCGAAATCGGGGCCTTTCCGATATATAGGAACTTGACCGTCTTCTTCATGCCCAACCGGTATCTGCTTGCATCTACAGAAAAACTAACCGGTTTTCGCCAATCCACCAAGCAACGAAAAAGGCCGCCCCGATGCCGGAGCGGCCTTGCAGTTTCAATCGTCGCGACCTTAAGCGGCAGCGGCGCGTGAGGTCAGAACATCATCGACCTGCTTGGCGGCAGAAATTTCTCCGTCTCCGGACACGGCGGCGACCTCGCGGGTCAGACGCTCCAGCGCGGCTTCATAAAGCTGACGCTCGGAATAGCTTTGCTCGCGCTGGTCATCGGTGCGGTGCAGGTCGCGAACCACTTCGGCGATCGAGATCAGATCGCCCGAGTTGATCTTCTGTTCGTATTCCTGCGCCCGGCGCGACCACATGGCCCGCTTGACCTTGGCCTTGCCCTTCAGCGTCTTCATCGCCTGGCTGATCACATCCGGCGAGCTGAGCGAACGCAGACCGGATTCGGTCACTTTGTTTGTCGGCACGCGAAGGGTCATCTTGTCTTTCTCAAAAGAGATGACGAACAATTCGAGCGAAAATCCAGCGACGTCCTGCTCTTCGATCGAAATGATCTGACCCACACCATGGGCGGGGTAGACAACATAGTCGTTCGGGCGGAACTCAAGCTTTTTCGACTTCGACATTCAATTCATTCCTTGGTTTTGGACCGGGATGCGAACAACAAAAAACCCACGCTCGGTGCCTATTGTGGCCCCGGCAGGCGGTCTGTTTGTCGCAAATTCAGAACTCCAAAGCGAGCATACTTACGGAGTACATCCCAATCTCAGTCATCATGTAGAGATGGAGTATATCACAAAAATGAGACACTCAAAAGTTTCCCTAAGGGAATTTTTTTATAAACGGCCTGCAATCAAGGGATTAGGCTTTGCAGACCGCTTTTCTTAGCCATCCAAATGGGGCGCGAATCACTTACCCGCCTTCACCCGGAGCTTCGGAGAAATACTTCTCCATCTTGCCTTCCTCGCCATCGCGCTCCTCCGCCTCTGGCAACGGGTCTTTTTTGGTCACGATGACCGGCCACATTTCCGAGTATTTGCGGTTGAACTCGACCCAGGTTTCCATGCCTGGTTCGGTGTCGGGACGGATTGCATCAGCCGGGCATTCTGGTTCACAGACGCCGCAGTCGATGCATTCGTCGGGGTGGATGACCAGCGTATTCTCACCTTCGTAGAAACAGTCCACAGGGCACACTTCCACACAGTCGGTGTATTTGCAGCCGATGCAGTTTTCGGTAACGACGTAGGTCATGTTTAGAATCCCATTCAGGTTTGGCGTCTAGCTAGTTCAGTCCGGGTTTGGCTTCAAGATGTGGGGCCGTTTGGCGTGCGAGAAAGATCAAGCGCGCGCCGATCTTTCTTGGTTGGACGACCTTTTCCCTCATATGACGGGTTTTTGGGCGGTATGTCCTTCTTTTCCGTCATATCGAAGTACAATGTTTGCGCCTCGGGGGCTGGGCCGCGGCGGTCGCCGAGTTTTTCAATGCGCACGACCCGGATGATTTTGCCCTGTGGAAAGGTCAGAACGTCGCCGGGAACCACCGCTTGGGCGGGTTTCAGAACGCGGTTGCCGTTCAGCCTGACATGGCCGCCGCTGACCTGTTTGGCCGACAGGCTACGGGTCTTGAAGAACCGCGCCTGCCAGAGCCATTTGTCGATCCGCAGCTTGGTCTGATCCATGACGGATCAGTTGCCGCCCTTCAAACCCATCAGCGCTGCTGCAAACGGGTTGTCGGGATCAATCGCCTTTTCCTTCTTCGGAGGCCGGGACGAGAAGGACTTCGCGCCCTGTGGCTTGCCGCCCTTCTTGCCTTGCGGCTTGCGACCGTCCTGAGGTTTCCCACGCGGCTTGCCTTTGCCCTGCCCCTGTTCACGGCGCGGGCCGCGATTTTGTTGGCGCTGACGGCCCCATGTGAATGTGTAGAACACCTCGACCTCGGGTTCGTCATTTGCGGGTTCCGCGGCCGGACCCTCGGCTGCCGCCTCGGTGCTTTCGGTGGCCTCGGCTGGCGCCTCGGCGGGTGCGGCGACCTCATCTGTCGAGGCCTCGACGGTCGGGGTTTCTTCGGCGGCGGGGTGTTCTGCCACTTCAGTCGCAGGTGCCTCAGCCGGAACGGCTTTGACCTTTTCACGCTCACCGTGTTCGGCCTTGTAGCCCAGACCCTGCATCAGGTCCGCGAACTGATCCAGCGTCATGCCTGTGATCGAGAGCATGTCAGGCTTAGCTTCAAAGCCACCCCGGCTGTCCTCAGAGCGCAGCATATCAGCCAGACGCTCCAGCATATCGATCCGGATCGAGCGTTCACCCGCATCGCGGTAGCCACACATGGTGTCATAGCCCTGCGGCGCATCCTTGGCGACCGGCACAGTGACCAGACCCGGAGGCGGTGCCTCGGGGAATTCCTGCAGACCGCTGGACAGTGCCCAGAGAACCAGGCGGAGGCGCGTTGGCGCAGGTTTTAGCAGCAGCGGCATGAAGATGGTGAACTGACCAAAACGGATGCCGTGCTTGCGCAGCGCGCCGCGGGCGTCCTGATCCAGATCCTTGACCTCTTGCGCGACCTGCGCGCGGGGCAGCACGCCCAGCGCCTCGACCATGCGGAAGGCAAAGCCTTTCGCCAGACCGGACAGTTCTTCGTCTCGAGACAGGTTCAGCAGCGGCTCGAAAAGCGCGGCCACTTTACGGTCGATGAAGTGCTGCAGACGGCGCTGCACCTTCTGTTCGACGTCCGGCCCTGCGGCCTCATCCACAAAAACCTCGACCATCGGCTTGAGAGGCTCAGCCCCAGCAACCAGTTTGCCGACAGCGTATTCGCCCCACATCAGGCCGCCCTGATCTGTGAAATCAATTTCGGTATCGGGTGCATTGTAGAAGCGATCGGCACGCAGATGGAATTGCGGCGCGAGTGCTTGCAGCGAGGCCGACTTGAGCGCTTTCGCCTCAGCCCCTTGCGCGCTTTTGTCCGGTGTAAACCGGAACCCTTCCAGACGACCGACGAATTCGCCTTCGACGGTCACTTCACCCTTGTCATTTACTTCGGCCAAAAGGGCCTCCTTCTGTTTGAGCCGGCGCAACAACACAGAGGTGCGCCGGTCCACAAATCTTTGCGTCAGACGATCGTGCAGAGCGTCCGACAACCTGTCTTCTACAGTGCGCGTTTCCTCACGCCAATGCGATTCGTCACGGACCCAGCCGTTTCGTTGCGCAACATATGTCCAAGTGCGAATATAAGCCAACCTTTTGGACAGCGCATCAATATCTCCGTCCGTGCGGTCGATCCGGCGGATTTGCCGCGCCATGAAGTCACCCGGGATCGCGCCGCGTTCGTGTAGATGGCCGTAGATCACCTCAAGCAGATTGGCATGTTCCGAATGGCTAATGCCCCGAAAATCGGGAATTCGGCACACATCCCATAGCAATCTGATCGATGGGCCATCGCTGGCGCGGGCTGCGACTTCGGTCACTTGCGACAGCGATTTTAACACGTTCAGGTCGTCTGCAGGGCGGGCCTTGGTCAGATGTTCGTCATTCGGGCTGACCTCTAGCGAGTCGATCAGCGCGTCCACTGAGCCGAAGCGAAGGGCGGCATTCCGCCAGTTCAGCTTTTTCATCGGCGTAAAGCGGCTGTCCATGATCGCCTGCGCGACACCTTCGTCCAATGGCGGGGCCTCGCCAGTCACGCCGAACGTGCCATCCGACATACCCCGGCCTGCCCGGCCCGCGATCTGGGCCAACTCATTCGGGGCCAAGGGGCGCATCCGGCGACCGTCGAATTTGGTCAGGGACGAAAACGCCACGTGGTTCACATCTAGGTTCAGGCCCATCCCGATGGCATCGGTGGCAACCAGATAGTCGACCTCACCATTCTGATAGAGGTCGACCTGCGCGTTCCGTGTGCGCGGGCTGAGTGCACCCATGACCACGGCCGCCCCACCCTTTTGGCGGCGCAGCAGTTCTGCGATGGCATAGACGTTTTCGACCGAGAACCCGACAATGGCGCTTCGCGGGGGCATTCGGCTGATCTTTTTCGATCCCGAATACACCAGCTGAGACATCCTCTCGCGCCTTACAAACTGCGCCTCGGGCACAAGTGCCGCAATCGGTCCGCGCATGGTGTCGGACCCCATGAACAGCGTCTCGCTCGTTCCCCGCGACCGCAGCAACCGGTCGGTGAAGACGTGTCCGCGTTCGGGATCCACGCAGAGCTGAATTTCATCAATCGCGACGAAATCTGCGCCCATGCCTTCGGGCATCGCCTCGACCGTGCAGACCCAATACTGCGTACGCGGCGGTACGATCCGCTCCTCGCCGGTCACCAGCGCCACGACCGAGGGGCCGCGAATGGCGACTATCTTGTCATAGACCTCACGCGCGAGCAGACGCAGAGGCAGGCCGATAACACCAGTCCGATACCCCAGCATGCGTTCGATCGCGTAATGAGTTTTACCTGTGTTCGTTGGGCCAAGTACGGCCACTACTCGGGATGACCCGCTCACCTTTGCCCCCTGCGCCTTCCGACTTACAGCGCCTTGCCTTCAACCTGAGGCTTCAGCCGATTCATGGCATTGGTTACTTCTTCATGATGGGGATGTATAGCCAACGCGCGGGAATAAGCCTCAAGCGCCTGATCGGGTTTGCCGACCACCTCGAAGATCAGGCCCAGACCGTAAATGGCCTGATAGTTGTTCGGGTTGAGGGTCAACGCGTGTTCCAGATCGGCGGCGGCCATTCCAAACCGGTCGATGCCGAAAAAGGCCGAGGCCCGCGCGTGCCAGCCTTCGGCAAATTCGGGCGCGTGGTCGGTCAACGCGGTGAGATGTTCGATTGCGGCCTCGATATCGCCATCATCCAGCGCTTCGCGCCCCCGCTCAAGCAACAGATCAGCCGAGGCCGAGCCCGATTGCGACCACAGCGCCTGCAACTGACGATCCAGACCGATGGCTTGTTCCGGTGTTGCCTGCGCAAGTTGCCGCAACAGCGCTTCTTCGTCGCGGGAATCCGCTTGTTGCGCTCCACCACTGGTGGAAAACATGACTAGAACGGCAAGTGCCGCAACGGTACCTTTGAGATTGGTGATAGCAATACCCATAACAATGGTCAGTGTAGCGTTGCGACCGAGGATGTCCATTCACGGCGCATAAACAATATGAGGAAAAGCATGAGCGAGATTCTTGAAAAGGCTGCGGCCGCGCTGAACGAAAAGCTGGCCGGCGGTGGCTTTGATGCGTCCGCCAAGTTTGCAATCGCCGATCTGGGCGCAATTGTTCTGGATGGAGACGGTGCCCGCGTCAGTGATGACGACGCCGATGTGACACTCAGCGCGGATGCGGACACGTTCGAACAGATTCTCAGCGGCGATCTGAACCCAACCGGCGCGTTCATGTCCGGCAAACTCAGCGTTGACGGTGACATGGGAATCGCCATGCAGCTTGCATCGGTTCTGGCCTGATGGAGTACTCGCCGGCCCCCTTTTATGATGACGTGGCCGGCGACCCTGCCGGTGGTACAGCCCATTGGCTCCACACCGCCGACGGCAAACGCATCCGTGTCGGGCATTGGCTGCCCGAAGATGCAAAGAACGGCACGGTCTTCCTGTTTCCAGGCCGCACCGAATATATCGAGAAATACGCGAGCACCGCAGGGGAATTCCTGAATCGCGGATTTGCCGCCCTCGCCGTCGACTGGCGCGGACAGGGCTTGGCCGACCGCATGCTGGACGAACCCCGCATCGGGCATGTCGATAAGTTCACCGACTATCAACATGACGTCGCCGTGGTGCTAGAGCTGGCTGAGAAGTTGGATCTGCCGCGCCCGTGGTATGTGATCGGGCATTCGATGGGCGGAGCCATCGGCCTGCGGGCGGTCATCCAGAACGATTGCTTTGCAGCCTGTGCATTTACCGGGCCGATGTGGGGCATTTTCTTTGTCCCGCTCATGAAGCCCCTTAGCCGTCTTACAGCCTATTGGGGCACGGCACTGGGATTGGGGGAACGCACCCCGCCGACCACCTCGTTGACCAGCTATGTTCTGGCGGAGCCGTTCGAAGGCAACTCGCTGACGCGCGACCCGGACATGTTCAAGATGATGCAAGATCAACTGAAGGCGCACCCCGAACTGGCACTTGGTGCCCCGTCCAACCAGTGGTTGCGTGAGGCGCTCAGCGAATGTGAATGGCTGATAGAGCAACCGGCGCCGGACATCGCGTGCCTGACCTATCTGGGCAGCCACGAACAGATCGTTGACCGCAAGGCGATTCGGGCACGGATGGCCAACTGGCCCAATGGTCGCCTGGTCGAGATCCCTGATGGTGAGCATGAGGTGCTGATGGAGGCCCCCGAGGTTCGCAACCCGGTTCTGGACGAGCTGACCGCACATTTCCTGGCAAATCGCTCCTAGGACGTCCGCACGGCACTGATCTTGACTGGCGGCTTGTGATCCAGGCGCGCCAGCCCTAGATGTTTGGCAACAAAGCTAATCAGAGGTGTTCCATGCGCGACCTGCCCTTTCCCGTCCGTGATGCAAATGCAGTCGGCGGTGCCGATAACCTTGGCAACTTGCCCGAATGGGACCTGACTGACCTCTATGCCTCGGAAGATGCGGCCGAGCTGACGCGGGATCTGGACTGGCTCGAGGGCGAATGCGCCTCCTTCGCCTCGGACTACGAAGGCAAACTGGCCGATCTGGATGCCGCAGGCCTGCTGACCTGCGTACACCGCAACGAAAAGATCAACGCCATTGCCGGTCGGATCATGTCCTTCGCCGGTCTGCGCTACTACCAACTGACCACCGATGCCGATCGCGCTAAGTTCCTGTCGGACATGCAGGAAAAAATCACCGTCTTCACCACCCCTCTGGTGTTCTTCACGCTCGAGATCAACCGCATCGAAGACGACGTTCTGCAGGCCCATTTCGCGGCCAATGCTGATCTTGCACGTTATGAGCCTGTCTTCCGCCGCATCCGCGCGATGAAACCCTACCAACTGTCTGACGAGCTGGAGAAATTCCTCCACGACCTCGGCGTTGTCGGTGACGCGTGGGAGCGTTTGTTCGACGAAACCATCGCGGCACTAACCTTCACCGTCGACGGCGAAGAGCTGAACATCGAAGGCACCCTGAACCTGCTGACGGAACAGGACCGTAGCAAACGTGAGGCGGCCTCGCGCGAGCTGGCCTCAGTGTTTCAGGAGAACATCAAAACCTTCGCCCGTGTTCACAACACGCAGGCCAAGGAAAAAGAAATCGTCGACCGCTGGCGCAACATGCCAACCGCTCAGACCGGTCGCCACTTGTCGAACGACGTCGAGCCCGAAGTGGTCGAGGCGCTGCGCGAAGCCGTTGTCGCCGCCTACCCCAAGTTGAGCCATCGTTACTATGAGCTCAAACGTAAATGGCTGGGTCTGGACGTGATGCAAGTCTGGGACCGCAACGCGCCCTTGCCGATGGAAGACACCCGCATCGTCGGCTGGGACGAGGCCGAAAAGACGGTTATGGATGCCTATAACGCGTTTGATCCGCGCATGGGCGAGATCGCCTCGCCCTTCTTCTCGAAAGGTTGGATCGACGCGGCGGTGAAGCCGGGTAAAGCGCCCGGCGCCTTTGCACACCCAACCGTAACAGATGTCCACCCTTACGTGATGCTTAACTATCTGGGCAAACCGCGCGACGTGATGACCCTTGCGCATGAGCTGGGTCACGGTGTCCATCAGGTCCTGGCGGCGGATCAGGGCGAGATGCTGTCCTCAACCCCGCTGACACTGGCTGAAACCGCCAGCGTGTTTGGTGAGATGCTGACCTTCCGCAAAATGCTGGACAAGGCCGAAACCAAGGAACAGCGCAAAGTGCTGCTGGCCGGCAAGGTCGAAGACATGATCAACACGGTCGTCCGCCAGATTGCCTTCTACGATTTCGAATGCAAACTCCATGCCGCGCGCCGCGAAGGCGAACTAACCCCGGACGACATCAACGCCCTGTGGATGAGCGTTCAGGCGGAAAGCCTCGGGCCGTCATTCGAATTCATGGAAGGGTATGAAACGTTCTGGGCCTATATCCCCCATTTCGTGCATTCCCCCTTCTACGTCTACGCCTATGCGTTCGGAGACGGCCTCGTGAACGCGCTTTATTCGGTCTACGAAAGCGGCGCTGAGGGGTTCGAGGACAAGTATTTCGAGATGCTGCGCGCCGGTGGATCGAAACACCACAAAGACCTGCTCGCCCCGTTTGGCCTAGATGCCAGCGACCCCAAGTTCTGGGATAAAGGCCTGTCGATGATCTCGGGCTTCATTGACGAACTGGAAGCGATGGAGGGCTGATCACTCCTGTTTCTTTGTCGTCAGGAAGACTGCAGCCACAATCAAAATAGCTCCTAGGGCCGCAATCGGTGTGATCGCGGCCCCCAGGAAGAGCGCCGAATTGATAAACGTGAATACGACGGAAGCGGCAAACATCAACGTTGCCGTCAAAGTCGATACGCGCGCGGCGGCCTCGTACCAGAGGTAGTAGGCCATCGCCGTGGGAAGGACGCCCAGTAGGATCAGAAAGATCACATCTTTCGCCGTCGGGGTTTGCAGGGAAAACGCAGCCAATGGCAGCAACAGTACGCCCGCGCAGACAAAAATTCCGAAAAGAAAGTTCAATCGCTCGGCCGTTGAGGTCGAATTGCGCAGGGCCTGGCTACTTGAAACCAGAAACACGGCCCAACTAAGCCCTGCGCCAATTTCCAAAAGATCACCGAACAAAGGCTCTCCCCCGCCCTGGAAATCGCGGAACACGGTCAGGAACACCCCAAAGATCGCCAGTATCGTGGCGAGTACATCCACGCGCGTAACTGGTGCATCTGCAAAGAAATAAAGGAAAAGCAGCACAAAAAACGGGGCGGTGTTTTCTAGGACCATGGCATTGGCGGCCCCTGTGTGTTCTAGCCCTATGTGAAACAGGATATAATTCACGACTGTCGACAGTACGGCCAGCCGAAAGTTCCAGTCTTTGTGTTCGATCGAAACGGGCACACGCATGACCCGCAAAATGCAATAAATCGCCAGTGCCGCGATGAACAAGCGGGTCACCGCGATCTGCAGCCCACCCAAATCGCTCGTCAGATAGCGCACGATTACACTATGCGTGCCCCAAAGAAACGCGGCTAGAAACCCAAGAAGCAACCCGTTCTGCAACAATGGTTGATTTGCTGTAGAGTTAGGCATCTTGCGCATGGCCTACTTCAACTGGCTGTCTTTTGATCCACGCCGGTTGATGCCTGCCCGCTGCTGATAAGTCCCATCCCTATCCTTCTGACAGTCCAGACACAGCTTGACGCCGGGCAGCGCCTGGCGACGTTTTTCGGGAATGGGTTCCTCGCATTCCGCGCAGTGGGTCAGGCTTTCACCGACCGGCCGCTTTTGTGCCTGCATGCGGGCCAGTTCGTCGGAAATCGACGCCTCAATCTGTTCGCTGACCGCACCATCGCGGGCCCAACCTCCCGCCATCACACCTCTCCTTTTTTGGATGCAGCACAGAATACGCGCGCCGGGCGACTGCTGGCAAGTCAGAGGGGAACGGCATCCGCGAACACGCGATCAATCATCTCTTGCGTCCCACGCGAAAACTCCAGCGGGCACGGATAGGCCGCCCCGCCGCGGACCGAGCGGCAGAAGGCCTCAACCTGCAGTTTGTAGTGATCGTCGCCTGGGAACCGGGTCACCTGAACCTCAAGCCCCGGTCGATGCAGCTCGACCCGCGCCTCGCCGAACACCCGCGCGTTGAACGGAGCGGTCAGGCGGATGACACCGCCCTCGCCGTGAAACACCATCTCTTGATGCGGGTGCATCCGGATCGATACATAGGCCGAATAGGTAAAGCCCTGGAATTGCGCGCGAATTTCGGTGAACGTGTCGATGTCGTCCTGCCACCGGATCGCGGACTGAACTGCGGAGGGCTCCTGGCCTGTGGCAAACCGTGCGCCGCCGATAACGTACACCCCGATATCCCGCAGCCCGCCCCCGCCGGTCTCTGCACGATTGCGAATGTTGGTCACTTCCTCTCGATTGTCGAAACTGAACGCGCCGGTCACATGGACCAGCTTGCCAATGGCACCATCAGCGATCAGTTTGTGCACGAACTGCCACTGAGGGTGATGCACGATCATATAGGCCTCAGCCGCCAACAAACCTGTCTGATCGCGCTTTTCAATCAATGCATCGAACTCAGCCGCCTGCATCGTCATCGGCTTTTCGCACAGCACATGTTTGCCCGCGTCGAGCGCCCTCAGGCTCCATTCGACATGCATGTGATTTGGCAGAGGGATGTAGACGGCCTCGATCTCGGGATCATCCAGCAGCGCGTCGTAGCTGTCATAGACGGTCAGATCGGGGCAAAAAGCCTGAAAAGGCTCGGACTTGGCCGCGTTTGAGGTCGCAAGCCCGGCCAACCGCGCCCCGTCTGCGGCGTGAATTGCAGGCGCCATATATTGCCGCGCAAATTTGGCAGCCCCCAGAACACCAAATCGAACCGGTTTCTGCATCGCTCTCTCCCTGATCAAGCCATTTAGATGTGCCGCTGACTCAAGACCGAGGCGGGGCAAGTGTCAACAAACGATGCAAAGAGGATGAGGTATCCGGCGCAGCACTTTGATTTTCATCACTATAAAAAAAACAGCCCGCAGGTATCTGCGGGCTGTGCGATCCTTGGATCTAGCGGGTAGTTAACATACCCTTCTCGCGGGCTAAATCGCGCATTTTCTTTTGAAGTTTCTCAAAAGCGCGGACCTCGATCTGACGAATACGCTCGCGGCTCACATTATATTGCGTGCTGAGCTCTTCCAAAGTCACCGGCTGATCCATCAAACGGCGCTGGGTCAGGATGTCCTTCTCGCGGTCATTCAGCACCTCAAGCGCAGCGGCCAGCAACTCACGCCGAGCGTCCAGTTCATCACGAGCTTCGTAGTCACCCGCCTGATCGGCGTCTTCATCCTCAAGCCAGTCCTGCCATTGCATGGTGCCTTCGCCCTCGGACCCGACGGTCGCGTTCAGCGAGGCGTCACCGCCCGACATGCGGCGGTTCATGCTGATGACCTCTTCCTCGGTCACGCCAAGATCATTGGCGATCTGAGCGACGTTTTCAGGGCGAAGGTCGCCCTCTTCCAACGCACCGATGCGCGCCTTGGCCTTGCGCAGGTTGAAGAACAGCTTTTTCTGCGCCGAGGTTGTGCCCAGCTTCACCAGCGACCAGGACCGCAGGATGTATTCCTGGATCGAAGCGCGAATCCACCACATTGCATAGGTCGCCAGACGGAAGCCCTTTTCCGGGTCGAACCGTTTGACCGCCTGCATCAGGCCCACATTGGCCTCGGAAATAACCTCGGCCTGCGGCAGACCGTAGCCGCGATAGCCCATGGCAATCTTGGCCGCCAGGCGCAGATGCGACGTGACCATTTTATGAGCGGACTCGGTGTCCTGCTCTTCGACCCAGCGCTTGGCCAGCATGTATTCTTCTTCCGGCTCCAGCAGAGGAAACTTGCGAATTTCCTGCATATAGCGGTTCAGTCCGCCCTCAGGCGTCGGCGCGGGGAGATTTGCGTAATTTGCCATTTTGATGTCCCTCCGACAAATGTTTAGCTCTTTAACATACGATATGGGTAAGGAACCCATCCCTTTCAAGAGGTACCGTTAACAGTTTGAAATTAAGCTTGGGTAAAGGAAAGCTAAGAAACTCTTACTCACAAGAGTTTGCGTATTATGACAAAGGGGTGCGCAGCGTTTCAATCAGGTCCTGCATGTCCCGCGGCAGATCAGCTTCAAATCGAAGGTTTTCGCCTGTTACCGGGTGTTCAAAGCCCAATACGGCGGCATGTAACGCCTGACGCGGAAAGGCGCGTACGGCCTCAGAAGTTGCCGCACTGAACACTTTGGCCGCTAATTTACGTTTGCCGCCATAAACCGGATCACCGACCAGACCATGGCCTGCATGGGCCATGTGCACGCGAATCTGATGGGTGCGCCCTGTTTCCAGCCAGCATTCGATTAGCGCGAGCCCTGCCGGGGCACCAAATGTTTCAACCACACGCGCCCGCGTCACCGCGTGCCGCCCTCCGTGAAACAAAACCGCCTGTTTCTGACGGTCGGTCTTGTGTCGGGCAAGCTGAGTGGTCAGGCGCATGATATTGCCCGGCTCGAAACTGACGCCTTTGACACCCCGCAAGCGCGGGTCATTGGCATCGGGCACCCCGTAGCAAACCGCCCGGTAATAGCGTTCAACACTATGCGCCTCGAATTGCGCCGCAAGCCCGTGGTGAGCTGCATCCGACTTGGCGACCACAAGTAGCCCACTGGTTTCCTTGTCGATACGGTGGACAATGCCAGGTCGTTTAATCCCGCCAACCCCGGACAAGTCTGCCCCGCAATGATGAAGCAGCGCATTCACGAGCGTTCCACTTGGCGAGCCTGGCGCAGGATGCACGACCATCCCTGCAGGTTTGTTCACCACAATCAGGTCGTCATCCTCGAAGACCACGTCCAGCGGGATATCCTCGGGGTCGATATGGCTGTCTTCGGCCTCTGCAACCGTGATGACCACCATGGCTCCTTCCGCCACCTTGGCCTTCGGATCGCGCACCTCAGCGCCCTCGACCAGAACCGAGCCCTCCTCGATCAAACGGGCCAGACGGGTGCGTGACAGGTTTTCCTCGGCTGGCACATCCCGCGAAAGCGCCTTATCAAGGCGAGGCGGCGGAGCGGCCGCGATCTGAAACTCAACCTGTCGGGTGCCCATGACTGTCCCTTCCGAACCCCAAGAAGAACCGCAGGAAACGCCGCAGCTGAGGCTACTTCGGCGCATGGTCATGCTGTTGACCGCGGTGATGATTGGCGGGGTTCTAGTGACATTCGCACTGATTGTCATCCGGCTATCGGATCGAACCCCGACCCTGCCCGATCAGATCGAACTGCCGAATGGCGCCAAAGCACAAGCGGTAACGATCGGCAACAATTGGTATGCCGTCGTTACCGACGACAACCGCATCCTGATCTTCGACAAAACCACTGCGAAACTGCGGCAAGAAATAGTGCTGGAACCCTAGGCGTCGGCTTGTTCGAAGACTTCCGCAAAGGTCTTTTGCAGGGCAGTATCCACATCTGCCATGGTCACCGGCAACCCCAAGTCAACCAGCGATGTCACGCCGTGTTCCCGAATGCCGCAGGGCACAATGCCCGAGAAATGGTCCAGCTCAGGCTCAACATTGATCGAGATGCCGTGAAAGCTGACCCATTTGCGCAGGCGCAGACCAATAGCGGCGATCTTGTCTTCCGCGGGTCGTCCGGTGATTGTCAGCGGTTTGTCGTCTCGCTGCACCCATACGCCAACGCGCCCGTCGCGAATCTCGCCTTTGACGTTGAACTCATCCAATGCGGCGATCACCCAAGTCTCGAGCTGTTTAACGAATAGGCGCACATCGCGGCCTCGCTTGTTCAAGTCGAGCATGACGTAGGCGACGCGCTGACCGGGGCCGTGATAGGTGTATTCCCCGCCGCGCTTGCTCTCATAGACAGGGAACCGGTCAGGGTCAGTCAGATCCTCGGGTCGCGCAGACGTCCCTGCCGTGTAAAGAGGCGGGTGTTCGAGCAGCCAAACGCATTCCTCGGCCTCGCCTGCAGCAATAGCCGCTACGCGTGCCTCCATAAAGGCGACGGCCTCTTGGTAGTCGGTCAGCCCGTCTGAGATCTTCCATTCCATGCTTGCCTCATACCGTGCCGGTCGGTTGGGGGAAAGAGGTCACGCGGCCTCTTCCAGACATTGCTTGAGGATATTGGCGTATGCCTCGACCCCTTGCGCCCCTGTGGTCAGGTATTTCCCGGCGAACACCATCGAAGGCACGCCGGAAATGCCGCGGCTGGTCCAGAATTGCTGTTTCTCCCGCACCGGAGCCTGATGATCCCCGGATGCCAAAGCCGCACGCGCGGCTTGCGGGTCCAACCCGGCAGCCTCAGCCGCGTCTGCAAGAACATCGATGTCAGAGACATCCTTTTGATCCGTAAAATACGCTTTAAAGAGCGCCAGTTTCAGCGGATGCTGCCGCCCCTGCCCCTCGGCCCAGTCCAACAACTGATGCGCCTGGAACGTATTCACCATGCGGCTGTCGTCGGTGAAATTGAAATCAAAGCCAAGCTCTGCCCCAATCGAGGTCAGCCTCTCTCGCGCCTGCGCGCTTTGCTCGGCGGTGCTGCCGTATTTCTCCATAATGTGTTCGCGCAGGTTCTGCCCTTCGGCTGGCATCTGCGGGTTCAGCTCGAACGGATGCCACCTGAGCCGCGCGAGTACGTTTTGCTGCTGCAACGCCTGATCAAGCTGTTTGAAGCCGACGATACACCAAGGACATACAACATCAGAGACAACATCAATCTGAACAACGGGGCGGGTATCAGGGGTGGTCATCGGGGGCTCCTACAAGGCGGTTGGCTGTTAAAGATATGAATGCCGGTGCTGAATTTAAACCAACGCGCTTTTGCCTCTTCACATCCGGGTTCCAAGGGTCTATACGCCGCGCTACCAAGTCATTGGCAGTGCGGTCGTGGCGGAATTGGTAGACGCGCAGCGTTGAGGTCGCTGTGGGGTAACTCCCGTGGAAGTTCGAGTCTTCTCGACCGCACCATTGTTCCATGAAATATGTAATGGTTGCAATTATTTGCTGGGTAAGGCTGTTGCCTGGTCCACCTTTTGGACCACCTTGATGGCGTTGCTTGTCTATAGTCTTAGAGAGCGATGTATAGCTCCGTCAGGCAACTGCAATTGCAATGTATTAAAAGTCTAAGAGAAATACCGACTTGTTTCCCGGGTTTTTCAATTTGCAAATGCAACGCATGGCGCGTTGAATTCTTGTGGTGGCTGTGTGATGCTTGATGCACAACATGTAGATTTTTGGCTCCCATGGGTTGATTTCGGACCTGAGGCGACAAGTGGACATAGTATGAAGAATGAAGTTTTTGATGGTATAGTTAGCCAAGAGGTACTTTTCCAAGTTTTGGAAAGTCAGGCGACCTTGGATGCGGTAAGGGCTTTTTTGCGATCAAAGAAACTGCCGCATTCAGCCTCTAGCTGGAAAGCTATGATCGAAAACAGGATCGACCCGGCGTTATCGAACGGGTTAATCACTGTCGATGAATTGGTCGGTTTGATCCGCGAAGCTGAAGAGCATGGCAGCAAACACGTTAGGCTTTTTCACTATGACCCGAATAGCGTTGATGAATTGGGGCGAGCCATTGCTCCGCAAGCTGTGGGTTCTTGGGCAAAAAGCAAAGGCTTGCCGGAAATTGGGAACTATGTTTTTGCCGCCTTTCCAGCGGAGCCCATTGTCGCGGAAGTTAGAGTAGGCGACGGTAGTGACACTGACGCTTTGATCATCAAGGTTGCTCGGACTGAGTACCGTCGAAAAAGAGGAATTTTGACAGAGTACGACGGACGACAGGTGTACGTATCTGACCGTGTCCCTTTCAGGGCGGTTGATGTATTGAAGTTGCATACAAGCGGGCTTTTGGAGGTCCGACTTAATCCGAGAAGTGAACCACCGATTTCATACCCCGGATTTGCCGCCTCCGTACTCGGCCATCTGGAAGGTTTGGTCGAACCGTCCAAAATAGGTGAACTCAGCTTGTCTAACGCCAAGAACTCATTCTCGGACCTGCAAAAAAGGAAAGAGGTCGCGGAGAACTTTGAGTTGTATGAAACTCAGCATAAGAATGACCGTGGGGATCGGATACAATCGACTTCACAGGCTGATCAGGGTGGGATTCTTGAATCGGATGTGATGACAGAAGTGATCAAGCAGTTTACTGTGGGAGATCCTGACGCTTACTGTGAGAGGGTTCGTGTTTCCTACCAATTTGGTGAGATAAAGAAGATCAACGCAATCCTGTCAGAAGATACCAACGAGATTATCTTTACTGCAGGGCTATCTAGGCAAGAGTTTGACGAAGTGCTTTTTGCGATCCTAAAGGTGAACAGCAAGGAATGATGTTTGGTAAACGTCGCATTGCAGGCTGGGAGACTCGACTCGATTTTGAAGTCGATAAGCTTCGCAATGCTAAGACGTACCGCGAATTGACGTTAAACAGAATTAAAGACCTTGTTGGTGCTCCAAACGAGGCGGAATTGCTGCGTGCCCTCGCTAAGCGTGTGTCCGAGGGAAACCTAAACGTCGTTTACCGTGTGATATCTCCGTGGTCAAAAGCGTCATTGGCGACATTTAGAAGCCCCTTGGATGTTCCGGAAGAAATGCTGGACGAAAGTACCGGTGAAATGATCGACATCGATCATTTCCGCAACGTTGAAGCTGTTTACGTTTCTGAGGTTGTTGGTGCCGAGTGAAAAGAAACGCGAAGGATGGTTCGCTCAATCGGAAAAAATCTACGAAGAAGTTAAGTCGCTCGAGGGCCTTCAGCAGTCAGAGGTGTTTAGAGATCGGCTTGCCGTAATCCAAGACGAGCATGCCAAATCAGCTGTCGAGCTAATGGTTTGGTCATGGTTGCGTGATGGCAAGCCGAAGCGAAACAAACAACAAGCCGACATTTTTTCCACAGACAACATTCTGATTGCGACTTTCGCTGTAGTTTTCTTTGTCGCTTGGCTTGAACTCAGAATGTCAGTGATTTGGGCAGGTGCACTGGCGTTTATTGCGATGGTATCTTTGCGCTTCGTTTTGAGAATGTTTGATCGTGGGTTTATGTTTCGCCGACTGTTTACCGCTTGTGTTACATCAGGGCTTTTTTTGATAGTACCAGCCAAATGGAATTTTGAGTTCGAGACTCCCTACGGCCCGGTTTCATATGGCGGAGCACCGAGTGGTGCTTTGATCATGATATGGTCAATTTGCACCATTCTGACCTTCGGTGCCGCAGTTTGGGAGCACATCGCATCTGAGAGGACCTAGATGATTGTTATCTATCGGCGCACGGTTAGCCGACCCTATGTACATTTGTGAGGGGTCATAACTTATTGCTATTAAAATAAAATCAGCTGGTTAGGAAAGCCTATCTCTATGTGCTACACTCCTGGATACCGATACTTGTGGGAACCAGGTTCATTGTTATGCACAGTCTTGCGAGGCTATTCGCTGTCGGATGTTTGACTTTTTTTGCTGGCTTAGCAAAAGCTGAATTACCGGTGTCACCAATGTTTCCTAGCTATGGAGACTGTGGTTCGCTTAATTCGGAATTGTCTTCAGAAATCTCCAAGTTATTCCAAAGTGAAAGGTTTTGTCAGGCTACAGCTAAAGATAGTGGCGAAAAAATAGGAAGCTATGCGTTTTCGGCGTGTGGCAAGCAGTCGTGGACGATCCGGAAATCGTGTATCCCAGAAAAATCAGCTCTCGTTTGTGCCAGAGTACATAGAGACAAAGAGCTCAAAACATGCCACTTTCGCGCGGAACAAACCGTGAGATCAAAGAGGATTGCCAGACAAAGAGCCTCTGAAAGTATTGTCGAAATCATTGCAGGACCGAGTGGAGTTAAGTCGTACAGCTCCATTAAGTCGTGGCAACGCAACATTGGTTTGGCAAAGGGGGTTTGGTCCAACGCGAAGTCACTAGTGGATCCATTGTCATCTACACAGGACAGGTATTCCGCCATCAGCGGGCTAGCGCAGAAAATTTCGAAAAACTCTCGCGCTCACTCGTTAAGCAAACGGCTCACTCAAGATTCAATAAGTCGAGCGCAGTTTATCAACAATCAAGCTTTTCAGAGATTGGACGAGGCGTTTCGTGAGTTTGAAGCCAAAACAGGTGTGAGTGGCGGCCAAGGAGGAACCTATCAGGCTAGGTTCGCAAGAATTCAAGAACAAGTCGGATACGATGGTTCAGGTAAACCTGACGGGCAGCTTGAGATGGCGTTTGATGGACTGGCGAAAGAAATCGAAGTTATCAGCAATCAATCGATGGCGAGCAACAGAAGTGTAATGGCTGCAGCCGCAGCAGAAAAAGCAGCCGCAGCAGAAAAAAAGGCGGCCCTAGCAGCGCAGAGGCGCGCATCGGAACGAAAGAGCAAACGGGCTAATCGCAATGCTTCGACCACTGCACCTGTGAGGAAATCTAGAGATCCCGGCTGTGATTACGCAGAAAAAGTTCAGTGGCCGGAAATACTATACCTGAGAAACAAACGTAAAGCACAAGGAACTTGGACATCGGAGCTCGAAGCAGAGCATCGACGTGTTCAGGCCGTGCTTCGGAACGCGGGTTGCCGGATCTAAAGTGGAAAGATCATTAATAGATATGAAAAAAAAGTTTCTGATAATCCTACTCTTAATTCTAACTCCGATTATTGCCTTGTCTGAAGAACCCCCGACCGAATTTGTGATCGCAGAGGCAATAGAAAACCAAGATCACGCGGGACTATCAGAGGCTCTCGACGGAATATCATGGGCCGAATATCCTCAGAATGCACCAGTAGATCTCCTTACGTTCGCGGCCAGTATTGGAAACATCCAAGCGATTGACGCGCTGGTGGAAACAGGAATCGACATCAACTCCAAAATGGAAGGCGGATGGACTGCATTGTCGGTCTCTTTGATGGCAGAACAAATAGAAGCAGCTCAATACATGCTTTCGATTGGCGCAGATCCCACGATCACGAGTGACGATGGAGTTTCTCCCATTGATATCGCTGCTAGTATGGGCATGAGCCAATTTGGAAAACCAGATGCGACGGAAGACAACGTTTCGAAGGAAGGCGAACTCAGTGTCGATGACCATCTAGTATCGGCGATACTAGATGGCGATGATCAAAGCCTTTTCGGTTCAATCCAAGCTGGTGCCGACCCAAACCATGTGACTGGCGATGGGTGGCCCGTCATCGTCTTGGCGGTAGCGGAACAGAACAATGAGGCTGTTGATACTCTACTCGAAATGGGTGCTAAGACTAACGTCGCTAACACTGAAGGCTTAACTCCCTTAATCGCTACAATCTTAAATTCAGACCATTCGAGCCTCGAAAAGCTAGTTGCTCTTGAACAAACCAATTTAGACTTCCGATCTATGCCAGGAGCGCCGAGGCCTATCCATGTAGCTATATGGGAAAAAGACATGGAGGCTATCTCTATTTTAGTTTCCAACGGTACTGACTTAAGCAAAGTAGGTGAAGAAAGCCTTGCACCGGAGGACTTGGCGATAGAAGAGGGATTCCATCAAGCCCTTCCGTTCCTAAAGCAACAGACGGACAGTTCTGAACTAAGATCGATTCGTAACTACGTCGTTCATGGCGAAAACGATACTGAGGCTAAGTCTCACTTGATAAATTTTAGTGAGTCTCACCAAGCTGAGCCTGTTGAGCCTAGCTTTTTTTTGGATCCCATTTGGCTGGGAATGTCGCTAGTCGAAATAGCGGCAATGGATCCTGAAACCAACTTTTGGCCAGAAAAGCCGCAAAATGTCTCCGAGAGAGTTAGGATTTCAGCAGAGCAACTGGGTCTACTCAGCGACCAGTTTGCAATAAGAGATCGAGCAGCAAACTTGATATTTGATGTAGGGAGTCTTCAGGCAAAGAACGGCGGGCTGAATTTTCTGCTAGATGAATTGATAGATCGCCCGACACAAGCCGAGGCCTTCGAGGCTTATAGATCGTTCGCCGTCTCTAGGATCGCTGAAAAGCTCAAAAATGAAGAACAAAAATCTTGGCAATTCAGAGCAAGCTTTGCTGACGATCTGTTTGGGGCCGGATTGTTGCTAGGATTTGACACCGTTCCAGAGAAAGAAATCGTGACCGGCCACGACTTCACAGTTATTTCAAAAACCGTTTTTGAGTTAGTCGAAAAGGATGACTGCGCGACTGCCTCAGCAATAGCAGGTTCCTATTTTTCGCAGTTTCCGGGTGGCAAGGGCCTCGAAGCGGTTTCTTACTTCGAAGCCTTCGATAAAACTAATGTTCTTTGGGCATTGTTCTTGTTGTGCGAAGAGCAAGATGTACTTGATTTCTTGTGGTGGTACGGCTGGACTTACTATTTTTCAGATTACTTTGAAAATGGTCGTCTAATAGGCTCTACTATGGACAGTATTTTGATCAAAGAGAAGGTCAGTTTGTTTGATGCCGCAATGGTCGCGGGGTATGATCGACTAGCTGCGCACATCCCTAGACCTGGGCAAAGTTCCATCAGCACAAGGGGTAACAAAAAGACGGAGGTAGTATCTAAGATTCAGAGGATGTTAAAGGATCGGGGTTACTACTCGGGCAAGATTGATGGTTCTTGGGGCGAGGGTTCACAGGATGCATCGGTCGCTTTGTGCAACCACTATTTTAATACTTCAATAAAGGCCGCATTTAGCGGTGGCATCACTGGACTTTGTGGAGATGATTGGGATTGTGCTCACGAATACGGCAAGGATTATGCCAATTTTGTTAGGGCTAAGAGTGTAGTTGGTGGCACTCTTGATTGGGGCTTTAGAGCGGACTACAAACCTAACTCTTCCGGTCCACCGAAGAAGTTTGATTTTTGCCAGGTCACCATTTTTTCGGATCCCGAATCTCATTGGGAAGTATTTGAGTTAGTGGGAGCCAACCGCAACCCCAGAGTGCAAATTGGGAGTTGGGGAAAGAGCGAAACACAAAAAGTGAGCTTAAAATAGCCTCTAGAGTATTGAGCTTTTCAGACACTCTTTTCTTTGGGAACTATTAAGTCAAGCTTGGTTAGACGAAGGCGCTGCAACCAGTTGCAACGCTCTCTTTCCGTTCTTGGTACTTCAGCAGTGGGCTGTGCATTAGTGAAAGCTGACTATCTCACACGTGCTGCCCGAAATCATTGCGACTTGGTATTCAACGTTCATTCCGCCGAACCCGTTCTGTGCGCGGTACTCCATTTTCACTCGATGCTGCCCGTTTGCGGTTCGCGGCGTGATAAGCGTTTGGATATTGTCACTTTGAGCCAAATCGCCTCTGGCAAGTGGTGCCTAAATTTTCGATTGAGGCGCAAGTTTGACTTTCAACTATAAATTGCGACCTAACAGGCGTGATGTGTGTCTACAGGCGCAAGTAGGACCCCATATTTTGTTGGATGTTTAGCTGAAACGATTTCCGGTTGGTTAAGATTGGTTAAAACGTGGGCGCTGCAACCAGTTGCAACGCCCAGCACGAAGTTCAAGGTTAGTTGCAACCGGTTGCACAGAAGCTTTCCCAGAGGGCATTGGCGGCTCCGAGAGCCAACGCAACGGGCCAAAACAGAATGAATGATCCCTTTACCAGCAGCATTTCACCGGTCATTTGAGGTTCTTCCCAGCGCATCATCTCCAGCTCGATTTGAGTGACCGCATCCAGTCGAGTGATGTGGGGGGCAGATGGCCGGGGCAACGCGATCATTCGCCAGAGGATGCTACCGATTGCACAATAGGCCGCAGCGAAGAGAAACTCAGTCAGGACCATTTTCTGAACCTTTGCCACGGCTATTGAAGTAGTTCGCTTTCAAACTCGCGCAAAGGTGCTCTTTTTCGCGTTCGAAGGGCTCACTCAGCTCGTGGAAGAGGTCCTTGTCCTCCGCTGCGTCTCGGCGAATTTCACGAATTCGCTGTTCTTTTTGTTCATCAGGGGCATCCGAAAGCCGCAAAGCATCCATTTCTGCCATACGCTTAAGTTGGCGATCATCGTGTACGTCGCGCAAGTACTGCAACCGGCGTTCGATCTCGATACCTGCCGGTGACTGCTTGTACAGTGTGTCCTTCAACAAGGCCCATCCTGTTTCTAAATCGTCGCCCGCATCCAGCAGATATTCTTCGTGGTTGTTCATTGTTTTTCCTTTCGGTTTTGGGGAATGATTGGGCGCAGCGCAGGCAGGTTGCTGTCTGTCGCTGCCGCCGATTTTCAGTGTGAATTCGATTGGTCGGAGTACATCCGGAAAATTTGCCGGATAGATGCACCCTCTAACGTACCGCGCTGGGCGAACAGGTTGTTGTGAAAGTGCTTCACGTACCAATTCTGACGCATGTCAGCGACGTGAGCGGAATTCTCCAGATAGAATGCCAGGTCCTGACCTTCCGCTGAGGCTGCCGGAAAACCGGCACGGAAATCCAGCAGGGCTTGCCACACCCCAAGTGGGTAGTGCCCGTTGAACGGATCGATGAATTCAAACAGCCTGTTCTCTGCTACACGGCGTTGATGCTCATGCCAGAGTTTCGCAAGTTTGGTTTCGTCCTCCGTTTCCGCATGCGACAGGCGGTGCTCCAACCTGTGTCGCGCGCCATCCCCGATACCTATGTCGGATCGGGCTGGGTCAAACACATACCCCAGGAATTCCATAGGGGTGTTTTCGGCGAATTCGGGATCACACAGCGCAAGCGGGCCAGCACGGCACCGTTCAAAATGAGCGGTCAAGGTATCAACCATCTCCCGGCAGGCAGCCATCGAACGTGCTGCAACAATGATGTTGTCGAAGCAGAGCATGACCTTGGCATCATCCACGCTGGGGATGCTGTTCAACAGCCAAGCGAGGATGATGTTGGAAGCCGGGGAGCCTTGCATTAGGCCTTTCGGCCCGCTTGCCTTGTGGCGTCCATGATGTACACAGAGAGAGGAACTATAGGAGAGTTGAGATGCCCTATGGTCCCGGTTCTCAATGAAGGACAAGTTACGTAGGTCTAGTGCTCGGCGTGTCACCTCCTGTGGTAGTGGCAGTTCATAAAGGGCGTTGGGATTGATGCTCTGAAAGCAGTCAACGATGTCCGTCTTGGCTAAGTGGACATATCCGGCAGATTGCAGGGTTTTCAGGTTCCGTGCTGCGTCATCTCGGCTGAAACCGGGCACGCCGTAGAGTGCGTCACTTCGCTCAAGTTGCTGTGCGACTGCTTCGGCAATCATGTAGTGGACCGCTTTCAGGTTCGGCGGCAGAAGGCAGATAGGCCGGGACGATCCGTCTGCTTTCGATGTGAAGTACCAAGCGACGGGCGCGTAGCTTTCTGCCCATGCGTTCACATTCTTACCTAGCTCGACGGCCTCAAATTCGCCCGGCTCTCCGCCCAGCGCACGCAATGCCGCGCTCAGTCGGACCTTGGGGTTGCGAAGGAAATCGCGCACAACAGGGTTCAATCGCTTTCCAGATGCCTTCGCCGTTGCGATGGCGTGGCTCTTTTCGTTGAACGTCTGATGAGCCAGCCCCCGCTTTTGGGGCCAGCTCTTCACATTGCCTGGTCGTGCAACTGGTTGCACCAAAATGCACTGGGCGGTCAGGTCGTTGGGTGCTGCCATTACTCAGCCCAACTTTTTCGCGCAACGGACGAAGTTATCCGGCAGGGCTGCTAATTCATTCGGAACAGAACCTGTGTGCTTGCGCCACAGACGCAAAAGGGCAGCACGAGTTACGCAGCAGCCTAGAGGGTTCCATGCACGCCCAGCGGGCTGTTTAGCGGGTCTCCGGCGCTGGATAATCCATTGGATTGTATCTTTGCTGACAATCACGCGGTAATTGTCTGTAGCGAACACAATTTTAGAGTAGGTGTCGGAGCACTCGCGGTTATCTAGCCGATTAGAGGTCTTTTCGGCACAAGTGTAGGGTGTCCCGTGGTGATCCACGAGATCGGTTATCTCTTCCATCGGAAAATCTCAGATTAGTGTTTGATCGGTGGTGCGAAGGGCAGTTGGTGATGCATTACCATCGAGGTGTTTCCAGAACTGTTCTTGATTATCCGCCGCGAGCGTCCGCCAGTGCCTGCATTGCATCTTCAACTTCATCGGCAATCCAATAGGATCGGCTGCCGATCTTGAGCGGCTTGGGAAACTGCCCCTTTTTGATCATCCGGTAAATGGTCGGACCGCTGAACGGGTAGGTTTCGGTCAATTCGCGTAGGGTGCTGTATTTGTGCTTCGTACTCATGCTAAACGCTTCCAGTTTGGTCTGTTTGCGCTCAGAGGTATCAGGTCCAGTCAGTTCTTGCTTGAGTAGTGTGGAACTCACTCGAACGAGTGAATTTCCTTTTGGTATTTGTTCAACCAGTTCTTGATTGTCCCTTCGCTAAGGTGAAATCCACTAGCACTCAGGGTGTCCCCAATTAACCCAGCTTGTTCTTTGCGAAGTCGCTCTTCAAAGAAACTAACATGCCCGAGTTCTTCAATTTTTTTGACAGCAACTCGTTGCCAGAGTTTGGCGTTCTCTTTCTTCCTTCTATTGTGTTCGCTTCTGCCTTCGTTCTCATTTATCTGTATGTTTCTTTGATAGGCTTGCACAATTTTCGGAAGAAACTTTTCATCAAACTCTATGTGCTGGTAGTCTCTGCCAGCACCAAAAGCTAGATCGAACGCAGCTAGTAGGGCGTCATGGTACCCGTGTGGAATGTCATCTAATATTTCGCAAGCCGCAACCAGCCTGTCTGCAATACCCGACATGACAAGAGGGCGCGAATACGGTTCCGCCGCATGGTCTGCAGTCTCAATTGCCTCCGCTAGAACATCTTCGAACAATGCCGTTTCTTTGGAGATTTGCGCGCTCAAGACCACCAGTTGCGCCGTCAACTCCTTTGGATCAATGTCAAACATTCCTTCTCGGTTGAAAGATAACTCCGGGTTTTCGTGCAGCGGGTGGACATCATTATCCGGCGTCCATTTCTTCTTCGAGATAGAGACTGCTTGTTCGATATGTTTTACGGTCATTTTGCAACCAGTTTCAAAACCTCGGCACTCTGGCCTGTTACATGCTGCGCCCAGCGCTCCATGAGCGCGCGGCGTTGTTCAAGAAAGTCCGTTCTCCTGTAGGTACGTTCCACCTTACTGCCGGTCTCATGCGCAAGCGCCATCTCGGCGACTTCGCGCGGCGTGTCGGTTGCTTCCGCGCACCACGTCCGGAAGCTGGATCGGAACCCATGGGGGCGTGCCTCTAAGCCCTGACGCCCCATCAGGCGGGACATGGTGGCATCGGAGATGACACCCTTTCGGACATTCGGAAACAGGTAGCCTTCCTTTTCGAATGCCGTGGCTTGTTTGATGATGCGCTGGGCTTCATTGGACAGAGGCACATGAAACTCTTTGGTGGTCTTCATCTTGTCTGCCGGAATGACCCATGTATCACCGTGCAATTCGTCCACATGAATGAAACGCAAGGGTTTGGACCTCACTGATGTCAGGATCAACAACCGAAATGCAAGATGCGTGACCGAGCCGTCGTCAAGGCTGTCATAAAAGGTGGGCACGTCAATCCAAGGCATAGCAGGAATGTGCTTGCGAACCTGACGGGACTTTCCGAGTAGGGCTTTCGCCTTCATCGTAGCTTGTAGGTCCACATCCAGTCCCATCGCTGCACCGTGCCGGAAAACGATGCCCAAACGATCCATCGCCTTCTTCGCGGTTTCACCTTTGGAATGCCAGATAGGGGCGAGGGTGTTTTTGATGTCCTGTTGATCAATCTCTTCAATCGGCACGTTACCAAGTTTGGGAAGGACATGAAGTTCCAGCGGTGAGAACCAACGCCCAGCTTTGCCATCGCCCTTTAGTTCGGCCTGACGGGCTGCAAAGGCTTCCTTCGCTACCATCATTAGGGTGTGATCAGCTTTAGCGGCTTCCCGGCGTATCCGTTCCCGTTCTTTGATCGGGTCTTTTCCTTGACGGGCGACGGCCCGCCATTTCTCGGCCTCTTCGCGGGCTTCTTTCAGAGAAACGGCAGACAAAGCACCTAATCCCATCTCTCTACGACGCCCGTGGACGTGAACCCGAAGGAACCATTTGCCACCATCACCATCTTTTTTATGCAACCAGAGCCCCCCGCCGTCCGAGTATTTGCCGGGTTGGGCATTCTTTACCTGCAATGACGATAGCTTGTTGAGTGCAGGCATTGGTCCACCCTCTGGTCCACCTTGTACTGTGAGACACAGTGAACCACTCTGACGTGAATGGAAACCATAATTTCATGTTTTACAGAGCTTTATAAGAACTACTGAGGCAACCTGAAATGGTCGGAATTGTGCGTATTCAAGTCTTCAATGCATCTCGACCGCACCAACAAAAACAATAGCTTGGCCGCTTCCCCTCGATGCCGCGACTTTTCTTTGTAACTTAAAAGTTGCTTTGCGTTCGTCTTTGACGGATCACCATTGCCGCGCCTTAGCTTTCCTACTGTTGCATAGCAAAACGACTTGAGCGCCATGCAGGTTGTTCAAGGCACCTAGATACGCGATCTTGTTTGGCGGGCTGAAGGACCGGCGGCGCGTGGCGATAAGGTAGGACTAGCGCCCCAAGACGTTCCTGTTCGAAACCGCGTTCGTCGCACGCTTTTCCTATTGGCTATGCGTCCTGAGCCTAGCGCATCAAATGCCTTGATCGAATCGCTGAGGCGCCCAAATCCACGTACAATCCCTACGCACGCGCCCCTCTGTTTCCAAGCTGCAGCTATCGGTCATTTCAACCCTGCAATATTCGACAGCAATTGTGGCCATTTAAGTAAAAGCTTAACCAAATTCCATTAAACCGGCATACATTCGCCCGGTTAAAGAGTAACATTGTCCTACCAGTCTTGAGTGAGTGGTATGTTAACCGGTAACCCGGATCTGCTCCGGTGACCCGTAATGTGTATGAGTACGAGTCTGCCGTTCCGACCCCAAATCGGAACGGCAATTTCGTTTCCGGGCTATGCTTAAGGCAGTTCGGACGGCCCAATACCCGAATTCCCGCATCGCCGAGAGCTAGAGCGCCGCCTTGATCTGCTCGGCGTGTTTAGCGATCACTTCGAAATCTCCCATCTTGCCGGGTGCGCGCAGGGGTTCACCTTCATGTCGGGGCAGAATGTGGAAATGCAGGTGGAAGACCTCCTGCCCGCCTGCGGCTTCGTTGAACTGCTGAATGGTCACCCCACCGGCGTCGAACGCCCGCTTGGCAGCGCGGGCCAGTTTCTGAACGGTCGCCATAACGGCATTCAACTGCTCGGGCGTGGCGTCCAGCACATTGCGGCACGGGGTTTTCGGGATGACCAGCAGATGACCATCGGCACGAGGCATGATGTCCATGAATGCCAGCGTCTCATCATCTTCGTATACGCGGGTCGAGGGGATTTCGCCGCGCAGGATTTTGGCGAAAATATTGTCCGGATCATATGCTGACATGTCGGGCCTCTGAATTTGCAATGGGTTCAAAGAAGTTCTGCGGTTCGAACGTGCGTCGGTCAAGGCGGAACTCGGCCGATTCAGGCTGACGAACCTGCGTGACCTCTTGAAAGCTGGGATGAAATAGCCAGATTCGACCCATCGATGATCTGAATTCGCGGCGCAGCGCTCTGCCCGCGACAATTATTCTTGATCCAGATCAAACTCGGCCATTGAAGGCAACCTCAACGCAATCTAAAACCAGCAGTAATCCCGCGCACCGGAGAGGTCTGGTTGCGCGGCGTAGTTGCAACAGGAGGCACCTAAAATGGCAGACGCAGCCATTCATGGCCACGATCATGAAGACGAGCGCTCGTTCTTTCAGCGCTGGTTCATGTCGACCAACCACAAGGACATCGGGATTCTCTACCTGATCTTCTCGGCTATCGCCGGGTTCATCTCGGTGGCGATGACCGTTTACATGCGGCTTGAGCTGATGCACCCCGGTGTTCAGTACATGTGCCTGGAAGGCTTCATGGCCGATCCATGTACACCTAACGGCCATCTGTGGAACGTGATGATCACCTATCACGGTGTTCTGATGATGTTCTTCGTTGTCATCCCTGCCCTGTTCGGCGGATTTGGCAACTATTTCATGCCGTTGCAGATCGGTGCCCCGGATATGGCGTTCCCGCGGATGAACAACTTGTCCTTCTGGCTGTACGTCGCTGGTACCTCTCTGGGTGTGGCCTCGCTGCTCAGCCCCGGCGGTAACGACCAGTTGGGTTCAGGCGTGGGCTGGGTTCTTTACCCGCCGTTGTCCACGACCGAGGGCGGCATGTCCATGGACCTTGCGATCTTCGCCGTTCACGTCTCGGGGGCGTCATCGATTCTGGGCGCGATCAACATGATCACAACCTTCCTGAACATGCGTGCCCCGGGCATGACCCTGTTCAAGGTGCCGCTGTTCAGCTGGTCGATCTTTGTCACTTCGTGGCTGATTCTGCTGTCGCTGCCGGTTCTGGCAGGCGCAATCACCATGCTGCTGATGGACCGCAACTTCGGCTTCACCTTCTTTGATCCAGCCGGTGGCGGTGACCCGATCCTGTATCAGCACATCCTGTGGTTCTTCGGCCACCCGGAAGTGTACATCGTGATCCTGCCCGGTTTCGGCATCATCAGCCACGTGATCGCGACCTTCGCGCGCAAGCCGATCTTCGGTTACCTGCCGATGGTCTGGGCAATCATCGCGATCGGTGTTCTGGGCTTCGTCGTATGGGCGCACCACATGTACACCGTTGGCATGTCGCTGCGTCAGCAGGCCTATTTCATGCTGGCCACTATGGTCATTGCGGTTCCGACTGGTGTTAAGGTCTTCTCGTGGATCGCGACCATGTGGGGCGGCTCGATCGAGTTCAAGACACCGATGCTGTTCGCCTTCGGCTTCCTGTTCCTGTTCACCGTTGGCGGTGTGACCGGTGTGGTTCTGTCGCAGGCTGGTATCGACCGCGCCTATCACGACACCTACTACGTAGTGGCACACTTCCACTATGTGATGAGCTTGGGTGCCGTCTTTGCGATCTTCGCTGGCGTCTACTTCTACTTCTCGAAGATGACAGGCCGCCAGTATTCCGAGTTCTGGGGCAAGATCCACTTCTGGATGTTCTTCATCGGCGCGAACCTGACCTTCTTCCCGCAGCACTTCCTGGGCCGTCAGGGCATGCCGCGCCGCTATATCGACTACCCTGAGGCGTTCGCTCAGTGGAACTTCGTGTCGTCGATCGGTGCATTCGTGTCCTTCGCTTCGTTCCTGCTGTTCTTCGGCATCGTGTTCTACGCCCTCTTCCGCGGCGCAAAGGAAACACGTCCGAACCCGTGGAACGAGTACGCGGATACGCTGGAATGGACCCTGCCGACGCCACCGCCCGAGCACACGTTCGAGCAGCTGCCAAAGCAGGAAGACTGGGACAAAGGCCACGCGCACTAAGCCCCGGCTGAGAAACCAAGAAAACCCCGCCATCCCGGCGGGGTTTTTCTTTGCGCATTTACCTTTTGGAACAACACATCGCCAGAACGGGCAAAATAGGCTATTCTGGTAAGGGAAACTCATCCGGCAATCCGGGGAGGGTCCAGATGCCCGAAATTGACTTTTGGTATTCGATCGGAAGCACATACAGCTTTCTGACGATCATGCGCCTTGATGATTGGTGCACTGATAACGACGCCTCAGTGCGTTGGCGCCCGTTCAACGTGCGCAGCGTGATGTCCGAACAGCAGAACGTGCCCTTTGCAGGTAAGCCGGTGAAATCTGCATATATGTGGCGTGATATCGAACGCCGGGCGGCCAAGTATCACATCCATGCCAAGCTGCCCGCGCCCTACCCCATTTCGGACCTGCCTGTGGCCAATCAGATCGCCCTACTCGGGATGAGTGAGGGTTGGGGCAAGGATTTCACCCAGAACCTCTATCGGATCTGGTTTGAAGACGGCGTCGAAGCAGGCAGTGAGACTGCTCTGTCCGAGGCCCTTTTGCGGTGCCAGCAAGATCCCCGCCTTGTCCTTTCTCGCGCGCGCAGCCCCGATGCCGTCGCGGCGCTAGAGGCTGAAACCGAACAAGCAAAACGCCTCGGGGTTTTTGGCGCACCTAGCCTTGTCGTAAGGGGCGAGGTTTTCTGGGGCGATGACAGATTGGACGATGCTTTATCTTGGGTCCGAGTTGGCCACGTCGTGTGATCTTTAACCTTAGACAGCACATAACTTTGCGCTAGTTTTCCACTATGCCCTATCAATGGAATCATACCTCGGACACAGAACAGGAATTGCGCCTCTGGCCGCATAACTCATTGCCTCCGCGCGGCGCGATGATTGTGATTCTGTCGGTTTTCACCTTCGGTCTTATTCCCGTTCTGGCCATGCTGGGATCGGTAGTCTTGTGGGGGTTGCTGCCCTTCCTGTTGCTGACAGTTCTGGGCCTGTGGCTCGCGATCCAGACGAACTACCGAGCGCGCAGCGCGGTCGAGGTTCTGACCCTCAGCGGCTCACAGGCGCGTCTGATCCATCAGTCACCGGGAAAACAGCAGCAGGAATGGTCTTGCAACAGGTATTGGGCCCGCCCCGAGATGCACGAAACCGGTGGGCCAGTGCCGCACTACGTGACCCTGATCGGAGCTGGTCGCGAGGTCGAGATTGGCGCGTTTCTGTCCGAGGATGAGCGGATCACCCTCTATGACGACCTGATAGCAAAACTGCGCGGACCGGCCGCGCAGTAGAGGTTCAGCCTCAGCAGTCGCCGTTCGAGGCGGTACACAGATGGTCTTTGACCATCGGACCGACCTTGCCGAAATCCATCTGCCCGGTGTATCGCGTCTTCAACTCGCCCATCACTTTGCCCATATCGCGGATCGAGCCCGCCCCGGTCGCGGTGATAGCGGTCTGAATTGCTTTCGAGACTTCATCTTCATCCAGCTGCTTGGGCAGGAATTCCTCGATCACCGAGACTTCCAGCAATTCCCGTTCCGCCAGATCCAGACGTCCGCCCTCTTCATAGGCGCGGGCGCTTTCCTTGCGCTGCTTGGTCATTTTACCAAGAATTTCAAGAACCTCGGCGTCACCGCAGCCCTTGGCCTCTTCGTTTTGCGAGCCGCGCGCGGCGATATCGCGATCCTTGATCGCAGCATTAATCAACCGCAGAGTCGACAGCCTCTCAGCCGCCTTGTCTTTCATCGCTTGCTTCAGAGCGGCATTCACCCGTGATCGCATGTCCATATGGTTTGTCCATCCCCATGACAAAGGAACCCCGAACATATCCAAACAAAAAGCGTGACACAACAGGGGGTGAATACCGCTAACCTATTGAAAAACAAAGATAGCCTAAAAAATGATCAGACTTGACCCGAACGTATAACCCCCTTAGGTATGCGCCGATTTACCTGCAGGAGAGTTGTGCCATGGCCCAGAACGCCCCGTCCAAGCCCACCGCATGTCTGGCTTTGGCCGACGGAACTTTGTTCTACGGAATGGGCTTCGGCGCCACCGGACAGACCGTGGCCGAGCTGTGCTTCAACACTGCCATGACCGGTTATCAAGAGATCATGACCGACCCCTCCTATGCCGGGCAGATTGTCACTTTCACTTTCCCGCATATCGGCAATGTCGGCGTGAACCCTGAAGACGACGAAACCGGCGATCCGGTGGCTGCGGGCATGGTCGTCAAATGGGACCCGACCGAGCCGTCAAACTGGCGCTCGGCCGAAGAGTTGAAGGGATGGTTGGAGCGTCGTGGCCGTATCGCGATCGGTGGCGTAGACACCCGCCGCCTGACCCGCGCGATCCGCCAGCAGGGTGCGCCGCACGTCGCATTGGCCCACGACCCAGAGGGCAACTTCGATATCGAAGCTCTGGTTTCCGCCGCGCGCGGCTTTGCGGGGCTTGAAGGGATGGACCTCGCGAAGGACGTCACCTGCGCCCAAAGCTACCGCTGGGATGAGATGCGTTGGGCCTGGCCAGACGGCTACCAGCGGCAAGAGGCCCCTGCCCACAAGGTTGTCGCACTTGATTTTGGCGCAAAGCGCAACATCCTGCGCTGCCTGGCGTCGGCCGGATGTGACGTGACCGTTCTGCCCGCAACTGCCACAGCGGGCGAGGTTCTGGCCCATGAGCCTGATGGCGTCTTCCTGTCCAACGGCCCCGGCGATCCGGCGGCCACAGGCGAATATGCCGTACCGATGATCAAGGAGATCCTCGACACCACCAAGCTGCCGGTGTTCGGTATTTGCCTCGGTCACCAGATGCTGGCCTTGGCGCTTGGCGGGCAGACCGTCAAGATGAACCACGGCCACCACGGCGCGAACCACCCGGTCAAGGATCTGGAAACCGGCAAGGTCGAGATCACCTCGATGAACCACGGATTCGCGGTGGACGCTCAGTCACTGCCCGACGGCGTGGTGGAAACGCACCGTTCGTTGTTTGACGGCTCCAACTGCGGCATCCGCATGACCGACCGCCCGGTGTATTCGGTTCAATACCACCCCGAGGCCTCCCCCGGACCGCAGGACAGTTTCTACCTGTTTGAACGTTTTGCCAGCGCGATGGCGGACGCAAAAGCACAGGCGTAAACACCAAAATTCCGTGTGTTTATCAGAGTTAACCGTGCGTTAACCTTAGTCGTTCAACCCTGACGCCAACAAAAGGCGTCGGGGTTTTTTCTTTTATGGTTGATTTGAACGCACAACAAATCTCTGCAACACATCCGATCCCGTCGCCTGAGCTTCGCAAACCCGTAGGGGCGTGTCTGGTTGATGCCGGGGTGATAACGCAGGACCAGCTGGATCAAGCGTTGGACCTTCAGGCCCGCCAGAACGCTCCGCTCGGAGAAATTATGGTGAGTGAAGGCTGGGCCAGCCGCAAAGATGTTCTGGCCGCTTTGTCCGCGCAAACCAATCTGCAGATCGCCGATCTGCTACAAACCCCGCCTTCGGCAGAGTTAAGCACTCTTAAACCAATGGAGTTCTGGCTGCGGCACAATGTGATCCCGTGGCTGCGGATTGGTCCGTTTCTGTTCGTCGCCACCGCGCGACCGGATCGCTTTCCCACGGTCTCGGCCGAAATGGCGAGCTATGATTTGACCATCGTTCCGGTTGTCGCGGCTGCCGATCAGATCGACCGCTCGATTGCGCAGATTTTCTCGAACCAGTTGGCCCAGAACGCCGAGGCCCGCGTGACCGAGGATCAGAGCTGCCGCACCTGGACCGCCTGGAGCCGAACCCGCAGCGCCAGCATTGTTGCGCTGGCGTTACTGGCCTTCGTCTCGTTTCCGCTGACTGGAATGGCCGTTCTGGCGACCGCGGCTGTGGTGTCGCTGCTGTTGTTCATGATCATGCGGTTCTCGGGCCTCTTGGCCTTTGCCTACAAAGCTTTGCGGCCGCAGCCTGCACCCTCCTCGCCGGTGACCGCTCTGCGGCAGCCCTGCGTGTCGATCATGGTTCCTTTGTACAAAGAGCGTGAGATCGCAGGAGCGTTGATCCGGCGCCTTCAGCGCCTGACCTACCCCAAGGCGCTTTTGGACGTGATTTTAGTGCTGGAGGAAAAAGACGATGTCACGCGGGACACATTGTCAAAGGTTGACCTTCCCGGTTGGATCCGAACCATCGAAGTACCTGAGCTGAACGGCCTGACCACCAAACCTCGCGCCATGAACTACGCTTTGGATTTCTGTCGGGGCGACATTCTCGGGGTTTGGGATGCCGAAGATGCCCCACAACCCGACCAGATTGAGCGGGTCGTTGATCATTTCACGCAGGCTGCACCTGACGTTGTCTGCCTCCAAGGCGCGCTGGATTACTACAACCCGCGCACCAACTGGCGCTCTCGCTGCTTTACCATCGAATATAACAGTTGGTTCCGCGTAATTCTTCCGGGGATCGCCAAGCTGGGGTTCGTGGTCCCTCTGGGCGGCACGACGTTCTTCTTTCGCCGCGACAAGCTGCTGGAACTTGGCGGCTGGGACGCCCATAACGTGACCGAGGACGCCGATCTGGGAGTGCGCCTCTGCCGCGCCGGCTACCGGACCGAGATCGTGAACACCACCACCTTTGAAGAGGCCAACTTTCGCGCCTGGCCCTGGGTCAAGCAACGCTCGCGCTGGCTCAAAGGCTTCATGGTCACCTACCTTGTCCATATGCGAGCACCGCTGCGCCTACTGCGAGATCTGGGACCGCTGAAATTCATCGGTATTCAGGCTTTTTTTATGGGTACGGTCGGGCAGTTTTTGCTGGCCCCCGTCTTGTGGATGTTCTGGCTGACCACCTTGGGGCTGAACAACCCGTTCCTCCAGGTGACCCCGATGCAGACCTTCAAAACCCTGATCTGGCTGTTTCTGGCCGCAGAAGCGTTGAACTTCATCATCGGCGTCATCGCCGTCTGGGCGAAAGAGCGACGGTTCCTGCTACCCTGGGTCCCTACGATGATCCTCTATTACCCGCTCGGGGTCGTGGCGGCCTACAAAGCATTGTGGGAACTGGCCGCCAAACCGTTCTTCTGGGACAAAACCCAACACGGGCAGGCCTCCGAGGACCTGCCGCCGCAGGACGCCTAGATCGCTTTGCGTTTGATTTGAATCGAAATACGCTGCCTCTCCCTATCGTCGAACGCGCATTTCGATAGCTTTACCTCAGATAAAACGCAAAACGCTTTAGCCGTCGCGCCGGATCGCATCCTGCTTCAAACGGGTCATGAACGCGACCGAGATATGCTCTTTCAGCGCTTTCGCCGCGCCCTCTTCGTCCCGTGCAGCGATGGCTTCGACGATGCCCTTGTGTTCGCTCTGCGCGATTTCACTGCGCCCTTGCGCCGCCAGAGACGTGGTCGCCATCAGCGCCATGGTCCGATGCACAAGGTCCAGTTGCTGCACCAGATAGCGGTTGTGCGAGGCCAAATGGATCTGCTCGTGAAACCGTCGATTCGCGCGCGACAACGCCGCCGGATCATCGACCAAGGCATCATCCTCGGCGACCATCTCCTGCAACACGCGAATTTCTTCCTCGGTCGCATGTTTGGCCGCGAGGCTTGCGGCCAACCCCTCCAACTCGCGCCGCACGATGTAAAGCTCGGCCATCTGGTTGTGGTTCAGGGAGGCCACGATCAGCGACCGCCCGTCCCGCTCCAACAGAGACTGCGTTTCCAGACGTTGCAGCGCCTCGCGAATGGGGGTGCGGGATACGCCGAACCGTTCGGCCAATTCGCTTTCGACAAGACGATCTCCGGGCTTGTAGATACCGACATCAATGGCGTCGAGTATAAGCGTATACGCGTCTTTGCTGGGGTGTCTGGACTGGGGCATGGGGCGATTGGTCTCCTCGTTCGGACCTGTCTATCCGTCCTAACCGTCTGCAATCAAGTGCGGCATTGAAAACCTGCCCCCAGCGCCCTACACCGTAGGCATGGTCAAACCGTCCTTCAGCCACGTCACGCAATGGGTGTTCGATCTGGACAACACCCTCTACCCGCCACGGATGCGCCTGTTCGATCAGATCGAGGTGTTGATGACGGATTACGTCGTGCAAGCCATCGGCGTCGACCGGGCTGAGGCTGATCGGCTGCGGGGGCACTACTGGCGCGAATACGGAACCACGCTGGCGGGTTTGATGGCCGAGTATGATCTGGACCCCGCCCCCTACTTGCACGCAGTTCACCAAGTCGACCTGAGCCATATGGACCCGGACGCCGAACTGGCTGACCATATCCGCGCCCTGCCCGGTCGCCGCATCGTCTACACCAATGGCAGCGCGCCTTATGCCGAGCGTGTCCTTGAAGCGCGTGGGCTGACCGGTCTGTTTGATGCCATCTACGGGGTCGAGCATGCCGGATATCGGCCTAAACCCGAAAAGGCCGCGTTCGAGGCAATCTTTACAAAAGACGGGATCACAGCGGAAACGGCTGCGATGTTCGAAGACGATCCGCGCAATCTGGCTGCCCCGCATGAGATGGGAATGCGCACGGTTCACGTCGCACCCGACCCGCATGATGCCGATCATATCCACCATCATACCGACGATCTGACCGCCTTCCTCGCCCGCCTGCGATAGGCTGTCACACTGCGACGATCTGTATATTCTGCAGCTGCAAAATCATCCCTATATGCCGGTCTGCGACGAACAGAACGGAGACCCCGATGACCGCGACAATGATGCCGCAGCGCCTGCCGATTTGGCAGCGCCTGCTTTTTGCAATTCCCCTCTTTGGCTGGATGGCCCGCGACGTGGCCGATGGCCGCCCCGAGGATCTGGGCTATACCGCCGCTGCGATTGTCAGCATGTGGGGCTGTTCGGCATTGCTGTTTGGTCTGCCCGGCCTCTACATCCCCGCATTGATGATGGTTCCGGTTATGTTTCTGGTCCTCATCCTGATTTCACGCGGCTAACACGCGGGACAGGATGTCGCTTGGCGCACCGCCGGGAATCGAACTAGGTTTTGCCGGGAACGGAGAATGCGCCATGACTGACAGCTGTGACATCCTGATTTCCGGCGGCGGCATCGCCGGGCTGACCGCTGCCGCCGCATTCGGCGCCGCCGGGTTCAACGTGGTCTGCGTGGACCCAACACCGCCGATCACCGAACGCGACGTTGATGGCTCTGACCTGCGGACCACAGCGTTTCTGCAACCCTCTCGCATTTTGCTGGAACAATGCGGAGTGTGGGACCGGCTGGACAGCCACGCCGCACCGCTGCAAGTTATGCGGATCGTTGACGCGGGCGGCGACGTTCCCGAACCGCGCGTCGTGCGGGACTTCAACGCCTCGGACATTTCCGAACAACCTTTTGGCTGGAACCTGCCCAACTGGCTGCTGCGGCGCGAGATGGTCGCGCGCCTGTCGGAACTGCCCAATGTCGATTTCCGCCCCGGCACCGCAACGGTCAGCCTGTTCACCCGCACCGCCGAGGCCCGAGTAGGGCTGAGCGACGGCAGCCGTATCCGCTGCAAGCTGGTGATCGCCGCAGACGGTCGCAACTCACCGATGCGCGAAGCCGCCGGGATTTCCGTTCACACCACGCGTTACGGTCAAAAGGCCCTGGCCTTTGCGGTGACACACCCAATCGCGCATGAGAATGTCTCGACCGAGATCCACCGTTCTGGCGGGCCATTCACCTTGGTGCCCTTGCCCGATTGGCAGGGTCAGCCATCGTCGGCCATTGTCTGGATGGAGCGCGGTCCGCGCGCGGTCGAGTTGCTGAACCTCGACGCAGATGCTTTTGAGGCCGCGATGACAGAACGCTCCTGCGGGTTGTTTGGACCTTTGAAGCTGGCCTCACGCCGCACGATCTGGCCGATCATCAGCCAATCGGCTGAGCGGTTGTCGGGTGAACGTATTGCCCTGATGGCCGAAGCCGCCCATGTCGTGCCGCCCATCGGCGCGCAGGGTCTAAACATGTCTCTGGGCGATCTGCGAACCCTGCTGGACCTTGCACAGGCCCGGCCCGACACTCTGGGCGATGCACAGATGCTTGAGGCCTACCACAAAGCCCGCCATACCGAGATCGAGCTGCGGGTGAAGGGGATCGACCTTCTGAACCGCACCTCAATGCTTGAGGCGCGGCCCCTGAGGGATGCACGCGCCATGGGCCTCAACGCACTTTATTCCATGGCGCCGGTGCGCAAAACGTTGATGCAGATGGGCCTTGGCATGCGCTGAGGCCCTAGCGGCTTACAGAACTTGATCCAACACGCGCTTCAAACGCGCAATCGTGCCGTCGACGTCATAGAGCTTGTCGAGACCGAACAGACCCAACCGGAACGTGCTGAAACCGGCAGGCTCATCACATTGCAGCGGCACACCAGCCGCGATCTGCATCCCCAAAGCGGCGAATTTCTTGCCGTTCTGGATCTCGGGATCGGCGGTATAGCTGACCACGACGCCCGGAGCGCCAAAGCCCTCGGCCGCGACTGAAACGATGCCCTTGTCCTTCAGCATTGCACGCACGCCATTGCCCAAGGCCCATTGCGCCTCGCGCAGCTTTTCAAAGCCGTAGTCCTGCGTCTCGGCCATCGTATCGCGGAACGCGCGCAGCGCGTCGGTTGGCATGGTCGCGTGATAGGCATGACCACCATCCTCATAGGCCTGCATGATTTGCCGCCACTTCTTGAGATCAATGGCAAAGCTGTCGGACTGGGTGTCCTGCAGCCGCGCCTCGGCCCGGTCCGAGAGCATGACCAGACCGGCACAAGGCGACGCGCTCCACCCTTTCTGGGGGGCCGAGATCAGAACGTCCACACCGGTGGCCTTCATGTCGACCCACACGCAGCCCGACGCGATGCAATCCAGAACCATCAGCGCGCCGACCTCATGCGCTGCTGCAGCCATGGCCGAAACATAGTCATCCGGAAGAATCACCCCGGCCGAGGTTTCCACATGCGGGGCAAACACCACATCCGGGCGCTGCTCGCGGATCGTCGCAACCACATCGTCAATTGGTGCGGGCGCAAACGGCGAAGGACTGTCATTGCCTGTCTCACGCGCCTTCATCACCGTGACCGATCCAGTCAGAGCGCCGTTTTCGATAATCTGGCTCCAACGGTAGGAAAACCACCCGTTGCGCACCACCAAGACATTGGCATCACGGGCAAATTGACGGGCCACGGCCTCCATCCCATAGGTGCCACCACCCGGGATTATGGCAACGCCATCCGCATTGTAGACTTGCTTCAGCATGCCCGAGATATCGCGCATCACCTGCTGAAAGCTCGCAGACATGTGATTCAGGGATCGGTCCGTGAACACAACCGAAAATTCTTCCAGGCCATTTGGGTCGATGGAATCCAGCAAGGCGGGCATTTGATGTCCTTTCAATCAGTGTTGACGGCACCTTCAACACATTATCATTGCGGGTAAAGCGCATTTCCGACGAAAAGGTGACGCAAAGTCATCTTTGTTTTTCAGAAAAAATTAACCCTCAAACACGCCATTATTTTAGTATTGACGCCAACTAGTATCACATACCCTTTACACTTCTGCGTGCTTCTGCCCAGATGCATACACTTTTAAAACGAAGGGAAATTAAAACCCGTGACTGCAAATAAGCGGATCAGCTTTCAGAGTGTTCGAGATGAAGTAAAGCGCAGGATCGAAAGCCGAATTTGGCCTCAGGGATCATTGCTGCCTACCGAGACCCAGCTGGCGGAAGAATTCAATTGCGCCCGCGCGACCGTCAACCGCGCCCTGCGCGAACTGGCCGATCAAGGGGTCGTCGAACGCAAACGCAAAAGCGGAACACGCGTCAAGAAAGAGCCCAGCAAACATGCCAAGCTGGAGTTTTCGTTGACTCGTCAGGTGGTTGAAAACCAGAACGCGGCGTATCGCTATGCCCTGGTCGAGCGCAACGTTGTCACCAGCCCCGGCTGGCTGGCATCGCAGCTCAGCGTCGCGCCAGATGCGCGCATCCTGCACGTCATTTGCATGCACTACTCCGACAACAGACCGTTTCAGTTAGAAGAGCGCTGGATCAACCTTGAAACCGTCCCCCAAGTCGAGCAGGCCGACCTGAGCGACAATGGCCCGCACGAATGGCTGCTGAATGCAGCACCGTTCACCGATGCCGAGGTTGCCTTTTGCGCCGTGTCAGCCGACAGCCGATTGGCCGAGTTCATGGGCACCACCGCAGGCACGTCGATGATTCAATTGGAGCGCACAACCTGGAAGGATGAAAAACCCCTGACCTTTGCGCGGATGACGCATCATCCGGGCTTCTGCATCCGCACCAAATACTGATCCCGTTCAGCCAATTGGCCCGGGCAAACGTTCTTCGCTGAGCAAGACATTTGCCTCGACATCGCCGGCACCCGGAAGGGTCATGATCCGCCGCCGCAGGACCCGTTCGAAATCCGAAAGATCCCGCGCCACCACGCGCAGGCGATAGTCGTATAACCCTAAAACATGCTCGACGGTCTGTACCTCGGGGATGGCGCTGACGGCGCGCTCGAAATCCTCAAGGCTCGCCTGCCCTTTGCGCGCCAGCTTGACGCCGAGAAAGACGGTGACGCCGAACCCCAAAGCCTCGGCATTCAGGCGTAGACGACGGCCCTTGATTACGCCCGCCTCTTCCAGCCGGCGAATGCGCCGCCACGTGGCGGGTTGCGACAGGTCCAGACGACGCCCAAGCGCGCCGGCGCTTTGGGTTGCGTCCTGAACCAGCGCTCGCAGGATCTTGCGGTCGATCTCATCCAGCTCGATCATACTGGCAGCACCTCATCCCGTTTAAGGCGCGCGATGTGCATCAAGGCTTCGATATCGGCAATATGCGGCAGGGTCAGAATGCGGTCCCGATAGACCTGCTGATAGTGGGCCATGTCCCGCGCAAGCACCGAAAGGCGCACATCCACGCGGCCAAGGAAGGTCTGAATTTCGATCACCTCGGCAACCTCGCGCGCGGCCGCGGTGAATTCGTCAAATGCCCGAGCCTGCGTCTTGTCCAGCGTGATCCGCAACGAGACCTCAACCGCGTAGCCCAAGGCGGCCCAGTCGATCACGGCCTCTTGGCCTTCGATCACCCCTGCCGCCTGCATCTTTTCTATGCGCCTCCAGCAAACACCCGAACTGATACGGCACCGTTCGGCAAGCTCCGCTGTTGTCAGGCTTGGGTCCGCCTGAAAATGGCGCAGTATCCGCCGATCAACATCATCAAGCATGATTTTTTCACGTTTCCACAATTCAGAGAATTATTCTTCATCTTTTTTACAAATACTCAATCTCAACCCTATCGCCAATACCAAAGGCTCAGGCTAAAAGCACAGCAATCGAAACAGAAAGGACCAGCGAAATGCGCGTCTATTACGATCGCGATTGCGACATCAACCTGATCAAAGACAAAAAAGTGGCCATCCTGGGCTATGGCTCGCAAGGTCACGCGCACGCGCTGAACCTGCGCGACTCGGGTGCGAAAAACCTGGTCGTCGCCCTGCGCGAAGGTTCGCCCTCGGCCAAGAAAGCCGAAGCTGAAGGTCTGGAAGTCATGGGTATCGCCGAAGCGGCCGCATGGTGCGATGTCATCATGTTCACCATGCCCGACGAACTGCAGGCTGAGACTTACAAAAAATACGTGCATGACAACATCAAGCCGGGCTCGGCCATTGCTTTCGCTCACGGCCTGAACGTCCATTTCGGCCTGATCGAGCCGAAAGAAGGCGTCGACGTAATCATGATGGCCCCCAAAGGCCCCGGCCACACCGTACGTGGCGAATACACCAAAGGCGGCGGCGTGCCTTGCCTTGTTGCCGTCAACAACGACGCAACCGGCAAAGCGCTGGAAATCGGCCTGTCCTACTGCTCGGCCATCGGCGGCGGTCGCTCGGGCATCATCGAGACCAACTTCCGTGAAGAATGCGAAACCGACCTGTTCGGCGAACAAGCTGTTCTGTGCGGCGGCCTGGTTGAGCTGATCCGCTGCGGCTTTGAAACTCTGGTCGAAGCGGGCTACGCGCCCGAGATGGCCTATTTCGAGTGTCTGCACGAAGTGAAGTTGATCGTTGACCTGATCTATGAAGGCGGCATCGCCAACATGGATTACTCGATCTCGAACACGGCTGAGTATGGCCAGTACGTCACCGGCCCGCGCATCCTGAAATACGACGAGACCAAAGCACGCATGAAAGAGGTTCTGAACGACATCCAGCAGGGTAAATTCGTTCGTGACTTCATGCTGGAAAACGCCGTTGGCCAGCCGACCATCAAAGCGTCGCGCCGTGCCAATGACGAGCACATGATCGAGGAAACCGGTGCCAAACTGCGCGCCATGATGCCCTGGATCTCGGCCGGCAAAATGGTCGACAAAGAAAAGAACTAAGCCCGGCAACCGTCGGCGAAAGGGCGGCCCGTGTGGCCGCCCTTTTTTCATTTGAACCCGCTTAAATCTCAGCCCATAAACGCCTGACCAAAGGCGATTTTTTACCCTATACCACAGGTACTACCATGGTGTCTCAGCCCACAAAACAGGATTGGATCGGCGTCTTCTCGCTTGGCCTCATCTGGGGCGGTACATTCATGGTCGTGGCCATGGCGCTTGAGGGGTATGACCCGATCACGGTTGCAACGTCTCGCACCACGCTTGGCGCTTTGACGCTGCTCTTGCTGATGCGGATCACCGGACGCCGGTTTCCAACCCTCACCCCGGCGCTTGGCGGCTCAATTATCCTGATCGGCCTGCTGTCGACGGCGATACCGTTCATGTTGCTCAGCTGGGGACAGCAATTCGTACCATCGGCCTTTGCGGGCCTGTCGATGGCGGCCATCCCCTTGATGGTGCTGCCACTGGCACATTTCTTCTCGGACGAACCGCTCAACCTGCGGCGCTTTTTGGGGGTGTGCCTTGGGTTTTCCGGCGCATTGGTATTGATAGGTCCGGGGCTTTTGCAACTGGGCCAAGGAACCGAGCCACTTGCGCAAATGGCCTGCATCACAGCCGCCTTGTGCTATGCGGTTTCATCCATCCTGACGCGGCGGTGCCCTCCGATTGATCCGGTTGCACTGGCGGCCCTGACATTGCTGGTGGGCGCGGCGCTGCTGCTGCCGATCATGTTGATGACCGAGGGGTTGCCCGAATGGCAAGGCAACCGCCCCACTCTGGCGCTGATCGTACTGGGCCTGGTGCCGACAGCCTTAGCGAACCTCTTGCGTGTTTCAATCACGCGCAGCGCAGGGTCGGTTTTTCTGACCCTCGTGAACTATCAGGTCCCCGTCTGGTCGATGGTTTTCGGAGCATGGATTCTGTCCGAGGCCCTGCCCCTGCGGTTCTACATCGCACTGACCCTGATTCTAACGGGCATGGCCATCAGCCAGTGGTTCAGTCTGCGCAAAGCTCTGATCGGGCGCTAGGACGCCGCTGCCTCGACCTCGGCCACAATGCCATCAACCACCTGCGTCAACAGGGTGGCGTCCTCGCATTCAGCCATGACACGGATCAGAGGCTCGGTCCCTGACTTGCGGATCAGCAGACGACCCTGCCCGTTGAGGCGCGCTTCAGCATCGGCAATCGCGGCTTGCACACTGGCCACCTCAAGCGGCATTTGGCCGTGTTGATAGCGCACATTCTTCAACAGCTGAGGCACCGTTTCAAATTGCTGCGCAAGTTCAGAGGCTTTGCGTCCGCTCAGAACCATCTCGGACAGGAAATGTAGCCCAGCCATCAGGCCGTCGCCGGTCGTCGCGTAGTCGCTCATGACGATATGGCCGGATTGCTCGCCGCCAAGGTTGAAGCCGCCCTGGCGCATCCGTTCCACGACATAGCGATCGCCAACTGCCGTACGCTCCAGCCGCAGGCCTTGCCCTTGCAGATGTCGCTCCAACCCGAGGTTGGACATGACTGTTGCCACCAAAGCACCGCCACGCAGCTGTTCGGCCCGCGCCCAAGCCCCGGCCAACAGGGCCATCAGTTGATCGCCATCGGCAACATTGCCGTTTTCGTCAATCACGACGACCCGATCCGCGTCGCCATCGAGACAGATTCCAACATCCGCGCCATGCGAGACAACGGTTTCCGCAGCCACGCGCGGCTTGGTCGACCCACAATCGAGATTAATATTCTTGCCGTTCGGCGACACGCCCATCGGGATGACTTCAGCGCCAAGCTCCCACAGGACCTCGGGCGCCGTGCGGTGGGCTGCACCATTGGCGCAGTCGATCACCACTTTCAAACCATCCAGGCGCACATCGCGCGGAAGCGAGGATTTGACCCGCTCGCCATATCGGAAACGCGCATCATCAACTCGGCGGGCACGCCCGATATTTTGCGCCTGAGCGGGGCTGACGCCTTCTTCGATCAAACGCTCGATCTCAAGCTCGGCCTGATCTGAGAGTTTATATCCGTCAGGCCCGAAGAACTTTATACCATTATCTTCCGCTGGATTGTGGCTGGCCGAAATCATAACGCCCAGATCCGCGCGCATGGATTGGGTCATCAGACCCACCGCAGGGGTCGGAACCGGACCCAGCAGCAACACGTTCATACCGGTCGAGGTCAAACCCGCCGTCAGCGCGTTTTCCAGCATATAGCCGGACAGGCGCGTGTCCTTGCCGATGACCACGCGGTGAACTCCGGTCGTGTCTCGGCGAAAATAACGCCCGACCGCCGCACCTATGCGCAAGGCCATTTCTGCTGTCATCGGATGCGTATTGGCTGTGCCTCGCACACCGTCAGTTCCGAACAGCTTGCGCATAGTCGACTCTCCGTAAAATTCGCTTGTGACCGGATTAACGGACGGCAGCCCATAGGCGCAAGGCCTGAGCTGTCTCGGCCACGTCATGGACCCGAATGATCTGCACGCCCTGGGACAATCCGTCCAGAGCAACCGCGATTGACCCCGGTGCACGCGCGGTTTTTCGAGGCTCCTGCCCGATGGAGCCGATAAAGCCCTTGCGCGAGACGCCCAATAGAATCGGGCAACCCAGACCGTGGAATAGGCTTAAGTTGCGCAGCAGGGCCAGATTGTGGTCCTCGGTCTTGCCGAAGCCGATGCCGGGATCGACGATGATCAGATCCCGGCTCAGGCCTAACGCCTCGAGACGTTCGATCTGGCCTGCTAGAAAATCGTAGACATCCAGAACGACGTTTTCATAGACCGGATTGTCCTGCATTGTCGCGGGATCGCCCTGCATATGCATGACGCAGACCGGCGCGCCCAGCCCTGCGCATAATGGCGCAAGATCGGGGTCGAAGGTGAAGCCCGAGACATCATTGACCAGCCCCGCCCCGGCCTCACAGGCCGCTTTGGCCACAGCGGCCTTGCGGGTGTCGATTGAGATCAGCGCGTTTGTTTCAGACCGGATTGCTTCGATGACCGGGCGGGTCCGGGTGATCTCTTCGTCTGCTGGGACGAAATCTGCACCAGGACGTGTGGATTCTCCGCCGATGTCCAGAATCGTGGCACCGTGCGCGACCATCTCAATGGCCCCTGCCCGAGCGGCCTCAACCGAACTGTGGATGCCACCGTCCGAGAAACTGTCAGGCGTTGCGTTCAGGATGCCCATAATATGTGGGCGCGCCATATCCAAACCGGACAGCGCCGCGCGCGGGCGGCTGAGGCGGTGTAGCACATCCGCGGGAATATCCGCTGCGGCTACGACCTGAGACGTTCCATCCCGCGAAAGCGCTTCGGCATGGGTGAACCACAACGACTGCCCGGCCAGAGTCACGGCGTTATCCGGACGAGCCGTACCGTGATGTATCAGCGGTCGGTAGTAGCGGCTCACAATTGTGCCTGGTCAATGGCCACAGCACGCAGCGGCGTTTTCGGCTCTTTCGGCAATGCGCCTCCGATCACCATCATCTCGCTGGCCTCAAAGGTGGCGGCAAACCATGCCGCCAGCGCAACTGCGTCGGATGGCGCGGCAGAGGGGCCATCAACGGCATCCAGAACGATCTTTGACGGGGCCCAAACGCAAATCTGGCCGTTCTTCATCGCCCAATCCAGTTCGGTCCGGGTCGAAACAACCACGCAGCGATGATCGCGCGCGGCCAGAACCCATGCGTTCTGTTCGATCGACAACAGGTCGATGCGGCGCTGGGTCATTGCGTGACCGGTCTGCGGCACCCGAAGGTCCGAGGCCCCGACACACAGGATCAAGGGACGCTGACGGTTTTCCAACTGATCAATCCAGCCGGTCAGGTTATCCGAGGTCATCGCCTCATTCGATAGATAAACAAGACGCGGATGTGGGCGTTCCTCTTCCACTACGTCGTGGTGCACGGCGTCCTTGCCGCGCACGATCTCGACCCCGAGCGCACCGGGGCCGCGATCCAGCTTTTCGATACGGACAAAAACCCTGACGGCCTGTGGTTCAAGTAGGATACGTTCGGCCACGCGTTCAGCCAGCGTTTCCAACAGGTTCAGACGCTCGGCCGCCAATTCATAGGCAATCGCCTCGGTCACGCGGTCATAGGACAGGATACGATCCACATCATCGTCAATATCCGAGGTCAGCGGAAGCACCTCGACCACGATATTAAAGCAGATACGCTGGGTTGTGCCGCGTTCGGCCTGAAAGGCACCGATCTCAACCTCGACAGTATGATCACGGAGCGAGATGCGATCCAAATGCCCTCTGGGCGAGGTCGCCTCGGACCGTTCAGAGGGGTGCGCAAAAGCGAGGCGGATTTCAGAACTCATGGGTCAGGCCTTCTTGGGCTCGGTGAAACTTTCGCCCAGTCTAGGCGTTTCGAGGGCCTATAGCATTCATACAAACGCCATTCCAACCGCTGATTTCGACGCTTTTTCTGCGTGCAATGGTATACGCTGCACCTTGAATTCAAGACGCAGCGCTAGACCTGCCTCAGTTGCTCGCAGTGCGGTAATTGTGACGGTAAAAGATGTGAACACCAATCTTCGCCGTCTGTTTATAAACCCGCGCCCAGGAGGGGCGGACCGCAGTGGTATGATAGTGGGTCGCCCCTTCGGTCAGCTCTTTGGCAACGCCATCCATCGCCGCGCGGGCGACTTTCGAGACACGCTCAAAGGCTTTCTTCTCGTGGATCACTTCCTTGCGGCCATCACATGTATAGGTGAACTGGCACTGGTACTTTTTGCCGGTCCCCTGACGGATCACACCGCAGAGGCTGTCTGGAAAGCGGCTGCTCTTGACCCGGTTCAGGATAACCTCGGCCACTGCAAACTGACCGCGCACGCTTTCGCCGCGGGCTTCAAAATACAGCGCCTCTGACAGGCATTTCCAGCCTTCATCTCCGGACGCTTTGGGCTGTTGGTCCAGCCAATCCTTGGAATAGGACACTTTGATCGGTTCCACCACTTTGCGCGGCTGGAATAATTTCAGATAGTCCCGAAAGCTCTGACCCGGCAATTCACTGCGGGCAACCAGTTCTTTCTTATCGGAATCCGTAGCTTCCCTCTCAGCGTAGGACGCACTCGGCAGCACGGTTGCCGCCAATGTGGCAACAGCCATTATGTAACGTAGCATCAGATAACCTCGCACAGGCACTTCACGCGCCAAACCCTCCCCCGGCGGGCGCGACGAGGCATTTAGCGCAGTCTTGCGCAAAGGTCCAGATCAGAGGCAAATACAAGTGGAAATTCGCTCGTGGAGAAAAACAATTCCGCCACAAGCTCGCTTATTGACCACTAATCATTGGGTTTCAGGCTGCTGTCAACCCCCAAGTCTGGACGAAATCGCCAGTTGAGCGGCAGCCAGCCGAGCGACCGGTACCCGGAACGGAGAGCAGGACACATAGTCAAAGCCAAGATCGCGGCAAATGGCGATTGATTCGGGGTTTCCGCCGTGTTCTCCGCAGACCGAAAGGGTCACATCGGGTTGGGCCGCGCGCCCCCTCTCGGACCCGAGCTTGAGCAATTCGCCAACCCCGTCGGCGTCCAGAACATGGAACGGGTCCTCTGTGAAGACCCCCTGCCTGACATAGGCCGACATGAAACGCCCCGCGTCGTCGCGTGAAAGACCATAGGTCATCTGGGTCAGGTCGTTGGTTCCGAAGCTTAAAAACGCGGTGTTTGGTGCAATCTCTTCAGCACGCAGGCAGGCGCGTGGTGTTTCAACCATCACGCCGAGGCGGTATTCGAACTCCTGCCCCTTTTCCGCTGCAACAGCGGCCGCCACCGAGTCGATCCGGGATTTTACCAGCTCGACCTCCCGCTTGGCCGAAACCAGAGGGATCATCACCTCAGGCACGACCGGCGCGCCGTTCTTCCGAGCCTCCAGCGTGGCTTCAAAGATCGCGCGAGCCTGCATGTCGTAGATTTCGGGCACCGTAACACCCAGGCGAACGCCGCGCAGACCTAGCATCGGGTTGTATTCGGTCATCGCAGAGACACGACGCTCTACATCCGAGACGGGCAGATCAAGCGCTTCGGCCAGTTCACGCTGGCCGCCGCGGGTGGTCGGTAGGAATTCGTGCAGCGGCGGGTCAAACAGACGAATACAGACCGGTTGCCCCTCCATGATGCGGAAAAGCTGCACAAAGTCGTCGCGCTGCATAGGCAGCAAACGCTCCAACACGGCGGCACGACCCGAGGAGGTCTGCGCAAAGATCATCTCGCGCATCACGATCAGGCGGCCGGGGTCAAAGAACATATGCTCGGTCCGGCACAGGCCGATGCCCTGCGCCTGAAAATTGCGCGCAGTCTGCGCATCCGCAGGGGTATCGGCATTGGCGCGGATTTCGATATCCCGCTCGGCATCCGCCCAGCCCATGAGTGTCTGGAAGCAGTCGTCCAGCGCGGCCTCAAGCATCTCGGGCTGCCCCGCCAGAACCTGACCCGAGCTTCCGTCGATCGTCAGAACGTCTCCGGTCTTGAACACTCGCCCATCCGGGGTCGTCAGCATTTTCTTCTTGGTCTGGAACCGCATTTCAGAGGCACCGACGATGCAAGGCAGACCCAAACCCCGCCCGATCACGGCGGCATGGCTGGTCATCCCTCCCTTTTCGGTCAGAACGGCAACGGCGGCATGCATGCCCCGAACATCCTCGGGCGAGGTTTCGCGGCGTACAAGAACACAGGCTTCGCCCCGCGCGGCGCTGGCTTGCGCCTCGGCGGCCGTAAACACGATCTTGCCGGTCGACGCCCCCGGACTTGCGCCAATCGCGGTGGTCAGTACATCCCGCTCTGCCTCGGGGTGGACCTGCCGGTGCAACAGTTCGTTCAGTGCATGAGGGTCCACGCGCATCACCGCCTCTTGTGGCGGGATGATACCGTCTTCAGCCAGCCGCACCGCAATCCGCATCGCCGCGCGCGAGGTCCGCTGAACGCGCACGCCGTCCAGAATATGCACATTGCCGTTCTGGATCACGAATTCGACCTGCATTTCCTCGCGCAGCTTCTCGCGCATCAAAGCGGCCTGAGCTTTCAGATCGGCAAATGCGTTGGGCGCCACTTCTTCCAGAGACGGTCCCCGCGGGTCTTTCTCAAGATACAGCGCCGAGACGTCTTCGCCCAACGCATCCCGCCCCTGACTCTGGCTCAGGTACCGGCCAGTGATCTGAGGCATCCCGGTTGTCGGATCCACCAACTGCAACACACCCGATCCGCATTCGCCCTGTCCGACGCCCGGTATCATCTCTTGGATGACGAGCCCCAACCCCGCATCGGCCGGAGCGCCCTTGGCCTGACGTAACAGGCGCGCTGAGGTGCCATCCCACGCCCGCGCCATCGAGCGCAAAACGCCAATCAACTGCTCACCGCGATCCTCAGGGAAAACCTCATCGGTCTCGTCCTCATAGGCGTGCAGAGTACGCTTCAACCCCGCGACACCATCCTCGTCGATCTCGTCGAACACATCCGCATCCAAACGCGCCACATGTATCGCATAGCTTTGCACAAAGCGCAGATACATGGCTGCGGCAGGCTCATCACCCATCGAGTTCGACAGCTCGGCAAACCGCGCCTCGTTCATGCCGATATTCAGGACCGCACCGGGGCCGCCCCAATCGGGGTCCTCGGAACTGGGACGCACACACAACAAGGCCGTCGGCTCGAATTGCTCAAGGATTGCGGCTAGATCGGGGATTTGTCCTTCGGCGATACGCTGCACCGCGTCAAAAGACAACGCGACCGTGCGCGGCACCGGCATCTCCAACCGGACCAGACGTTGCAGGCACTTTGCCCGCCCCCCATGGGTGTGCGGGGCAACGGGCGCGGTGGACGTGATAAGCGTGGTATGCGGATTATTCTGCACTGCGGCACCTTTTGGTTTCACCGCAGCATAGGCCCATGCGCCCGTCGCGCAAGGGTGATCTGGGCGCGAAAATCCGCGCGCCCGGACCTTTAGCCTTCGATCTTGGTCAGATCGGCAACGCTGGAACAGACCGAGCGGATCTGGCTGAGCAGGTTCAGGCGGTTGCGGCGCAGGATGTCATTGTCGGTGTTGACCTGCACATCCTCAAAGAACGCATCCACTGGCCCACGCAGCGCTGCCATGGCCGCCATAGCGGTTGGGAAATCCTCGGCCCTGAGCGCCAGATCAATCTGGGCCTGCGCCGCGTCAAGCGCCGAGAACAGAGCCTTTTCGCTGTCCGTCTCGGCGAATTTCACATCCGCACCGTAGGAGTATTCGACCCCGTCCTTCTCTTCGGCCTGCGTCAGGATGTTGTTGGCCCGCTTGAACCCCTGCACGAGGTTTTCCCCGTTCTCGGTCGCGATCACTGCGTTCAGTGCGCGGGCGCGTTTGACCAGTAGGTTGAGGTCATCATTGCCGTCCATCGCGATACAGGCGTCGATGACGTCGTGACGGATGCCCTCATCACGGAGGAAGACTTTGAGGCGGTCGTGGAAGAACGACAGGAGATCGTCAGATGCATCTGGGACCTTTTTCTCCAGTTCAAGAAAAGCTGCCGCAGGCAAATCATCTATTTTGTCTCTTACGGTCTGGAATGCAGCGCCAAAGACACCTCGCTCTGCGATTTCTGCCAACAGATCAAGAACGTTAGCCTCCGGCAACGCCTCATTGATCGCGATTTCTGCTCGTATCAGTTGGCTGTCAAAGAACCGATCCAAGGACAGGCGCAGATCGTTTTCGAGTATCAAACGAATTACGCCCAAGGCAGCACGACGCAGAGCAAACGGGTCTTTCGAACCGGTGGGCTTCTCATCAATCGCCCAAAATCCTGTCAGCGTGTCCAGCTTGTCCGCCAGCGCCACGGTCACCGAAAGCGGCGCAGTCGGCACGTCATCTGACGGGCCAAGCGGCGAGTAGTGGTCCTGTGCCACAGCGGCCACGGCGGCGTCCTCGCCTGCCGCTTCGATGTAGTAGCGGCCCATAAGCCCCTGAAGTTCGGGGAATTCATACACCATCTCAGAGCTCAGATCGGCCTTGGCCAGACGCGCGGATTTCTCCGCTTGAATAGCGTCCGCTCCAGTCACAGGCGCCAGTTCGCAGGCCAGTGCGGCGACGCGGTCGATGCGTTCAGCTTGTGTGCCCAGCTTGTTGTGGAAGGTCACATTCTCCAGCGCACGGGTCCATTGGGCGATGTCCGACTTGGCGATACGCAGGTCGTTCTCCCAGAAGAATTTCGCATCCGCCAGACGGGCCGAAAGGACCTTCTGGTTCCCGGCCAGAATGGTCGCGCCATTGTCAGCAGTTTCGCGGTTGGCGACGGTGATGAAACGCTCGATCCGGCCGGTTTTGGGGTTCTTCACGGAAAAGAACTTCTGGTGCTCTTTCATCGACGTCTGCAGCACCTCAGGCGGCAGGTCGAGGAATTCGTCGTCAATCTGCCCCATCAGCACCACGGGCCATTCAACCAGACCAGCGACCTCGGCCAGCAGGCCTTTGTCGTCAACCACTTCCAGACCGGCGGCAAAGGCCATGTTCTGGGCATCGTTCCAGATATGTTCGGCGCGTTCCTCGGGCGACAGGACCACGAAGGCGCGTTTCAGTTTGGCGGCGTAATCCTCGAACGAGGAAACGGCAAAGCGGTTCGGGGCCATGAACCGGTGGCCCTCGGTCGTGTCACCGGATGTGATGCCTTCGACCTCAAGCGGGACAACCTGCGCACCCGTCTCATCGATCAGAATGCACAGGATCGAGTGCAGAGGCCGAACCCACCGCATCGGGCCAGAGCCCCAGCGCATCGATTTTGGCCATGGGAAGTTGCGGATCGTGGCCTCAAGCACTTCGGCCACGATCTCTGCCGCCGGGCGTCCGGGCTTTTCGATCTGGGCGAAATAGACCGCACCTTTGGGGGTGTCGCGTTCCTCTAATTGGTCACGGGTCAAACCAGCGCCGCGCAGGAAGCCTTCGATCGCTTTGTCAGGTGCCCCGACCTTGGGGCCTTTGCGCTCCTCGCGGATTGTGGGGCTTTCCGCCAACAGCCCTTCGACCGCCAAGGTCAGACGGCGCGGCGTGGTCAGGGCGGCGGCAGAGGCATAGGTCAAACCGGCCTCGACCAAACCATCGGTGATCCGCTTTTTCAGGTCCTCACCCGCGCGGGTCTGCATACGCGCGGGGATCTCCTCGGAAAACAGTTCGATCAGCAGGTCGGGCATTTTCGGTCCTTAGAAATTTACGATCGTCTGGATGACGATGGCATTGGCGATATCCACAAAGAATGCGGATACAAGGGGCAGCACGATAAAGGCAATAGGCGATGGGCCATATCGCTTGGTAACGGCGGTCATATTCGCGATAGCGGTGGGGGTTGCACCCAACGCGAAGCCTCCAAACCCTGCAGCCAACACCGCGGCGCGGTAATTTGAGCCCATGACCGGGAACAGCACCCACAGCACAAAAACCACCGTGAACAGGGTCTGGGCGGACATGATGACGACAATGGCCATGCCGAGTTCGGCGATGGTCCAGAGCTGAAGGCTCATTAGTGACATCGCCAGAAACGCGCCCAAGGCAAATTCCGAGATCAACGCCAGCGATGGCGTGCGCGATACCGGTGGGGCCGACGGTGCCACTAAGGCGCGTACATTGGCGATGACGATTCCCATGATCAAACACGGCACAAACAGCGGCAGCTTGAGACCAGCAGCCGAGATCGCTTCGCCCAGAGAATAACCCGCAATGATCGCGAGGTTGAGATGCAGCAAAACGCGCATGATCGACACGTGGTCGATATCGAGCGACCTGCCTTCTGTTTCGTCCGGCAATCCGACACTGGGCCCTTCGTCTGGACGGTCGGGGCTGAGATTGCGCCCTTCAACCAGCAACCGCGCAATCGGTCCACCGACCAGGGCGGCCAGAACCAAACCTAGCGTTGCAACGGCAACACCCAACTCGGTCGCGCTGTCCAACCCTGTCGCCCGCGCAACTTCGGGCGCCCATGCGATTGCGGTCCCGTGCCCGCCGATCAGCGCCGCCGAGCCGAACAGAACACCCGCCTGCGCCGGATAGCCAAACATGGAAGCGCCAGCCGCACCGATCACGTTTTGCAAAACGATCGTCACAAGGGTCAGGATCAGAAGCAAAAACAGCGGCTTGCCGCCCGAAATCAGGTCCGAAAGACGTGCATTCAATCCGATCCCGGCAAAAAATACGACCAGTAGAAAATCCCGCGTACCCAGCTCGAATGCGAGTTCAAGATCGAATATCAAATACAGCGCCAGAACGGCAAACGAAGCCAGCAACCCTCCGGTCACGGGTTCGGGGATGTTGAAATTGCGAAGTGCGGCGACTTGATCATTGATCCGCGCGCCAAGCAGGTAGACGGCAAAACCTAAGGTCGCCGTCAGAAACTCAGGGATTTCGACGACGTGCTGCATGGCGGTCTCCTTACTGCTGCGGTCTGGGTGGGCATTCCTCGCCGACCACGGTGCCATCATAGGCTTTTTCACCGCAATTGTTCAGAGAATGCCAGACAAAGCCACGCCCATCCTCAGCAATCACAACAATGCGGTCCACCCCGTAGTGGATATTCTTCGCGCTCATGTAGGCCTGCGCCTGCCCCGTCTTCAACGCATCGGCTATAGCAACCGCGTCATAGCAGTCGAACCAACCCGGAGCGGTCAAAGGCTCTGCATTCTCGACCGTTGTGAAGCCCGACAATTGTTCCTTGGAGAGATCCGTGTTGAAGCAGGCCCGGTACCGGATCGGAGAGCTGTCTGCATCAATCGCCTGAAACAACGAATAGGCAATCGGCTGAGGAGTTTCACCGCCCACAGACAAAAGAGTAACGTCCTGTCCGGGCTTGGGTTCGACCTCATAATAAAAGCCGTAGACTTGCAGGTAATACATGCCCGCCCCGGCCAGCACGGCCGAAAGCCCTAGAATGATCGCAAGCAATTTTCCTGTCATTGTCTTAGGCTGCCTCTTTCAAGTTCCTGAAAAATCGGACAGGTTTCGCAGTGAAGATTGATACCAAAAGGGTGTTTTCATGGAATCGACCCTCGCCGTTGGGTTCTTTGGTGCGCTGTTTGCGATCATGAACCCGATCACCAACCTGCCTGTGTTCCTGAGTGTTACGCAGGACCTGCCCCCTGCGGATCAACGTAAAGTCGCGGTCAAAACCGCGCTCTACTGCCTGGTCCTGGGCGGCGCGTTCGCAGCCATTGGCAGTCAGACGCTGAGCCTGTTCGGCATCAGCGTGGACCATCTGCGCGTCGCCGGAGGGTTGGTTGTGCTGATGATCGGCCTGAATATGCTGAACGGCAACGAAAGCACCTCGCATCACGGAACGGACGGAGAAAAAGAGGCCTATCCTGCGCCTGACACAGTCGCGTTCTATCCGCTGGCCTTTCCCATTCTGGTTGGCCCGGGCACGATCACGACCCTGATCCTGTACGCGCATCACGTCAACAAGCCGCTTGAAGCTGTTGTTTTCGCGGGTGTATTCTTGACCGTCGTCGCCTTGCTTCTGGTCACCTTCTGGAATGCCCCATGGCTGTCCAAACGTCTTTCGAGCAACGCACGCGTCATCATGAGCCGCTTCATGGGTATGATCCTGTCGGCCATCGCCATCGGCATGATTTCTGACGGCCTCAAGGCATTGCTGCCCGGATTGGCCTGAACGCTGCATCAGGCCTCGTACCCGGCGGCCTCGGTCAGAACGAACGCATCCGCGCATTGCTTGGCCAGCGCCCGTACACGGCCGATGTACGCCTGCCGTTCGGTCACCGAGATCACCCCGCGCGCGTCCAGCAGGTTGAAGATGTGGCTGGCTTTAATGCACTGATCATAGGCCGGGTGCGCCATCACGATGCGCTTGCCGGTTTTAGGATCATCATGCTGTTGCTCCAGAATGGTGGCGCATTCGGCCTCAGCTTCTTCGAAATGACGCAGCAAAACCTCAGTGTTGGCCACATCAAAGTTCCAACGGGCGTATTCCTCTTCGGTCTGCTTGAAGATGTCACCGTATGTCAGCGGGCTTGGGGACTGAGGGTCGTTGAACGGCATGTCCATCACATGGTCGATGCCCAACACATACATCGCCAAACGCTCCAAACCATAGGTCAGTTCCCCGGAGACCGGCGTGCAATCATGACCACCGACCTGCTGGAAATAAGTGAACTGGCTGACTTCCATGCCGTCGCACCAGACCTCCCACCCTAGGCCCCAAGCGCCGAGGGTCGGGCTTTCCCAGTCGTCCTCGACAAAACGGATGTCATGCAGCTCCATGTCGATGCCGATGGCCTCGAGGCTGCCCAGATACAGTTCTTGCAGGTCCGGCGGGCTGGGTTTGATCAGAACCTGATACTGATAGTAGTGCTGCAGACGGTTCGGGTTCTCACCATACCGCCCGTCGGTTGGACGGCGCGAGGGTTGAACATAGGCCGCAGCCCATGCCTTGGACCCCAGCGCGCGCAGGGTTGTCGCCGGGTGGAACGTCCCTGCCCCGACCTCCATGTCATAAGGCTGCAAAATCGCACAGCCTTTCGAGGCCCAATAGGTCTGAAGCCGCAGGATGATCTCCTGAAAAGAACGAGGTGCGCTGGACTGATCGGTCATGACATTCCCTTTAGGCGCGCCTGCGCCCGGTTCCGATGGGTTTGGCCCTTCCTATGCAAGGGGCCGAGGGGCGTCAACGGGCCAATGGGTCCCTGCTGTATCTGCGCTGCCACACCGCAAATTCCCCGCATTCCCACCATGGCTTTCGTCACCCGAAATCGCGTATTCTGAGCAAAAGCATCAAAACTGCATAAACGGGCAGAAAATGACACGAGTATTTACGGCAATTTTATTGTTTCTTTTGGTCGGCCTGCGCGCCGCAACCGCCCAGCAAGATCAGGGTGTCTGGGTTCAGGTCGAGGCGCAGCCATCCCTGCGTGAGGCACAAGATCGGGCGCAGGATTACGCCCGCGCGCTGCCCGACGTGAACGGCTTTCGCCTGGGCAGCGGCTGGTATGCCATTGTGATCGGCCCCTACCTGCGCAGCGACGCCGAACAGGTACTACGGGTTTACCGCGCTGAGGGGCAAATCCCGCGCGACAGTTTCATCACCTTTTCAAGTTCTTTTGGTCAGCAGTTCTGGCCGGTTGGCGCGAATGTGTTGAACCGGGGCACTGTGGCTCCGCCAGTTGAACCGCAAGAACCTGCCGAAGACACGCTCTCTGACGCAACCCCGCAGGTTTCGGATGAAACCCGTGCCCAGGCGCTGCAATCTGAGCGTTTGTTGACGTCGCAGGAACGCAAGGACCTACAGACCGCACTTCAAGCCGCCGGGTTCTACAACTCGACCATCGACGGAGCGTTCGGCCAAGGCACACGTCGTTCGATGGCCGACTGGCAGAGCTTCAACGGATATGAGGCAACCGGCGTTCTGACCACCGTCCAACGCGCCGCATTGATTGAGGACTATAACGCGCCGCTAATCAGCGTCGGAATGGCGCGATACACCGACGATCAGGCCGGGATCTCGGTCGATCTGCCGCTGGAGGCCATCGCCTTTGATCGCTATGAGGCCCCTTTTGCGCATTTCCAAAGCACCTCTGACTTGAACGCACAGGCGTTGCTGATCAGTCAGGAGGGCGGCAAATCCACCCTGCGCGCGCTTTATGAGGTGATGCAATCGCTGGAAATCGTGCCGCTTGTCGGCCCACGAGAGCTGCGCGGTGATCGCTTTAGTCTGGAAGGGCGCGGCAAAGGCATCGTCTCTTACACCGAAGCGGCGCTGAAGGATGGCAAGATCAAAGGCTTCACGCTGGTCTGGCCCGAGGGCGATGAGGCCCGCCGTGCCCGTGTTCTGGCTGCGATGAAGGCCAGCTTCGCCACCACCGATGGGGTTCTTGATTCCAGCGCCGGCGCAGATGCTGAGCAGCGCGTTGATCTGGTCTCGGGCCTTCAGGTTCGCAAACCGCGCCTGTCCCGTTCGGGCTTCTTTGCGGATGCGTCCGGCACTGTCCTGACTGTGTCCGAGGCCGCCGACAGCTGCAGTCGTGTCACGCTGGAAGGCGATCAGGAGCTTCAGGTGGCCTGGACGGACGCCGATCTGGGCGTGTCTGTTCTGCGCCCGCGCAAGTCTTTGGCCCCGATCAACGTGGCCGAGTTCCGCTCAGACCAGCCGCGTATTCAGTCCGAGGTCGCGGTCTCCGGTTTCTCTTACGAAGGGGCTTTGGGGGCACCGACGCTCACCTTCGGTCAGATCGCAGACGTGCGCGGCCTGAACGGAGAAGCCGGTGTGAAACGTCTCGCTCTGGCCGCACAGCCGGGCGATGCCGGTGGTCCGGTCTTTGACGACAGTGGCAGCGTTGTTGGCATGCTTCTGCCCACCCCGTCCGAAGGCCGCACCCTGCCCGGCTCGGTCAGTCTGGCGGTTTCGACCCAAGGGCTGAACGACGTTCTGACGCAAGCCGGCATCTCGGGCCAAGAGGCGCAAGAGACGGCCGAGATCTCACCCAATGAGCTGAGCCGCCGCGCCAATGGGATGACTGTTCTGGTGCATTGCTGGGACTAGTAACGTCCCAAAACTGAAAAAGCCGCTGCGCATCTGCGCTGCGGCTTTCTTGTTTCTCGACTAAAGAATGTTCGGCGTCACGTAGATCAATGTCGGTCCCGAGGCCTGAAATGCGGCTTTGACCGCCTCCTGCATCTCATCCACAGTTTTCGGAGCACTGGACAGTGCCCCGAACGCCTCGGCGAGTTTGCAGAAATCAGGATTGCGCGCCACAACCGCGTTAGGCGCAATCTGACTGCGGACCATACTATCCTCGATCTCTTTCAGCTTGCCGTTGTCCCAGAGGATAATCGGCAACGAAAGGCCCAGTTCCACCGCCACGCCCAGTTCTTGCATCGTGTAGTGGAACCCATAGTCCCCGGCGATCACCGCCGTCGGCCGTCCCCGCCGCGCCACTGCCCCACCGATGCCAGCGGGCAAAGCATAGCCCAAAGTGCCAAAGCCGGTCGGATGGTGCCAGTGGTGCGGATAGGCCATGTCCCAGACCTCTTTCGCGGCATAGGCGAATTGGGTCATGTCCGAATAGATCATGGTGTCGGCAGGCATCGCGGCGCGCAGCGCATCAACGACGGGCACGATGCCTGGGCGCTCTGCATCAACCTCGGCCCGCCAACGGGCGCGCACCTCAGCGACTTCCTCAGCCGCCCAACCCGTCGCAGGTTTGGCGCTCTCAGTAACGGCCCACAGGGCGCGGGCAAAGCTGGCACTGTCGGCCTGAATCTTGACGGCAGCGCGGTGGCGGTCTGACAGGACCTCGGCGTCCAAGTCGACGCGGACCAGATGCGCCGAATGGCCAAGCTCTTCCCGCCAGAGGTCAACCTCGCCCAGCTCGGCCCCAACAGCGATCACCAGATCGGCTGAGGCGATCACCTCGGCGCTGCCGGGCCGAGGCAGCATCGCCCCGAAATCCAAAGGATAGTTCGCCCCGACCATGCCACGCCCCGCGTAAGTCGTGAAACAGGCTGCCCCCAGCTGAGTCAGAATTTGCCGCCATTCGTTCGATTTGCAGCCGCCGCCCAGAATGAACAAAGGTCGTTTGGAGATGTTCAGCAAGGACACAACCGGCGCGACATCCGGGGCAAACACCTTGGGGCGCAGGGCTGTTTGGTTCGGGAACTGCGCGGGATCGGCATCGCCCTCAAGCTGTGCAATCGGCACCTGAATGTGCTTGGGCCGCGGGCGAGAAAGTTCGAACTCCTCAAACGCACGCTCGACCAGACCATAAGCGGCCTGCGCGGTGTTCGCTTGCGCCGACCAATCCGCGACCGTGCCCGCCGCGCCTTGCTGGTCCTTCATCTGGTGCAACTGGCCGCGCTGCGCCTGCGTCTCATCCAGACAGGATGACAGCACCAGCATCGGGACCGAGTCGCTATAGGCTTGCCCCATCGGTGTCATGATGTTGCACAGCCCCGGACCGGTGATGACATAGGCAACGCCCGGCTTACCCGTCGCCCGCGCATAACCATCGGCCATGAAACCGGCGCCCTGCTCATGCCGGGCCAGCACATGGGTGATCCCGGCCTCTTCAATGCCGCGGTACATTTCCTGATTGTGGACGCCGGGAATGCCGAAAATCACATCCGCGCCGCGATCCCTCAGCATGTGGGACAGCTGCGCGCCAAGGGGTCTTTTCATCAGTCTCTCCAGAATTGGACGGTAAAGATTGCGTAGACGGCCAGCAACTCAAGTCGGCCGACGAGCATGCCTGCGGTCAGCAGCCATTTCGCGGTGTCGTTCAGGCCAGCAAAATTGCCCGCCGGCCCGATTTGGTTCCCCAGCCCCGGCCCGACATTGGCCAGCGCCGTCGCGGCACCCGAAACGGAAGTGATAAAGTCCAGCCCGGTCAGCGCCAGCGCCCAGGACAAAATCCCCATCGACAGGACGAAGAACATGAAAAAGCTCATGACCGAGGTCAGAACGTCCCGACTGACAGGTCGCCCGTCATAGAGCGGAACGAACACTCCGTGCGGCGATCGAATGCGCCGGATTTGCGTTTTGATCGATGCAAACAGAAGCTGATAGCGGAATACCTTGATCGAACAGGCGGTCGATCCGGCGCAGCCTCCGATCAGGCCGATGAGGAAGAACAGCATGATCGGGAAGCTACCCCACAGCATGTAGTCCACACTGGCGTAGCCGGTGCCCGAGATGATCGAGGTGATGTTGAACAACGACTCGCGCAGGGCCCTTTCCCAATGGTGCGGAAAGACCGAGGTCAGGAACACGGACATCACGACGACCAGTACGAGAATGGTTGCCAGAAAGGCGCGGATCTGACTGTCCTGCCATAGCGACGAGGTGTTGCCATTGGCCAGTTGCACATAGCGCACGAACGGCAATGCCGCGAGGATCATAAAGACCGAGGCCGCGTATTCCGCCGGGCCGCTGAAGGTTGCAAACGAGCTGTCGTAATTCGAAAATCCCCCCGTTGCGATGGTGGTCATGGCGTGGACTGTCGCGTCAAAGAACCCCATCCCGACGGCCGCATAGACAAGGCCACAGGCCAGTGTCAGGAACACGTAGATCAGCGAGATCTGGCCCGCGATCTCCTGCGCGCGGGGAAGGATTTTCCCCATGGTTTCAAACCCTTCCGAGCGGAAGATTTGCATACCACCGACCCGCAGCTCAGGCAGGAACACCATAGCGACAACGATGATCCCGATGCCGCCCAGCCATTGCAGGATCCCTCGCCACAACAGTAGGCCCTGTGGCAGGTCATCGAGCCCCGAAATCACGGTCGATCCGGTGGTGGTCAGGCCCGACATCGCTTCGAAATACGCGTCGACAAAGCGCAGCTCGGTCTCGCCAAACAGAAACGGAATTGCTCCGAACACCGGCAGTGCCACCCAGACACCCGAGGTCAGCAAAAAGGTCTGACGGATGGTCAGACCTTCTCCTACGCCATTGGCGCAGCTCAGCGCAAGGACAACGCCGGTCAGAACGGTGATGATCGCGCTTTCAAGAAAGACATGCCACTCGCCCCGCCCCTCGATCATGTCGGCAAGCATAGGCAGCAGCATGGTCGCCCCCAGAATGGCGACCAGCATGCCAATCACATATCCGACCGGGCGAAGATCCATCATGACGCGCAGCGTTGGCGCGCCAGCCCGACCGTGTCAAGCAGATGACCCCGATTACTCGTCGGATTTCGCAACGACCTTGGGCATTGCGGGCGGTTTAGACGGCGCGCGCGTTTTGCGAGGGGCCGGTTTAGGGGCCTCTGTCGTGGCTGCAGCAGCTTTGGCCGGTGCCGCACTTGGTGCCTTGGCCGCGGGTTTTGGCGCAGTCTTGGGGGCCGCCGGAGTTTTGGCCGGTGCCGCTTTTTTTGCCACGGTCTTTGCCGGAGCTGCCTTGGCCGCAGGTTTAGGTGTTGCGGACGCAGGGGCAGCCTTGGCTGCGGGTTTGGATGTCGCCGGTGTAGGCGCTGCCTTGGCCGCTGGTTTTGTCTTTGCTGTTGCCGGGGTCGTCTTATCAGCCGTTTTGGGCTTTGCTACAGCCGGGGCTGCCTTAGCCGCAGGTTTAGGCGTCGCCGGTGCGGGGGCAGCTTTGGCGGCTTCTGGTTTCGTCGCCGTGCGTGGTTTAGCGGTGAATTTTGCAACCGGTTCCGCCTTGGGCTTCGATGCAGCGGGTTTGGGCTGCGCCTTCTTGGCAGTCGAGGCCCGCTTGGCCGGAGCAGGTTTTGCAGCCTGTTTGGCAACAGGTTTAGGTGCCGTCGCACGTTTTGCTGCAGGTTTGGCCGGCGCCGGCTCCGATGCTGTATTGCGCAGCGCGTGCAAGGGCGCCATCGGCAGTTCCATGGCCGACCGGGCCATGATCTGCATAATCTTCATCTGGCTGACCACGGCGTATCCAGCCACGCGCATTGCAGCCGCCTGCAGCTCCAGCGGTTGAGAAATTGGGTTCATGACATGTCTCTCCTGTAAATGCGATGCAGCCGGAACACTGAGAGAGGGATGCCCAGTCCGCGCCGATCACTCGGGCGGTTGGCGGGGTCTTGCAGTCCAAGGCGTCGCACGTCTCGGCTTCCTTCCGGGGGCGGCACACCCGTATAGACGGGCAAGCGGCAGCTGCATTCCCTGCCTTCATAGCCCATTTACTGCGCAGACGCAGCAAATTTCGCTGCATTGCGGCGAAAAAGCGCTGTTTTGGAAAAGACGCGGCTAAATTTTCCGCATCTCCGGAGGGTTAGCCCACGTGGAATAAGGTCGTGAACAGACGCGGATCAAGGCTGGAGGTCGCAAATGTGGGCCCTTCCGTCAGGATCGAGACCGCATCATGGCTATGCAGGCTCTCCTGATGGCTGGCGATCACACGGAAATCGCCGACGTGATGATCGGCCAGCAATTCGGCACAGAAGAGGCGCGCAGCATCTTCGACAAAGATCGGATTGGCCGCGTTCAACTCGGCAAAGGCCTGTTCATCCTCGCGTTTGACCATGACCTGTGTTTCCGTCGGTACCGCACGGCGGCACAGCTCGATCAGGTCTTCAAACCACAGGCAATCAGCGTCGCAATCCACCAACACTGAAACCCGCGCGACCGAGCGCTGCGAGTGCGGCGTTGCCAACTGTCCGCGCTGAGACCGGGCGTGCTCGCTCAGTTCCAGCGAGCAAGGACAGGTCGAGGAATAGACATAGTCCAGATGCATGATCTTCTGGCGCACACCGTTCTGTTCGATCAGTTCCAGCGCGATGTCGTAATACTGGTAGCCCTCGAGGCCAGAGCGCAGGCTTTTCACCTTGGCCGGATAGGAAAAGCGCATCTGTAGGCGCGCGTCGAAACTGTCGAGGTCGGTCAGATAGTCGCTCAGCGCGGCTTCCATCACCTCAAAGCTGAAGGTCCGCTCGGCGTGTTTGTAAAAGGACCGCATGATGCGAGACATGTTGATGCCCTTCTTCTCGGCCTCAAGGCTCACCGTGCCGGTGACCGAAGTCTCAAGCGTCAGGTCGTCCCCATCCTTGCGGTGAAAACTGATCGGCAGGCGAAAGTTCGAGATGCCCACGTGCTGGATCTGCTGCTTGGCCCCCCGGATCAGGCTGGACGGGCCGTTTTGCAGGTCGGGCAATGTGGCCCGATAGGCCTCGTCCGCGACAAAACCTTCGGGATATTCACGTGACAGAGACGGATAGTTCACCGCCGACATGCCGGGCACGAGCCGCGCCAGGGACGGGTCCAGCTGGCTGATCTCGGCCGCAGGCGCGGTCTTGGCCCATTGCCGCAGCAATTTCAGCGCTTCCGCGGCCTGTTCCCGGTTTGGGGCGTCGTCGATGTCACGGGGGTGAACATTCATAGGCTGAGGTTCCTCGGTTGGCCGTCGAAATTAAAACGGCTGAAGTTCAGTATCCATTTTAACCCGATACGGGCCAATTAACAGGATGGATCGAAAAAACCCAGCGTAAATCCGGCATTCTACGCGCGGTAGCGACACAGTGTGCCGCCAGCCTCCTCGGGTCAGAGAGGCAGTTTGCACCACCTCTCTGCCTGAAACGTCACCGGTTTGAGGCGTTTTCTACTGACCCTGCGAAACCTCCAACGCATGTTGGATATCGGCCAACAAATCGTTGGCATCCTCAAGACCGATTGACAGGCGGATCAGACCGGGTGTGATGCCCAGTTCATCTTTCTGTTCGTCACTCAGACGCTGATGAGTTGTGGTTGCCGGATGGGTCGCGATTGATTTCGCATCCCCCAAATTATTCGAGATCACCGGGATCGTCAGCGCATTGAGAAACGCAAATGCCGCGTCCTTGCCGCCCTTGATGTCCAGCGACAGCACTGTTCCGCCCTTCCCGCCCAGCTGCGTCTGCACCAGAGCATTCTGCGCATGGGTTTTCAGACCCGGATACAGCGTCCGCTCCAGCGCCGAGTGGCCTTCCAGCGCCTCAGCCACAGCCTGCGCCGTTGCGGCCTGCGCGTTGACCCGCAAAGCCATCGTCTCGAGACCCTTCAGCATGATCCACGCGCTGAACGGGCTGAGCGCACCGCCAGTATGTTTCATGTAGGGTTCGACGGTGCCACGGATGAACTCCTTGGTGCCAAGGATCACACCGCCTAACGCCCGACCTTGCCCGTCGATATGTTTGGTCGCCGAATAGATCACCACATCCGCGCCCTGCTCGACAGCACGCGAGAACACCGGGGTCGAGAACACGTTGTCCACCAGAACCAATGCACCAACCGCATGGGCCAGTTCCGCAACGGCAGTAATGTCGATCACCTCAAGCGTCGGGTTCGACATGGATTCGAAGAACACGGCTTTTGTGTCGGGGCGGATCGCCGCCTTCCACTGGTCAAGATCGGTGCCATCGACAATCGTCACCTCGACACCGTAGCGGGTCAGGATGTTTTCCAGAATGAACAGACACGACCCGAACAGCGCCTTGGCCGAGACCACATGGTCCCCCGCCTTCAGCATCGAGGTCAACGCACCATTGACAGCGGCCATGCCGGACGCCGTGGCAAAGGCATCCTCGGCCCCTTCTAGCGCCGCGATGCGCTGTTCGAACATCGACACTGTCGGGTTGCCGTAGCGGGCATAGATGAACTCATCCGGGCCACATTCCAAGAACCGTGCCTCGGCCTGCTCGGCAGTGTCGTACACGAAGCCCTGGGTCAGGAAGATCGCTTCGCTCACCTCATTGTACTGACTGCGACGGATGCCGCCATGGACGGCTTGGGTGCGTTTGGTCCAGTTCTCGCTCATGTCATTCCTTTCGGCCTCGATCCCAGAGGCGCATCAAAAAAACCCCAGACGCGGTCAAGCGAAAGGGGCCTTTCATCCTGACCTTTTAGCGGTGTTGTTTAGCGTGGCCCGCAATCCGGTAACAAATCGCCACGTGGTGTTGTTGCCCTTACGCCGCAGTTGCGAATTCGTCAAGCCCGACACCTGCAACGTCACGGTTCTGTAATCGTTCATTCACGGAAACGTCATAGCGCCATGACAAAGCGACACCACAACATCTTGTATGGGGCAGAGCTATGCCAGTAATCAGGATCAATGCTGTCAACGGACGTGCTGAGGTGCATGGTACCTCCCGCCCCTTGATTGAGGCTGTGCAAGAGGCCCAACAATCCGACGGACCAGTCGTTATCATGACCCACGGATACAAGTATCGGCCCAACGATGCAGGTGCCTGCCCACACCGGCATATTCTGTCGCTGCACCCCAAGGCGATGCCCTGGTACAGCCCCAGCTGGCCGCGACATCTCGGCTTTGGTAGCGGGTTTGAGGACGAAGATCTTGCCATTGCTGTTGGTTGGGACGCGCGGGGCCCGCTCTGGTCAGCGCAACGTCGGGCGGTTGAAGCGGGCAAGGTACTGGCTGACGTCATTCGAAAAGTGCATCTTTTGAACCCAAAGCGTCCGATCCATTTCATCGGCCATTCCATGGGTATCGAAGTGGTGCTGGAGGCTCTACATCACATTCCACCCGGCGCGCTCAGCCGGATCATTTCTCTCACCGGGGCTGCCTATCAATCCCGCACCGTCACGGCCCTGACCACACCTGCCGGACGCGCGGCAGAGTTCATCAACATCATCAGCCGCGAGAACGATCTCTTCGACTTTCTTTTTGAAACCTTCATCCAGCCACCTCGTCGTGGCGATGTCAGCATTGGCGCGGGCCTGACGGCACCAAACTCGGTCACATTGCAGATCGATTGCCCTGCCACGGTGGATCACCTGTCGGCGCTGATCTCCCCGCTCGCCGCGCCCGAGCGGCGTATCTGCCATTGGTCCAGCTACACACGCCCCGGCGTGCTGCGCGTCTACAACGCCTTGCTGCGCGATCCCGAGCGCCTCTGCCTGCAAAGGCTCAAACGCGGTATCCCCGAAAAACCGCACAGGCGCTGGTCACGGTTTTTTGCCCTACCCCGCCCACAGGGCCTCTTGCCGTTTGCTCAGAAAGCTTCATGATCCCCTCAGCCTGAGGAGACATCATGATCGACCTGTATTTCTGGCCCACCCCGAACGGTTGGAAAGCCTCCATCGCATTGGAAGAGATGGAGCTGCCCTACACCACGCATCTGATCAACATCGGTAAGGGCGACCAATTCGATCCGGAGTTTCTGAAGATCTCACCCAATAACCGCATGCCTGCCATAGTCGATCCGGACGGGCCTGATGGTTCGCCTATCACGGTGTTCGAAAGTGGCGCGATCCTGATGTATCTGGCCCGTAAAACCGGCCGGTTTTACGGCGCGACCGAACGGGACAGGGTTGCGGTAGAAGAGTGGCTGATGTGGCAGATGGGCGGCGTTGGCCCGATGGCGGGTCAGGCGCATCACTTCCTGAAATATGCCCCTAACCTGGAGCCTCCGCAGGACCTGCCCTATGCCAAAGACCGCTACCGGACCGAAGTCGCCCGGCTTTACGGCGTGCTGGATCGTCGCCTGGCCGAGAATGAATATGTCGCAGGTGATTTTTACTCGATCGCCGATATGTCGATTTGGGGCTGGGCGAGCCTTTGGGAGGGTCAGCAGCAGGTTCTGGACGACAAGCCTCACTTCGCCCGCTGGCTAGAGGCTGTGAGCACCCGCCCGGGCGTGCAAGCCGGACGCGCCTTGTATGCAGAACTGCGCGGGGATCACAGCAGCAAGCAAGCGCAGAGTGTTTTGTTCAAGCGATAGCTGAGGCCAGTTCGCCAACATTCGAAGCCTACGCGAAAACGTCGGCCATGTTGCGAACAACCGGTTTCTGACGCGCCAAGAAAAGAGCGACACTTGTCAGCCCAAACACAATGAACGGTGCCATCAAAACGTTTTCAACCCACGGGTAAACTGCATCCCGCTCTGACAAGTCCTCGAACAGTCGAGTGTGAAACAAAAAGGCCCGAGTGGTTAGCTTGGTGGCGAAAAGCGCGGACATAGCAACGCAGAACTGCAATGCGATATTCCAAAGACTGATAGGCTTTTCGAAATTCCTCACGCTGAGTTTCGATGTGCCAAGCAGAGTCGCAAATATCCACATTACGATACAAACTCCGACCATGGTGGTCGTCGTCGGACTATTGAGGAATATGACAGACCCCAGAATTGTGCCAGCGATGACAAAGGCAAATGAACACGCAATCAGCCGGGCGGAATAGTGCACTTTTCGCAGCGTTCTGAACTGACCCCAAGGATCTTTATCACCCTCTGGCCAAATTGCGCGAAAGGCCCCCAATACAGCAAGGCAACAGTACGAAGCGGCACACCCCAAAATGAAAAACGGCGCGACGTCGTTGGGCGCGACCCAAGAGATCAACGGGGCATCAAGGACGATAAATCCACTCAATATGACCAGAGCGGCGCCGCACAGGCATATCACGGCGTGAAACAGAACATATCCAACTGTACCGGGCGCAACCACGTGCTCCATCAGTTTCGGCACGGCTAAAAATGCCAGAATGAATGTCAGACCCGCAACGGGAAAATAGGCCTGAACGTCCAAATCAGTTCTGATGTTTCTATCAAGCTGCTGTATGAAAAACGAAATGGACAGGGCGATCACAATCAGAGTGATCACTACGGCAAATCTCAACAACAAACGATGCGTGTGGAAAATAAATGAACTCATAGCTGCCGCGTAGTCAGGGAATTGGGCGAAACTAAGACCTTACGCTTTCTTTGAGCGCGACTAGTGGCGATCGATTGGCAAGCACATAAAAATTGGAATTTTCAAGCCAACGCCCCCTCCCCCCGCACCAGCACATCCAGCATTCCCGAGATATCCTCGATCTCTTCCGCAATTACATGGATCACGGCGTCGGCCTTCTGCATTCGGCCCGTGACCCTCAGCAACCGCCCCGATATCACCGCGCGGCGGAATTGTTCGTAGATCTTACGCCAGACCACGATGTTCACGATCCCCGTCTCATCCTCAAGCGTCAGAAAGATCACCCCTTTGGCGGTTCCGGGCCGCTGCCGCAGGATCACCAGACCCGCTACCACCACCCGCGCGCCTTCGGGGGGCTGATCCAGCCGGTTGGCGGGCAAACAGGCAGGCGGGCGGGGCCAGGTTCGGTTTGAAACATCAGGACAAGTCGCGGCAACAAGCATGAGAACAAAAATAGAACAAATACACAGAAAGTCCAGACGCGGCGTGCAGAGTCGCAAATGAGGCTAGAAAGACCTAAATGCCTTGATTAAGGAAGAATTCGAACATCGCAAAAGGAAGACGCAAGCCATGGCAAAGATCACCTATGTCGAGCATAGCGGTACTGAACATACAGTCGACGTCGCCAATGGGCTGACCGTTATGGAAGGGGCCCGAGACAACAACATTCCCGGCATCGAGGCCGATTGCGGCGGCGCCTGCGCCTGCTCGACCTGCCACGTCTACATCCACCCCGACTGGGTTGAGAAAATCCCCGCCAAGGATGACATGGAAGAAGACATGCTGGACTTTGCCTATGAGCCCGATCCCGCCCGCTCGCGCCTGACCTGCCAGATCAAGGTGACGGACGCACTGGACGGTCTGGTCGTGCAAATGCCAGAAAAACAGATCTGATGCCCTCCAAAGCGCCGCGTCTCCCCGCCTGCCCCTGGCACCGTTGGGCACGCGGCGCAACACTGATGTTGTGCCTGTGGCTGGCGGGCGCAAGCTCTGCCGCGGCATCAGAGGAAATCATCGAAGCCCGATTTACCGAACCCACAAAACGCTACGCCCATGGCGTATTGGGGGACGACGTGGAATACGGCGCCTTGGAACTTCGGGTCGAAACGCGCGGTTCAGACAGTGCGCAAACGTTGCGGACGATACGCCTGCCCCAAGATCGTGTTTTCGAAGACCTTTCTCCTCGACTGGTGGACATGGACTCGGACGGAACGCCCGAAGTTGTTGTGGTCGAGTCGCACGCCCAATTTGGCGCACAACTTGCAATCTACGACGAAAGCGGCACAAAGATCGCTGCCACCCCGCATATCGGAACCCGCTTCCGCTGGCTCGCCCCGATCGGAGCCGCCGATCTGGATGGTGATGGCTATACCGAGATCGCTTATATCGACCGCCCTCACCTCGCCAAAACCCTTCGCATTTGGCGCTACAAAGATGGCGCGTTGGCCGAGATCGCCTCTTTACCCAGACTGACCAACCATCGCATTGGTGAAGACTACATCTCTGGCGGCCTGCGTGACTGCGGCGAGACGCCAGAACTGATCACAGCCAGCGCCGACTGGACGCGCATCATCAGCGTCACCTTTAACAGTGGATGGACCACGTCAGACCTCGGCCCCTTCACAGGCCGCCAAAGCATTAACCAAGCGTTAAAGTGCTGATCCGCTCTTCATCTGGCTAAAAATATCCTGGGGGGGAGGCCGCAGGCCGAGGGGGCAAAGCCCCCTGACCCACATCAAAGTCAAAGCGCCCGCCACCCAATATCGCGGCGATAAAAACCCTCGGGCCAATCCACCCCGTCAACCATGGCATAGGCCCGATCCCGCGCTTCTTGCAACGTTGCGCCGCGGGCGGTGACGTTCAGAACACGTCCGCCAACTGCTTGTATCTGCCCCTCAACAGCCTTTGTCCCCGCATGAAAAACCATGTTGCTGCTGTCTTCAGGAAGGTTATCCAAACCTTTGATAACCGAGCCTTTCTCATAGGCACCCGGATACCCGTTGGCAGCCATGACAATGGTCATCGCATGATCATCGGCCCAGTTCACCCGCGTCTCTTCCAAGCGCCCTTCGGCTGCGGCATGCATCAGGTCCATCGCCTGCGCCCCAAGACGCATCATCAAAACCTGACATTCGGGATCGCCAAACCGGACGTTGTATTCCACCAAACGCGGCTGCCCGTCCTTGATCATCAGACCAGCGTAGAGAACCCCTTGGAACGGTGCGCCCCGGCGCTTCATCTCGGCCATGGTTGGGCGGATGATTTCATCCATCGCTCGCGCCTCAATCTCGGCGCTCAGAACCGGAGCCGGGGAATAGGCCCCCATCCCACCGGTGTTCAGACCTGTATCCCCCTCGCCCACGCGCTTGTGATCCTGCGCGGTGCCGATGGACAGGATGTTCTCCCCATCGCAGAGAACGAACAGCGAGGCCTCTTCGCCATCCATAAACTCTTCGATGACAACCTCGGCACCCGCCCCACCGAACGCCCCGCCAAACATGTCGTCAATCGCGTCCAGGGCGGTCTGCTCGTCCATCGCCACAATCACACCCTTGCCTGCCGCCAGACCATCAGCCTTGACCACGATCGGAGCGCCCTGCTCTTGAATGTAGGCCTTGGCGGGCGCGGCTTCGGTGAACCGTGCATAGGCGGCGGTAGGCGCACCGGATGCATCGCAAACCTCCTTGGTAAAACTCTTCGAAGCTTCCAGCCGGGCCGCTTCGGCAGAGGGGCCAAACACCAGTACACCGGCTTCTCGCAAGCGGTCGGCCACGCCAGCGGCCAGAGGGGCCTCGGGGCCGACGATCACGAAATCAATCGCGTTGGCCTCGGCGAAATTGACAACCGCACCGCCATTCTCGATGTCCAGCGACGCGCATTCGGCGATCTGGGCGATCCCGGCATTGCCTGGCGCAACGATCAGACGGTCGCATTTGGGGTTCTGCATCACTGCCCAAGCGAGGCTGTGCTCACGCCCACCGCTGCCGAGAATAAGAATGTTCATTGGGTCGTCTCCGATCTGCTTGGCCTCGCCTGCGCGGCGTTCTAAGCTGGCACGGCATTTGACACAAGGCGCTGAAATGTCCAACCTGCTTGACGACCCAATTCCCGGCCAAAACACCCCCGAATACTCGGTTTCCGAGATTTCTGGCGAGGTGAAGCGCACGCTTGAGGGCTCGTTCGGGCGAATCCGTGTACGCGGCGAGGTCGGGCGCGTGTTCAAGGCGCGCTCGGGGCATCTGTATTATGACATCAAGGACGACCGGAACGTTCTGGCCTGCACCACGTGGAAAGGTCAAATCTCCGGCCTCTCCGTTGTGCCCGAAGAAGGGTTGGAGGTCGTCGTCACCGGTCGCCTCACAGCATTCGGCGCGCAATCCAAATACAACATGAATGTCGATGAAGTCGCCGTCGCCGGCCAAGGCGCGCTGATGGCGCTGCTGGAAAAGCGCAAAAAACAACTTGAATCCGAAGGGCTGTTCGCGCCCGAGCGTAAGAAACCGCTGCCCTACCTGCCCCAGATCATCGGCGTTGTGACCTCTCCGTCCGGGGCGGTGATCCGCGATATCCTGCATCGCCTGCGCGACCGGTTTCCCCGTAAGGTTCTGATCTGGCCCGTCGCCGTACAGGGTGCAAATTGCGCCCCTGAGGTGACCCGCGCCATCGAAGGCTTCAACGCGCTGACGCCCGGTGGAGCACTGCCCCGCCCCGATCTGATCATCGTCGCGCGTGGAGGCGGCTCAATCGAAGACCTGTGGGGGTTTAACGAAGAAAGCGTGGCCCGCGCGGCTGCCGCATCAGAGATCCCGCTGATCTCAGCCGTGGGGCACGAGACGGACACGACGCTGATCGACTTTGTCTCCGATCGCCGCGCACCTACGCCAACAGCCGCAGCCGAATTGGCCGTCCCCGTGCGGATGGAATTGATGGCCTGGGCCAACGAACAAGGCGCGCGCCTTTCGCGGGCTGCGAGCGATGCGGTTCAGCGCCGTGCGCAGCGTCTGCGTGACGTGTCTCGTGCGCTTCCGCGCCCAGATAGCTTGTTGAACTCTCCACGGCAGCGCCTTGATCTGATTGCAGAACGCCTGACACCCGCATTAAATCGCGGGGTGCAAAACCGTCGCCTGCAACTGGTCGAGATGTCGGCACATCTGCGGCCGTCGACTTTGCGAAGCGTCGTCTCCTACCGTCAGGAACACCTGCGCAACCTGTCGTCGCGCCTTTCCCTCCACCCAATCCAGCGCGAAATCAAGCAACAGCAACAGGCCACCACCCGACTGGCTGAACGGCTGGACGCGGTGCAAACCGCCCGGCTGGATCGTTTGCGCCAACAGTTGGACGCAACCGACCGCCTACGCGAAACGCTCAGCTACAAGGCAACGCTGGCGCGGGGTTATGCGGTTGTGCGCGCTGAGGGTGACGTCGTGACCACCAAGGCTCAGGCTGGCAAACACGCGGCGCTTGAGATCGAATTCTCGGACGGTCGCCTGACGACCGGTTCCGCTGGCCGCCCTGCTGCGAAAAAAACCAAACTCGACGCGCCGGATCAGGGATCGCTGTTCTAGAGGTTAAACTCCGACCTCGGGACCCAGACACACCATATCTTCCCCGAGGTCTTCTGCCTCGTAGAGTTCGGTCGCCTGTGGGTCGCCTTCGAACTGCGCGATCAGCCCACCGCCCGAGCGAGTGAATACCCAGCATTGCGGGTCCAGCCGGTCCTCGTAGACGAAACAAATCTGATCCTCGCGCTGATACCAGACGCCTTCTTTGCACTGTCCGTCCAGAAACGACCAGATCACGCGGCGGTTGGGCAAGTATCGCTCAACCCCATAAACCTGCCCTTCAAAGCCATAAAACAGGGTTTTGCCCTGCGTGTACTCATCGAACTCGGCCCCGGACAGCGCCGTTTGCGCGCCCGCCGTCTGCGCCGACAGCGCCAATAGAATCACAAGATGCCTCAACATGAGGCCATAGTGTCAGATGCGGGCGGGCATGGCCAATCACCACGCCGGTATTCGCCTGCCCCCACGTCATTATTGTGCCGCGTGCCACCGCAAAGAACAGTGGTCCCGAACACGACAGAGGGGACCGATGTGACACACCTGCTATTTTGGCTCGCCGCCGCTTGCGCGTTGGCCTATTTGCCGCTGTCCCCGCGCCCGGCAAGCGTGCTCCGCACCGTTCTGAAAACCGCTTCGGTTGCTGTGCTGGCGCTCGTCGCTCTCCTCAGCGGTGGCGCGACCTTGCTGGTTGTCGCCTTGGGCCTCTGCGCGATTGGGGATGCTCTGCTGTCGCGAGAGTCCGACACCACCTTCATGGCAGGGATCGGCGCGTTTGCTGCGGGGCATATCGCTTACATCGCGCTTTTCCTGACGTACCCTGGCAGCAACTTTGACCTCATTCTGGAACGGCCGGGATATTTCTGGTCGCTCCTCATTCTGGGGATCGTTGCCGCCACTTTGCTCGCCCCGCGCGCTGGAGAGCTAAAACTCCCGGTTCTGATGTACATCCCGATCATCCTCGGCATGGGCGTCGCAGTTCTGTCTTTGCCCGAGACCGGAATGCTGCGTTGGGCCTTGCCTGCAGCACTGGCCTTCATCGCATCGGACCTCGTGCTGGCGACCGAGAAGTTTCTGCTGCCCCAAGACCACCCGGCACTGAAGCTGACACCCTATCTGGTGTGGCCGCTCTATTGGGCTGCGCAGGCTGGACTACTGATCGCCTTCACCTGACCCTTTGCAACTCCGGCAAATCCACATTAGGTGGAGGGGAACACCTGCGGAGACCGATAATGGCGTTTTTTTCAAAGCTGAAGGACAAGCTGTTCAAATCCTCATCCCGTCTTGAGGAAGGGCTGGACGCCATTGTCGAAGACGGAGGCGAGGAAGCTACCGTGCTTGAGCCTGTGGCGCAAACGCCAGAACCCGCCCCGCAGCCGCAGGAAACCGCTCCGCAACCCGAAGACCAACCCGCATCCAGCGGGTTGCTGGGTCGCCTGTTCAGCCGTACGGAAACCAAGGCCGAAATCCGCCGGACCCTGGATGACGATATGCTGGAACAGCTCGAAGAGCTTCTGATTGCCTCCGACATGGGCGTCGACACGGCCCTGCGCGTCACCTCGAACATGGCTGAAGGGCGCTTTGGCCGCAAACTCTCGTCCCGAGAGATCAAGCAACTGCTGGCGCAGGAAGTGGCCCGCGTGATGGAGCCGGTCGCCCGCCCCCTGCCAATCTACCCCAAACGCCCGCAAGTGGTTCTGGTGGTTGGCGTCAACGGCTCGGGCAAGACCACAACCATCGGCAAACTGGCCAGCCAGTTCAAATCCGCGGGCAAGAAGGTCGTGATCGCCGCCGGAGACACCTTCCGCGCCGCCGCCGTAGAACAACTGCAGGTTTGGGGTGACCGCGCTGGCGTCCCGGTTCTGACCGCGCCCGAAGGCTCGGACCCCGCAAGCCTTGCCTTTGACGCCCTGACCAAAGCGCAACAGGACGGTGCCGACCTTCTGATGATCGATACCGCAGGCCGCCTGCAAAACCGAGCCGACCTGATGGAGGAACTGGCCAAGATCGTCCGCGTGATCCGCAAGGTCGATGAGACCGCGCCGCACAACACGCTGCTTGTGCTGGATGCGACCACGGGCCAGAACGCCCTCAGCCAGGTGGAAACCTTCCGCAAACTCGCCGATGTGTCGGGCCTTGTGATGACCAAACTGGACGGCACAGCCAAAGGCGGCGTGCTGGTCGCGCTGGCCGACAAGTTCGGCCTACCCATCCACGCCATCGGCGTCGGAGAGCAAATAGACGACCTCGCCCCGTTCGACCCGGAAGAATTCGCGGCCGCGCTAACAGGCCTCGACCAAAACTGATCCGCCTCTTCATCTGGCTGAAAATATCCTCGGGGGTCTGGGGGCAGACGGCCCCCAGCCTCGTCACACTGGACAAGTTCTGACAATTGAGCGACTGGCTGATCTCACTCGAAGGCACGGAAGCGGGCCACACCCTCGCCCTAGGCCTCGCCTTGATGGCAGCTTTTCTGCACGCGGTCTTCGGAGCACTGCAAAAGGGCCGCCACGATCCGTGGCTGTCTCGTGGGGCCATCGACGCCTGCTATTGCCTGATGGCGATCCCCTTTGCCCTATTCGTCGTGCCATGGCCCGAACCCTATATGTGGCCCATTTTCGGCATCGTCTGGCTGATCCACATCACCTACAAGATCCTTCAGGCCTTGGCCTATACCAAAGGCTCCTACACGGTGGTTTACCCGGTTGTTCGCGGTACCGGCCCACTTTTCACTGTGATCGGAGCCTACCTTCTGTTCGGAGAAACCTTCACAGGCACGCAATGGTTCGGTGTGGCCGTCCTTCTGGCCGGTATCTTCGGGCTGGCTGCCTATAACTTCCGGTTTCTGGAAACCAATCGTGAGACTCTGGGTATCGCGCTCACCCTGGCGATTGCCACCGGCCTTTTCGTGGCGCTCTACACGACTTATGACGCCTATGGCATCCGCGCCACCGCCGATCCGTTCACCTTTCTGGCCTGGTTCTTCATGATCGACGGCTTCGCGATGCCGATCTACGCGTTCCTCAGATGGCGTGCCATGATCAACCGCCCTTCCCCAGGTCCGCTGATGCTGCGCGGGCTCGCAGGCGGCTTGATCGCGCCGCTGTCATTCGGAGCCATCATGCTGGCCACCCGATTGGACAAAGTCGGAGAAGCGGCTGTACTGCGCGAAACATCAACTGTATTTGCAGCCTTGATCGGCTGGCTGGTTTTGAAAGAAACCGTTGGCCCAAGACGCATCGCCCTGATGGCACTGATTGCATTGGGCGCTGTAATCGTTGAAATGGGCGGATGAACAGCAGGACACCACGATGACAGGCAAAAAAGAGATCAACCCGTTTCTGAAACAGGTGCTGGAGCTGGGGCCCCCGCTGGCCTTCTTCTTTATCTACCTGCGACTGCGAGATGACAGCTTTCTGATCGGCGGCATCGAGTATTCAGGCTTCATTATCGCAACCATCCTCTTTGTCCCGCTGATGCTGGCGGCAATGGGTATCTTGTGGTTCCTGACTGGCAAGCTCAGCCGGATGCAGATTTTCACCGCTTTCATGGTGATCTTCTTTGGTGGCCTAACCGCCTGGTTCAATGATGAGCGGTTCTTCAAAATGAAAACCACGCTGGTCTACGGGTTCTTCTCGGTCATTCTTGGGATCGGGTTGCTGCAGGGAAAGTCCTACCTCGCCTACGTTTTGGACGAGATGCTGCCGATGAAGCACGAAGGCTGGATGATCCTGACACGTCGCCTCTGTGCTTGCTTTGCCGTTCTGGCCATCGCCAATGAGATCGTCTGGCGCACCATGTCCACCGATCTTTGGGTGAAGATCGAAACCTTCGCCTTTCCCATCGCGCTAATGGCCTTCCTGATGTACCAGTTCCACCGCCTGCAGAGCTATCTGGAAGACGCCGATCGCCAGTAGTCGACCCAAAGCCCCTTTGGTATCAGTTTGACACTCATCCGAGGAAACCACTTGGCTTGTTGACCTTGCTGTGAATAATTGAGTAACCACTCACCATCCTACTCCGGAGATTAGTACCCGAATGGCGGTATTCCCAAATAGCGGCTTCCTGTCCGATGCATCCGAAGGCCTGCGCGAGATGCTCTCGGCGCTGGCGACGGAAATCTCTTTGGATAAAAACGAAACCCTGTTCGATCAGGACGATGAAGGCGATGCGCTTTATGCCATCGTCGAAGGGACGCTCGAAGTGTCCTTCCTGGCCATGAGCGGCCGGAAGCTGGCGCTGACGCTCATGCGTCCAGGCGAAGTCTTCGGTGAGATTGCCCTGTTCGACAGCGGCCCTCGCACTGCTACAGTTGCAGCTGCTGAACCTTCTCGGGTTCTGCGCGTACGTCGCAGGGACGTGATGGAGCAAATCCGTCAACACCCCGATCTTGCGGTTGATATGGTCCGTCTGGCCGGATTGCGGATGCGGTCAATGAGTTCACAATTGAACGAGCAGGTCTTTCTGCCGATGCCGATTCGACTGGCGCGCAAACTGCTGCACCTGTCGTCTCTGCAGGACGATCCCACCGAACGCATTACCCTGTCGCAAAGTGAATTGGCCGAATTCGTTGGGGCCACGCGTGAGGCCGTCTCGAAAACCATTTCGATATGGAAACGCGACAATGTGGTCGAAGCTTCGCGGGGCGGATTGCTGATCCACGACATCGAAGCTTTGCGCGCTTTGGCTGAATCGGACTTGATCTGACCTTTTGTGATCTTGTTCACAGACGACTCAGAAGTCAGTGCCCTAGGGTAAAACTGTTACCGTAGGAGGTCAGTAATCATCCCCGATATCTGTCCGCTGATCTCTCCCTGTACCTAAGCCATATGCCCAAAAGGCATATGGCTTATTTTCTTTCGGCCGGACCAAAAAGACATGAAAAGGCCGGGGAAATCCCAGGCCCTTTTCGGTAGCTATGTGATGAGCTTAGTTTTCAAGGCTCAGCGCGACAAAGCGCGGGTCGCCGCCACGGCGCACCAACAACAGCAGTGATTTGCGCCCGGCTTCAGTAGCTTCTTCAATACGCGCCTCAAGGTCACTGATGGATTCGACCTTCTGCTGCCCGGCTTCGGTGATCAGATCACCTGCGCGCAGACCTTTCGCAAAGGCCTCCGAGGCTTCGTCAACCTCGGTCACAACCAGACCGTCCGCCTCGGCATCCAGCCCCAGATCTTCACGCAGCGTATCTGTCAGCGGCGAAATAGTCAGGCCGAGAATGTCGGCGTTTTCATCGGTTGGCGCGTCCGGAGTATCTTCCTCACTCGTTTCGGCACGCTCCGCATCCTCACGGCGCCCCAGAGTGACCAGAATAGTCTGAGTGCCACCATCGCGATGTACGACCACACGAACTGATTTGCCTACGGTCGTCTCGCCGACCTGACGCACCAGACCGCGGGTATCTTCAACCTCGACCCCGTCAAAGCTGAGGATCACGTCCCCTGCTTTCAGACCGGCCTCTTTCGCAGGACCCTCCGGTACATCGCTGATCAATGCGCCACCGGGTTTATCCAGACCCATTGCCTCGGCCATATCCTCAGTTACGTCCTGAATGCGCACGCCCAGCCAACCCCGGCGGGTTTCGCCGAACTCTCGCAGCTGGTCGACGACCTTGGTTACGACGTTGGAGGCCATCGAAAAACCGATACCGATCGAGCCGCCGTTGGGCGACAGAATCGCGGTGTTCACGCCGATGACCTGACCATCCATGTTGAACAGAGGACCACCCGAGTTGCCCCGGTTGATGGCCGCATCGGTCTGGATGTAGTCGTCATAGGACCCGCTCAGCGCGCGGTTACGGGCCGAGACGATCCCCGCCGAAACCGAGAACCCCTGCCCAAGCGGGTTGCCCATGGCAATCACCCAGTCACCAACACGCGCCGTGTCGCTGTCGCCGAACTGGACGTATTGCAGCGGCCCCGAAGCCTCGACCTTGAGCAGCGCGATATCGGTTTTCTCATCCGTGCCGATCACCTTTGCAGGCAGTTCCTTCACGGGCTGACCATCGCCAGGGAAGAACTCGATCAGGATCTCATCAGCCTCGGCGATCACGTGGTTATTGGTAACGATGAAGCCGTCTTCCGAGATCACGAACCCCGACCCCAGCGCATTACTACGGCGCGGGCGGTCGCCATTATCGCCGTTGCGATCCTGAAACTCGCGGAAGAAATCTTCGAACGGAGAGCCCTCGGGCACGATCCCCTGCGGCCCGGTCTGGCCTTCGATCAGGGTCGATGTGGTGATATTGACCACCGCCGGGCTGATCTGTTCCGCCAGCGGCGCAAGGCTTTCCCCACGCGCATACGCCGCAACTGTTTGCGCTGCGATCAGAACCATCGCTCCGAAAGTCAGCCACATCAGTCGCATGAAACCAACACTATCGTCCCGCCGGACGGAAATACTGCGCGCTTGTGCCTGCACTTGGGAACTCCTTGTCGTCAATTTCTTACAGACCGCCCTAAGGCAGACTTTCTTTCCACCCAATGTAGTCGGTTTGATCACGCTCGCAACTGAGGATCGCGTGGAAATCACCGGCAAGTGAGGTCAATGGGTCAAAACCCCAGCTGATAGGCGCCCCAAAGCAGCACAAGACCGCTAACAACACAGAGCAGCCCTGCCAAACGCCGCGCCTGTTCTGGCAGCGTGCGCAAAGCTTCAAGCATACGTTCAATAAGCGAAGGGGCCAGCGCATAGGCCAGCCCCTCGACAATCAGCACCAGCCCGAAGGCCAGAAGGATCATGCCCATTACTGGGTCGCCTGCCCGGTGGGCGATTTCAGGTAGTTGAAGAACTCCGAATCCGGGCTGAGGACCATCGAGCTGTTCCCGCCCTGCAACGCGCGCTCATATGCTGACAGCGAGCGGTAGAATTCAAAGAACTCTGGGTCTTTGCCAAAGGCGTCGGCGAAGATAGCGTTGCGTTCGGCGTCTGCCTCACCGCGAATGATCTCGGCCTCGCGGTTGGCGTCCGAAACCAATTCAACCACGGTCCGGTCGGCCTGCGCGCGGACACGCTGCGCGGCTTCGTTACCACGGGCACGTTCGTCGGTTGCTTCACGTTCCCGCTCGGCTTTCATCCGATCAAAGGTCGCCTCAAGGTTCGCCTGCGGCAGGTCGGTGGCTTTCAGGCGCACGTCGATGACATTGACGCCCAGCGCCCGCGCTTCGGCAATTGCGCTGTTGCGGATCCGCAGCATCAGGGCCGCACGGTCAGAGCTGAGGATATCCCGCGAGGAGACCGAACCCAGAACTTCCCGAGTTTCCGCACGAAGGATACGGTCCAGACGGTCCTCGGCCACCGGAATACCGCCAACACCGACGGCCTGACGGAACTGCTCTAGATCCGAAATCCGGTAGCGTGCGAAGGCATCAACCACCAGACGACGGTCATCAAGAGGCGTCACCTCAAGCGGCTGCACGTCGATCGACAGGATGCGGTCATCATAGCGCACAACCTCTTGAATCAGAGGGATTTTAAACGCCAACCCGGGCTCTTCCTTGACCGCGACAACGCGACCAAACTGCAGAACCAGAGCGCGTTCACGCTCATCCACGATGAAGATCGAGGACAGAACACCGACAATCGCGAGGAAGACGACGGGTAGGATAAATGTCGTTTTACGCATCAGTTGCTCTCCGCTGCAGGGGTACGACGCAGTTCATTCAACGGCAGGTACGGCACAACGCCCTGCCCCGAGCCGCCGGTATTTTCGTCAAGGATGATCTTGTCCACGTCACCCAGAACCTGCTCCATACGCTCCAGGTACAAACGCTTGCGGGTCACATCTGGTGCTTTGGAGTATTCCTCCAGAACCGCGCTGAAGCGGCTGGCCTCACCCTGTGCACTGTTGATCTGCTGGGCGCGATAGGCTTCGGCCTCTTCCAGAACCTGAGCAGCTTCACCACGCGCTTCCGCTAGAACACGGTTGGCGTAGGCATCAGCGACGTTCTGCAGACGATCCCTTTCCTGCGCAGCGGCCTGAACGTCACGGAACGCGGCAATAACGTCCTGCGGCGGGTCAGCCTTGTCGAAGTTCACGCGGACTATGTTCACACCCGAATCGTAGCTGTCCATTGTCGCCTGAATCAGTTCTTGCAGACGTTCTGCGATAATGCCGCGGTCTCTGTTCAGGATCGGAGCAAGTTCGCTTTGCGCGATAATCTCACGCATCGCCGACTCTGACACAGCCTGAATCGTTTGACGCGGGTCGCGCAGGTTAAAGAGGAACTTGGCGGGGTCGTTGATATTCCAAACGACCTGATAGTCGATATCGACCACGTTTTCGTCACCGGTCAGCATCAGACCATCGTCGCTGCCACGCGCGCCGCCCATGTCTTCGTTCTGTTCCCGTGTAACGGGGATGACTTCAGCAGTTACGAACGGCCAAGGTGCAAAGTTCAGACCGGGGTTTCCAACGGCCGAGAATTCGCCAAGGAACAGTTCAACCGACTGTTCTTCCGGTTTGACGGTGTAAAAGCTGGCCGCAGCCCAGAGGCCGATCGCTACCAATGCGCCAATCGCCACGGTGCCCTTGGTAAAGATCGGACCACCGCCGCCACCGCCTGAACCGTTGCTGCCACGGCCGCCGCCACGACCGCCCATGAGGACGCGCAGCTGCTCTTGCCCTTTTTTCATCAGCTCATCGATTTCGGGGATCTGCGGGCTCTCCCCTTCGGGAGGCTTGCGCCCGTCACCGTTGTTACCCCGATTTCCTCCACCACCAGAGGAGCCTCCGCCCCCCCAGGGGCCACCGCTGTTGCCCGCCATATGTGTCTATTCCCTTGTGTTTGACCGTGTGATCACGGTGTTCCTTGTAACTTGGTTGCGCGCAGTTGCAAATCAAGCCGTGCGTACAGGTTGCCGCATTGTCACCAGTTCTTCGGCCATGACCGGGTGAACTGCAACCGTGCGATCGAAATCTTCCTTGGTCGCGCCCATTTTGACGGCAATGCCAGCCAACTGGATCATCTCACCCGCGCCCGGCGCCACGATGTGGCAACCCAACACCTTGCGCGTCGCCTGAGACACGATCAGCTTCATCAGAACCCGCTGAGTGCCACCAGCAAAAGACTTCTGCATCGGCTTGAACGAGGTCGCATAGACCTCAATCGGTTCCTGCGCAGCCGCCTCTTCCTCGCTGAGGCCCACGGTGCCGAATTCGGGCTGGGTGAAAATCGCGGTCGGGATCAGCTCATGATCCACTGGGGTCGGGTTGCCTTTGAAGACGGTCTCGACAAAAGCCATGCCTTCGCGGATCGCAACCGGGGTCAGATTCACTCGGTCGGTCACATCACCAATCGCATAGATCGAAGGCACGCGGGTCTGACTGTATTCATCCACAACGATTTCACCCTTGCGACCCCGTTCGACGCCCACGTCCTCAAGCCCCAGATTGTCCGCGTTCGGAGTGCGCCCGGTGGCATACATGACCACGTCGAAATGATCCTCGGTCCCGTCGGTGGCTTTGACCCGGATCTTGTCGCCCTCTTTCGTCATCTCAAGCACATTGGTGCCCAGACGCACGTCGATACCGTTCTGGCGCATCTCTTCGCAGATCAGGCCACGCGCTTCTTCGTCAAAGCCACGCAGGATCTGCGCACCGCGGTAGAACTGAGTGGTCTTGACGCCCAGCCCGTTCATGATCCCGGCGAATTCACTGGCGATGTAACCGCCGCCGACGATCAGAATGCTTTCGGGCAGTTTCTCAAGGTGGAAGATTTCATTCGAGGTAATCGCCAGATCCGAGCCGGGGAAGTTCGGCACAACCGGACGGCCACCCGTCGCAATCAGGATATGCTTTGCGGTCTTGCGTGTGCCATCGGCCAGTTCAACCGTATGCGGATCAACCACATGGGCACGCTGATCAAAGTTCTCGACACCGTTGTTTTTCAGGATGTTGCGGTAGATGCCTTCCAGCCGATCCAGTTCCGTCACCAGCTTGTCGTGGAAGGTGTTCCAGTTGAACGCTCCGGGCTGAATGTCCCAGCCATAAGCCTGCGCGTCACCGACCATCCCCGAATATTCGCTGGCGAAGACCATAAGTTTCTTTGGAACGCAGCCACGGATAACGCAAGTGCCGCCGTACCGATCCTCTTCCGCCAGAGCCACTTTAGCACCGTTTTCACCCGCCGCTACGCGCGCCGCGCGGACCCCACCCGAGCCTCCGCCGATTACGAAGAGGTCATAGTCAAAGCTCATGCTGGGTTCCTTCATTCAGCTTGCAAAATTCTTTGGATATCTGGGCGCGAAAACCGCCCTGCCAACCCCCAAAGGCGTAAATTTCCAGTATATTCCAACACGTCCTTGGGATGGCGCCTTCCACTCAGTCCGAAAAATCCGAAAACAGGTTGTCCTTGGCGCCCCCGAGGAGCTGGTCCAGTTCAACGGTTCCGGCATTGATGTCGCGCAGCTCGACCCGGCCATCGCCGTAGCCCACAACGACCTTGTCGCAGATGTCTATGAACAGCCCGTTCTCGACGACACCCGGCACCTGGTTCAAAACCAGCGCCATCTGCCGCGCATTGCCGATCCTTTGCAGATGCAGGTCGAGGATATGGTTACCCTCATCGGTCACAAATGGGGCCTCACCATTCATGCGAAGGGCTGAATTGGTGCCAAGCACATCCATCGTATCCAGAACTTCTTCGATCAGCGTTCGAGTGGTCTGCCAGCCAAATGGGATCACCTCGACCGGCAGCGGGAATGCGCCGAGCGTTTCGACCTCTTTCCCGGCATCAGCGATCACCACCATCTGATCGCTGGCCGTTGCCACGATTTTTTCCTGCAGATGCGCCCCGCCACCGCCTTTGATGAGGTTCAGATCACCGTCGAACTCATCCGCGCCGTCAATCGTCAGGTCCAACCATCCGGCCTGATCCAGCGACACGACCTCGATCCCGACTTCACGCGCCAGTTGCGCGGTTCGGGTTGAGGTTGGTACGCCCTTGATGCGCAGGCCTTCTTGTTGGACACGCTCGCCCAGACGGCGAACAAGCCAGGCGGCAGTCGAGCCGGTGCCCAGCCCCACCCGCATTCCGTCTTCGACCATGTCGGCCGCGCGGTACGCCGCAACGTATTTGGCTGTGTCGATTGGCGACAAATCCGCGGTCATTGGCAGTCTTCCCCAAATAGTCTGCAAGACTTATATGCAATGCTCCACCCAACTTCGAGACCCAATTCACGTCGCCCGGATGCGAAAGATGTCGCTCAATTGCGCGTTTCCTATCGGAAACGTCGCAAACAAGGCTTTTCAGGTTTCGGTTGCTGTATATCTAGTCCGTATGATGACGCCCTATCACCTGCACTATGCCCCTGACAACGCCTCGCTGGTGATCCGGCTGGTGCTGGACGAAATGAGCCAGCCCTATGAGACGGTGCTGGTTGATCGTCGTCAGAACGCGCAAGACAGCGCAGCCTACCGAGCGTTGAACCCGAACGGGCTGATCCCGGTTCTCGAAACCCCTCAGGGGCCGATATTCGAGACGGCAGCCATTCTGCTGTGGCTGGCCGACAGCCATGAGCAACTTGCGCCCGCGTCAAACAGCCCTGATCGGGCCGCTTTTCTGAAATGGCTGTTTTTCGCGTCCAACACGCTCCATGCCGATCTGCGTATCCTTTTCTATGCCGCGAAATACATAGACCCAGAACAGGCCGAGACCCTGCGGGCCGGAATACGCCCAAGGCTGCGCACTCATCTGCAAAATCTGGACGCGGTCGCCGCGCAGGCACCGGAATGGCTAAGCGCAAATCAGCCGTCAGTTCTGACATACTATATCGCCTGCATGATGCGATGGATGGCGCTTTACCCATCCAATGCTGACCGCAGCTGGTACCAACTGGCCGATACGCCCTATCTTCAGCGCATCCTGACACAGCTAGAGATGCGCCCCGCAACGCGAACGGCCATAGCCGCCGAAGGTCTTGGGGCCACGCCGTTCACATCACCCATCTATGCCAACCCTCCTGAAGGCTCAGCTATCTGACATGTTCCTCTCTGTCTTCGATATGTTCAAAGTGGGCATCGGCCCGTCCTCATCCCACACCATGGGCCCCATGGTGGCCGCCGCGCGTTTTCTGGACATGATGCGTGCATCGCCGTTTGAATTTGCCGGGCTGCGCGGCTCACTACACGGCTCGCTGGCCTTTACCGGAGTGGGTCATGCCACCGACCGCGCCACCATCCTTGGCCTCGCCGGATTCGTGCCGGACACATATGACAACGACAAGGCCGAGGCCGCGCTGGCCGCAATTGCTGAGACGCACACGGTAACGCCTGAAGGGCTACCGACGCTGACCTTCAACCCAAAGACCGATCTGGTCTTTGACTACGACCACAACCTGCCCGGCCACGCCAACGGTATGATCCTGATGGCAACCGACGCGCAGGGCGATGTGATCCTGCGACAGGTGTTCTACTCAATCGGTGGCGGCTTTGTTCTGACCGAAGAGGAACTGGCCGCTGGCAAGGCCACCGACGAAGGCGCCCCGGTGCCCTTCCCCTTCAAATCCGCCGTCGAGATGTTGGAGATGGCAAAGTCCAGCGGCAAATCCATTGCTGAAATGAAACGCGCCAACGAAATCGCACGTGGCTGTGCGGATAGCTTCGCCAAAGGCTCTGCCCGGCTGTGGCAGGTGATGAACGACTGTATCGAGCGCGGTCTGACCACAGATGGCATCCTGCCCGGCGGCCTCAGCGTGCGTCGCCGTGCCAAGGGTATCTATGATGCGCTGATGGCCGAGCGCGGTATGAACCTGACCGCGCCGCACACCATCAACGATTGGATGAGCGTCTACGCCATGGCCGTGAACGAGGAAAACGCGGCCGGAGGCCAGGTGGTCACCGCACCAACCAACGGCGCGGCGGGCGTTCTGCCTGCAGTGCTGCGCTACTACCTCGACCACGTGCCTGGCGCGGCGGAAAGCCATATCGAGGATTTCCTTCTGACCGCAGCCGCCATTGGGGGTCTGGTGAAGTTCAACGCCTCGATCTCAGGGGCCGAAGCCGGATGTCAGGCCGAAGTGGGCAGCGCGTCAGCGATGGCGGCGGCTGGTCTTTGCGCCGTCATGGGCGGCACGCCTGAGCAGGTCGAGAACGCCGCCGAAATCGCGCTGGAGCATCATCTGGGTATGACCTGCGATCCGGTTGCCGGGTTGGTTCAGGTGCCGTGCATCGAGCGCAATGGCCTTGGCGCGATCAAGGCCGTTTCGGCCGCGTCACTTGCTTTGCGCGGGGATGGTCAACATTTTGTGCCCCTAGATGCGGTGATCGAGACCATGCGTCAGACCGGGCATGATATGCATGAGAAGTACAAAGAAACCTCATTGGGTGGTTTGGCCGTAAACGTCCCGAACTGCTGAGGTCAGAGAGGAGGTGGCGTGATGCGCGGACATTGTTTGTGTGGCAAGGTTGCGTATAAAGTTAATCCTCCGGTCTTGTCCTGTGTCTCCTGTCATTGCGACAGTTGCCGCCGCCAGTGTGCCGCTCCGATGACGACCTATTTCGGGGTGCGCGACGGCCAGTGGCGCTGGACCGGAGAAGAACCGAAGCGCTTCAACTCTTCGCCTGGGGTCGAGCGGAGCTTCTGTCCACATTGTGGAACTCCGATCTCGTTTCGGTCGACCAAGATGTCGGACGTTCTTCACCTTTACGTAGCGACTCTAGAGTGCCCCGAAGTCTTGCAGCCAACACTTCATGTCTCACATGAAGAGAAGTTGGAGTGGCTGAAACTGAGCGATGATTTGCCCACCTGCATCGGCCCGGACTACACCAAGGTCCAACCACTTCCGAACGCTTGAGAACAGAGCTTTTCTCGGCCTTGGGAAACCGCTAGCGTCGCGGCCATGACTCAGGATCGTCCCGTATTCGGCATCGTACTGATGCTTGGTTTCTGTGTGCTCGCCCCGATGGGGGATGCGCTGGCAAAGCTGTTGGGGGAAACAACCCCACTGGCGCTGTTGGTCTTCGTGCGTTTTGCCATTCAGGCGGCGATCCTTGTGCCCTTGGTCGCGATGACCGGCAGGCCATGGCGCATGCGAGGCCGTATTCTGCGACTGACCGTGATCCGCACACTTTTGCACATCGCGGGCATCACCGCGATGTTCTCGGCGTTGCAATTCCTACCCCTGGCTGATGCGGTCGCCATCGCCTTCGTGATGCCCTTCATCATGCTGCTGCTCGGGAAATACATACTGAACGAAGAGGTCGGGCATCGCCGCCTTGCGGCCTGTATCGTCGGGTTCGCCGGAACGCTTCTGGTCATTCAACCCAGCTTTGCCGAAGTTGGTCTACCCGCGCTTTTGCCGCTGATCGTTGCAGTTGTTTTTGCCTTGTTCATGCTGGTAACGCGCCAGATCGCCAAAGAGACCGACCCGATGTCGCTGCAGGCCGTCTCGGGCGTGTTTGCCACAATCCTGCTGCTGCCCCTTCTGATCTGGGGAACGCAGTTTGATATCTGGGAGCTGTCATTCGCCCTCCCCTCGGGCAACGAACACTGGCTGCTTCTGTCGATCGGAGTGCTTGGGACCGTCGCCCATCTGTTTATGACATGGTCGCTGCGCTATGCGCCTTCGGCCACGCTGGCACCGATGCAGTATCTTGAAATCCCCGTCGCCACCCTGATCGGCTGGCTGATCTTTCACGACCTGCCGAACGGTCTGGCCGCGCTTGGCATCCTGATCACGATCGCCGCCGGGCTCTATGTCATTCTGCGTGAGAGGGCCACGGCGCGCTCTGCCCCGACAGAAACGCCTGCATGACCTGATCCAGAGCGCTACGCGGCACCATCACCAGCATGCCCGGGCCGTCCATCTGAAGCTCAATCTTTGAAATGACACGGTTCGAGGTGCCCACCTGCCCGCTCGGATCGAATTGAAGCCCCTCGATCGGCCACTCCAACCCGCGGCTGCGCCCGGTGACGTGTTTCAGCGGAAAGAGAGAGACGACCTCACCCGGCGTCAGATCCAGCGCGATGTTGGGCGGTGCGTGGAATAAGACCTCATTCGAGCCGATCAGAACGCAGGCCTTGTCCGGATATCGGACAAGAGTGTTCAAGACCGCCAATTGATGGTCCAGCCGCCCGCCAAGGAAACCGGCCCCCAACACCAAAGGGGCCTGCACGTTCCGCAGCGCCTTGTCGAAATCCGTGCTGTCCTGTTCCGCAATCGGAAAAAGGCGATCCTGGGGAATACGAGCTCTGATTTCAGGGGACAACGAATCGAAATCACCAATCACGGCATCCGGAATGCGCCCCGAATCGACCAGAACCGAGGCTCCACCGTCGGCCGCGACCGCAAAACTGACGCGATTCAGCATCAAATTCAGGTCTTCAGGGCCGATCTGCCCCCCTCCAAACAACCCGATTGGGCCATTTGAACGTACAATTGCCCCATTTTTTCTAAGATTGATCATTTTTCCCGGATTTGGACACATTGAGACCACAAAATGATAGGTTCATGCAGTTAGTTCCGAGTCGATCGGGTTGCCCCTGTCCGGGCGGATCGGCTCAGTTAGTTTGTAAAGGACGCATGTCTGATGGTACAGAACAACAAGGTATTGACCGTTTCCTATGGGACTTTCTCGTGCACTTTGGAAGGGTTCGACGACTCTTTCGAGACTATGAAAGCCATAGCCGAATACTTCCGCGATCTTGCGGCAGAAGACAGATACTTTGGTTCTGAACCCCCGCAACCTGACGCCGAAATGCTGACACGGATTGCACAGCGCGACAACGCGCAACAAGTCGAAGCGCGCCCGAGCGATACCGGCCTGCTTCTGCGCGCGACGGAAACACCCCCCCGTACTAAAACGCCCCCCGCCCCTGAAGCGACCCTGCCACAGGATAACGCCATGCCCCAATCCCCCGATCTGAATGTTGTCCAGCCGACCCCCTCTGCGACACCTGAAACAGACAGTGCCGCGTCGTTCTTTTCCAAGACTGCGCCGGTCGATGCCGACGCGGACCCGGCGCCCGATAGCCTGGCTGCCAAGCTGCAACGCATCCGCGCGGTTGTTTCCCATTCGGATGTGGACACGGACAACTATGCCGAGGAAGAGGTCGCCCCCCTAACGGCCGACACCCCGGCGCCGATGGACGCTGTCTCAGCCGCCTTTGCAGCAGGTTCGCTGAGCCCCGACGATCTGACCGCTCAGGCCCCGGCCCCTACCGAGGCACCTGCCGTCGAAGCCGTTGAAGAGGCACACGCGCCGGAACTGCCGGATGCGCCAGCCATGGAATCGGCGCCGCTTGATTTGCAAGATGAGACCCCAATGCAGATCGAGTTTAAAGACGCAGAGGAAGAAGAGGCCCAAGAGGTGATCTTCGACGAAGACGTTGAGACGGAAACCGATGACAGCGATGCGGTTGAGAATATCCTTAGCCCGGCAGACAAAGCAGAAGACGACCAGAAAGGTGTTCTGACCGCTGAGGATGAAGAAAGCCTGTTCCTCGAGATTGACGAGATCGAAGAGGAAATGGATGCTCAAGCGACCGTGGCGTCCTCGGATCTGGATCAGGATGTCTCGCGCCTGATGGCAAAAGCAGATGAGCAAATGGACGACCCGGCCGCTAGCGGCACGCGTGAGGCCTATTCCCATCTGCGTACGGCCGTTGCTGCAACCTCGGCGGAAGATGTGGCCCAGCAGGCCGCGACTGATGAAGAGTATCGTGGCGATTTGGCCTCGGTCGTCAGCCCTCGCCGCCCAGACGATGTTCAGGTCACCAGCAAACGCCCTGATACAGACACGGCTGCCCCTCTGAAACTGGTCGCCGAGCAGCGTATTGATGCCCCCAACGCGGATACAGGCCCGGTGACCCCCCGCCGTGTCACCTCGGATCAGTCCGAGGACGCGTCAGAAGAAAGCGGGTTTGCACAATTTGCACAGGATCAGGGCGCGCAGTCTCTGTCCGACCTTCTCGAAGCGGCTGCGGCGTACTTGTCCTTCATCGAAGGGCAGGAACAATTCTCGCGCCCGCAATTGATGAACAAGGTCCGCTCGCTGAAACAGGATGAGTTCAATCGCGAAGAAAGCCTGAAGTCCTTCGGGCAGCTTCTGCGCGACGGCAAAATCGAAAAAGCTGGCGGAGGGCGCTTTGCGGCCTCAAGTGACATCGGTTTTCGCCCGGAAGGTGAGCGCGCCGTAGGCTGATATCCTTCATTTCGCTATCGAGAGTGGGTCGGAGATTTCTTCGACCCATTTTCTTTTTGCACTTACCCTACGGAATCTCGATGCGGACATGATGTCGCTATGCTGCACTGCAGAAAAATGATATCGTCTGAGTAAAGGTAACAGATCTTTCAGTTCGTGTTCAAATCAAGGCTCCGCCATGTATGAACTACCTATTCGACGCCTCAGAGCATTCGACAAACCCAAAATAGAAAGCCATTTCAAGAGTCTCGATGCAGAAGCACTGACATCTCGATTTGGCGTACCGGTCAGCCCGGCCTTTGTTGAGAATTATCTCTCAGGCATATTCAAAAATTCTGCGCTGGTATTTGGCGCATTCCCCGATTCCTGCCTGCGTGGTGTCGGAGAGTTGCGGGCTGTTCCTGACAGCCACAACCATGTGGCTGAACTGGCCTTTACCGTTGAAACAGTCTGGCAGGACCTAGGGATCGGCGATGCACTGCTGTCGCGGATAGTCACTGCAGCCCGCAATCGTGGATTTCGCGAAGTCCACATGTTGTGCCTTGCCACCAATCAAAAAATGCGCCGTCTGGCTGCAAAACACGAGGCCGAGCTGAAACTGACGACAGGACAGATCGAGGCGACCCTGACAGCGCCCTGGCCCACCCCCTTCAGTGTCGCCGAAGAAATCTCGGGCGAGTATCATGCCATGGCCCGAGCGATCCTAAGTTGGTCGGGAAACGATCGGCGAACCGGCTAGGGTCAGACATAGACGCGCAGCGCCTTTGACGACCAAATGCGTTCTTAGAACCGGACCATCCAAAGCTGAAACTTCGGACTTGCCCTCATCTCACTATCTCGGTGGTGCGCAGGGAAATGACGCAAGCCTGTGACCCAAGCAGAGATACTGATCAGTCTGGCTTTTGGTCCGGGTCTTCTTTCCCAACACCCTTGAACACGAACTTGAAGGGCAAAGCCCACAGAATGCCCAGCGCCACGTAAACCAACAGCTCAAGCCAGATCGGAGGACGATCCAGCCAGTTCACCACCGTGACTACGGCGACAATATAGACAGGCAGGCCGATCACCAGAATGAACAGAGACCAACGCCTGCGCGCCTTGTAGCTGAGGCCGGGTGTCTTGTCGTCCGACATCAGTCTGCAAACGGGTCGGTCACCAGAATGGTGTCGTCCCGCTCCGGGCTGGTAGACAGCAGCGCCACAGGGCATTCGATTAACTCTTCGACCCGGCGCACGTATTTGATCGCGTTTGCGGGCAGATCCGCCCAGCTGCGCGCGCCTTCGGTGGATTCGCTCCAACCGGGCATCTCTTCGTAGATGGGCGTGCAGCGCGCCTGCTGATCGGCGGCGGTCGGAAGATAATCCAGACGCTCGCCATCCAACTCGTAGCCGGTGCAGATCTTCAGCGTTTCGAACCCGTCCAACACATCCAGCTTGGTCAGAGAGATCCCATTCACCCCGCTCGTCGCGCAGGTCTGGCGCACCAGACAGGCATCAAACCAGCCGCAGCGACGCTGACGGCCTGTGGTCGTGCCGAACTCATGCCCACGCTCGCCCAGTCGCTGACCATCGGCGTCCTCAAGCTCGGTCGGGAACGGCCCCTCACCCACGCGGGTTGTGTAGGCTTTGACGATTCCCAGCACGAAGTCGATCGAGCCCGGCCCGATCCCCACGCCCGTCGCCGCTTGACCAGCGATCACGTTCGAGGACGTCACGAAAGGATAGGTGCCAAAGTCGATATCCAGCAGCGCACCCTGCGCGCCTTCGAACAAAATACGTTTGCCCGCCTTGCGCTTTTCGTTGAGAACCTTCCAGACCGGAGCCGCAAAAGGCAGAATTTCCGCTGCAATTTCTTTCAGTTGCGCCAAGAGAGCATCCCGGTCGACAGGTTCAATCCCCAAACCCTTGCGCAATGGGTCGTGGTGCTGCAGCGCACGATCAACACGAGCTTCCAAGGTCGCCTCATCGGCAAGATCGGCAACACGCACCGAACGGCGTCCGACCTTGTCTTCATAAGCCGGGCCAATCCCGCGCCCCGTTGTGCCTATCTTGGTTCCCTTGCTCGCGGCTTCCTCGCGCGCGCGGTCCAGTTCACCATGGATCGGCAGAATCAGAGGGGTGTTCTCGGCAATCATCAGCGTCTCAGGCGTGATCTCAACGCCCTGAGCGCGCACAGTCGCGATTTCTTTGACCAGATGCCATGGGTCCAGAACCACGCCATTGCCGATCACGCTGAGCTTACCGCCGCGTACTACGCCCGAGGGCAACGCATGCAGTTTGTAAACCTCGCCATCAATAACCAGAGTGTGGCCGGCATTGTGCCCGCCCTGAAAACGCGCGATCACGTCTGCCCGCTCGCTGAGCCAGTCGACGATCTTGCCTTTTCCTTCGTCACCCCATTGGGCGCCGACAACAACCACGTTGGCCATATCCGGTCCTTTTCGCGAAAAGATATCAAACTCGGCTGATATAACGAGGCTCAGACGGTAGGGAAACCGATATTTCGCCGCATCTGCAAATCGCGCTGCGCGCAATGCCTCCGGCGGGGATATTTTAAGCCAGATGAAGAACGGATCCCCTGCTTCAGCTGGCCGAAAATATCCCGGGGGAGTCGCCAAAGGCGGCGGGGGCAGCGCCCCCAACTCGTTTTACGGCAAACGGACCGGTTTACCATGAGGCGTGGTCAGATAAGCCTCTTCCCAAGCGCGATGCAGCAAGGTGACCTCATCCGAGCGGGCATCTCCTTGTTCAGCCAACAAGGTCTCAAGGGTTTCTAGCCATGCGTGGAAGTAGTCATCCCCGCCATCCAGCTCTTTGTTCAAACCGTTCCGTTTCAACGTGTTCGAAAACCGGTCTGCCCAGTCGGGCCAGTCAAAACGTCCCGCTTCGTTCAGCGCGACGGTGACCGCAAAGACCTGCGCATGCCAGGGTTCTGAGAACACAGGCTCTGGCGCGGAGGCTGTGATGCAGTTGCTCATGTAGGCTCCAGATAGGATTGCCACAGATCAAGCACCACCTCATCGTTGGCGTGTTCCGGATCGGCCCACAGCTCGGACGCCAGGAAAGATACGGCATAGAGAGGTTCTGGGGCCTCTCCCAGCCCGTGGGCATTGGAATCGGGTAGAACATGCGTTCCGTGCAGGCGTACGATCCGGCCTTGGGCCCCAGCGGCGTAGGTCGGCAAACGTGTATGCCCACCATCAACCAAACGGTTCGCGGAGGGACGCACTGTTTGCACCATCTGTCCGACCTCGAACTGCGCCGCGATGTTCGAATTGCGATCAGCAGGGCCGCCTTTGGCCAATGCAGCTGCGACGGCTTGGGCTTTCAGCGTGCGGTCCGCCAATGGATGATCACCAGCCGTGGTTTCTCTGCGCAAATCGTCGAGGGTCAGCACCCCTTTGGCGACCAACAGATCGGCCAGCCCAGAGATCCATTTCTCATAGTAGGAAAACCGGGTGTAGTCCTTCGGCGACAGCTGCTCACGCGCGTGGCGCGATGTGTCAATGTTCCATTGCCCCAAAAAGCCCGAGGCCAGCGTTACGGCCAAGGCCCGCGCGTGCCAGTCTTCGGCAAAGATGGGAGCGTCTTCAGCTTCCGGGTTGATCGGGCCGTCTCCAAACCGCCCTCCCATATCGTGAACGCGCGTCATGATGCCTCCTTGGGCAGGCCCGCGCCGATCATGCTGTCGCGCGTGACCAAAGCCGCGAGTTCCTCTTCGCCCAACCCTTCAGCCCCCTCGGGACGCATGGGCAACACAAGATAGCGAATCTCGGCCGTGGAGTCCCAGACGCGTACCGCTGTGTCCTCGGCGAGCGTCACACCAAACTCAGCCAGAACCTTGCGCGGTTCGCGCACGGCGCGGGCGCGGTAGGCGTCGGATTTATACCAGCCGGGCGGGATACCAAGCAGCGGCCACGGATAGCAACTGCACAGCGTACAAACGACCATGTTGTGCTGCTCCGGTGTGTTTTCGACCACCACCATATGTTCGCCTTGACGACCATAGTAACCAAGCTCGGCGACAACCGGCGTTGCATCTTCAAGCAATGCGGCTTTGAACGCAGGATCGCTCCAGGCCCTGGCGACAACGCGCGCGCCGTTTTGCGGGCCAATCTTGTTCTGGTAGGTGTCGATGATTTCATCCAGCGCCGCCGGGTCGATCAACCCCTTCCGGGTCAGAATCGTTTCGAGCGCTTTGACGCGCAGCGCGGGTTCGGGGGGCAGCAAGGCGTGCGGGTGGTCAGAATGATCATGAGGCATGGCCGCAGGGTGCGCCAAGCCTGACCGATCTGTCCAGTCCCTTTGGCGTGATGTGCAACATCATCACCTGTGATGCCAACTCGTGACTTGCCCCCAGAACCAAACTTGCATAAGTACCACGCGATACACGCCACGCTGTACAGGACCACCATGGAAAACGTCGTTCTCATCATCCATCTTCTTCTGGCTTTGGGCCTGATCGCCGTCGTTCTGATGCAGCGGTCCGAGGGTGGCGGTCTTGGCATGGGTGGCGGTGGCGGCGGCGCCATGACAGGCCGCGCAGCTGCAACGGCCCTGGGCAAAGTGACCTGGATCCTGGCTGCCTGCTTTATCGTCACCTCGATCACCTTGACGATTCTGGCAGCGCAGAAGTCCTCGGGCAGCTCGGTCATCGACCGTTTGGGCGTTCCGGCTCCGGCCGCAACTGAAGAAAGCGCGCCTGCGGTTCCGTCCGCAGATGACCTGCTACCTCCGGCGCAGGGCGACAATGCCCCGCTGATCCCGCAGGCCGACTAAGCCACAAAACCTAGAAACCTGAAAGAGAACTGCAACAGCATCTTGCGGTTCTCTTGCGCTATTGGCGCGAATCCTTTATACGTGAAGTCCCGTGATGCAGCGGTTTTTCGGAACCGTCGGGCAGCTGATTTTGACGTCTCACGGGAGCAGCCGAAAAAACATGGCGCGTTTTATTTTCATCACTGGTGGTGTGGTTTCGTCCTTGGGTAAAGGACTGGCTTCGGCGGCTCTGGGATCGCTGTTGCAGGCGCGGGGATACTCGGTGCGTCTGCGCAAGCTGGACCCCTATCTGAACGTCGACCCCGGCACCATGTCGCCTTTCGAGCATGGCGAGGTTTTCGTCACCGATGATGGCGCTGAAACTGATCTGGACCTTGGTCACTATGAACGCTTCACCGGCGTGGCCGCACGCAAGACCGACTCGGTTAGCTCGGGGCGTATTTATTCCAACGTGCTGGAGAAAGAGCGCCGCGGAGATTACCTCGGCAAGACCATTCAGGTGATCCCGCACGTCACCAATGAGATTAAGGATTTCATCGCGATCGGTGAGGATGAGGTCGATTTCATGCTGTGTGAGATCGGCGGCACCGTGGGCGATATCGAAGGCCTGCCCTTCTTTGAAGCCATCCGTCAGTTCAGCCAGGACAAGCCGCGCGGTCAGTGTATCTTTATGCACCTGACGCTACTGCCTTACATCAAAGCCTCGGGCGAGCTGAAAACCAAGCCGACCCAACACTCGGTGAAAGAGCTGCGCTCGATCGGCCTTGCCCCCGATATTCTGGTTTGCCGGTCCGAAGGGCCGATCCCCACGAAAGAACGTGAAAAGCTGGCCCTGTTCTGCAATGTACGCCCCGATAGCGTGATCGCAGCGCAGGACCTGTCCACCATCTACGACGCGCCTCTGGCCTATCATAAGGAAGGTTTGGATCAGGCGGTTCTGGACGCGTTCCAGATCAGCCCTGCCCCCAAGCCCGATCTGGCGAAATGGGAAGACGTCAGCGACCGTATCCACAACGCCGAAGGCGAGGTGAAGGTCGCGATTGTGGGTAAATACACCCAGCTGGAAGACGCCTACAAGTCGATTGCCGAGGCGCTGACCCATGGCGGCATGGCGAACCGCGTCAGGGTCAAGATTGAATGGGTCGATGCCGAGGTGTTCGACCACGAAGATGCCGCCCCTTATCTGGAAGGCTACCACGCCATCCTCGTTCCCGGTGGCTTTGGCGAACGTGGCACCGAGGGCAAGATCAAAGCCGCGCAATATGCGCGTGAGCACAAGGTGCCCTATCTGGGCATCTGCCTGGGCATGCAGATGGCCGTGATTGAAGCCGCGCGCAATGCGGCTGGTATCGCCGAGGCGGGCTCGGAAGAGTTCGACCACGAGGCTGGTAAGAAACGGTTTGAACCGGTGGTCTATCACCTCAAGGAATGGGTTCAGGGCAATCACAAGGTCGAACGCAAAGTGGGCGACGACAAGGGCGGCACCATGCGCCTTGGGGCCTATAACGCGGTTCTGGCCGAAGGCTCGAAAGTTGCGAATGTCTACGGCGGCACTCAGATCGAGGAACGCCACCGTCACCGCTATGAGGTCGACATCAAATATCGTGAACAGCTTGAAAAAGCGGGCCTGAACTTCTCGGGCATGTCCCCTGATGGCCGCCTGCCTGAGATTGTCGAATGGTCGGATCACCCGTGGTTCATCGGCGTTCAGTATCACCCCGAGCTGAAATCCAAGCCGTTTGACCCGCATCCCCTATTCCGCGACTTCGTGCGCGCGGCCAAGGACAGCTCTCGACTGGTCTGATGCGGTCGCTGCAACGTGATGTACCGACACAATTAAGCGCTTAGGATTCTGGCGTCCTGGGATTAACTGTTGAACGAGTTTCGACAGGAGATACCCATGACGACCCAAGCCCAACGTGCTGAAACCTTCACGCGCCTGCATGTCAAAGGCGACCCGGTCATCCTGTTCAACATCTGGGACGCTGGCAGCGCCGCTGCCGTGCGCGATGCAGGCGCGCAGGCGATCGCGACGGGTAGCGCTCCGGTAGCGATGGCGCAAGGCTTTGCGGACGGGCAGCACATCCCGCTGGAAGCCGCGCTGGACAACGCAAAGCGCATCGTCAGCGCTGTTGATCTACCCGTCACCCTGGACTTTGAAGGGGCTTATGCCGTCTATCCTGCAGGCATCGCCGACAATACGGCACGGGCGTTGGATTGCGGTGTTGTTGGCTTCAACTTCGAAGATCAGATCGTCGGCGCAGACGGCCTTCACAGCATCCCTGATCAAGCCGCGCGAATCGAAGCGATGCGCAAGGCCTGCGACGCGGCCGGTATTCCCGCCTATATCAACGCCCGCACGGACATCTTCCTGAAAGCACCGGCCGACACGCATGATTCTACGATGCTTGAAGATGCCATAGCCCGCGCTTCGGCCTTCCAATCCGCAGGAGCCAGCGGGTTCTTTGCCCCGGGCCTGAAAGATGAGGCCATGATCCGACGGCTCTGTGAGGCCACCGAGTTACCGGTCAACATCATCGCTCTGCCAGGCACGCCGGATTCAGCGGCTCTCGCCAAGCTCGGCGTGGCGCGTATCAGCTACGGCCCGGTGCCCTATCGCCAGATGATTGCGTGGCTAACTGAACAGGCGCGTCAGGCCATCGACTACGCCGGATAGGCGCAGCTTGCAATTTTTACGCAAACTTCGCACCTTGCCCTAAACCGATACGGGAGATTTGCATGAGCAAAGGCTACTGGGTGGCCCATGTCGATGTCGAAGATATGGAGACATACAAGAACTACATCGCAGCGAATGCTGAACCTTTCTCCGCCTACGGCGCCCGCTTTCTGGTGCGCGGTGGCTCGCGCGAAGTCAGAGAAGGCGCTGCGCGGGCAAGAACGGTTGTGATCGAGTTTCCCAGCTACAAACAGGCCCTCGCCTGTTACGAAAGCGAAGGCTACCAAAAGGCCAAAGCGCTGCGCGATCCTGTCTCGCTCGGCGATCTTGTGATCATTGAGGGCTATGACGGGTAGTCTCAACTTGGCGCGCCACAAAATATGGATTAGATTGGCCTCATGTTGAAAAAATTCTTCCAAGCGTTTCGACCGCCACAGACAGAACACCTGCCCGACCCCGACGCCGAACTGGCGCTGGGTGCATTGATGGTGCGTGTTGCGCAAGCGGACCGGGACTACAAACTGGAAGAGATCAGCCTGATTGATCGCATTCTGGCCCGCCTCTATCAGCACAACGCGATCGAGGCCGCCAAGGTTCGTGCCACCTGCGAGAAACTACATGCGGCAGCGCCGGACACCGACACGTTTGGCAAGCTGATCCGCGAAACCACCGACCTGAACGAACGCCTCGCCGCGCTGGACGCGCTGTGGGAGGTTGTGTTGGCCGATGGTGACACGGATGAGGGTGAGATCAAGATCGTTGAAGAGGCCCGCATGGCGATGGGACTCAGCTTCAACGACAGCAAATCCGCCCGTGAACGGGTGCAAAGCCGCTTGGAAGCTCTTTAACCTAGCTCTATATCTGTTTCATGTTTCGTGATTTTCTGTCCCGGCTGACACAGCCTGACCCCGACCCTCTGGCCGAAGATGACGCCCGACTGGCGCTGACGGCACTTTTGGTGCGCATCGCCCGGTCCGACAATGACTACGCCGACTCGGAAATGGCCCGAATCGACAAGGTCTCGGTCGAACGCTATGGGCTGTCACCCTTTGAGGCCGCAGGCCTGCGCGCCCGCGCCGAAGACCTTGAGGCCGAGGCCCCCGACACCGTCCGCTTCACCCGCGCCATCAAAGAGGCCGTCGCCTACGAGGATCGCCTGGCCGTTGTGCAGGCCATGTGGTCGGTCGCCCTCGCAGATGGGCAAAGGACCGGCGAGGAAGATTCGCTGCTGCGCCTTGTCGTCAGCCTACTGGGTGTCAGCGATGTGGATTCGGCCCTCGCCCGACAGAAGGCAGCCAAAGCGTGACAGCGATGCTGGGCATGTATGACATGCCCGCGTTGCGCGCCTCCAACGATCGCTTCTGGGATCTGATCAGGACGCATTTGGGGTTCGGTCCCGCCAGTCTGGAGCGGTCGCGCGATTTCTGGAAAACCTGGCGCGATCCCGATCTAATATTTGCCCAAACCTGCGGTATGCCCTACAGAACGCAGCTTCATGAAGTTGTGCAACTGATCGGCGCGCCGGACTATGGTCTGCCCGGCTGTCCAGAGGGTTACTACAGATCTGTCTTTGTCGCCCGCGCCGATGATCCGCGCAGTCTGGCGGAGCTGACGGACGGGGTCTTTGCCTATAACGAAGCGCTGTCTCAATCCGGCTGGTCCGCTCCGATCACGCATTTGTCCCAGATGGGGCTTGCACCGAAGCACCTGCAGCAGACCGGAGCGCATGCCAATTCGGCCCAATCCGTGGCCGAAGGCATGAGCGATTTCGCCGCGCTCGACGCGCTGACCTGGGAGCTTCTTAAGAAGCATACCGATCTGGGAGACGCATTGCGCGACGTTGCCGAAACGGAACCGACCCCCGGGCTGCCCTATATCACGTCGAAATCGCAGGATGCGCCTCGGATCGCCCGTGCGGTTCAAGCTGCTATTGATGATCTGACGGATGAGGATCGAGGCAATCTGCGCATCCGTGGGTTGATCAATATTCCCGCAAGCGCGTACCTCGCTATTCCAACTGCGCCTTCGCCCAAAGCACAGTTGCGCAGCAGCTAACCAATTTGATCACGACCTTTGGTCATTTTGATTGATTCCCCGCTCGAATCTGTGTTTTGCGCATTGCATTGCGCCGGATTTTCCGCCCTATTACCGCACCAACACCACTCATGACTGGAGCTTCCGTGACAGACGCCTCTGCCGTAATCGAGATCAAGGACCTTCACAAAAGCTTCGGTAATCTCGAGGTGCTCAAGGGCGTGGATATCACCGCGAAACGCGGCGATGTGGTCTCGCTCATCGGGTCCTCCGGCTCGGGGAAATCCACCTTGCTTCGGTGCTGCAACCTTCTGGAAGACAGCCAGCAGGGGGAAATCACGTTCAAGGGCGAACCCGTCAAATGGAGCGGCTCGGGCAGCGCCCGCCGACCTGCCGATCCCAAACAGGTTCTGCGCATTCGTACCAATCTGTCCATGGTGTTCCAGCAATTCAATTTGTGGGCACATATGACCATTTTGCAAAATGTCATGGAGGCCCCGGTGACCGTTTTGGGCCGTGACAAGGCCGAAGTGGAAGACAGCGCGCGAAAATATCTGGAAAAAGTTGGCATCGGCGACAAATGCGATGTCTACCCTGCGCAACTGTCAGGTGGTCAGCAACAGCGCGCGGCCATCGCGCGCGGCTTGTGCATGGAACCCGAAGCGCTGCTGTTCGACGAACCCACCTCGGCACTCGACCCCGAGCTGGAGCAGGAAGTGATCAAGGTGATCAAGGATCTCGCCGCCGAAGGCCGGACGATGATCATCGTGACCCATGACATGAAGATGGCCGCCGATATCTCAAGCCACGTGGTGTTCCTGCATCAAGGCCGGATCGAAGAGGAAGGCAGCGCCGAAGATATCTTTACCGAACCTGAATCCGAACGGCTTCGGGGCTTTCTTTCCGCCACTCAGGCGGCATAAGTTTCAAAAACAGAACCAAACTGGGGAGTAACCAATGAAAAACCTGATTCTGTCCACCGCAGCACTGGCGCTGACCGCCGGTATCGCAATGGCCGACACCGTCCGCATGGGCACTGAGGGCGCCTACCCTCCGTACAACTTCATCAATGATGCCGGCGAAATCGACGGGTTTGAGCGTGAAGTGGGCGACGAGCTGTGCAAGCGCGCAAACCTGGAATGCGAGTGGGTCAAGAACGACTGGGACTCGATCATTCCGAACCTGGTCTCGGGTAACTACGACACCATCATCGCAGGCATGTCGATCACCGACGAGCGTGATGAAGTTATCGATTTCACTCAAAACTACTTCCCTCCTGCGGCGTCGGCCTATGTTGGCGCATCGGACGGAGTTGACGTAGGCGGCGGCATCGTTGCGGCACAGACTGCAACCATTCAAGCTGGTCACGTAGCTGAATCCGGCGCGACTCTGGTCGAGTTCGCGACCCCCGAAGAAACCATCGCAGCCGTGCGTAACGGCGAAGCAGACGCCGTGTTTGCCGACAAGGACTTCCTTGTGCCAATCGTCGAAGAATCGGGCGGTGAGCTGGTATTCGTAGGGGATGACGTCCCGCTGGGCGGCGGTATCGGCCTGGGCATCCGTGAATCCGACGGCGAACTGCGCGGCAAGTTCGACGAAGCCATCACTTCGATGAAAGCGGATGGTTCGCTGAACGAACTGATCGTCAAATGGTTCGGCGAAGGCGTTCCGACCTACAACGCTGACGGCTCTGTCGTTTCCAACTGATCTGCACTAAAAGGTTCGGCGTCTTGATTGCGCCGAACCTACCCCGGCCTCGCGCCGGAATTGACGTTCGAAAGACGCCACATGTTTTCCTATTGCGCTGATCCCGACATGCTGGGCACGTTCCGCTGGTTTTCGTGCTATTTAACCAACGGCGTGCATTGGTCGTTCTACCTGTCCTTCCTCAAGGTGCTTGGCTTGCTTGCCGTGACCGCTCCGGTCGCGCTGAGTTTTGGCTTTGCGGGCGCGATGGCAGCCAGGTCACATGTCGCGCCGCTCAGCTGGCTGGGCAAAGGGTACATCGCCATCGTGCGCGGCGTCCCGGACATCGCGTTTTTCCTGTTTTTTGTCATCGCCCTTGACCAGGCCTTTGAGTGGACGCGCCACCAGGTCATGTGTCCCGAATGGACAGATCCGGTCCGTCAAGGCAATGACTTCATCGTCTGTCAGGCTGCCAAACTGCCCTTGGGCAGCGCCCCGGAATGGGTCCATGAGACCTATGGGTTCTTTCTGGCCGTTGTCACCTTTTCCATCGTCTTTGGCGCGTTCGCGGCCAACGTGCTGTTTGGCGGTATGCGCGCCGTGCCGCATGCTCAGCTTGAAACGGCCGAGGCCTATGGCATGACCCGCCGCCAAACGTTCTGGCGCATTCTTGTACCGCAGATGTGGGTCTACGCCCTGCCCGGCCTGTCCAACCTGTGGATGGTGCTGATAAAGGCCACCCCGCTTCTGTTCCTGCTGGGCATCGAAGACATCGTCTACTGGGCGCGTGAATTGGGCGGCACCAAGACGTCACGCTTCACTGATTACCCCCATGGCGACTGGCGCATGTGGTATTTCCTGTTCCTGCTGATCTTCTACCTCGGCATGACCCGCGTATCGGAAATTGTGCTTGAAAAGCTGATGCGCCGCCTGTCCCACGGTCAGGCCACATCCGGCGGAGAGCTGCTGCGCAAGGAGACGACGGCATGAGCTGCATCCAGACGATCCAGGACTACGCCCTGCGCTCTGTCGGGCTTGGCGAACGCCTGCTACCCAAATCAGACTTTACCCTGTGCGAACAGTTCACGCTGATCGGCTCGGGCATGATCTGGAATGTCTATTTCGGCATCATGGCCCTTGCGACTGGCTTCTTCCTGGCCACCGCGCTGGCTGTCGGCAAGGCCTCTCCGAACAGATGGCTGCGCAAACCCTCGGAATGGTTCATCTTTCTGTTCCGAGGTTCTCCGCTGTTCATCCAGTTCTTCTTTGCCTATTTCTTCTTCCTGTCCCTAAAGAAGCCCTATCCGATGTTCGACGCCCTGACGTCGGCCTGGTTGGGGGCATTGATCGTGTTGTTCCTCAACACAGCCGCGTACACGGGAGAGATCTTCTATGGCGCCCTTCGCTCGATCCCCAAGGGTGATATCGAGGCCGCAGATGCCTATGGCATGACCGGCTGGGCCCGCTTCCGCAGGATCGTCTGGCCGACCATGCTGCGACTGGCATGGCCCGCCTACACCAACGAGGCGATCTTTCTGTTTCACGCGACAACGCTGGTCTTTTTCTCGGCCTTCCCGGCCTGGCAGCAGCGCGGAGACGCACTGTATTACGCCAGCTATTTCGCGGACAAGACCTTCAACCCGTTCATCCCCTATCCGATTCTGGCCTTCTATTTCATCCTGCTGACGCTGGTCATCATCTGGGGCTTTGGACTGGTCAACAAGCGACTGAACCGGCACCTACCCGCTGCTCGGAAAAGCAAGATGAAGTTGCGGCTGAACCTGGCGCGCTGATCTCCAGCGCGCCTGAGCATCAAAACCAAACGCACTACGCCGCGCTTACAGCGCGGTTTTTCTGTTCGAAACTTAGTTAGATTGAGGTGAAATGGTACCGCCTCCCTGGCTTGAACAGGGGACCTCTGGATCCACAATCCAGCGCTCTAACCAACTGAGCTAAGGCGGCACTTGTGAGGGGCGATGTACCGAACACGCCACGGGAATGCAAGAGGATTAAAGCCGAATTTTCCAGCTTTGTTCGACAAGATCGACACCAAAAGAATGCACTGGCTTGCTGTCCACCAGCTGCCATCCGGTGGACTGGTACAAGGCGCAGGCGGCCTTGTGGCTTTCATGCGTCCATAGCTGCATTTGCTGGTACCCAGCCGTCTTGGCAAAGCCCATGCAGGTGCCAAGAAGCCGCTTTCCCAGCCCCAGACCGCGTGCCTCGGGTACCAGAAGAAACAGGCGCAGTTTTGCGGTCTGCGCGTCCAGTTTGACGCAAAAGATACTCCCCAGTCTTTGGCCTTCTGCCTCGGCGATCCAGCCCTTCTCACACGCTGGGTCATGATCGGCGATAAATCCATCCAGAATACGCGCGACCAGCGGGGCGAAGCTGTCATCAAACCCCTCATCGCGGGCATAGAGGGTTCCGTGACGCTCAACCAGCCAAGGCGCATCTTGGGGCTGAAAGGGTCTGATGCTCACATTCTCCATACCATATCAGAGCGCAAAGGCGGCTTGATTCTCAACCCCGTGCGCGCTAGCAGGAACGCTCAGTCCCCGGAGGCGAGTATGGGTATCAACACCGAACGCGACATTCAGGCCAACCTTCAGATCGGCCCTACCGATCAGGGTATGGTGCGTCTGTTTATCGAGGCCGACGGCCTTGAGATTCCGATGGATTTCGATCCCGAGGAAGCCGAAGAGATCGCAGACGAGCTGCGTGCCGCCGCACAAGCTGCCCTGGCCGTCAAAGGCTGATCTGCGTCACAGCCGCGGGTCGCGCAACCCCTGCAATCGACGTGCAGCATCTGTGGCGAATTTCTGGATCATCTTTTTACGCCGGGCCGGAGGCAGCTTGTCCTCGGGTGCCATGCGAATGATCTCAGCATCGTAGGCGTCTGCGATAATCAGACCGGTTTCCTGAGGCAAGAGGTCCGTTGGGAACTCGGTATCGACAGCCCAAAAGAATCGATCGCACCACTCCAGATAGCCTTGCCACTTCGAATCTGACTGATAGTCGGCACGGCTGGATTTGCACTCGATCACCCAAAGCTCGCCCTTTGGACCTAGCCCCATCACATCAACGCGTAGCCCTCGCGCCGGCACAAATTCTTCAACGGAAACAAAACCGTGGGCGGTTAGATGGCGCGCGACGCCGCGCGCAAGTTTCTGTCCAGGCTGTAAATCCAGTGTCATGCTGAGAATGTGAACAATTAGTGAACAAAAGTAAAGCCTTCGCTCAACACTTGACATGATACCATATGGTATCTCATTAATATGATACCAAATGGTATCTTTACCGGGGAGACGAATGCAGACCCTAACCCAAAACGCGTTCCGTGCGCTGGCAGACCCAACCCGTCGGGACATCATCAAATTACTTGCCTCTCAAGACATGACGATTGGGCAGCTGACGAACCGGTTCGACATGACGAGGGCTGCCGTCAAAAAGCACCTGACGGTCTTGTCTGATGGTGGGCTGATTACGGTGGAAGCCCGCGGCAGAGAGCGCATCAACCGAATTGAACCTCAGGGCATGGCCCCGATCTTGGATTGGCTCAGCTACTTTGACCAGTTCTGGGATGAACGCCTCAACTCCCTTAAGGAAGCTATTGAAAGGAAAAAAGAATGACGAATGCCGTATTGCAAAAAACGATCTTTCTACGGGCCGATCCAGATACCGTCTGGGCCTATCTAACTGAGCCCGAACGGCTGGCAGAGTGGTTTCACAAGCCGGAGCGCACGTTGACCAAGGGAAGCAAACTGCAAATGTTCGGGACCAACAGCGGCGACCTGCTGATCTGGGGCGAGGTACGGGAAGCACGTGCCCCTGAATATCTTGAGTACACATTCACTGTGAAGCCGATGGGAGACGCGGTCAGTCTAGTCAAATGGACGCTGACCCCTGTGGCAGGCGGTACGAAGCTTAGCCTTCAACATGAAGGCCTGCCTCAGGGCGCGGATGCGTTCGGCCTGATCCTTGCGCTCGACAATGGCTGGGATGAGCATTTCGGCAAGATGCGCACAGCGCTGCACGAAACTGTTGATGCCTGACCCCTTGTGTAAACCCGCCGGACGCCCTACGTAGGCGCTTGGCGGGTTCTGCCCTTCTTGTGACTGGTAGCATTCTGGTGGCCTTAAGCAATTCCGAGGGGGCTGGCTCTGTTCAGGTCCTGGCCTGATTACCTGGCGCCCACCTGTACATACAGGTCCTCGGGAATCACACCGCACGGTTGACTGGTGGTCCCGCCACATTTTCCATGAAATTCAGCGCTCTGCGCGCGCTTCCTGCTTGGCCAATGCCGGCTTGAAGCTGTCCACCACAGGCGAGCCGCGACGTGGGCCGCCGGTTTTTTCTGCCATGCTCATGATCTTGTAGCCGAACTGCACACCGGCAAACACGATCCCGTTCATGAACCAGATCATCGCAAGGGCGACCAAACCGATCTCCGAACTGGTGATCAAATGCCGAAGGTTTGCCACGTTAAATGCCAGAAGCACCCCGACAAACACGGCCGAGATAACGAAACCCCAGGCGACTTGCGTGATATACAGGCGGATCAGTTTGGGCATGGCGAACCTCATTGCGCTATGACATTCAGGTTAGCGCATGTTTGATTCGAGTAAAGGCGTCAGAATGCCTCGGGCTGGGCCTCGCGGGCCATGTGATCCAGCACGGCGTTGACGAATTTCGGCTCTTTACCTTCAGGGAAGAAGGCACGCGCGACGTCGACGAACTCGGTGATGACCACTTTGGGCGGCGTGTCGCTTTGCGTCAGCTCGGCCCCGGCGGCACGGAACAGCGCCCGCAGGGTTGGGTCGATACGTGAGATTGGCCATTTGGCGACCAGAGCACGGTCGGTCATCTGGTCGATCGGCGCCTGATAGTTCACCGCATTGTCGACCAGCGACCGGAAGACGCTGATGTCGCCGTCCAGCATTTCTTCGCCCTCGTAGACGGCACCGAACCGGTGATCCAGAAACTCATTCACGACCGCTTCGGTCGTCTGCCCCGATTGCTCCATTTGGAACAGTGCCTGCACGGCATAAAGCCGAGCGGCGGATTTCATCAGGCGTTTCTGGTTGGCCGGTTTCGGCGCGTCTGTCTGGGTCATGCTGTCGTGGATCCGTTGCTGTCGCCCGCCACAAGGATGGACTCGGACGGCGGCTTGAAACCCACGCCCTTTTTGGAAGAGCCCCACTTACGGCTGAGTGCGATCAGATGCAAGGCCGCAGCGGCTGCTCCGCCACCTTTATTCATCTTTTCAGGATTTGCGCGGACTTCGGCCTGATCGTCATTCTCGACGGTCAGGATGCCGTTGCCGATGCAAAGACCTTGCAGACCCATCAGCTGGATCGCACGGCTGGAGTCGTTGCAGACGGTTTCATAGTGCGTGGTCTCGCCGCGAATGACACAGCCCAGCGCGACATAGCCGTCGAAGTCACACTGACGGTCGGCCATGGCGATGGCGGTCGGAATCTCAAGCGCCCCGGGAACTTCGACAATCTCATAGGTGCCGCCCGTCGCTTCGATCTCGGCCTTCGCGCCTGCGATCAGATTGTCGGCAATCGCGCGGTAGAAAGGGGCCGCGACGATCAGCAGCTTCACCGGCTTGTCGAAGCTGGGTGTCGGCAGAATGCCATGTTTGTCTTGCTCAGCCATGATCAGTCTTCCTTCAGGATCGGACGGGTGCCAACGATGGACAGCCCAAAGGCGTCCAGCCCCAGATATACGGTTTCGGGCGAGTCGGTCAGCAGGACCAGCTCTTGAATGCCCAGTTTGGAAAGAATCTGAGACCCCAGACCGGTTTGCTTGATCGTCCGCGGGCCTTCATCTTCAGCCGCGTAGAGCGAGTTGCGCGGCTGGCGGAACAGACAGACGACCCCCCGACCCTCTTCCGCGATCTTCTCCATCGCGCGCGGCAATTCACGAGAAGATTTCGGACCGAGGCCCAAGATATCCGGCGCTTCGTGCAGCGCGTGGGTGCGGGTCAGGACAGGCTTGGGCGTCGTGATGTCGCCTTTGATCATGACGACGTGTTCGATGCCGTGAAGCTGATCGGTGAACAGACGCATTTCCCATTCGCCGCCATATTCCGACAAGACCATCTCGCGCGAGGTTTCGACCACGAGGTTATCGTTGCGCGAGCGGTAGGTGATCAGGTCGCTGATCGTACCGATCTTCATGTCATGGGCTTTGGCGAACTCGACGAGATCGGGCAGGCGCGCCATGGTGCCGTCGGGCTTCATGATCTCACAGATCACGCCTGAGGGGTTCAGCCCGGCCAGACGCGAGATATCCACCGCAGCCTCGGTGTGGCCTGCACGGACCAGCACCCCACCCCGCTTGGCGCGCAAGGGGAAGATGTGACCCGGTGTTGCGATATGAGCCATCGTGTTCTGTTCATTGATCGCCGTTGCCACGGTCAGCGCGCGATCAGCGGCGGAAATACCGGTCGACACGCCCTCACGCGCTTCGATGGAAACCGTAAACGCCGTCTCATGACGGGACGAGTTGTTCACCGCCATCATCGGAAGCGCCAGCGCCTCGACCCGTTCAGCTGTCATTGGCAGGCAGATCAAACCGCGCCCATGGGTTGCCATGAAGTTGATTGCCTCGGCATCGGCAAATTCTGCGGCAATGACCAGATCGCCTTCGTTTTCGCGATCTTCGTGATCAACGAGGATATACATCCGGCCTGCTCGGGCCTCTTCGATGATGTCCTCGATCGGGCTGATCGCATCGCGCAGCTGGGCCTCGACCGGGCCGGGGGTTTCAAAGCTCATGGGGCAGCCTTTCACAAGAGCATTTCTGCAAGGCGGGATAGACCACCCCGCATCCAAAAGCCAGAGCACAAACGGCCTGAGCGGGCTCAGACGCGACGTATTCTAACGCTCAGACGGTCTCGGCCAGACGGGCGACGTAGCGGGCAAGAGTGTCGATTTCCAGATTCACCCGATCCCCAACGGCGACATCACCCCACGTGGTGACCTCTTTTGTGTGAGGGATGAAGTTGATGCCGAAATCGCAGCCCTCTACATCATTCACGGTCAGAGACGTCCCGTTCAACGCAACCGAGCCTTTGGGAGCAATGAAGCGCGCCAAATCCTTGGGCGCGCGCAAGGTCACGCGGGTGCTGTCGCCTTCGTCGCGCACATCGACAACTTCGGCGACGCCATCCACATGTCCCGATACGATGTGACCGCCCAGTTCGTCACCAACTTTCAACGCCCGCTCAAGGTTGACACGCTTGCCCAACGCCCAGCTGTTCAGGTTGGTTTTCGAGACGGTCTCGGCGCTGATCTGAACGTCATACCAATCATCGCCCAGCGCAATCACGGTCAGACAGACACCATCGCTTGCTATCGAGGCGCCAATATCAATCGAGGCCGTGTCATAGCCCGTCTGGATGCGCGCACGCAGGTCGCCTTGCTGGTCCAGCTCGGTCACTGTTCCGATATCGGTCACGATTCCTGTAAACATTCCGTCAACCCTCGCGTTCTACCCTGTCTCAGACTATCAGGGCCGAGGTAAGCTGATCCGCGCCGCCCGGCAAGCCCAACCTTGCGGAGAAACCCTCAGGCGGGCATAGTTTCGACAAGAATATTGGCTAAATCGCGCAGATGCACCACCAAGAACAACACGCTGACCCTCGGGTCTTTCTGTTCCTGCAAGGCCCGCATGGCCCGTTTTTCAACGCGTTGGGCCGGATGCTGCGGGCCTCGGGGGCGCAAACATGGCGCGTTGGCTTCAACGCGGGCGATCAGGCGTTCTGGTTCGACAGGAAAAGCTACATCCCCTATCGCGACGCGCCAGAACACTGGCCCGAGGTGATGCAGGCGCTGATTGCCGAGAAACAGGTGACAGACATCGTTCTATACGGTGACACCCGCCCGATTCACGCAAACGCCGTCAGGATCGCCAAGACACGAGGCATCGCCGTGCATGTGTTCGAGGAAGGCTACCTGCGCCCATGGTGGGTCACCTATGAGCGTGGCGGCTCAAACGGCAATTCGCGGCTGATGTCTCTGGATCTGGACCAGATGGCACAGGCACTGTCGCATTCGGGCGCACATTCCCCGCCACCGCCATCCCATTGGGGAGATATGCAACAACACATCTTCTACGGCGCGCTATACCACTGGTTCGTGCTGTTTCTGAACGGGCGATATCGCAATTTCAAACCGCACCGCGCGCTGCCAGTCTCGAAAGAGTTTCGGCTGTATTTCAAGCGCCTTATGCTGATGCCTTTCCACCGACTGCAACGAAGTCTAGCCACGGCACGGGTACGTAGCGGCGCCTTTCCCTATCACCTTGTGCTTTTGCAACTGGGTCATGACAGCTCGGTCCAGTCCCATTCGGAATATTCGGGGATGTGCGCTTTTTTAGAACAAATGATGGAGGGCTTCGCCAAAGGCGCCCCCGCACATCATCATCTGGTCATTAAGGAACATCCGCTTGAGAACCACCGCGAGCCCCTACGTCGACGTGTTCGGGATTTGGCGCTCAAACTCGGGATCAAAGGCCGGGTGCATTACGTCCCCGGCGGCAAACTGGCGAAACTGCTGGACGACGCCAGCTCGGCCGTGACCATCAACTCGACCGCAGGGCAGCAAGTGCTATGGCGCGGCATCCCCTTGCGGATTTTTGGCCGTGCCGTCTATGACAAGCCGGAACTTGTGTCACAACAGGAGGTTAGCCGTTTTTTCGCCGCCCCTGAACTACCCGACATTGAGGCCTACCAGTTGTATCGACGATTTTTGTTGGAAACCAGTCAGGTTCCGGGCGGCTACTATTCACGGCGCGGACGTCGGCAATTGCTGCGCCGTACTGTCGACATGATGCTGAGGGCTGATGATCCCTATCAGGCCCTGCTGTCCGTCGACGCGACCCCAGAGCCACAGTTGAAAATCGTTGAGTAGACCCGGCCATCCTTCTCTGGAAGTTGTAGCGATAAAAGAGTAGTTTGCCGAAAAACAAGTAGAACTGAGGTTATCGGCAGTGCATCGCTTTCCAATCCGTTGGGTACGGGGGGTCGCCCTTGTGACCTCGCTCGTCGTGCTGAGTGCGTGCCAGTTGCCCAAGGCGGGCCCGAACAAGAACGAGATTCTGGCCGGCTCCGTCAATAATGGCGGCAACGCGTTTGTGGTGGAAGTCGATGATCGCGTTTCACGGGCCACGTCATCCGTGCCTCAGTTTGGGTTCTCTTCGTCCTTTACGTCAGCCCCATCGCTGACCGCAGATACTGTGCGCCCAGGTGACGTTTTGGGCCTGACGATCTGGGAGAACGTCGATGACGGTCTGCTGGCTGGCGAAGTCGGTTCCTCGACCGCGCTGGAACAGGTTCAGGTCGATAGTGAAGGCTTCATTTTCGTCCCCTATGCGGGCCGTTTGCGTGCCGCCGGCAACACTCCGGAAGAGTTGCGCGGGTTGATCACGGATGAGTTGGAAGAGCAAACTCCTGACCCTCAGGTCGAAGTACGCCGCCTTGCCGGAGACGGGTCGACCGTTTCGCTGACTGGCACCATCGGCGCTCCTGGTATTTATCCAATCGAAAGACCAACCCGCACTCTGCTTGGCATGCTGTCTCAGGCTGGAGGGGTTTCAGTGGCCTCCGATATCGCGCTGGTCACCCTGATCCGAGGCGATCAACGTGGGACAGTCTGGTACGAAGACCTATTCCGAAATCCCAAGCTGGATGTTGCGCTGCGCGGCGGTGACCGCATTCTGGTCGAGGAAGACAGCCGCTCCTATATCGCGCTTGGCGCAACCGGTGGGCAATCGCGCGTCGCCTTCGACAGTCAGGACCTGTCCGCGCTTGAGGCTCTGGCTCAGGTTGGCGGCTTGGTATCCGTCTCATCTGATCCAACCGGTATCTTCGTCCTACGCCGCGAACGTCAGGACATCGCCCGCCAAGTGATGGGCCGTTCCGATCTGCAGGGCGATCAGCGCATGATCTATCTGCTGAACCTGACCGCGCCCAATGGCCTGTTCATTGCGCGTGATTTCGTAATCCGCGACGACGATACAATCTACGTGACTGAAGCACCGTACGCGCAGTGGACAAAGTCGATCTCTCTGATCGCCGGGGGCCTGACGCCGGTCGCGAATGTCGCCACCCTGACCGGCAACTAAACCATGACCCTTGGGGACCCCACCGCAACTGGCGGGGCGCGGTCCCGGGCATTTGTCTACAATGGCGGGTTTCTGACCAACCGGCGCGTCCGGCGCATTCTATCCCTTTCGGGATATGACATCCGGCTGGGCCTGCCCCGACTCGAGGACACCGTTGCCATCTGGGGTGACAGCCCCACGGCCCATCGAGGGAGACGCATCGCTAAGGACCGGGGTACCCCTTTGCTGCGGGTCGAGGACGCCTTTCTAAGATCTCTCCACCCTGGTCGCCAGGGCGAGCCGCCTTTAGGCCTGCTTCTGGATCGCTCGGGCTTACACTTTGATCCAGCCCAACCGTCAGATCTGGAAACGCTTCTAGCGACACATCCGCTGGATGATACCGCGCTTCTGAACCGGGCGCGTGGCGCGATTGAGCGCTTGAAGGAATTGAACCTCAGCAAGTATTCCGCCTTCGACCCCGACGCGCCAATCCCCGACCCCGGCTATGTGCTGGTAGTTGATCAAACAGTCGGTGATGCTTCGGTCACGGCCAGCGCAGGGGATCGTGCCCGATTTCTTGAGATGCTGGTGATCGCGCAGGAAGAAAATCCAGGGATGCCGGTTCTGATCAAGACCCATCCCGAAACACTGGCTGGTCACCGCAACGGGCACTACACCGAGCAAGACCTCTCGGAACGCGTTTCCTTCGTTGCGGAAAACATCAGTCCTTGGCCGCTGTTGGACGGCGCGGTCAGTGTCTATACGCTCTCGTCGCAAATGGGGTTCGAGGCAATTCTCGCCGGTCACAAACCCCGCGTCTTCGGGCAGCCGTTCTATGCCGGCTGGGGTTTAACGCAGGACGAAAACCCCGTTCAACGCAGACAACGTAACCTGACGCGCGCGCAGCTCTTTGCTGCCGCGATGATGCTCTACCCCGTTTGGTATGATCCCTATCGGGACCAGTTGTGTGATCTAGAGGTCGTGCTGGATACGCTTGAGGCACAGACCCGTGCGTGGCGGCAAGACCGCTTGGGATGGACCGCGTCGGGCATGCGGATGTGGAAGCGCAAGCATCTGCAGGCCATGTTTGGCCAGCACCACAAAATACGGTTTTTGCCGTCGCCTCCGGCCTCATCCACCCGTCCCCACATGGTCTGGGCCAATCAATCCCGCGAAGCCGAGGGCGTCACCCGTATCGAGGATGGCTTTCTCCGCTCACGCGGATTGGGGGCCGATCTTGTGCCGCCCCTGTCGCTGGTCACGGATGATCTGGGGATCTACTACGACCCGACCCAAACCAGCCGCTTGGAAGAATGGATATCCAAGCGCGAGACCCTTCGCCCAGATCAGGAGTACCGAGCCGAGCGGATGATCTCAGCCCTCATGTCCGAAGGGTTGAGCAAATACAACACTGGCGGCGCTGCGCCGCCTCTGCCCAAAGGGCACCGCATTCTGGTGCCGGGGCAGGTCGAGGATGACGCCTCCATCCTGCTGGGCACCAGCAGCATCCGCACCAATCTGGACCTGCTGCGCGAGGTTCGGGCTGCCAATCCCGATGCCGTAGTGATTTACAAACCCCATCCGGATGTCGAGGCTGGCCTGCGTTCGGGCCGGATCGACACCGAGGGGTTGGCGGATGTGATCGCGACTGAAACAGACCCATCGGCCTTGCTGTCTGAGATGCAGGAGGTCTGGACCATGACCTCGCTTATGGGGTTCGAAGCGCTGCTGCGCGGAATTCCGGTGACCACTTTTGGCGCGCCCTTCTACGCAGGTTGGGGCCTGACCACGGATCTGGGCAGCGTCCCGGCCCGTCGCGGCGCGCGTCCGTCGCTGCTGGGTTTGGTGCATGCCAGCCTGATCGACTATCCCCGCTATCTGGACCCGGTAACCGGCGCACCCTGCCCTGTCGAGGTCGCCATCGAACGGCTGGCCCACGGTCAGCCCCCCAAACGCGGGGCGCTGAACCGCGCCTTGTCAAAGCTACAGGGCGCTTTTTCCACCCATGCCCATCTCTGGCGACGCTAATGCGTTGTTCGGGTCCAACGGTGCAATACGTCGCCACCGACCGGGCGCGCCTCGATCAATTCGAACCGAGGGGCACTATCCAGTTTTTCCAGCCCCAATGCGCCAATCGCTGAAAGGCCTTCAGCGCCGATGGTCAAACCGGCAGTGAAACCGACAAGCTCATCAACCAGATCTTGCGCCAGTAGAGACGCCGCCAAAGCCGAGCCGCCTTCGCAGAAAACACTTGTCAGACCTTCCTGGCCCAACTGTTGCAGCAGGTCGCGCGCATCAACCTGATGGTCGTGCAACGCGCATGGTAGCAACTTCGCGCCCAACCCTTCCCACGTGCGGGCGCGCTCGGCGTCGGGATGCGGACCATGACATAGCCAGACAGGTGTTTTTGAGGCCGTGCGTGCCAGTTGCCCCATAAAGGGCAGGTCCAGATGACGCGAGACAACCACGCGCACCGGCTGACGCTCTATCCCTAGATCCCGAACTGTCAGCGAGGGGTCATCCGCGCGCGCTGTGCCAGCGCCAACCATGACCGCATCGTGTCGGGCGCGCATCGCGTGAACCTCGCGTCGCGCAGTTGATCCGGTGATCCACTGGCTATGTCCGGTTGACGTGGCAATCCGCCCGTCAAAACTGTTGGCCAGTTTTAACGTCACAAACGGACGGCCCTGTTCGGTTTTCAGAAAGAACCCGGCCAGATCACGCTCAGCCTCTTGCGCCAGAACGCCGGTTTCAACCTCGATCCCGGCCTCGCGAAGCATGGCGAAGCCCTGCCCGGAAACCCTAGGATCACTATCTTCGATCGCCGCAACAACGCGGGCCACGCCGGCCGAGATCAGCGCCTCGGCGCAAGGAGGTGTCTTGCCGTAGTGGGCGCAGGGTTCCAGCGAAACATAGGCCGTAGCCCCATTTGCCTGCGCGCCCGCTTGCGCCAAAGCCTCAGGCTCTGCATGGGGACGCCCGCCAGGTTGAGTCCACCCTCGCCCGACAATCCGACCGTCGCGCACGATAACGCACCCGACAGCTGGGTTGGGCCAGCACGACCCTTGACCGCGCCGACCCAAAGACAAAGCCAGCGCCATAAATCGCTTATCTGTTTCGCTCACTCGTCCGTCGAAGGCTGCGGCGGGCGCAGTTCGTGGACAAACTCCTCGAAATCATCGGCCGCCTGGAAATTCTTGTACACACTCGCAAAGCGAACATAGGCGACGGTATCGATCCGCGCCAGAGCTTCCATGACGATCTCACCAATTCTGTTGGACGGAATATCGGTGTCGCCCATGCTTTCCAGACGCCGCACAATACCCGAGATCATCTGATCAATCCGTTCAGGATCAACCGGGCGTTTCTGCATCGAGATACGGATCGAACGTTCCAGCTTGTCGCGGTCAAAATCTTCGCGTTTTCCGTTGGTTTTGATCACCACCAGATCGCGCAACTGAACCCGTTCATAGGTCGTAAAACGCCCTCCGCAGGCAGGGCAAAACCGACGTCGGCGTATCGCAACGTGATCCTCTGCCGGGCGTGAATCTTTCACCTGAGTGTCGATATTTCCGCAAAACGGGCAGCGCATCCGCCGTCTCCTCGTCCCTAGCTGGCCTCTTTTGTAAGCACTTTGGCTTACTTATCCACAACTATAGGGCAGCCGCTAGGATTTGGGTAGTCGGAAATTTGCACCCCAAAATAAAGGGTCAGGACAGATGTGCCGCGACCAGCCGTCGATGTGGGGCGCGGCGGTGTTCAAACAGGTAAATCCCCTGCCAAGTTCCCAAAACCATCCGCCCCTGACGGACGGGGATAGACAAGGAAACCGGCATCATCGCCGCCTTGATATGGGCAGGCATGTCATCCGGCCCTTCATAGGTATGGCGCAAGTAAGTCATTGAGGGATGATCGGACGGAGGCACAAGACGCTCAAAAAACGCATACAGATCCGTCTGCACCTCGGGGTCCGCGTTCTCCTGAACCAGTAGAGAACAGGAGGTGTGCCTGACGAACAACGTCAGGACACCATCCCGTTCAATTGGCCTAAGCCATCCAGCAACCTGAGACGTGAATTCGTATAAACCGGGCCCATCGGTCTGGAGCGCGAATTCCGTCTGCATTGCGTTTTGGCCTTTGCTTTCGTTGTTAGAAAATCTGTCGGCGACCGCACCGCGCATTTGCACCCTGCACGGAAATGCTGGAGCCGACAACGAAGGGGCCCGCTACACCACCAGATTGTGTTGGAGCATCAGCCGGAGGCGGTTTCAACGAGAACTGAACCGCTGTTACACGCCCAGTTGTTACACTAGGTCCGTAGCCGCGCAACACATAGATGGGGTCCTGCCAACCTGCCCCAAGACTGCGGCGCGCGAAATCTGCCGCCTCGCACCAATACCCGTCTGTGTCATCCCGTGTACGGGGAATGACTTCAAAGTCGGTGTTATTGATTGCATTGGCTTGAAAACCCAAACGGGCGGCGTCCGCCGTTACCGGAACACTCAGGGCAAACACCGCCAAAGCGGCGCAATATTGTAACTGTTTCATAATACTCTTTCCTCACTTGCTGCTCCCCTTAGTTTAGAGGTCATCGCGTCCGCGGAAAGCAGGTCTCACAATCATTTCAACCAACTTGCGCCTCAACGTGAAGCGGCGTGAGCCAGCCGTGGTAGCGGATCAGCAACCCCAATCCGGGCATCGAGGCCGATACGTCAAACCGAAAGCGCCCCAAATCATCCTGCCATTCACTCGTTGACGATTGCGGTAGCAAAACCCGAGGGACCGGCACGCCGAAAACCGTCAGGCGATGGATGTGAACCTCCAGCCCCCGCTTCGAGGCAACAGGCCGCATCCAGACCGAGAGTGGCCCGAAACGCTCATGAACATGGCCCGTTTTTGCGTCAAACCTCAGCTCTGACGTTGTTTTGTGACCTCCGAAGTCTCGCAGCCAGCTGTGGTCTTTATCCTGAGTTTCGGTCACCAGTCGAACGGGCACATGCCGGCCTGCAGGGGGAAACCGCCCCAATTTAAGCGCGAGTTGCATCAGAATACCCTGGCCACGTTCGATATCGCATTCGCCGACATATTCACCCGGCCCGAGATGCAGGTCTTGCACGGATTGGGGCAGAACACTTGGGTCCGCCAAAGCCTGAAGAAACGGATCCGTCACGCGTCAAACCCCTGCTCGGCAAAACTCTCAAGGAGAGCAGCATCCGGCATCATACAGGTATCGTACCGCCCGAACAGAGCATACCGATTGCGGGCGATCGAGAAATACAGCGGGTCTTTCACACCGCTCGGCAGGAACCGCACGAATGACAACAATGGCCATAACCCCGTCAGCGCACGCATGGCTTCTGCAAAGGCATCAAGCCTCTGAAAAACCTTACCATCTACAATCACGAGGTTGGTCTCAAAATCCGTAACGGGCAGATTCAGCGCCTTGTACATCCTTTGACCAAGCGGAGACTGCGCTGTTGCAAACTCAAAGCGTCGGGCTTTGTCGCGCTTCAGCATGAACCGGAAAAAGCCTGAGCACAGAACGCATTCTCCGTCAAAGACGATCAGGTTGCGTCCGTTGAAAAGATCGGTTGTGTCAATCCCTGCCATGGCGCCGCTAACTACCCAAGCTTGCACAAACAGCGTGACATAGGGCCACTATGTGGACAATGCGACAAGAAGGAAGGTGTGCCGGGGAACCCGGTGACCGGTTGGTAAGACCGGCGGTGGCTCTGACCTCATCCCCAACAAGGTACTGACCCGGCAACGAAAAGGATATAGGCAGGAAAGATTGACCAAGCTTGTTGCCAGCTGCCAAATCCATTCGAATTTCTGACAGAAAAGCAGTATGCTGGAACGGCCCCGGTCCGGAGAAAGGAAGGCTTCGCTGCGATGAATGTGGATATTGACCGCCTTCACTTTCTGCGCGATGCGCTCGACGCGCGATTGGAAAAACGCAACACCTTGGAGGTGCTGGATCGCAGCGGACTTGGCCCGCGGGATCTGCCGGAGGATGCGACCTCCTTTTGCGCCCACAAAGAGGCGCTGTTTGTCCGCTATGCCTGCGACGCTCTGAACGATATCACCTTTGCGGCAAGTGTCGGGCTTGGCGTCACGTCCTCATCGACCTTGACGGCCTACATCAGCAAATACTCACGAGACCTGGAGCAGGTGATTGAAAACACGTCTCATTTCCACGACATGATCGACCCTGCTATCGCCTTCAACCTGCGGGTTTCGGGGAATTTCGCCGCGTTAGAGGCCCGGTGGAAAGACGCCAGCTTTGCTCGCTATCACCGCCGAACTGAGTTCTTGATGTTTGCCGCCGTCGCCCGAATGCGCAACCTGACACAGACCGATTTCCACCCTATTGAAATACGGTTTCAGCATGAGGTTGGGGATCATATCCATGCCTTCCAACAACTGGCAGGTTTTCCGGTTGTTTTCGGCTCTGAAAGCCTCGAAATCGTCCTGTCCCCGTCCTCGCTGAACCTGCCCGTCCCGACCTACGACCCCAGCTTGCGCGCCCACCTACTAGAATACGGGGAACGCGTTCTAGCCGAGCGTCGCTTGCCGAAGCAATTGACTCGCGCCAAAGTCGAAGGGCTGATCACTCGCTCGCTGCCGGGCAAAATCCTCAGCGCAGATGATGTCGCGGCAAAACTCGGCATGAGCGCCCGCACCTTTGCCCGCCGGTTGCAAAGCGAAGGCACCAGCTACCGCGACATCACTGAGGATTTGCGCTGCGATCTGGCCCAGACCTTCATCACCAATGGAATGAACCTATCCGAGATCGCTTATTCACTGGGATACGCCGATCAATCCGCGTTTTCCACGGCATTCAAGCGTTGGACAGGTCAACCGCCGAGCGCCTTCAAAACGCGGGTCAAACATCCGCTGACACTTGGAAGCCGGGGGTCATCAGCTTAGCCGCCTCGCCCCGGCCCGCCCCATGAGTGGACCAGACGGATATAGAAACGGACACGCCACAACGCATGTGAAGTCGCGCCAATGTGTTTGGCACATCTGCCAATGTGAACGGTGAAACGAAAAAAGGCGCCTCCGTCCGGGGCGCCTTTGATCTTACTGATCCAGGAAGGACCGCAGTTTCCGCGATCTGCTTGGGTGTTTCAGCTTCCGCAGGGCTTTCGCCTCGATCTGACGGATACGTTCGCGGGTCACGCTGAACTGCTGACCAACCTCTTCCAAAGTATGGTCGGTGTTCATGCCGATGCCAAAGCGCATCCGCAGAACCCGCTCCTCACGCGGGGTGAGCGAGGCCAGAACCCGGGTCGTGGTTTCCTTGAGGTTCTCCTGAATGGCGCTGTCCAACGGCAGCACGGCATTTTTGTCCTCAATGAAATCACCCAGCTGGCTGTCTTCCTCGTCACCGATTGGCGTCTCAAGGCTGATCGGCTCCTTGGCGATTTTCATCACCTTGCGCACTTTCTCAAGCGGCATCTGCAGCTTTTCGGCCAGTTCCTCCGGCGTCGGCTCGCGGCCAATCTCGTGCAGCATCTGACGACCGGTCCGGACCAGCTTGTTGATCGTTTCGATCATATGCACCGGAATACGGATCGTCCGCGCCTGATCCGCGATAGACCGCGTGATCGCCTGACGTATCCACCAGGTCGCATAGGTCGAGAATTTGTAACCGCGGCGGTATTCGAACTTGTCCACCGCCTTCATCAGGCCGATGTTACCTTCTTGAATAAGATCAAGGAATTGCAGGCCACGGTTCGTGTACTTTTTGGCGATCGAGATTACCAGACGCAAGTTCGCTTCGACCATTTCCTTTTTGGCCTGACGGGCTTCTTTCTCGCCCTTCTGAACCTGTTGCACGATGCGACGGAATTCGCTGATATCCAGACCGACATATTGACCGACCTGAGCCATATCACTGCGCAGTTCCTCAACCTTGTCGGTCGAGCGTTCAATGAACATCTGCCAGCCCCGGCCTGGCTTTTCAGCCATATCGGTCAGCCAGTTCGGGTCCAGTTCACGCCCGCGATAGGCGTCAATGAACTCCCGACGGTTGATCCGGGCTTGGTCGGCCAGTTTCACCATCGAGCTGTCCAGAGACATGACGCGGCGGTTGATGCCATAGAGCTGGTCGATCAGCGCCTCAATCCGGTTGTTGTGCAGGTGAAGACCGTTCACCAGTTCAACAATCTCAGCGCGCAGCTTCTGATAGGTCTCTTCGTCTTTTTCACTGAACGAGCCATCTTCGTTCAAAGTGGCCGAAATCCGGCTGTCCTGCATCTCGGACAGCATCGAGAAATCGGTCGAGATCCGTTCAAGCGTGGTTAGAACCTGATCCTTGAGGGCGGCTTCCATCGCGGCCAGCGACATGTTGGCCTGATCGTCCTCGTCATCATCATCGTCATTGCTCAGCGGGTTGCCATCGGCATCCAACTCGGGGCCGGTGTCTTTGGCGGGTTTGGCCGATTGCACGGCCGAGGTATCGACGACCGGCTCTTGCACGTCACCATCTTCGTCCATCTGGTTGCCAAAGGTGGTTTCCAGATCAATGACGTCGCGCAGAAGAATGTCTTCAGACAGAAGTTCGTCATGCCAGATGGTGATCGCCTGGAAGGTCAGAGGGCTTTCGCACAGACCCGCAATCATAGTGTTCCGGCCCGCTTCGATCCGCTTGGCGATGGCGATCTCGCCCTCGCGGCTCAGCAGTTCGACCGAACCCATCTCACGCAGATACATGCGTACGGGGTCGTCGGTACGGTCCAGCTTTTCGGTTGCGGCACCGGCCAGAGCCACCTCACGGTTGTTGTCCGTGGTGGTCAGTTCGGTGGAGCCTTTGTTTTCTTCTTCCTCGGCCTCTTCATCTTCGATGATGTTGATGCCCATTTCGGACAGCATCGACATAACGTCTTCGATCTGTTCCGAGCTGACCTGATCAGGCGGCAGAACCTGATTGAGCTGGTCGTAAGTGATGTAACCTTTCTCGCGGGCCTCGGCGATCATCTTCTTGACCTGGGCCTGGCTCATGTCCAGCGAGATTTCCTGTTCCTGCTCGTCTGACTTGCGATCTTCTGACGTGTCTTTGGCGGCCATTCAATGCTCCTGCAGGGATGGGTGATTCGTTTGATCCGAATCATTAGCGCGTGAAACTGATTCGGCCACCCGTTTACCTGTTTTTCTTTTCCAGTGCTTTACGAAAACATCACTTCAGCGACGTTTCCGTTCGAAATTGATCCCGGACATGATTGCCTTGAACGCATCCTTTTCGTCGCGATTGATTCGCGCGCCATTGTCGGCAATGTCGAAAACGGCCCTGTCCTCATTCTGACTGCGGCTTGTGCGGTTACGCTCTTCGGCGGCTTGCGCCAGCCGATATGTCAACGCCTCATCGGCCAGATCAGACAGTTCCTCTGCGGCTTCGGCAATCTCAGCATCCAAACCCCGGAGCGCTTTGATTTTCGCGAGTTCCTCGGCCAGTGTCATCTCGGCCTTTTCAACGTCGCCTGGTTTGAACACACAGGGGATGACTACGACATGGCGAAGGCTCAGCAGGTTTTCAAGGGGTTCGGCCCCCAAAGTTTCAACGATGTGGTCCCGAAGGTTTTCAGGATCATCAATCGCATGGCGCAGAATGGCATGACGCAAGGCCGCATGATCAGGGTCGTGACAATCCATCTCTTCCAGCTGCGCCTCAAATTGCACCACGACCTGAGGGTTCAGAATCGCAATGGCCAGAATCGCGGCTTCGCGCAGATGGATGTCCGCATTGTCCGAGGACGCCAGGAACGAGGCCCGCGCGCCCGCGGTCGCAGGCTGTTTCTGCGGCTGCCACTTCCCTTTTGGTTGCCACGCACGGTTTTGTGACTGTCTCTGCGGCCGAAACAATTGCCAGCGCAGATCTTTGATCTCTTGCCCGTAGTGGGACCGGATCGAGGGGTCACGGATCAGCTTGATCTTGTCCCGCAGAACCTTGTCGAGTGCGGCTTTGCGTTCGGGGCTGTCAAAGACCTTGCCCTCAGTCTCGCGCTGCCACAGCAGCTTCACCATCGGGATGGCCCCGTCCAGCACGGCCTGAACCGCCCCTGCACCGTCGGCCCGTAGCAGATCATCCGGGTCTTTTCCTTCGGGCATCAGCGCAAAGCGTAGGGACTTTCCGGCCTCAAGTAGCGGCAAGGCCAGATCAACGGCCCGCATCGCCGCGCGCAGGCCCGCGGTGTCGCCGTCCAGCGCGATGATCGGCTCGTTCGAAATCCGCCAGAGCAGCTGTAACTGATTTTCGGTTATCGCCGTGCCCAAAGGGGCGACCGACGCGCCGAACCCGGCCTCGGCCAGCGCGATGACGTCCATGTAACCCTCGGCCACGATCAGCGGCTGCCCCTTCCCGGTCGCCTGCCGCGCAGGCCCGTGGTTATAAAGGCTGCGGCCCTTGTCGAACAACTCGGTCTCGGGTGAGTTCAGATACTTGGCATTATCATTCGGGTCCATCGCCCGACCGCCGAATGCAATACACCGACCGCGCGAATCACGGATCGGGAACATGATCCGGTTGCGGAACGTGTCATATGGTTTCTTGCCCTTGTTCGACGGCTTAGCCAGACCCGCCCCGAGGATCAGATCATCGGCCACGTTCTTTCCGGTCAGATGATCCCACAAAGCCTGCCAGCCGTCCGGGGCAAAGCCGATCTCCCATCGCTCCAACGCCTTGGCGTCCAAGCCTCGACGGGCCAGATAGTCGCGCGCTGCATTGCCCGCCCCGGTCTTGAGTTGCAGGCGAAAAAACTGAACCGCTTGCTCCATCACCTCGGCCAGTTGCGTTCGACGGTCCTGTTTTTCCTGCGCTTTCGGGTCGCGCGCAGGCATCGGCATGCCAGCTTCACGCGCCAGAATTTCAACGGCCTCAATGAACGAGACGTTCTCGGTCTCTTTCACGAAGGTGATCGCGTCCCCTTTGGCATGACAGCCAAAGCAGTAGTAGAAGCCCTTTTGGTCATCCACATGAAAAGACGCCGTTTTTTCGTGGTGAAACGGGCACGGCGCCCACATGTCCCCCTTGCCCTGATTGGATTTTCGCTGATCCCACATGACTTTACGCCCAACAACCTGAGACAGGCTCAGCCGGGTGCGCAGCTCATCGAGAAATCCGGGGGGCAATGACATTGCTCAAACCTGCCAGAAATGAAAATGCGCGCCAAGGGGATGACGCGCGGTTGTCCACAGGGAAATTGCTGAGCTGTGGATTATTGCTGCAAACACAGCTCAAGCCACGCCGCACCCAGATCCTTTTTGCGCACGTCGCGCATCTTTTGCTCATAAACCCAGGGCGTGATCAACGGAATCGCTGCGTTGTAGTTCTCGGGCCATGTCGGGCTGGTTTTTGTCACGGCCTCCACAACGTCGCGCTCTTTCACCTTGTCCAGACGCGCTTTCTGGATCGCGGCCACGACATCGGCCTGATACTGGCAGCTTTGTTCCTTGGTTTCGGCGGCGGCCAGAGGCGTTGCAAGCAAGGCTGCAGCGATGGCGATACGCAACATTGAGGTCTCCTGGATTCGTTTGTCTGAACGCAGCTTACCCGCCAGCACCGTTTTCGCAATCGAAGCGCTGCATTCAGTTTGCGCACGGGGCAGAAAAGCCACCCCGTGCGCCGGATGTCACAGGCCTTTGGCCCGGTAGCTTTTGGCCACGCGATCAATTGCAACGATATAGGCCGCGGTGCGCAGATCCTCGACATCGTCGCGGCTGTGCCAGACCTCGCGCATGGACTGGTAAGCGATCCGCATCGTGTCATCGAGGCCCGAGCGTACCAGCTCCAGCTCATCCGCACCTTTGAGGTACTTGGCCTTGAAGTCCGGCGACATTGACCAGGCATCGCCCAGATAACGATCCAGCCGTTCAAGCTCGCTTACGATCAACTCATGCCGTGCCTCTTCTTGACGGCGCTGCATGCGACCAAATCGAATGTGGCTGAGGTTCTTCACCCATTCGAAATACGAGACCGTCACACCGCCCGCATTGGCATACATGTCAGGAATGATGACGGTGCCCTTCTTGCGCAGAATTTCATCTGCACCCGCGGTCACCGGACCATTCGCGGCCTCGATGATCAGCGGGGCCTTGATCCTGTCGGCGTTGTCCAGATTGATGACGCCTTCCAGAGCCGCCGGGATCAGGATGTCGCAATCCGCCTCAAGCACCGAGGCACCATCGGTTGAATGGGTCGCGTCCGGGAAATCCTTTACGCCACCATGTTTGACGATCCAGTTGCGCACCGCCTCAACGTCGATACCGTCCGGGTTATAAAGCGCACCGTCCCATTCGATGATCCCGATAATACGCGATCCGTCTTCCTCAGCGAGGAACTTGGCCGCGTGGTAGCCCACGTTGCCCAATCCCTGTACAACGACACGCTTGCCGTCCAACTTGCCGGACAAACCGGCCTTGGCGATGTCCTCAGGGTGGCGGAAGAACTCGCGCAGTGCATATTGGATGCCCCGCCCTGTCGCCTCGACCCGCCCGGCAATGCCGCCTGCGTTCAACGGTTTGCCCGTCACACAAGCGCGTGCGTTGATGTCGGTGGTGTTCATCCGTGCGTATTGGTCAGCCATCCAGGCCATCTCGCGCTCACCCGTACCCATGTCAGGGGCCGGAACGTTTTGCGATGGATTGATCAGATCGCGCTTCGCCAGCTCATAGGCAAAGCGTCGAGTGATCTGCTCCATCTCGTGTTCTTCGTATTTGCGCGGATCAATGCACAGCCCGCCTTTCGAGCCGCCAAAAGGCGTCTCAACCAAGGCGCATTTGTAGGTCATCAGCGCAGCAAGCGCCTCAACCTCGTCCTGGTTCACCGCCAAGGCATAACGGATACCGCCCTTGACCGGCTCCATATGCTCGGAATGGACGGAACGGTAGCCGGTGAAAGTGTGAATCTCACCGCGCAAACGCACCCCGAAGCGAACCGTGTAGGTGGCGTTGCAGACCCGGATTTTCTGCTCAAGACCAGGCGGCAGATCCATCAGGGACGCCGCCCTGTTGAACATCAGATCCACACTTTCACGAAAGCTCGGTTCCTTGGTGCTGGTCATTAATCCCTCCGTACCGGTGAATGACGAACGTTATGGCGTTTTGTCGCACCACTGGCCCGAAGCTGCAATCTTTTATGATGAAAATTTCATCACTTTATAAACGGGTGATAAAAACCCTCTGCTGAGTCGCCTTGGAAATTTTTGTGGCGATCATTGTCGACACAACAGAAACAAAGCGACCGTCATCCCGTCAAATGCAGCGGTTTGCCGTTCAATCCCAGCAGCATAGTGGCAAAGTCGCCCAAATCTCGCCACGTTCGCCGACTACATTCTTTAAGTTGATATGACCCGCCTTCCGTGCGCCGGATTACCTGCAGGGATTAGATATGAGAAAAGTGTTTAGGAATTCTGAACCCAGACGAACTGAGCAATTCAACCGCTCCGACAAAGGTGCTGCGTCGTTCCTGCGCTCCGAGCGCGGGACCATGACCATCCTGACGCTGAGCTTGATCCTTATCATCTTCACGGTGGGTGGATTTGCCGTCGACATGATGCGCTATGACCACGAACGCGCGCGCCTTCAGTATTCGCTGGACCGCGCAGTTCTGGCCGCCGCTGACCTCCAGCAGAATCTTTGCCCAAAAGACGTCGTGCAGGACTATCTGGTCAAAGAAAACCTAGACACATTCCTAGATGGAGAAGTCGTAGTCTCCCCAAGATCCTGCGATGATGACGGAAACAAGTTAATCGTCGGACAGCGCCGCGTTGAGGCAAGTGCCACGATGCCGGTCCGCATGCATTTCATGAAATGGTGGGACGTCGACTCGATCAACGTGAACGTTGTCAGCGTCGCCGAAGAGTCCATCGGCAACGTCGAAATCGCGATGGTTCTGGATGTTTCAGGTTCCATGAGAGGGTCGCGCCTGACCAATCTGCAAGGTGCAGCCAAGAGCTTTGTCACCAAAATGTATGAGAACACAAGTTCCGACAAGCTCTCGATCTCGATTATTCCCTATGCAACGCAGGTGGGTGTCCCTTCTGCCGTCATGAACCAGCTTACGACTGCCGGCTCCAATAGATTTGCGAACTGCATCGATTTTGAAACCTCGGATCTGGCGGCAGGCGCGTTCGATCTGACGAAAACCTACAACCAATCGCTATACTATTCACGCTATGGCGGCGATCAGCGTCCGTCCGGCGGGTTCAGCTCACCGCGCATTGACGAACGGTGCCGTTCTGAAGCCAGCCGTCAACTTGTTGTTCACCAGAACAACGAGACGAACCTACACAATTACATCGACTCGTTTTACGCGCGCGACAACACGTCGATCAACGTCGGTATGAAATGGGCACTGACGGTGCTAGACGAAAACTTCCGCCCCGTAGTCACCAACATGATCGCAAACGGCCAGGTACCAGCCGATTTCGCGGGCCGTCCTGCCGATAGCGTCGGCAGTGACACGATGAAAGTCATCGTTCTGATGACCGACGGTGAAAACACTTCTCGCACTTGGGTGAAACCGCCATACAACGATGGCCAATCAGGCATCTGGTGGAACGGAGACGAAGACATCTATTCCGTCAATGTGAACCACTATGACGAGAACGAAGACAGCTTCAGATATGCGTGGCTGGGCGTAGACAGGGCATATTGGGACAGCAGTCGCGGTAAATACTGGGTGCGCGACGAGTATCAGGACCACGCATTTGGCAACAGCGATTTCGATGTCTACCTTTGCAGAGGAACCTACTACAGCAGCGGCTATTGCGACAACCTCGACAGGGACGAGGTTCGCCAGATCGATGAAAATGGGACCGCCTTTTCTCTAACATGGCCTGCCTTGTGGGAGCGCACCTCGCGATATGAAATCTATAAGTTGCTGTATGATTCCGTGGGTTCGACCTATGCATACAACTGGTACTATGCGGCAACTGAGACCGAAAACCGTTCCACAAAAGACGATCAGGTCGAAGCGATGTGCGACTATGCGAAATCGGGCGCAAGAAACATCTTGATCTTCTCGGTCGCTTACGAGGCCACCACCAACGGTCGAAACCTCCTATGGTACTGCAAATCGGATGAAAACGCATATTTCGCACCGACAGGATCCGAGATTGGCGAAGTCTTCGACGATATCGCGGCGAGCATCCAGAATCTGAGGCTGACCCAATGATCCGACATCTGAAAAAAGTGCTGCGAAGGTTTCGCCGCGAAGAAAAGGGAATGGCCACAATCGAATTTGTGATGTGGTTTCCGATTTTCATAATGACCACCTATTCCGGGGTCGAGATGGGGATCGTGGCGTGGAACCATGCCAACCTGGAGCGCGCCTTGGATTCAACGATCCAAGATGTGCGGATGAACCGGATTGATCTCTATGAAGGCGAAACTGCTTGGACGCATGATCTGATCAAACAGATCATCTGCGATGAAGCAGGTGGCATTCCGGACTGCATGAATAGCCTTGCCGTTGAGATGACGAGGGTCAATCAATTCGACAGTAGTACGGTCCTTACTGGCGATTTTGATCGTCCGTTTTGCGTGGATACCCCTGAAGAAATTCGCGGCAAAGACGACCAGATCTTTTCACCCGGAACGGCAAACGAACTGATGATCATTCGGGCGTGTGTCGAAATCTCTCCTTTGTTCTTCGGCACTACTCTTGGCCAGCTAGCTCGACAAGATCCCGACGGACAGTATGAACTTCATGCAACAACGGTGTTTGTCCATGAACCTTAAGTCATTTATCAAACGGCACCTTGGCAATGCTACTGCGCGTTTTTTTCAGAAAGAAGACGGCGTCGTCAGCATTGAAGCCATTATGGTGTTTCCCCTACTCTTCTGGTCCGTCTGGACAACGTATACCTATTTCGACGGATATCGTCAGGGCGCCAGCAACCTGAAAGCGGCCTACGCCGTTGCCGATATCCTGTCCCGAGAAAAAAACACGGTGACAGATCAGTACATCACATCAATGTACGATCTTCAGAAGTACATGATTGAGGAAGGCAACGGGTTGGCGCTGCGGATTTCTTTCGTGCGTTGGGACACTGGCGACGAAGGCACGGACAGTGATGATCGTCACTTCGTAGAGTGGTCCTGTACGCGCGGTGAAGGGCTAGTGCGGTGGTCGAACGAAACAGTTAATCAGGTTTCGGATCGCATTCCGATCATGGCAGACAATGCCACGATGATTTTGGTCGAGACAAGGCACCACTACGTGCGTCCGTTCAAACTCGGGTTCGGCAGCAACGACTTCTTCATTGACAAGTTCATCTTCACACAACCCCGCGGATACACCTTCATCGAAGGGCCGGACTCGTGCAAGGACGCCAACAACGTGGGTGACGGCGGGGGTGATAGCGGACATGACGACAGTACTCCCGAAGATAACACCACTGTGGAGCCGTCAACGCTGTAACACCATAGCCGAGAGTATCTCTGACATGAACTTGGCCTCGGCGGACGCTGTCATGCCGCCGACGCCAACCCGGCGGCCCAGCCGCCACCACAGACCGGGGGCCCAGACATTGCTGGCCTTTTCGCGCGTTCGCACCAGAAACCCATTGGACGGTTTGAACGCGAAAACACCTCGGTCCACAGCTTCAATCTCATCGACCCGCGCAATCACCTGCCCCGATCCGGTGCGCAGCTCTGATGCAGTCAGCTCGATCCTGTCCTGAGTGGCCATCCAAACGCGATAGGCCAACCACAAGGACGACGCGCCAACCGCCAACAAAAACACCTGCCAGACGAGTTCGGGCGGAGAAGCCAGCGCCACGTAAATCACCAAAACACCTACGCTGCCCAGCATGGCAACACCGGCCACCCGTCTAGGGGATGATGCCTCGATCATTGCCAGCACTTCGTCCTGCATGACTGCCTCCTGTCTGTCTGCTGTCTCGTGTATCCGCTTTGCGCAGAAATAAACAGGCCCTCCCCTGCCCTACATTTGCGCACATTCATGGTGCCTCTGCGCAAATTGACCAGTCCTCGGCTGGGCATACATCCTGCAAACAAATGAAGGAGGTTGCCATGTCCCTCAGACCCACATTGGAAACACGCAAGGCCGTACCGACGATGGAAGGTGCGGGCGTCAAGCTGCATCGCGCCTTCGGGTTTCAAGACCCGTCCGAATTGGACCCGTTTCTGTTGTTCGACGACTTTCGCAATGAGAGCCCGCAGGACTATCAGGCCGGCTTTCCCTGGCATCCTCATCGCGGGATCGAGACGATCACCTATGTGCTGTCCGGTACGGTCGAGCATTCGGATTCGCTGGGCAACAGCGGGACGCTTGGCGCGGGTGATGTGCAATGGATGACGGCGGGGTCGGGCATTCTGCATCAGGAAATGCCGCACGGCAATGCTTCGGGCCAGATGCACGGGTTTCAGCTCTGGGGCAACCTGCCCTCGGATCAGAAAATGACCGCTCCGCGCTATCAGGACGTTCAGGCAAAAGAGATTCCCGAGGTCATCGACGATGACGGCACAACAGTGCGTGTTATCGTGGGTGAGTTCTGGGGAAAAACCGGCCCGGTGGACGGTATTGCTGCAGATCCCCAGTATCTGGACGTGCAAATACCGGCTGGTGTCAAAAAGACCTTCAAGATCGATACCTACCGCCGCGCTTTTGCCTATGTGTTCCAAGGTCAGGCGGCCTTTGCCGATGCGTCCCAGCCGACCGGAGTTTTGTTGGAAAAGGAAGTCGCCGGGCAAGAGGTCAATATCCGCGACATGTCCGGAGACCGCACTCTGGTACGGTTCGGCACCGGGGATGAGATCACGGTTCAGGCCGGGCCTGAAGGCGTTCGATTTCTGCTGATCTCGGGTGCTCCGATTGATGAGCCTGTGGCATGGCACGGACCCATCGTCATGAACACGCGTGCCGAACTGGAACAGGCGTTTCGTGAGCTGCGCAATGGAACCTTCATTCGCCCTGCCCACTAAGGCTAAGCCTGACCCGAATATGGGTCAGGCCGTCACTGCGCGGCGAACCATGTCCCAATAAATCTGCTCAACCTCGTCCAACGACAATCGCCCACCCGAGCGATACCAGGTCATCACACCATTCAGCATCGCAATCACCGCCAGCGTGGCGATCTTGGTGTCCGAGATCGCGAAGTGACCGGCTTTTTGGCCCTCACTCAATATCCGCTCCAGAGAGTCCTCGTAGGCGCGGCGCAGATCCTCGATCTCTGCGAAGTTGTCCGGAGTCAGGTTGCGCAACTCCATATAGGCGATGAAAACCTCGTCGGGGCGTTCCAGATGAAACCGGATGTGGAACCCGACAAAGCGGCGCAGAGCCTCTTGCGCGTCGCCGGTTTCACCAAGCGCATCATAGGCTTGCTGCAGCTCCTGCATGTGGTCGCGCATCAGGCGGAACAACAGGCTTTGCTTGTCGGGCGTGTAGTTATACAGCGCCCCGGCCTGAACGCCGACCTCCTTGGCGATCTGGCGCATCGAAACTGCGGCGTAGCCATGGCGGGCAAAAAGACCCAACGCTGCCTTGCGGATGCGCGGGCCGGTTATGTCCGAATGTGATCCCTGTGTACGAGCCATGGACCGACACTATCTGAACGCACGTTCAGATAGAACCCCGCTTGAACAGATCGGGTAAAAGAGGCATCACAAGACCAGTCCTTTGTGAAAGCACCCGTTATGAAGCGCCTGCACATTCTGGTTCTGATCCTGACCCTTGCCGGATGCACAAACTTCCCCGAGTTGGAAGGCAGCGAATCCCGCGCGGTCAAGACGGCGCCTTACCCCAAGCTTTTGCCTCTACCTAACGTTCTGGGCGCGCCTGCCGATCCGGTCAGCGAAGCCTCAGCCGTTGAGCAGGACCTGACTGCCCGGAGCGAGGCTTTGGCGAAGAAAGCCGAAGCGCTGCAAAACGCGCAGATCAACTAAAGATCGGCTTTTCCCAGCCCCGGCCAACGCGTGACGGATTGCGCCCGTGCCCTGAACCGGCTAAGGCAGCGCTGAATGGGCAAAAGGCCCGAAATCAGACTGGTACGAGCGAAAGGAACCCACGGGATGACACAGGCGCTGCGGCTTGGAATTGCGGGCTTGGGAACTGTTGGCGTGGGTGTTGTCCGGATTGTCCGGCGTCATGCCGATCTGTTGCAGGCACGCACCGGACGCCCGATTGAAATCGTCGCCGTCTCAGCCCGTGATTCAAGCAAGGATCGGGGCGTGAACCTGTCGGACTATGCGTGGGAAACCGATCCCGTAGCCTTGGCAAAACGCGATGACGTGGACGTGTTTGTCGAGTTGATGGGCGGTGAAAACGGCCCAGCCAAAGCCTCTGTCGAGGCGGCGCTGGCCAGCGGAAAGGATGTTGTTACGGCCAACAAAGCCCTGCTGGCCATCCATGGTCAGGAACTGGCCGAGAAGGCCGAAGCCGCAAGCCGCGTGATCCGGTTCGAGGCCGCCGTTGCCGGAGGCATCCCGGTGATCAAATCCCTCACCGAAGGTCTGGCTGGAAACGAGATCACCCGCGTGATGGGCGTGATGAACGGCACATGCAACTACATCCTGACCCGCATGCAATCGCAGGAAAAAGGCTATAACGCGCTATTCGATGAATGCGCTGAACTGGGTTACCTCGAAGCGGATCCGAACCTGGATGTCGGTGGTATTGACGCGGCGCATAAACTGGCCCTGCTGTCCTCGATCGCGTTTGGCACGAAGCCGAATTTCGACGGGATCGAGATTGAAGGCATCCAGCACATCAGCCTCGACGATATCCATCAGGCACATGACATGGGCTACCGGATCAAGCTGCTGGGTCTGGCCCAACGCACCGCACGCGGTCTGGAACAGCGTATGCAGCCCTGCCTCGTGCCCAGCGACTCGCCGCTTGGTCAACTCGAAGGCGGCACCAATATGGTGGTCATCGAAGGCGACGCAGTTGAACAAGTGGTACTGCGCGGCCCCGGAGCGGGCGAAGGACCAACCGCAAGCGCAGTGATGGGCGATGTTTGCGATCTGGCACGGGGTCTGAAAATCTCGACCTTCGGGCGCCCTGCGTCCAGCCTTCAAGACGCCACCCCAGCCATCACAGGCCTGCCTGCGCCGTATTACCTGCGTCTGGGCTTGCTGGACAAACCCGGAGCGCTGGCCAAGGTTGCGGCCATTCTGGGAGATGCGGGCGTGTCGATTGACCGGATGCGGCAGTACGGCCACAGCGACAGCACAGCCCCCGTTTTGATTGTCACGCACAAAACCACGCGGGCCACTCTGGATGTGGCGCTGGACGGGTTCCGGACGACCGATGTTGTCGCGGGCGAGCCTGTCGCGCTGCGCATCGAACAGGTCTGAACCCTTGCAGCCTGCGCCATCCGCAGGCTATGCCAGACGAAACGCCATTGCCTGCCAAAGGAATACAACGCATGAACCCTGCCAAAATCGATTTTAACGACCGCCTGCTGTCTTTGGGCCTAGCACGGGTCGCGGAACAGGCCGCGCTTGCCTCGGCCTCGCTGGTGGGGCGTGGTGACGAGAAAGCTGCCGACCAGGCCGCCGTGAACGCGATGCGCGAGCAGTTGAACCTGCTGGATATCGCGGGTGTCGTGGTCATCGGCGAAGGCGAGCGTGACGAAGCGCCGATGCTCTATATCGGTGAAGAGGTCGGTACCGGCGAAGGCCCCGGCGTGGATATCGCGCTGGACCCGCTGGAAGGCACTACGCTGACCGCAAAGGACATGCCAAACGCACTGACCGTGATTGCCATGGGCCCGCGCGGCTCGATGCTGCATGCGCCGGACGTGTATATGGACAAGCTGGCCGTTGGCCCCGGCTACCCTGAAGGCGTTGTCTCGCTCGACATGAGTCCGCGCGAACGTGTTGAGGCATTGGCCAAGGCCAAGGGGTGCGAACCAGCCGATATTACCGTTTGCATCCTGGAGCGTCCACGCCATGAGGCGATGATCGCCGAGGTGCGCGAAACCGGTGCCTCGATCCGTCTGATCACTGACGGCGATGTGGCAGGTGTTATGCATTGCGCCGAAAGCGAAACCACCGGCATCGACATGTATATGGGCCAGGGTGGCGCGCCCGAAGGCGTCCTGGCTGCCGCTGCTCTGAAATGCATGGGTGGTCAGATTTTTGGCCGCTTGCTGTTCCGCAACGATGACGAACGTGGTCGCGCCGCCAAGGCAGGCATCACCGATCTTGACCGTGTCTATGCACGTGACGAGATGGTGACGGCGGATGTGATCTTTGCCGCAACTGGCGTAACAGGTGGCTCTCTGCTGCCGCGCATCAAGCGTGAGCCGGGCTGGGTTGAAACCACCACCCTTCTGATGCGCTCGAAAACCGGGTCGGTTCGCCGCATGTCCTACCGCACGCCGATGTGGTCGCACGACGAAGCCTAAGCGGCTTGCGCCGATACCTTCGGCGAGAGTATCTGTGAAAAGATGAAGAGGCCGGGTCCAAATGGGTCCGGCCTTGGCACATGAGAGGCGCGATGAGTTTTCTTGGGGTTGAGCAATCTTTGACAGGTCGGCGCTGGGTGGGGCCCTCGCCCGAAGTTGAGCGCGCGACTGAAATGCTGGTGCAGCAGGCCGGTTTGCCGCGTGCCGTTTGCCAAGTGCTGGCGCGGCGGGGCGTCCCTCCGATGGAGGCTGCTGGTTTTCTGGAGCCAAAGCTGAAAGAGCTTTTGCCCGACCCGCGCAGCATGAAAGATATGGAAGCCGCTGCGACCCGGTTTCTGAAAGCGGTGCGCGAAAAGCAGCGGATCGCAGTCTTTGCGGATTATGATGTGGATGGAGGCAGTTCGGCGGCGTTGCTGCTGGTCTGGCTGCGACAGATGGGTCTGCAGGCGACGCTCTATGTGCCGGACCGTATTGACGAAGGCTATGGGCCGAACGTTCCCGCGATGCAATCGCTGGCAGCAGCGCACGACCTGATCATCTGCGTGGATTGCGGCACGCTGAGCCATGATCCGATCGCTGCAGTAAAAGGGGCTGATGTGATCGTGCTGGATCATCATCTCGGCGGTGAAATCCTGCCGGATTGCGCGGCCGTGGTGAACCCGAACCGGCAGGATGAAAGCGGCGATCTGGGCTATCTCTGTGCGGCAGGCGTTGTCTTTCTGATGCTGGTCGAGGTTGGGCGGCAAATGCGGGAGGCTGGGGCCAAGGGACCGGATTTGATGCCTCTGCTAGATCTGGTCGCGCTGGCGACTGTCGCCGATGTTGCCCCGTTGATCGAGGCGAACCGCGCTTTGGTCCGACAAGGTTTGAAGGTCATGGCAGGCCGTCAGCGCCCCGGCCTTGTGGCCCTGTCGGATGTCGCTCGGATGGATGCGGCGCCCAATAGCTATCACTTGGGGTTTCTTCTGGGGCCGCGGGTGAACGCTGGGGGACGCATTGGACAGGCCGACCTTGGAGCGCGGCTGCTCAGCACCGACTCTTTGCACGAAGCGCAGGCCTTGTCTGAGCGGTTAGATGCGCTGAACTCTGAACGGCGCGATATCGAAAATGCTGTACGCGCTGCGGCGCTTGAGCAAGCTGAGGAACGCGGTTTGGACGCGCCGCTTGTCTGGGCCGCTGGCGAGGGCTGGCATCCGGGCGTCGTCGGTATCGTCGCCTCGCGCCTGAAGGAAAACGCCAACCGACCAGCCATTGTGATCGGCTTTGACGGCGATGAAGGCAAGGGATCAGGGCGGTCGGTGTCGGGCGTTGATCTGGGGGCCTCGATCCAGCGGCTGGCGGCTGAGGGGTTGTTGGTCAAAGGCGGCGGTCACAAGATGGCGGCCGGGCTAACCGTGATGCGCGATCAGTTGGAACCGGCCATGAAGCGCCTGTCAGAACTTCTGGAAAAACAAGGCGCAGGGCAAGGTGGTCCGGCGGACATGAAGCTCGACGGGGCGTTGATGCCCGGCGCCGCGACAGTGGATCTGATTGAACAAATTGAGAAAGCCGGGCCTTTTGGGGCCAGCGCCCCTGCTCCGCGCTACGCCCTGCCCGACCTGCAGGTGCGTTTTGCCAAACGGGTGGGCGAGTCGCATTTGAAACTCTCGCTTGCGGATGGCCTTGGCGGCGGGCTGGACGCGATCGCATTCGGAGCCTTTGACGGGCCGATGGGTGAAAAGCTCTCAAATCACGGCGGCGCGCGCTTTCATTTCGCCGGTCGGCTTGAGGTTAACACATGGGGTGGTCGCCAAAACGTACAGCTTCGTCTTGAGGACGCGGCCGAGGCAAAATGACCGGTTTCAAGGCAACGGCGGGACAGGTCAAAAAACTTTCGCATCCCTGCATTTTTCGGCTTGCGGGGGTCGGGGTGAAACCGTAAAAGGCCCTCCACAAGCTAGCGTGGCCCGTTCGTCTATCGGTTAGGACGCCAGGTTTTCAACCTGGAAAGAGGGGTTCGATTCCCCTACGGGCTGCCATTTTTGCTTGTGAGCCAAGACTCAGTGGCCCGTTCGTCTATCGGTTAGGACGCCAGGTTTTCAACCTGGAAAGAGGGGTTCGATTCCCCTACGGGCTGCCACTTCACCAGTATTCAATTTTTAAAAGAAAATCAGAAGTCTGGCTTCAGTCTTAAGCTGCTTTCTCTTTGATGCTTCTCTCTTTGATTTCTATCGGCGCTTTTTCAGTTGTGGTTGCCACAGGTTTTTTCGTGCGGAACACTAAGGCAACCTTTCGTTCCAGAGCCCCAAACCTACGCCAGCGTGTCATGCCCCTCGAGCGTTTCGATCTCAAACAGATCGTTGCACCGACGGCAAGCGCGGCGCCATGGTTCACCCACAAACGCCTCGTGCTACCAGCCGCGACGGCCGAACAGAGAATGCAAGCGGTTCTGACCCGCAAACGGGTCGATCGCCTGCGAGCGCTCCAGACCAGAAACAACGCGACCGACCAGAATCCAACTGATCGCGGCGAAGATGATGCCCCCGAAAGCCTGCCCCAAAAGAACTCCGGACGCCCCGGCCAGTGCCGATCCAATTGAGGCGAAGACCCAAGTGCCCACAGTATGGCGACCCCAGTTGATCCATGTGGAATAGACCGGGTGGCCAAGGTTGTTGAAGCTGGCATTGGCGACAAAGATGACACCGTTGAAGAAAGACGCCAGCGCCAGAGGCCCGCAGAACAGGTAGATCAGCACGCGGGTTTCGCCCTCGGCCGCGAACAAATCCGCGATTGGTGCGCGCAACAGGAAAAGGACCGCCGCCATCCCAAGAACGTAGATCGCAGTAAATTTGATGCCGGCCAGAAAGGCTTCGCGCACGCGGGTGAACTGCTCGGCCCCCAAGTTTTGCCCGATGATGGGACCGATTGCCCCAGACAGCGCAAAGATGACCGAGAACGCCACGGGCAATAGCCGCCCGATCACAGCCATTCCGGCCACCGCATCCGTTCCGTACTCGGCGATTTCACGCACGACGATGGCATTGCCGATCGGCGTTGCCACATTGGTCAGCACAGCCGGGATCGCGATGGCCCGGACTGGTTTAAGATCGGATGCGACTTGCCGCAGCGATGGGCGGGAAAAGCCTCGGTGGACGCGCAGGGCGGGCCAAAGCGCAGCGGCGAGCATGCAAATCCGCGCCAGCACCGATGCAATCGCTGCACCGTCTAGCCCCAAACCAACCCCGAAGATCAGGATCGGGTCGAGAACCGCATTCACCACGCCGCCATAGATCGTGGCCATCATGGATCGCCGCGCATCCCCATGCGCCCGCAGAACCGCCATTGCAACCATTGCAATCGCCATCACCCACATGGTCGGCAAAATGATCGACACATAGCGTGTGGCGAGCCTCAACACCTCGCCTTCGGCCCCCAATAACGACAACAACGCGCTGAGGTTCCAAAGCACCAGAACCGGGGTTATCAGCCCGACGCACAGACCCAGCGTTGCAACGCTGGAGGCATATTTTCGCGCCTCCTCCGATCGCCCTGCTCCCAAGGCCCGTGCCGTTAACGCTCCGGCCGAGATCGACAGACCGATATTTATCGCATTGGTGAAGAACAGCAGCGTTCCGGCATATCCCACGGCGGCAGCCAACGCGTCATTGCCGAGCATCGAGATGAACACCATATCGACAAAATCGACTGCAAAGATCGCCATCAGACCGATGCTTGTGGTCAGAGACATGCGCGTAACATGTCGCATCAGACTGCCAGTCAGGAAAACGGCTTCGCCTTGGGATTGATTGGCCATGTCCTACCTGCTCTGCGACGGCGTTTTAGTTCTGTCACCTTCTCAGATGGCGGCGCTGCGTCAACTGTTTCGTTTCGCCCAAAAGGCAGGCCATTTCCGGGCGGTCACCACTGAGTCGGGTTTTGCAAGCCCTGAGCCGAAGCCGTGCTTGACAGAATCCAACCATCTCGTTCTGATACCAGCGTGAGCAAAAACACTGAATCAAACCAATGCATTGCCCGGATCACGCGCTGCTGTCAGCATCGCTCTCGGCATGGTTGCGTTCGGTCTGATGACCCCAAACGCCTGAAAGTCTACCTCTCGTGACAGGACCCATGATGACTTATGTGCGGTTCATCGACCGCGCCAACCGGATGCTGGGTCGCGTGATCATGTATGGCATCTTCGTGATGATGGCGATCCTGCTGTATTCCTCGGTTTCCAAGACATTCTTCGTGCCGTCCCTCTGGACGCTGGAAATGGCGCAGTTCGCGATGGTGGCCTATTACATGCTGGGCGGGCCCTACGCGATGCAGATGGGCGCGAACGTCCGGATGGACCTGCTCTATGGTGAATGGACGAACCGCAAGAAAAGCCAGATCGACGCGCTAACCGTGTTGTTTCTGATTACCTACCTCGGCTTTCTGCTTTGGGGCGGCTGGGACAGCCTGATGTATTCCTTCCAATATGGTGGAGAGCGCTCCTCCTCGGCCTGGCGGCCCTATATCTGGCCGATCAAGACCATCATGGTTATCGGCATCTTTCTGATGCTGCTTCAGGCGATCTCGGAACTCTGCAAGGACATCCTGCGCCTCAAAGGCTTTGACATGGGCAAAAAGGATGATGAGCCCGTCCACATGGCCCCGGAAGACCTTGAAGGAGGGCATCGCGGGTGAGCTACGAACTGATTGCCGCGCTCATGTTCTCGACCATGATGCTGATGCTGCTGACTGGTCAGCGGGTCTTTGGCGCTATTGGCTTTGTTGCTGTGGTTGCAGCATTCTTCCTATGGGGGGACCGCGGAGGATACGATCTCGGCTTTGCGGCGGCGATCAAGGTGATGCGCTGGTATCCCCTTCTGACCCTGCCGATGTTCATCTTCATGGGTTACATCCTGTCGGAGTCACGGATTGCCGATGACCTCTATCGGATGTTCCACGTCTGGATGGGCGGCCTGTCCGGAGGGCTGGCCATTGGCACAATCGGCCTGATGGTTCTGATCTCAGCCATGAACGGACTGTCTGTGGCTGGTATGGCGATCGGAGCCACCATCGCCCTGCCCGAGCTGCTACGCCGCAACTACGACAAGCTGATGGTCACCGGCGTGATACAGGCCGGATCGTCACTGGGCATTCTGGTCCCGCCGTCGGTTGTGCTCGTTCTCTATGCCATGATCGCACGTCAGCCCGTCGGGCAACTCTGGCTGGCCGGCGTGATCCCCGGACTGATGATGGCCACGATGTTCATCATCTACATCGCCATCCGCTGCCGCATAAATCCGGCACTTGGCCCCGTGATGAGCGCGGAGGAACGCGCAGAGGTTACATGGGGCGAAAAGATGCGTCTGCTTGGCGCTGGCCTGCTGCCGCTAGGCATCTTCGCGGTGATGATGGTGCCCTTTGTCAACGGCTGGACCTCCCTGGTGGAAAGCTCCGCCCTTGGTGCCATCGCCGCCTTTCTGGCAGCCGTTCTGAAGCGGCGCATGACTTGGCAGGTCTTTGAAACGTCGATCAAGCAGACGCTGGGCATTACCTGCATGTTCATGTGGATCATCCTCGCCGCACTCGCCTTTGGGGCCGTCTTCGACGGTCTGGGCGCGGTCAAAGCAATTGAGAACCTGTTTACCGTTCAACTCGGCCTGAACCCGTGGATCATCCTGATCCTGATGCAACTGAGCTTTCTGCTCATGGGAACGTTCCTTGATGACACGGCCATGCTGGTCATCGTCGCCCCCCTCTATGTGCCGCTGGTCGGCGCGCTTGGGTTTGACCTGATCTGGTATGGCGTGCTCTACACGATCACCTGCCAGATCGCCTATATGACACCGCCTTTCGGGTATAACCTGTTCCTGATGCGGGCCATGGCCCCGCCTGAGGTAACGATCAAAGACATTTACCGCTCAATCATCCCGTTTGTCTGCGTGATGGCTGTGGCACTGGGATTGGTGATGGCCTTCCCCGACATTGCATTGTGGCTTCCGGGCATCGTCTACGGAAACTGAGCATACAAGAGAAGAAGCCGGAAAAACTGGTTCGATTTCAACAAAAAGCACAGGAGAGGAAGACTATGACAACAACAAGACGCAGATTTTTGCGCACTGCTGCTTTGGCCGCGCCTGCGACACTGGCAGCGCCCTCAATCGTCAAAGCGCAGGCCCCGATCAAATGGCGCTTTCAGACCTACGCAGGGGGGGCGTTGGGTGAGCATGTGACCAAACCGGCCATCGATTACATCAACGCCAATGCCAATGGCGAGCTTGAGATCGAGCTGTTCTATGCCGACCAGATCGTCCCCACCGGAGAGCTGTTCCAGGCGCTTCAGCGCGGCACCATCGACGGCGTGCATTCGGACGATGACTCGATGGCCTCGCCCACGCCGCTGCGCGTGTTCGGAGGGTACTTCCCTTTCGCAACCAAGCACATCCTCGACGTTCCTGTCCTGTTCAACCAGTACGGTCTAGCCGATATCTGGCGGGACGAATACGCCAAGGTCGGTGTGCAATGGCTGTCCGCCGCAGGTCAGGACCCATGCAACTTTAACACCAAAAAGGAAATCACCTCGGTCGCCGACCTGGATGGGTTGAAGCTCTATACCTTCCCAACGGCTGGTCGCTTCCTTGCCAAGTTCGGCGTGGTTCCGGTGAACATCCCCTATGAAGACGCCGAAGTGGCCGTTCAGACGGGTGAGTTGGATGGCATGGCATGGTCTGGCATTACCGAGGATTACACGGTCGGCTGGGCTGATGTGACCGACTACTTCCTGACCAACAACATCTCGGGCGCGTGGATCGGATCGTGGTTCGCCAACCAAGAGCGTTGGAACGAGTTGCCGGATCACCTGAAATCTGTCGTGATGGCCGGGATCGAAGCCGGGCACACTTATCGGAACCAGTGGTACTGGGGTGGCGAAGCCGCGTTGCGGGCCAATGGTGACAAGCTGGAGTTGCGCTCGGTTCCACCCGGCGAATGGGCCGAAGTCGAGAACGCGGCCAAGGAATTCTGGGACGAGATTGCTCAGGAAGGCGAAGTCCACCAGAAGATCATCGGCATCTTCCAAGAATACAACAGCGTCATCAATCAGGCTGGCGTGCCCTACAACTTCGAATAAAGAAAACGGGCGACCCCGCGGAAAGGGGTCGCCTTTCCAATTTGTCATCCACAGAAACGAACCGACATGCTAGAGGTCCTGAGACACCGAATGTTCAGGGCAAGGGCAGAGTATGAAACTGGAATTCCATCACATCAACTTCGTCGCCGATGATGTTGATCGCATGCACGATTTCTACACCAACGTGCTGGGGCTGGATGACATCCCGCAGGACAATTTCCCGAGGACCGAGGCCGATGAGGACAGCGGTTATGACGGCAAGATCCGCTTTGCGACCGAGGGCCATATGCAGATGCATCTGGCTGAACGCGCCTTTGACGTCGCCTTCAAGAACGGGCAAGTGATCAACCCGGTGGAACGCGGCCATATCGCCTTTCGTACCGACGATCTGCCAGCGTTCCTGAAGCTGCTGGACGAGCGCGGCATCCCCTATTCTGACTACGGCACCACCTTCGCGAAAGAATGGCATCAGGTCTTCTTTCAAGACCCCGAGGGCAACGTGATCGAGGTTCATCAACAGGTCGACCCGAGCTAATAATCACAAAAAGGCCCGCGCACTCAGGTCGTGCAGCGGGCCTTTGAAAGAGTAGTTGGGCGGGAAGTCCGACCAAGCGTGGCGGTTCAGACGAATCTGTTGACGTAGTTCTCGAGAATTTCCTGACGACCGGAGCGAGGCTGCGGGTTAATATCCTCGGCCAAGACGCGGGCCGTGATTTCATCCAGACCAGAGGACAGCATGGATTGTGCAGTGTCCGACGACCATCCCGCGTATCTGTCCACCAGCGCGGCTTCTAACCCGCCATCTTCGATCATGGCGGCGGCCGCTTTCAATCCGCGCGCGCAGATATCCATACCACCCACATGTGCGGCGATCAGATCCTCGGCGTCGATCGACTGACGCCGGATCTTCGCGTCGAAATTGGTGCCGCCCGTGGTGAAGCCTCCGGCCTTGAGGATATGATAGTAGGCCAATGCGACCTCGGGCGTATTGTTAGGGAATTGGTCCGTATCCCAACCCGACTGATAGTCGTTGCGGTTCATATCTATGGAACCCAGCATGCCTTCGGCCGTCGCAGTTGCGATCTCATGCTCAAAGCTGTGACCGGCCAGAATGGCGTGCCCCTGTTCGAGGTTCAGCTTGACTTCGTCCTCAAGGCCGTACTTGCGAAGGAAGCCAATGCAAGTGGCAGCGTCGAAGTCATACTGATGCTTGGACGGCTCCTGCGGTTTGGGTTCAACCAGAATGGCGCCCTTAAAGCCGATCTTGTGCTTGTACTCGACCACCATGTTCAGGAACCGGCCCATGTGATCAAGCTCAGCCCCCATATCGGTGTTGAGCAACGTCTCATAGCCTTCACGCCCGCCCCATAGGACGTAGTTCTCGCCCCCCAGCTTGTGGGTCGCGTCGATGCAGGATTTCACCGTGGCGGCAGCAAAGGCAAACACGTCCGGATCAGGGTTCGTGCTGGCACCGCCCATCCAGCGGCGATGGCTGAACATATTGGCCGTTCCCCAAAGCAGCTTGGTTCCCGAGACCTGCATCTTCTCACCGATATAGTCAGTGATCTCTTCCAGAGTTCTCAGGTTATCAGCGTAGTTGCCCTGTTCAGGTCGGATGTCCGCATCGTGCCAGCAGAAATAGGGCTGCCCGAGAATGTCGAACATCTCGAACGCGATGTCGGCTTTCATCTTGGCCCGGCCCATATCATCCTGCGGATGCCAGGGACGCTCAAGCGTCGGGCCGCCAAATGGATCGCCGCCTTCCCAGGCAAACGAGTGCCACCACGCGACGGCGAAACGCAGGTGATCCTCCATGCGTTTGCCCATGATGACTTCATCCGGATCGTAGTGACGGAAGGCGAGCGGGTTCTTGCTGTCTTCGCCCTCGTACCGGATCTTTTCGATCTCTTGAAAAAAACCACTCGCCATTGTCTTCCCTCACTCAGTCTTTTCGCCGGGCTTTTTGCCCAGAATGATCATCGACAGCAGGTCATCATCGGTGACATCGGGGATGTCGACGGTTCCGACCAATTGACCGTTCTTCATGACCGAAGCCCGATCACACAGTTCCATCACAGCATGCACATCATGGTCGATCAGGAAAATCCCAATCCCCTGCGCCTTGAGCTTCTGGATCAGTTCCGCAACCATCTGGGTCTCATGCGGTCCCAATGCGGCTGTGGGTTCATCCATGATCAGGATGCGCGCGTTGAAATACACCGCCCGGGCAATCGCAACCGACTGACGCTGACCGCCAGACAGGGCCGAGACCGGGTCATTGAACTTCTGGAAATTCGGGTTCAGCTGGCCCATGATCTTGCGGCACTCGGCCTCCATCGCGGCATCGTCGACCAACCCCATCGGTGTCACCATCTCGCGCCCCAGAAACAGGTTCGAGCTGGCGTCGAGGTTATCGGCCAAAGCGAGCGTCTGATAGATCGTCTCGATATTGTTGGCCCGCGCGTCCCGAGGGTTGTTGATCTCGACCTTTTCACCGTCGATCCGGATCTCGCCGCTGTCCATCTGGTAGGCGCCGGACAGGACCTTGATCAGCGTGGACTTCCCTGCCCCGTTATGGCCCAGCAGGCCCACAACTTCGCCGGGGTAGAGGTCGACCGACACGTGATCCACCGCCTTGATGCCCCCGAAGGAAATCGAGATGTCGTTCATTTCGACCAGAGGCGGCTTGCCAGAGCCGCGACCCGAATTTGTGTTCTGCGTTTCTTCAGCTTGCATCATTTCGCTCCCAAACGTTTGCGATAGACGATGTCGATGTAGACAGCCAGGACGAGCACAGCACCGACGACGATGTTCTGGAACGGTGCATCCACACCGACCATCGCCATCCCCGATTGCAGCGCCTGCATGATCAGGGCCCCCAGGATCGCACCATAGATCGTCCCCAGACCACCGGACAGGGCGGTCCCGCCAATGACGGCTGCAGCAATTACACGAAGCTCATCCAGCGTACCAATGTCGTTCGAGTGGTTGGCCAGACGGGCGGAAGCCACAACAGCGGACAGCGCACACAAGAAACCCATCAAGGCAAAGATCTTAACGGTCATCATACGGGTGTTGATGCCAGAAAGCTCAGCCGCGTCGGGGTTGCCGCCAGTTGCAAAGATGTAGCGACCGAACCGGGTCTTGCGGGCCACGACGGTCAGTGTGACTGCCACCAGGATCAGGATCAGAACCGAGATCGGGATGCCGTAGCCGACGACCAGACCCTCGGGCATGATCTCACCACGCGCTTCGAACATACGCTCGAGCCGACGGGTCGGGATGGCGTAGCTGTTGACGATGAAGACATAGCCCATGATCGCGATGCCGATGATCCCGGCCAGCGTTGTTTCCGCCCAGACGGGCTTGACCGGGAAACCATGTGCGGCCTTGGACCGGCGCGCACTCCACAGCGCCCAGATCGCGGCGGCTGTGGCGGCAAGGCCGAACAGAAGACTGGCCGTGGTGCCAAGCGTTCCGTTGGTACCGCCAAACATCAGGAATGTGCTGTCCAGCGGGCCAATGGTCTGGCCATCGGTCATATACCAGGCGACGTTACGCCAAACCAGAAACCCACCGAGGGTCACGATGAAGGCGGGAATTGTCAGGTACCCGATCATCCAGCCTTGAAAGGCCCCGATAAGGGTTCCAACCGCAAGCCCAACGACCAGAGTGATCGCCCATGTGGCCGGGTTGTTCAAGCCCATGCCCAGCATGTTCGGCAGAAGCTCGGTCTGGGTCATAGCCATCACAGCGGACGTCGTCGCCAGCAAAGCGCCGACAGAAAGGTCGATGTGGCGCATCACGATGATGAACACCATGCCACAAGCCATGATCGCAACCGACACGGTCTGAATGGACAGGTTGAACAAGTTGCGGGGGGTCAGGAAACGCCCTTCCGTGACTATATTGAACCCGATGCAAAGGATGATAAACGCGCCGATCATACCCAATAGCCGCATATCCAGCTCAAGCTGCTGGAACAAGTTTTGCTTGCTTTTCTGGGGTACCGGCTGAGACGAAGTTTCGGTCATATCCGATCTTTCATGTTCAGCGATTGGGATCCCGGCCCGCCTGCGCAGGCCGGGAATTATGGTAGTTTAGTTACAGGGGGCTGGGCCGTTTTCCACGCCCTGGCACAGGTCTTCCAGCGGAATCCAGCCTGCGTCCACAACAACCGAGAGGTTGTCTTTTGTGATCGGAACCGGTGCCAGGAAGACCGAAGTCATCTCGGTGCCACCGGGCGACGTCCAGCTGACCGCGCCTTCAACATCTCCTGCAGCAGTGCCACCGCTCAGCGCGACTGCGATCTCGCCTGCGGCTTTGCCCAGTTCACGCGCGTCTTTCCAGACGGATACGGTTTGAGTGCCCAGTGCGACGCGGTTCAGCGCGGCATGGTCACCGTCCTGACCCGAGACAGGGATACCTTCCATGCCCTGCGCCGTCAGCGCAGCAACAACACCACCGGCAGTACCGTCATTCGAGGCAACCACGGCGTCCACGTTGTTTTCGTTTGCCGTCAGGATCTGCTCCATGTTGCGCTGTGCGTTCGCGGGCAGCCAGCCATCGGTATAGGCTTCGCCGACGATCACAACATCACCACTGTCGACAGCGGCCTGAATGATCTCTTGCTGACCGCCACGCAGGAAATCTGCGTTCGGATCAGTCGGAGAGCCTTTGATCATGACGTAGTTGCCCTTGGGCATCTCTTCGAACACCGCGCGGGCCTGCATGCGGCCAACTTCGACATTGTCGAAGGTCAGGTAGAATGCGCGGTCATCTTCGATCAGGCGGTCATATGCGATAACCGGGATACCCTCGTCTGCGGCGGCCTGAACAGCCGGGCCAATCGCCTGTGAGTCCTGCGCGAGGATGATCAGAGCGTCCACGCCCTGCGCGATCAGGCTTTCAATGTCCGACAGCTGTTTGGCAGAAGACGACTGCGCGTCGGCAGAGATATACTCGGCCCCACCTGCCTCAAGCGCGGATTTGATCGCGGCTTCGTCAGTCTTCCAACGCTCTTCCTGAAAGTTCGACCAGCTGACGCCGACGACGGTTTCAGCAAAGGCAGCAGTGCCCATAAGGGCCGCTGCGACTGAAATGCTTAGGAATTTCTTCATGCTTTCCTCCCGGTTGTTCGAGTCCCTTCGAAGTGATTCGAGGACTTCACCTACCTGAGTAGCACATTTATTTCAGTCGGCAAAATATTTATGCTATCGCTAACATGGGAATCTGACTAAGGTGAATGCCAAGATGAGATTCGCGAGGGCAAGATGCTGAAAAACAAAGCCTCTTCTATCTCTACCGAGCAGCGGAACGTAACGCGGCTGCGCGTGCTGGAGCATATCCGCCGCAAGGGGGCGATCTCGCGCATTGATATTGCCGGTGCTTTGCAGACCAGCCCCGCCACCGTCACCACCGCAACGGCAGACCTGTTGTCTGCAGGGCTGATCCACGAGGTTGAAGGCGACCCTCAATCCGGATCTGCGCGGCGCGGGCGGCCCCGTGTTTTGCTTAAATTGAACGGTGGATCATTGCTGATCGCGGGATTCAAAGTCACACGCCACTATGTCTCGGTTCTGATCGCAGATTTCGAAGGGCTCGAGATTGCGTCGATCAAATACCCTCTGGTCGAAGCCTGCATGACCCCGCTCGACTTTGCCCGAACCATCCGAAAAGCGCTGGAAAGCGCCTGCGCGGCTACGTCCGTTTCAATGTCGGATATCGCAGGGGTCTCGATCGGGATCGCGGGCCTGATTGATGCCGAGCATAACTTTGTCCATTGGTCCTCCTCGATCTCGGAACGGAACGTGCCACTTGGCCCGCTTCTGCAGCAAGAGGTTGATTGCCCAGTATTCATTGAAAACGACGCCAATCTCGTTGCAAAGGCGGAACAATTGTTCGGGCTCGGCAAAGGTTTGCGGAACTTCCTTGTCATTACGATAGAACACGGAGTCGGCCTAGGGATCGTGCTGGGCGGCAAGCTCTACCGGGGTGAGCGCGGATGCGGGGCTGAATTTGGACATACCAAGGTGCAACTGGATGGGGCGCTCTGCCAATGTGGACAGCGCGGGTGTCTTGAAGCCTATGTCGGGGAATATGCCCTGATCCGAGAGGCCTCTATTGCTGGTCAGGATCGCGACCAGATCACCATTGCCGATCTGCTTGACAACGCGCAGTCCGGTGATCAACACGCCTTGTCCGTGCTAGATCGGGCCGGTCAGATATTCGGCATGGGCGTTTCGAACCTGATTAATCTATTCGATCCCGAATGTATCATCATCTCGGGCAGTCAGGTCAGCTTTCAGCATCTCTATTCCGACAGCGTGATGGAGCGGATACGTAAGGGGGTCGTTCACGTCGATGCCCCCTTGCCCGACATCAAGGTCAACCAGTGGGATGACACCATGTGGGCCAAAGGCGCCATTGCCTATGCCATCGAGCAGGTCTCAACCTTGAAGATTCGCGAGATGCCGGCCCATGCATCGTGAATGCGTCCTCCTACTGGCAAGCACCACTGTTGTTGCGGCCGATCAGCCCGTACCAAGCTTTCAGCAGATCGTGGTTGCCGAACATGTCTATGACGGCGGTTGGGAACACTTCGTGGGCGGAGGAGTTGCGGTGTTCGACTGCAATGGCGACAGCCTCCCCGATTTCTTCACCGCTGGTGGGTCAAACCCGTCTCAACTGTTCCGCAACACCTCGGACGGCGACCTGTCTTTCCGCGTCGACACGCCAGAGGCCCTGTCCCTGACCGGTGTGACCGGGGCTTATCCTTTGGATGTCGACGGCGACGGCTTTCAGGATCTGGCGGTTCTGAGGGTTGGTGAAGACCTTTTGCTACAAGGCCAGCCTGACTGCCAATTTGCCCCTTTTGCCGATTTGAACTTCCAATCAGATGATCATTGGACCACTGGTTTCTCGGCCACGTGGGAGGACGGCGAGACGCTGCCAACGCTGGCCTTCGGAACCTATGTCGACCGTTTTGATCCTGAGGGGCCGTTCGAGACCTGCGGTCCGACGCTCCTCTATCGTCCCGAAGGATCAGGATACGGCGCACCAACGCCGCTGGAGCCCGGCTACTGCTCTTTGTCGATTTTATTCTCCGACTGGGCACGCACGGGTCGGGCGGACCTGCGGGTCAGCAATGATCGCCACTACTACGTGCGCGGCGGGCAGGAGCAGCTCTGGGCGATGGAGGCTGCACCGCGGCTGTACACCGAAGACGACGGATGGCTGCCCTACTCGATCTGGGGAATGGGGATCGCCTCGCGCGATCTGACGGGGGACGGGTTTTCCGATGTCTACCTAACGTCGATGGGCGACCAGAAGTTTCAAGTGTTTGACCCCTCAAACGACAGCCCGACCTGGCGCGATGCGACCTATGAGAAAGGCACCACCGCGCACAGACCGCATGTCGGCGGCGACGGGAGACCTTCGACCGGATGGCATGCGCAATTCGGAGACGCCAACAACGACGGGCTGGACGATATTTTCGTGACAAAAGGCAATGTCGAACAGATGCCTGTCGCGGCTTTAAACGACCCGAATAACCTGATGCTGCAACAGCCTGATGGCTCGTTTGTCGAAGCCGGCGCCGAGGCGCGCGTGGCCTCGATGGCCAAGTCGCGCGGCGGCGCTTTGGTTGATCTGAACAATGATGGCCAACTGGATCTGGTGGTCGTCAACCGGGGGGCGCCGTTGGAGGTTCACCAGAACACAACTACCGCTGGAAACTGGGTTCTAGTCGATGTCTCTCAGAACACCTCCAACCGTGCTGCGGTGGGCGGGTTTATCGAGATGCGAACGCCGTCGGGCTTGCAGACCCGCGAAATCACCATTGGCGGAGGCCATGCGGGGGGGACGTCAGGCCTGCATCATTTCGGATTGGGACCGGCTGAGGCAGTCGAACTTCGGATGATCTGGCCGGATGGTTCCACAAGCGACTGGCATGCGTATGACGCCAACCAGATCATCCGCCTCCATCACTGATCCACAGGCAGCCCACTGGGAACGGTTTCGGGAACACCAAGCCTCAGGGCTGGGTCTTCAAGGGTGTTCAGAAAACTGAGGATCGCGTCGACCTCATCATCGCTCAACGCAACCGGTTCAAGGCTGTTGGCGGCGGCGATTGCTTCGGTTGTTTCGTCCAAGGCACGCTGATCATTTGCACCCTGAAACGCGGGCAGACGTGCCTGTTCCAGCGAATACCGCTGCAACGACCCCACCGGATCAAGGTGGTGGCGCACCACATCCTCCAACTCGGCATAGGCACCGCTGTGACCATACGGGGCGGTCAGGGTCACATTGCGCAGTGACGGTGTACGGAAGGCAAAGGCATCGTCGGCCTCACCAGTCACCCGCATGCGACCATCGTCGCGCGAGTGATTTTCGAACCGCGCAGCTTTGCCCGGCCCGATCTGAGGCATCGCGATAGCATGGAACGCGTGATCCGTCTGGAGCCATCCGGAATGGCAGGAACTACACCCAGCCTCGCCATAAAACAGATCCAACCCTGCCTGCGCCTCGGGCGGCAGCTCGGCTTCTCCGCGCATCGCCTGATCAAAAAGGCTGTTGTCGGCCCGCCATTCGAAGGCAATGAAATCAGCTATGACGTTGGCAATCGTCGTGAAGGTGATCTCCTCCCCCGGCAGAACGTCTTCGAACCGCTCCTGATATTCGGGAATGGCCGCGACACGCGCGGCGATCAGGTCCCAGGCCCCGCCCTCTTGCGCCAGCAGACCCAGACGCACTGCTTTGCTGATTTCATTCTCGGAGTAATGCCCGGCCATCTCGTCCGGCGACAGCACCGGGAACATGGCCTGCGCCGCGAGGGCGGATTTGAACCCTGGCCGCATATGCGTGCCCAGCGGAGTGCGGATGCCGTTGGGACGGCTCGGGTCGGCCTCAAGCCGTCCGTCATGGAAAAAGACCGTGAACTCGTCCGCGCCGAGGTTCCACAAGGCCGGAGAGTTGCGGGGAATGCGCTGTTCCGGGCGGTTTTCGGGATCCAACGCACGTGTCACTCCCAGCCCGATGCCGCCCTCACCCACGCCCAGCGACAACCCGTCGGACGTGCCCAGACGCGGATGGTGACACGACCCGCAGCTGATGTTGCGATTTCCCGACAGGATCGGATCGTAAAACAGCAACTGCCCCAGCTCGACAACGGCGAGATCGGGTTCCGCGAATTCGGGAGGTGGGCCAAGCTCTAGCGCTTGTGCGGCCGAGGCCAATCCCATCATTCCAATCGCCGAAAATACCCTCATGCCTAAGTCCCTGTGAGTTTGAGTGTAAGTGTCTGATGATAGGGCCGCTCAGGTGAGAAAACCATGCTGGGGAACGCGTCGATATTGGGCGCGTTGGGATAGCCTGATGGCTCAATACACAGACCAGCGCCTGCGTGAAACGGTGCCCCCAGTGAACCAGCAGTATAGACCTGCGCCCCGATCTGATTAGAGAATACACGCACTCCAAGCCCATTTGCGGCGTCAATCGTAACGATTGGCTGCTGCGCATCGCGATTACTGTCGAACACGTAGAAATGATCGACCTTTTTGTCCGGGCCGCCCGGTTGCGTGAAATCCAGCGGCGTGTGTTGTACGTCTTGCATGTTGCCGGTCGGCACACCCTGCGCATCGGTCTCCAGCACATGCGCTGCATTCACCTGCAGGGTAAAATCCTCAACCCCCACAAGACTGCCCAGCGTATAGTAGTTATGCTGCGCAATGCTGATCGGCGTTGGCCGGTCCGGCTGGGCCGTAATGGTATAGGTCAGATTGGGAAAATTGAGCGAGACGTGCAGCACGAACCTGACCTCGCCCGGAAAGCCGCCTTCGCCATCGGGTGAAAGGTAACTCATCACCGCCTCACGATCCGAAAGCTGCTGCAGTGTCCAGATTTGGCGAGACAGGCCCTCGTCCCCACCATGCAGTGTGTTGGCACCCTCGTTCGGACCCAGCCGGTATCGCGCACCCGCGAGGTCAAAGCTCGCGCCCTTGATCCGGTTTGCCACCCGCCCAACAATCGCCCCGTGATAGAACGGATCTTCCAGATAGGCCTCAGGTTCGTCATAGCCGAGGATCAACGACGTATCACCAATCCACCACCCTTGGGTGATCGCGCCATAGTTAAGGAGGCTGACGGACATGTCTTTGTCTTGCAACCGCACCTGTTCAATCTGCAAATCGCCTCCCCTTTTCCCCAGCGGGTCGCGCAGTGTCGCGACAACTCCGGTCCTATCCAAAGGCAAACTTGAAGACCGACCCAAGTTACTGCGCTCATATGACCGCCGAACAGGTCCCAACTCCACCCAAGGCGGCGGATGCCTTAGCGTTTACGTCTGAATGGCGGCTGCTCGCGCCTCAAAGTTAGCGCTATCATAGATATTGTTGAACGCCTAGACCAGATGAAAATTGCTTTTTTATCCGCACTAAATGGCACTTACTTTCCTTGAGGCAGGGCACCCCAAACAGCGCGATCACGACCCCGCTGGTTGGCCAAGGATCACGTTTGCGCGGCCACGTTCCGGGCGACCAGTTCCTTGTAGAGCGCGCGAATCTGCAATGTCATCGGACCAGCCTTGCCCTCTCCGATCTGTTTGCCGTCGATCTCGGCCACTGGGGTTTGCGCGCCGAAGGTGCCGGTCAGAAACGCCTCATCCGCACCGTAGGCCTCGTAGAGTGAGTAGTTCTTTTCTAAAACCGGTATGTCATTGGCGCGGCACAGGTCGATCACCTTCTGCCGCGTCACCCCGTTCATGCAGTAGTCCCCGGTCGAGGTCCAAACCTCGCCCTTGCGCACGACAAAGAAATTGCAGGCGTTGGTGGTGTTCACAAACCCATGAGGGTCCAGCATCAGCCCCTCATCCGCGCCTGCCTGTTCCGCCTGCAAACAGGCGATGACACAGTTCAGTTTGGAGTGGCTGTTGAACTTCGCGTCCTGGCTGGTCGGCAACCCCCGTACCTGTGGCACGGTCGCCAAACGTATCCCCCGCGCGGTCAGCGCTTCGGCGGGTTTGGAGTGTTCGACGATGGCCACAATCGTCGGCCCCCAGCGCGAGAGCTTGGGATGCTGAAACGGCTTGGCCTTGCGACCGCGCGTGATCATCAGTCGCGCGTGAGCATCGGTTGTCGCACCATTGGCGGCAGCGGTGGCGTCCAGAATCTCGCGAATATCCTCACGCGTTTTGCCGATGTCCAGAGACACGGCCTTGCAGCTGTCAAACAGCCGGTCCATGTGTTCGTCAAAAAAGGCCCAGCATCTATCATAGAGCCTCAGCCCCTCCCACATGCCGTCGCCCAGCATGAAGCCGGAATCATAGACCGAAACCTTGGCCTCATCCTTGTGAACCAACGCGCCATCAACCCAGATTTTCAGGTCCTCGTTGCGGGCATCGTATTCCGCGTCGTGGGTTGAGAGTTCAGTTGTCATGCATCACCTTCCAGAACAAGTGCATCCGCTTTGAGCCGCTCATAATATGGCATCGCCGCATCGCAGACGGATTGCAGCGCAGGCGGCAAGGTCGGTAACTCCCCCTCAGCGCCCGCAAAACCGGTTGAGGCATGCACGGCCCCGTACCAGTGGCTGGCCCACACACCGTCCGACGGATGGCCGCCCACAGGCCACGACAACATGGCCGGGTCAAAGGGCAGATCAATTGCCGCACATAGTTTCCGCAACATCTGTTCGGGCGCCTGACGGATATCATAGCTGTCGACGACCACGCCTGCTCCGGTTCGCGCGCGGATCAGATTGTAGATCTCGGCCTGTTGCACAAAACCAATATCCTCTAGCGTCGGGTTTTCGCGTTTTGCGGCATAGCTGGCCAGCACACGCGCGGGGTGGCGGATCAGAAAGATATGTTTCAGCCCATCCATCCAGGGCTGATCCAAGCCCCAAACCATATGCTGGGTCATGTGTTTCTGGTAGATATGCGCCTTACCTTCGGGCGGCTGAGCTGCACAACCCCGCCCGACCTGAAGGGGGTCCGTTTCGCCCTCGGCGATGATCCGATCTCCCATCGGATGATGCAGCCCGGTCTCAGCCAGATAGGCCGCGTAGAACGGCTCATCCCAGACGGCGCAATCGGCGCGCGCGCCAAAGGCATACATCATCGCAGTGGACAGATTTCTGGGGCCAGACCAGCAGGCTATGTTCATTACTCAAGACCCCTCAATCGGCTTGACGGATGGTATCGCGGGCGGGCCGCAGCCCGAAGTTTTAGTATGCGCTACGGTTACATAAGGGCACAACTTCAAGTTCACACATGCCCCCTCTGCTTGTCACAGCAACACCCTGATTTTGTCAACATCGAGTATTCAGACGGACACTGAACCCGGCCTCAAGCAAACGCCAGGTTCACGTCACGGTTTTTCAGGTTGAATTTCGTTACAAATGTAACAATGCTGCAGCAACGACGGGACAATATCATGAAACTCTATTCCTACTGGCGCTCAACGACTTCGTTCCGAGTTCGCATCGCCTTGAATCTCAAGGGCCTCAGCTACGATTACTGCCCGGTCGATCTGGTCGCCGGAGAGCAAGGCTCGGTCCCATATACCGCGCTCAACCCCGGCAAGGGTGTTCCAACTCTGATTCTCGAAGACGGCACGGCCCTGACCCAGTCGCTTGCGATCATCGACTATCTGGAGGCCATCGCCCCAGAACCTCAGCTGCTGCCCGCCCAACCCCTGTTGCGCGCACGAGTCCAAGCCGCTGCGTACACCATCGCGATGGACATCCACCCGGTGAATAACCTGAGGGTTATGACCTACCTCAAATCTCAAATTGGAATGGACTCCGCCGGGCAGACCGCTTGGTTCGACCGTTGGATGACCGAAGGATTTGCCGCCTACCGGGCGCTGTTGCCGCAAAACACCTACTTCAGTTTCGCAGACACCCCAACCCTCGCCGATATCTGCCTTGTCCCCCAGCTCTATAACGCGCATCGCTGGGGGGGGGGGGGGGGGTGGACATGACACGCTTTCCGCGATTGCTCGAGATCGAAAACACGCGCTGTCCCTTACCGCTTTTGATCAGGCGCGCCTGGAAACCCAACCCAGCGCAAGCTGACAAGTTTAAGTAACGGCAATCGGATTATTGTCGTCGGAAAGGAAAGTGCGAATTCTCAACGCGGTTGTGGAGCCACCTGCTCGTTTGTTGTTTTCCCTTGGCACCAAGTTCCCTGAGAACTGTCCGAAATGATACGAAACGATCCGTGGCCACATTCTTCGCAACACCGTAGCGTTTCCAAAATTTCTCTATTAATTTCTATGCTTTCCGCCTGGTTCGGCGATTGGTAACGACAGTTTCGAACACCTCTCTTTCGTGATCAACGACGCTCCGCAGGTCTAGCCGCTTTCCATTGATCTAAACAAACACTTCGTCGACATGCCATTTCAATTTTGGGTATGCCCGCAACTGCTGGATCCGTTTTATCCGAATTTCCGATGCGAAAATCGGGCTAAACCAGTTCCACCACTACCGCACGGTCTTGTGGCTGACTTCGATGCCACGCTCATGCATCAGGTCTCCCACATTCCGAAGCAACAGAGGAAACCAAACACATAGAATCACCGCAAAGAGAATGATTTTTGGGCTGGTTCTAAAACACTTGAAGGGAGCTCGCCTTTAGTGAGCAGGAGCTACGAAAGCCCCTTGCCCGACCCTAGACTAGTTCCTCCTACAAGACCTTTATTTTGGTTCAGCAAGTAAGGGGCCACTACAAAAGAATCTCGTATCGCTAGCTTTGGATCACCGAATTACGTGAACCGAACACTTGGCATGATGCACGACTCTGTTCGCAGTGGAGCCTAGAAATATGTCCTCGAATCCTGGCTTGTGTGACGCTAAGACGATGCAATCAACGTCGTTCTGATTTGCGAAGTCGACAATAGCCCTACCCGCGTGCCCAGAGATGAGCTGTACCTTCGCGTCTGAAATTTCAGAGGCAGTCTGATGCAGGTTTTCCAATATCTCATGCCGCGTATGTGCCAGCACTTCGCTTGGAATCTGAGACCCTACATATGCCGGAATAGGTTCTTGGACGTGCACAACGGTGAAAACAGCGTCGGCATCAGCCAATTGGCGCGCGGCCTCAAACGATGCTTGTGTGTCGTGTTCTTTGTCCAGAGCAACCGGGATCAGGATATTCTTGTACATTTGACCTCCTATCTACTGCTCAGATGACTTCAGTTTGGTATTTCGGCAGCAGGAAACCTACACAGGCTCAGACTTTGAAGATTTCCCCGCACTCTTTGTAGCGGCTGCAACATCGCCAACTGTTTTCTCGACAGCTTCAGCTTCGGTTTCAGCGACATAAGATGCACAACGGGACACGGTTTCGAACCATTCCTGCGCGTCAGCAACCAACCGCTCAGCCGAATGGCGCTGCCATTCTGCCATGCTCTGAAAGGCTTTCGATGGATCGGACGGGTTTGCCGAAGACACATTGCGTGCAGCTTGCAAAGCCGTCCGAACCGCTTCATGACGCCGTTCGAACCAATGCTGCGCAAAGGCCTCTGTTTCCTCGAGCAATTTTTCTTGCGCGTCCCAAAATTGTTCGATCTGGGCTCCGAAGGCCGGATTGCCAGACATGGGTGGCTGCATTTGCCTGAAAACTTCCAATAGTGAGGTCGGGCTATTTGTGTTGGATTTCTTTGTCGGCATCGAAAGTTCCTCCTCATTTCCTGAATGAGTTATTGTGCCACTTGCGGCGCGCTTTCGCCTTAATACAGATCAATATCCCTTATTTTTCGGGTCTTCGGCTTAAGCTGCGACAAGACACTCGCATTCTCTCCGACATCGGTTCCTAGAAGGCAGGGTTGGGGTTAGAGTAGTTTAGACAAGAACTTAACGCTCGGATTTCTATGCACATTGCCGGCTTTCTGATTACTCTTGGCGTCCTCTTTCTAGCCGGATTGGCGGCCGACCAAGTAGGTCGGGCCACGCATCTTCCTCGTGTGACAACTCTACTGTTCCTCGGTCTGATCGCCGGGAACGCCGGAATAGGGTTGATCCCACTCGACGTTGCGATGTGGTTCGACGAGATTTCCATTGTGGCCTTGACGATGGTCGCGTTCCTTCTTGGAGGATCTTTGACCCGCGAGAACCTGGTTCGGCACGGCCGAGCCATTCTGACGATTTCGATTTCAATCGTGATTGCAACTCTTGTTATCGTGTCTGCTGGATTGACCGCAATCGGCGTACCCTTCGGGCTGGCATTGGTGCTGGCGGCAATTGCCACGGCTACAGCTCCGGCCGCCATGACAGACGTGATCAAGCAATCTGGAGTGTCTAACAGCTTCACTGAGACACTAAAGGGCGTCGTCGCAATTGATGACGCTTGGGGTCTGATCGTTTTCAGCATCGCCCTGGTTCTGGCCGGTCATTCGGACGGTTGGACCACCGTTACGACCACAGCGATGTGGGATTTCGGAGGGGCTATTTTGTTGGGTACTGCACTAGGCGTGCCATCCGCTTACCTGACCGGCCGCTTGAAACCGGGAGAGCCAATGCAGGCAGAAGCAGTGGGCATAGTTTTTCTTACGGCGGGCCTTGCGCTTTGGCTGGAGGTTTCATTTTTGGTAGCAGGCATGGTCGCGGGGGCCGTCATAGGGAATCTTGCCCGCCATCACGACCGTGCCTTTCATGAGATCGAGCACATTCAGTGGCCATTCATGATTCTGTTCTTCCTGTTGGCTGGCGCCACGTTGGATATCGAAGCCTTCGGCTTGATGGGTTGGGCTGGTGCACTCTTCCTGATCTTGCGCGCCGTGGCCCGCGTTGTCGGGGGTTATTGCGGAGCGAGACTGGGCGGCCTGCCCCGCCATCAGGCCCGCTGGTACGGCCCCGCTTTGTTGCCACAGGCTGGTGTCGCGGTAGGAATGGCCCTCGTCGCCGGAGAGCAATTTCCGAACTGGGCATCGTCCATCATGGCCTTTACTCTTGCTAGCACTGTGGCCTTCGAAGTGTTGGGGCCGCCACTGACTCTCATGTCAATCAGACGCACGGCTGATACGAACTAGCAGATTGGCCAGTGACTATTCAGCCTGAATCGATTCCAAAAAGGCGAGCAAATTCGCCAAGGGCAAGCCTACCATCATTCGTTGCCCATTGGGCAAAGCCACCGCGATTTGTTGGTCTGTCTCAAACACCGCGCCAAAGATCGGCATCTCGCCCCCATGGGCGAGCAATTGTGAACGACCATCAATCTGCTCAGCTATGCGATCTATCGGAAATACTTCGTCGTTTGCGCCCGCCAACTTGGTGAGATCGGGTGTTCGAATAGCCATCATTTCGGCCATCGGCCCGTCTCCAGTCGCTTCGAAACCGTGACATTGCCAGCAATACGTCCGGTACAAATCCCGTCCCTCATCGACGCTGATGTCCTGCGCTAAAGCAGGTCCCGTGACGAACAGTGCCAGTAAAATCCCGCGAACAATCTGCATATGCTCCTCCAATTTGCTGCCCCGGATACAGATCTTATTAAACCGCATCCTTAAGAAACTTCTTTGACCTTGCTCATGTTGCACGCTTAAGCACGAAGATTGCCGTTTCAGCCGAAGAACGTTTGAGCTAGTGCCGTATCTAATCCAGGCTAGCCTCCAACTACGCCAGTTCGTCATTGACCTCACCACCCCTGCGCCCAGACGGCGCTCCTTCCAATGCGTTCAAATGCCAACGAATGCGCCAGAGGTGATAAGACACGCGATGTAACCATCTGAGGGCATCCAGCCGAGCCCAAACCACGTCGTCCGGCAGATTGTCAGTTGCAGCGTCGGAGATGAGCAAGTCTCTGCGAAGTTTCCTCTGTCGCCGCAGAAAACGGCGAAGGCGGTTCAGCGTGTTTTCACACTGCACCGGATCGTCGATCTCTAAATAGCCGTCAGTTGCTGAAATCAACACCGAAGCAAGCCGCTTCAAACGCCGGTCTTTTGGTAGCTCACTTATCCGATCATCTTGGCTACACCGGTAAAGCAGCCGGTCAAGATGGTCGAGGACATGGTACATACCCTTGATGCTGGATATCTCTGCCTCGGACCTGCTGGGCAGTTCAATCTTGTCTAGGTACGAGCGCGCCTCAGAAACAGCTGTCTCAATGTTGTCCCGCCCATAGCCGGGTCCGCTTGGCAGAGATGCCCCCATACATGACCGAAGGTGCCCCACTTCGGCCCTTACAATTTGTTCGACTGAAGCTTTTGCTGCATCCACCGCTATTTCCGGCACCCCAAGAACCAGCGGATCCAGAGATCGCGTTAAGTCAGCACCCCTGTCGGGTACGAGCGCCTCGATAAATCTGGCGAAGGGTTTCGCGAACGGCAAGATCAGCGCTACGCCTATGGCGTTGAAGAAACTATGGAACGCGACAAGCGCAGTCAGTGAGTTTCCGGCCCCCGTCCCACTTACAAAGACCGAAGTAAACGGCCCCAGCAGAAAAAATGCCATTACTCCTGTCATCACATTGTAGATCACATGCGCAAAACCGGTTCGACGCGCCATCGTGCCCCCACCCAAGGTGGCCAGAACAGCGGTGAAAGTTGTCCCCACATCCATTCCAATGACGAGAGCCGCTGCTTGAGGGAAGTTCACGGCACCCGCGCTTAACGCAGCCAACGCTGTTGCTACACCAGCACTCGAAGACTGCGTCACCATCGTGAAAACGACACCGATCAATACAAGCTTCAGCCTGCCCAGTAGTGTATCTGGCGGAAAATCGGCAGGGGTAACTACGCCGCGAAAGGCGTCAAGCCCGGACTTGAGTTGTTCGATTCCAATGAAAATCAAGCTGAACCCGGCCAACGCCAGCCCAAAGCCGGCAACCGCTTTTTTTCCCGAAAGCGCCAGCAAAGCCCCAACAAAAACAACGGGCAACATCACTTGCCCAAGGTCCAGCTTGAACCCCAAGAGCGCGACGAGCCAACCTGTCATGGTCGTTCCGATATTGGCCCCAAAGATGATCCCAAGCGCTTGGGGAAAGGTGAGTAGGCCAGACGCGACAAATCCGACGGCCGCGACGGTCGTCGCGCTCGACGACTGGATCGCAGCTGTCGTAACCGCGCCTGTTACCGCCCCGGTAAACGGTGTCGACGTGAACCGGCCCAAAATATCTCGCAATCGCGCCCCTGCCAACGCCTTCAAACCGTCCGTCATCAACAGCATGCCGATAAGGAACAGGCCGATGCCGCCCAGGGCTGGTAACAGGTTCCAGAGCATTATGAATTGCCTTCCACCCTAAATCTCAAACCGCCTGACATGTTTGCTTTGCCGTTAAGTTCGACGGCAAACGACAGTTGGTTGGGATTCAGCCTCGCAGACCGGCGACCGCTAGTTGATTGACATAGATCAAAGCACCAATAGGAATCACATAGTGAAATACGAATGTTTCAGCTTGTTCTACGTTCACCGGTCTGTCCCCAAGCAAACACAAAGGTGAACGGAATTCTGAAGGAGTGGAAGTTCCACCCACTGGGGGCTCGGCAGAAGTGGTGGCGAGCCCCCAGTTAGTTTATTGGCGCCCTATGCGCGCAAACGTTGAGACACAAGGCATTCGGTGCAGCTTTGACCATCGGATCGCGCCGCTCCGCCAATCGCGGACAAAACTGGGAAGGACGCCACTGACGACGTTCTGAATGAGCAGTTGGTGGAAATCGCTTATGAACTCTGTTGATCCAAACGAACAGAAACTCAGACGAGCCCTTACTACCCCGTTGCTCACGCTCTATGGCCTCGGGGTAACGGTCGGAGCGGGCATTTATGTTTTAGTCGGTGCAACAGCAGACATTGCCGGACCGTTTGCAGCGTTTTCGTTTGTTGTAGCCGCCCTCGTCGTATCACTCACCGCGCTTTCGTATGCTGAACTCGCAACACGGTTTCCCGTCAGCGCAGGTGAAGCAGCCTATGTTGAGGCGGGATTTCAGAAAAGATGGATGGCGGTATTCGTCGGGCTCGCGGTCGCAGCTTCGGGGATTATCTCTGCCTCTGCAGTTGCAATTGGCGCAGCGTCATACCTGCACGCTTTAACCGGTTTTGCGATCCCTGTTTTGACCGTCAGCGTCGTTTTGATCATGGGTCTAATCGCGCTCTGGGGGATCACTGAGTCGGTCTTTGTTGCGGCTGTCATTACGATCATCGAGATCGCAGGCCTTCTCTTTGTGATGGGCTGGGGCATGTCGGTTCAGGATCCGCAGGGATACGGGATCAGTTCGATGCTTCCGCCGCTTGAACTCGACGCGTGGAGAGGAATTTTCGCGGCATCACTTCTCGCCTTCTTCGCATTTGTTGGCTTCGAGGACATGGCCAACGTCGCGGAAGAGGTCAAAGACCCCGTGCGCACCATCCCAAAAGCGATTTTACTAACCCTCGTTCTGGCCACCGTATTGTATCTAGGAACCTCAATGACTGTTCTACTTGTTGTTCCGATCGATGTTCTGTCGACATCTGCAGCCCCCCTCGCGCTTGTGTTTTCAAACGCACCCGAGGTGATCAAACAAGGCTTTTCCGCAGTCGCGATTGTGGCGACAGTCAATGGAGTACTGATCCAGATGATCATGGCCTCACGGGTGATCTACGGCCTAGCTGACCGTGACCATTTGCCGAAGGTTCTGGCGATTGTCCCGAAAGCCACTCAGACACCTGTTGTCGCTACTTTGTTGGTCGTCGCAATCATCGTTCTCCTGACCCAAACTATACCGATTGGGACTCTGGCAGAGCGCACGTCTCAGATCGTTCTAGGTGTCTTTGTACTGGTCAATGTCTCGCTGATCCTGCTGAAGATGAAGCCGGACGAGGCCGCCAAACACTTCCGCGTTCCTCTTGTGGTACCAATCCTTGGGGTGATCACCAGTGCATTGCTTTTCGGATCTGGATTTCTCTAACTAGATACAACGACCCAAAGGCCTCAACGAGCTGCCACGGCATATGACGACTGACCAAACTTCCATAGGATCAAAGCTTTCGGCCTGGTGGCATAGAACGTTTGTGGATCTGGCTCAGCAGCTGCAATGGTCTTATTTGCCGCCACTGATGGTCTATTTCGCGGCTGGCGTGTCCGGCCTGACCTCGGTCGTAGGCGCTTTTTTTCTAAAAGATTATCTCGATTTATCCGCCTCTTTCGTTGCAGGACTTGCATTTTGGGCCGGTCTCCCTTGGATCCTCAAAATGCCACTTGGCCATGTCGTGGACTTGTTTTGGCGTTGGAAGTCCTTGCTGATCTTGTTCGGCGCATCCTTGATCACATTGTCTTTGCTCACAATGTACGGTCTCGTGACCGCGCCTGCACAGATGTCCAAGTTCATGCCGTTGGAAGACTGGTATGTTGTTGCCCTCCTCTTGGCGCCTTCCGGCTATGCCATTCAGGATGTTGTCGCTGACGCCATGACTGTTGAGGCGGTCCCAAAGGTTGACCAGCGCGGCCTACCGTTTACGCCAGAAGAAACCCGTGCTCAGCACACGACGATGCAAACCTTGGGCAGAGTTTCGATCATTTCCGGGTTCGCGGCGGTTGCGGCTGTAAACATCTGGATATTCTCTGGAACCGAAGAACTGCAAAAATCTGAACGCCTTGCGCTTTATGGCCAAGTATACCTGATAGCTCTGGCCATCCCGGTGTTGTCCGTCAGTGGAGTGGTTCTTCACAGCTTTATCCAGCGTCAGCTTGTCAAGCGCGGCCACCCCCCTCACACACCGGATGAAGTCACCGAAGTCAAATGGTCCATATTGCTCGGCGGTCTTGCATTCGTTTTACTTAGCATCGTGCTGGGAACCGCGGATTTCGAATTTGCGCAAGAGACCGTTTTTGCGGTTTCCCTGACGGTGATCCTTTACCTCATGTCGCGTCTGCTGAAAGAGCTGGAACCGGCCCAAGCCAAAGCCCTTATCGGGACAGCGACAATCATTTTTGTATTCCGCGCCGTTCCTCTGCCAGGACCAGGCCTGACATGGTTTGAAATCGATGAACTGGGGTTCGATGAACAGTTCCTGGCAATCCTGGCTTTGTTGACTTCGATGCTGGCCCTGCTCGGGTTAATCGTCCTTCGACCATTTATGGCCAATCGCTCCATTGCGCATGTGGTGGTGTTGCTGACGATTGCGGCGGGCGTACTCGCCCTACCCAACCTTGCCCTCTACTACGGCGTGCACGAATGGACGGCGGCGCGTACCGGCGGAGTTGTCGACGCAAGATTCATAGCCATTCTTGACACAGCCGTTGAGTCGCCGCTTGGACAGATCGCCATGGTCCCGATGTTGGCTTGGATTGCACGCAATGCCCCTGTTCAGTTGAAAGCGACTTTCTTTGCGGTGATGGCATCATTCACAAATATGGCATTGTCGGCCAGCAGCCTCAGCACCAAATACCTCAACCAAACATTCGTCGTCACACGCGCTGTCACAAACCCGGAAACCGGTGAGGTCACGTCAATCGCTGACTACAGTCAACTTGGATACTTGCTGATCTCCGTGGCCGTGATCTCGGTGATCGTTCCACTGATCACAGTGTTTTTCGTTCAAAACTCGCGCTTCCGAACGAGCGAATGATCACTGACTTTCCACCTCTCCCAGCAGAGCTCTGAGATGTGAGACCGGGACGCCGATGTTTGAGCCACCAAACTCGGGCAGGATCGCAGCATTGATGGCAACGACCTCACCCCGCCGATTCAATGCTGGCCCCCCGCTCCCACCGGTCGTGGTCTCGGCGTCATAAACGATGGCGCTCCCACTTGTCCGCGCAACAATCCCCCGGCTTGCTAGCGGGTGTATCTTGCTTTGTGTAGAAAGCCGGGACGCGATCGACCAGAAGTTCAACGTTCCTTCTGCTTCCAGTTCCTCTAGAAAGCCCGGACCGGCCTGCGCGATCAAAGCTTTCAAACCCGTTGGATATCCCAACAGATACAGCTCTTCACCTACGCGCGACGTGGCATCCGCCAAAGGAATTCCGAGGTCCTGAACGCGGCTTGGCTCAACTGCCAAAATCGCCAAGTCTGCCGCGTCGCTGAATCGGACCAGACGCGCCTCTATTGGTTCCGTTTGATCAGGCAAGTAGGCCAGCAGCCTCAACATCTCTGGCTCAAGACCCGCGTCCATCAGCGCTTGCTCTCGGTTCCCTGAAGTCCAAGGCAAAGCGACATGGCGATTAGTGGCCATCAACGGTACCCCAGCAATCAAAAAGCCCGTTCCGGTGAATTGAAATTCTGCGGGTTCGCCGGTCCCGTCCGGTTCGATCCAAGGCTGGCCAAACGGAGTTTTCAGGTTTTCTCCGTTCGGTCCCAACACATGCCGCAAAATTTTGCCGCTTTCCACGTGGCGCAGCCCATAAGCCCCCTGGAGGAAAGCGACGGATCGAATTGACGCAGCGATCACGCGCGTGGGTGCTCCCGCCCGCTGCTCCAACGTTCCAAGACGCTCCTCGGTCGATAAGACCTGGTTCTCAAAAGCGTCACGCAACGAAGCCAGGTCATCAGGGGTAAGTGCGTCTTCTCGCGTCTGGGCGAGCATAACCGCGATCGCTTCGATCTTGCGGGACTCCTGTTCGATACTATCCTCCAAGCGCCGGTCGTTTTGGTAAAGCAGGTACCCAAACCCCGCGACCACAAGAAGCGTCGCAAGAACCGTGATCCTGAACAATATCGTGGTTTGAGAGGCAAGCCGCCGCCCGCTATCGCGTAGGGCACCAGACATCTTTTTAGCGAAAGGTCGGCGGCTCATTCGGGTGTAAGCATATGCATCACTGAGGATATCCTCGACTGTATGGTGCGCGGGAAATGAGTGATCGCACAGCCTGTATCGAGACATAGGACCCTTTTCACCGAACTCGATCATGTCGCCATGCCTAAGAGACGCTAACGAGGCTTTTTCCCCGTTTACCCACACATTGCGCCCAACGGACGCGGTTATCGTGTAACCGTCGTCAGCCCACTGCAGTGTGGCAATATCGTTATCATGTGGAGGCAGGTCGTATTTGGGTCGAATGCTTAACACCCTGCCATCGTCAACAGAAACGGTCAGGGCACTATCGACCAGCCAGTTCACGTTTCCGCGCGAAGGTCCGGTCAGGCTCTCCAGAAAGGCCCGCACCTCACCTTCACCAGCATGTCCTGAGGGTGTCATGCCACTCTCTTCTGGTTTTCGCATTGTGGCCCCCTACCCAAACGCGTGAGGGCATTCTACCACGCTTCAACGCCAAACCCATGGTCTGGTACGAATGTGCAAGAAACACGTTTTTACAAACACTTAAGATGTCCGCCCGGATTCAACCAAAGACACTTTTCAGGCCGCAACTCTAAGAAGGCCGATCCATGATCGACCCTCTACCTTGGCATTTTTATGCACGGCATCGAGCCACCAGACCGTCTATTTCGAAGATACCTTGATCTTACGGCTTGGATCCTGAGGTTCAGTCTTCGGCATTTCTACATGCAGAACGCCCTTGTCGAATGTGGCTGAAATCCTGTCGATTTCTACAGTGTCCGGCAGCGACATGGCTCTGGAAAAGCTGCCATAGCTTCTTTCGCTGACACGCAAATCGCCCGTTTCACCATGCGCAATCTTCTTCTGACCGCTTAAGATAAGCCTGCGGTTCTTGATTTCAATTTCCACATCATCCTCTTCGAGCCCCGGCAATTCAGCCGTCAGGACAATCGCAGAATCCGTTTCTTGGACATCGATTGCCGGTGAAATCGCGCCCGTCATATCAAGAGACGGAAAACCCGTGCGTTGCGCAGCCGTTTCCATCGGCAGGAAGGGTGATCCTCCCCCCAAAAAACGCGACATCAAGGTTTCCATTTCACGCCGAAAGTTGTCAGAGAGCGGATGCATTCCAGTGAAAAGTTGCGGTGACTTTTTGTCTTCCAACATTTTGAGCCTCCTCCTTTGGTCGGATTTCGCGCGCGCAACATTATGACAGGAAAAGCGGTCAAGGACCTTGATCTTGCGCAAGCATGCAACCTCAGCATCAGCCAGACCGAACGCACCGGCTGAACGAACTGAAACGGGAAACTTCGCTCACTAAACTTGCCTCGTCGCGCCGGAGTTAACACCAATCTCAGTAGTCTTGATCGGAATCCCAGGTCAGCTTAGCGTTTGTTTTGAATGAGCCCGAGCTGCCTAGCTTTAGCACAGTGGAGCAAAACCGTATGAAATGGCCTTATCTGGCGCTGATTTACGTTTTGCTGATCTTGGCTCCCTTGGGTTTTTCTTGGTCTTTGGGATGGCCACCACGATCGTTTCATCAAGAGATCGCGTCCGGGCTTGGGATGCTTGCTTTTTCAATAATCTTAGTCGAGTTCCTGCTGTCTGGGCGGTTCAGGTTCATCTCTTCCGGTCTTGGTATGGATGTAACCATGCGGGTGCATCAGTTGATGGCGCGTACAGCACTCGGCTTTGCGCTGATACACCCGCTGCTGTATCAGGGCACGCCTTCAGGCGGACGCCGCCCGTGGGATGAAACAAACCAACTTACGATTTCGACCGACTTTTCTACGCTGGTATCGGGCATCGGCGCATATTTTTTGCTGTTCATTCTGGTCGCCTCGGCAATTGCCCGCAAATCCCTTGATTACAAATACGAAACATGGCGCCTCTTACACGGGCTGGGAGCCTTGGTGATCGCATGCTTGCTGTTGCATCACACGGTCTATGCCGGGCGCTATGGTGGGCATCCGCTATTGACGTATCTCTGGCTTACTCTGACCAGTATAGCAGTCGGGACTTTGCTGTATGTCTATCTCGTTCGCCCTTTACGTCAGAAGAAAAGGCCATGGCGCGTCACCTCTTTGTCTCGACTAACACCGAAGCAATGGGAGTTGCGCCTCAAGCCCCATGGTCACAACGGACTAAACTTCGAAGCAGGGCAATTTGCTTGGCTAAACGTCGGCCACAGTGCTTTTTCGCTGCATGAGAACCCATTCTCGATTAGTTCGGCACCAGCCGAAGGCCCTGAGGTTTCATTCGTGATAAAGGAGCTTGGGGATTTCACATGCGGCCTCGGACAAATCGCTCCGCAAACCACGGCCTATCTGGATGCCCCGCACGGGAATCTGTCGATCAGCCATCGCCCTGAGACAGGCATTGTCCTGATCGCAGGTGGCGTCGGGATCGCGCCCATGTTGAGCATTATGCGTCAAGTTCGACTGAGTGGAACACAGCATGATCTCAAGCTTATCTATGGCAACCGGGTGGAGGAGCAGATTGTTTTTCGTCAGGAGTTGTCCAAAGAAGACACAGTTTTTGTTCTATCCGAACCGCCAAAGGATTGGTCCGGAGAGAAAGGCTTGATCGACGGTCCTCTGTTGGACCGCAATTTGTCTTCTGAACTATTTGAAAGCTGGCTTTTTGTTCTTTGCGGCCCCCCTGCCATGATGGACACCGTCGAAGATCATCTAATTGAGCGGGGCACCGCGTCACACCGGATTTTGTCTGAAAGGTTTGACTATGATTAGACCGCTCAGAAACCTGCCCGCGCGCCAACAAGTGAAACTCGCAGTTTGGTTCATCAGTTTTATAGTCTTCGTCGCTGTCTTGGCCTTTTGCTTAAGGTAGCAAGCTAGACCACAAGGGATTGGCTAGCTTCAAAGCTGCCGGCCGAAAGGGCAGGTTTTCTTGGAGATGGATGTCGTCGCGAACTTCCTTAAAACATGCCCTGCGTAAACAGCCAAAGCGCACAACAACGATCTCAATGTGGTCTCAAGAAACGCCTTTGATGGAGATCAAGGGCAACACACGTCACTTATTCATAATAAGCAATCTATTCAGACCGATTTATGGGAGGATCGGAATGACTGTACTTATCGCCTTCGCCACGGTCGAAGGCCAGACAGCAAAGATTGCGCGCTTTATCAGCGATGTCGCGAAGAATGCCGGTTTCGACGCAAAGCTGATCAATACCGATGAAATACCCAGCCACGTTTCGCTTGACGATGTGGTCAAGGTTATTCTCCTAGCCCCTGTCCACGAGCGTAGGCACCCCAATTCATTCGAGGCATTTATCGCTTCAAATAGAGATGCCTTAATGAAGCGAAGGTCTCTCGTGCTTTCCGTCGGTTTAAAAGCTGCTTTTGCGTCAGGTCGAGAAGAAGCCCGTGACTATCTTGACGAAATGCTTCTGCGAACAGGTTTTAAACCAAATACGACGGCTTTGATCGCAGGCGCGGTGAGGCCCGAAAACTACGGGTATTTTGAGAGGGAGATCCTTAAGCACGTCGTCTTGCTCGGTCGAAAAATCGATCCACGAGAAGGAGCACGAGAGTTTACGGACTGGGATGAGCTAACGTCAATTGTGATAGAGTTCCTTGGCGATAACGGTCGGGCAAACACGCTTCAACCTCAAGCAAACTCTTAAAAAAGTGGTTTCTCAATGATTTACCGATGAATTTAAATAGCTATGCCTCCCAGAAAGTCACAGTCTTCGGCTCACTTGATCAGTGTCCGAAAAGCACTGGTAAACTTGGCTGCTCCAACATTGCTTGCGTAGTGCCCCCAAAAACTGACTCTCGCAAATGGGAATGCCCGTAAGCGCCCATAACAACGAGATCGGCCCGCGCTTCGCTTGCTCGTTCTTGAAGGCAGTCTGCAATTGAATTCCCCCCGCACTGAAACTGCGACACGGTCACGTTGCAACCGTGATGGCCGAGCCATTCAGCTAGGTCCGTTCCGGGCACGCTACTTTCTAGGTCCTCAGGCGACGGCAAATCAAAACACCCAATCACAACTTCTTTGGCCGCCACAAGAATGGGTAAAGCTAAATGCGTTGCCCTAGACGCAGGCAAGCTATCATTCCATGCCAAAAAAACGCGCTCGCGTTGGGCAAACGGGTCTCCATTGATCATCAGAGCGACAGGTGAATGAAACAACACTCCGCACGCGATCTTGTGAAATAAATCGTGGTCTCTTCGCAATCCAGCGTCTAGACAAGCGATATCAGAGCATTTGGCTTGTTCTGCTGCAAGTTGCTGCAACTCTGCTCCAAGTCCCATGAAGCCAGTTACATTAGCAGATACGCCCTGCCCAGCAAGAAGCGCTTCAACTTCAGTGGCGCGAGACTTCAAGGCGGCATTTTTCGCGTGAAGAACGTCCAACCAGTTAGAGGGAAGACCCGCCTCAACGAACCTGTTTGATCCATACTTCAGGTAAGGCAGGTTTGGTAATGCCCCGGTCACTACGCAATTCAAGTGGTCGTTCTGGATACGGGCATTTTCAGCGCATTCCAGAATCGACGCGTCTTCAGCATCAACTCCTACAAAATATGCCACAGTTCTGTGTTGCATTCCCGACCTCCGTCCGGAATTTAACTCTGCCCAAAAGCGGTGTGTACTGATTGAGCCAACAATTAGCTGATGTTGTTAGTAACTCTTCTCACTTCGGCAACATGAAAAACTCTTCCAGCACAATCTTGCCTTCCGCCACCGAATACACTGCGATCTCGCGTAGGGTCATACGCTCACCCGTGGCCTTCTGAACGACTTCGGCCCTGAAACGGACTCCAAAGCGGTTGGGTGGGTGGACGTAGGGGCCATCCACTTCTAGATCTTGGATTTCATGCGATGCCAACCAATCCTCTCTTTTTCCCTTGATGGCTTCGCGACCCTTTGAAACGCGGAATTGTCGAACCGGAGGCACAACGGCCTCTATCGACTGTGCGTTTTCGGCATACATTTCATCAACACTTCCAAGGCCCCGGCGCTCACGCATGGCCTGGACAAAGGATCTACCGATTTCAATCAACTCTTCCATGAATCCCCTCCCCTAGATTGCCATTGATTGTACCACTTCTTGCCCGCTCAATTCTTGACAAGGATCAATAAACACATTGGTGGAAAGTTTCGGGACTCGCGTCGATGCCTCGCTCGTGCAGCAGATCCTCTACACTCCGATGCGAGAACGGCAAGCGAGTGTATAGCGTCTCCGCACTCGGGACTAATCTCAGAGTATTTGAATGAGGCTGGTCTGGTCATGGCAAAAGCACGCGACCGCTATGTCCCGCTCGACCAAAGCTCTTCTGACAAGACCTCTCGACAAAGGCTGGTATAGTCTTTTTCTACACCGTGTCTTTCGTAGTTTGCCTCAATATCAAGCGCGTTGTAGTTCGCGTGTGTTGCGCAGGCGCGACACCATCCTGCAGCCACAGCAAAACAGTGTCCGCAACTTGTTCTCCAAACTCAGAGACGCCGCAGTGTACTGTAGACAAAGCTGGCCAGCACTCTGATGCTTCCCTGATGTCGTCGAAACCGACAATCTGAAACTCCGTGCCAATCTTAACCTGAGTTTCATGGCAGGCATTGATCATTCCAAAAGCAACGAGATCATTGAAACAAACTGCGGCATCGCATGCAGGGTGTTCTTTGAAGAGGCTAACCGTTGCTTCATGTCCAAATGATCGGCTGGATTCCCCTGTTTTTACAATAGGCTGCAAGTGGTTGTCTTTCATCGCACTGATATAGCCGGACAGCCTTTCCTGAGTGACTTCGGCACCATCCAGACCACCGATAAAGGCGATGTTTCGCGCGCCTGTTTCGATCAGGTACTGTGTTGCCGCGCGTCCACCCTCTGCGTAATCAGGAGCGATAAAGGGAAACCTGCCCGTTTCGCTTTCAACCTGTCGCAAGACTTGCATCAACGGAATGCCAGCTCGCTCTACCGCGGAGAGGGTGTTTGTGACATCGCCATAAGCTGGCGAAAGGATCAAGGCAGAAACACCGTGCTCGAGCATTGCGCCCACCACCTGATCCTGAAGTTCGGGTTCTTCGTTCGTGTTAGCCAACACAACCGCATAGCCTCGGGACCCCAGCGCCATTTGCAACGAAGTCGCAAACTCAGTGAAAAACGGGTTGGTTAGGTCGTTGATCACCAAACCTATTAGCGCCGTTCCCGTGGCTCGCAGATTTGCCGCCGATCGGTTGTAGACATACCCAATCTCTTTCATCGCGGTATGGACGAGCTTGCGTGTCTCCGGCTTCACCTGTGGGCTGCCCTGCAACACAAGGCTTACCGTCGACTTGGAAACGCCCGCACAGTTGGCGACATCTATGATCGTGGGTCTTCGCATTCAGGCTATTGTTCAACTCCATGCAAGCTGAGAAGCGTGGTCATCCGTGCTTTAGCTAGTTCAGGGTCCGAGAGTAAACCGGCCTGATCTGCCAATCGGAACACTTGCGCGTAGTGGCAGATGTCACGGCTGGATTGGAACCCACCCGGCATGATGAAATGAGACTGGGCTCCGTTCAGCCATGCCAGATAGGCAATCCCGGCTTTGTAGAACCGCGTCGGAGCCTTAAAAATCTCTCGACTGAGGGGAATAGTCGGTGCGAACAGCGCGTTGTAGCGATCCATGTCGCCCATAGCCAACGCCTCAAGCGCCTGGCTGGCGGCGGGGGCGATAGCAGCGAAAATGCCAAGCAGAGCGTGGGAAAAATGCGTCCCATCCCCGGCAATGAGATCGGCATAATTGAAATCGTCACCGGTGTAGAGGCGCACGCCGTCCGGCAACCGCACACGGAAGGCTTCTTCATGTGCCTTATCCAGCAGGGATATTTTTATCCCATCAACCTTGGCAGGATTTTCGTTGATCAGGGACAGCACAAAGTCGCTGGCCGCGTCGATATCCGTGCTACCCCAATAGCCCGTCAATGCAGGATCGAACATATCGCCCAGCCAGTGCAGGATTACAGGCTCCGCAGCCCCATCGATCAACGCGCGGTATACATCATGGTAGGTGTCCGGACCCGCGTTGATCGCTGGAAAGGCGCGTGACGCCATCAGGATCAATTGCCCTCCGGCGGCTTCGATCGCCTCGGCCTGATGCTCATAGGCTGACAGAATTTCGCCTGCTGTGTTCAACGCGTTTAGAGGCAGATGATCGGTCCCTGCCCCACAAGCCACCCGAGGCGACAATGGATGCGCCTGCGCAGCCTTCATTGTGCGCTGGATCAGCTCCAACGCGGTCTCCCAATCGACGCCCATACCCCGTTGTGCGGTATCCATAGCTTCGGCCAGACCCAGCCCCTGATCCCAGAGCCCCTGACGAAAGTGCAGGGTCGCTTCCCAATCAACCGTGGGACGCCCATCCCAGGGATTACGTTCTGCCAGCGGGTCTGAAACCACATGAGCCGCCGCAAAGGCCGTGCGCGATAGAGGCACCTGCGGCGCGCGCGGAACTAACGGCGTTCCGGTCAGCGCATAGGGTTCCAGCTGCCCCTCAGGGTTTGGCAAAATCAGTTGCATTGTCTCAAACCTCCAAATCCAAAACCAGAATGCCGTCGATGCCACCCACAGCGTTCTCGACCAGTTGTGCGCCCAGCGCCTTGTGCGTTTCGTTGTTCTGATAGGTCTCCAGCGCGGCCCAATCGTCGAAATCGATCACGAACCCATGCATGTATCCGCGTTCGATCTGCTCGGGGCTTTCACTTCGGCCACCGGTGAACCCGCTGGCTCCTGGAAGGACCTTGGACACGTCCTCGAGGCCTTTGTAGATGGCTCCGATTGTCTCTTCGGTCACGTCGGCGCGGAATTTGGTCAGTACGATGTGGCGGATCATTTTTAGAAACCCTGATCTTGTTTGATCATGTCGGAAGCTTTTTCCCCGATCATGATTGTAGGTGCATTGGTGTTCGATGAATTGACCGTCGGCATAACCGACGCATCCGCGACGCGGAGCCCTTCGATCCCATTGAACCGCAGGCGCGGGTCCAGAACGGCTTCGGCATCGCTGCCCATACGACAGGTACCAGCGCAATGGTGCGATGTTTTGGAATGTACGCAGATAAAGTCGAAATACTCCTGCTCGGTCCGCACGTCCGGGCCCGGCAAACGTTCGGCCAAGATGTACGGCTTCAGCGCATCCTGTGCGAGGATGTTCTGCACCAATTTCAGCCCCCGAATTGACATCTCGCGATCGTAAGGATCCGCCAGATAGTTGGGATCAATAAGCGGCATCACTGTGGGGTCCGAGCTTTGCAACCGGACGGTTCCGCGTGACCTGGGGCGCAGGAAACAGGCGTTCAGTGTCACCCCGCCGTTGGGCATCGCCTCGACCCCTGCCTCAATGCCGGTACCAAGCCCCAGATGCATTTGAAGATCCGGCGAACGCGCATCCGGGTCTGCGTACCAGAACCCACCCGTTTCAAACAGGCTGGACGCGACCGGCCCCTTGCCGGTGAAAAGGTATTGCAGGCCTGCGAAGGCTGAAAGGTGAAGCTTGGCGAAACGGTCGTAGGTGTGCGGGCCGGTGACTTCACAAATCGAGTACAAATCCAAATGGTCTTGCAGGTTCGCGCCGACCTGAGGCTGATGATAAACCGCGTCGATACCTAGACTGTCCAAATGATCCGCTGGGCCAATTCCCGACAGCTGCAACAAGCGCGGTGAACCGATGGCACCTGACGACAGAATGACCTCGTTCGCGGCCAGGATCTTGTCCCCGTTCATCATCTCGACACCAGTCGCCCTGCCCTTGTCCACAATGATGCGGCGGACCTGTGCGCCGGTGCGCACCGTCAGGTTCGGTCGGCTGCGGTTTGGCGCGATAAACGCCATCGCGGCAGATGAGCGTCGCGCATTGCGCTGGGTCAGCTGATAGTACCCCGCGCCATCCTGCTTCGCCCCATTAACATCGCGCGTTTCAGGAATCCCCACTTCCCCTGCGGCCTTGATGTAGGCATCGCAGATTGGCAAAGGTGCTGCGGGCATGGACACGCCCAGCGGTCCGCCTTTGCCGTGAAACTCGTTGTCGTAGGTGTCGTTGTCTTCGGATTTTTTGAAAAAGGGCAGCACGTCGGCATAGCTCCAACCCTCGCACCCCATCTGTCTCCAGTCATCGTAATCCTGAGCTGCACCCCGTGTGTAGATTTGCGCGTTGATCGCAGACCCGCCGCCAATCACCTTGGCCTGCGTGTAGTTGAAGACCTTGTTCTGCATGTGCTTTTGCGGAACCGTGGACCAGCCCCAGCTGCCGATACCCTTGGTCATCTTCGCGAACCCGGCTGGTAGGTGAAAGAACGGGTGGCGGTCGGTGGAGCCAGCCTCCAGCAACAGCACACGCGCCGAGGGTTCTTCGGAAAGACGTGCAGCAATCACCGAGCCTGCGGAGCCGCCCCCAATGACAATGAAATCATATCCTTCAGACATTCTTATGCGCCCTGACTTACAGACGTGAAATCGACAAGCCGCCATCCACCGGGATGACAGCGCCGTTCGCAAAGTGCATCTGGCCCTGAACCAGTGGGACGACGACGGATCCAATATCCTCGGGCTCACCCCAGCGAGCCGCCGGAACAAGTCCGCCTTCGATACGGTCGGTGTACTTGTCGCGCACGCCAGCCGTCATTTCAGTCGCGATGATGCCCGGTCGCAGCTCAAAGACGCCGATGCCTTCGGGGGCCATGCGTACTGCGAACAACTGAGCCATCATCGCTGCGGCCGCTTTGGACGCGCAGTACTCGGCACGTTCGATCGACACCATTGTCGCGCTGACAGAGGTGACAAAGGTGATTGATCGATAGGTATCGTGCGGCTGCCCCAACATGCGCCGAGCCACTTCTTGCGCCAGAAAAAACGCGCCACGCAAGTTGATATTCTGCACGAAATCCCAATTCTCGGGCTTCAGATCCAGCATGTCGCCGCGCACCGGTGCCCCTACGCCTGCGTTGTTTATCAACGCGGTGATCGGGCCCAAAACGGCTTCGATCTGATCCAGTAGCGCCGGAACGTGATCAATGTCGGACACGTCGTGCTGCACATAAATTGCGCTTGGGCCAAGCTCTTCCAAAGCCGCCCTCACGACCGGATTGTCGGGTGCAGAGCGAGAGGCTATTGCGACCTTATACCCCGCCGCGATCAAGGCGCGCGCCACCCCTAGTCCAATGCCCTGTTGTCCTCCGGTCACCAATACTGTTCCGGTCATGCGGCGAACTCCGTTTCAATGATATGACGCCCCGCACGGAGTGCGAGTGCGGCTATCGTGAGGGCCGGATTCACCGCCGCAGATGTCGGAAGAATTGACGCGTCAACGATGAACAGGTTCTTGTGGTCGTGGCTACGACAGAACGTATCGACGACACTGCTTGACGGATCATTGCCCATCCGCGCTGTGCCGCATTGATGTGACGGAGTGCGCCGATCAAATGGTCGCGACAATACAACAGGAAAACCGGCCTGCTTCAGATGCGCCTTTAGCCGCGCAACCAAGGCCTCGTGCGCGGCCCAATTCGAGCGTTTCCAATCCAGCCTGATCTGGTCACCTTCGACCGTCACCCGGCTGTCTGGGTTCGGCAGATCTTCGGACATGGCATAAAAATCAAAACTGCGATTGGCGATCAGTGCTGCAAGTGGACCCGGAAGATGGGTTTGCGACGCAAGAATCGGTCCGGTGATTTTTCCCAACATCTGAATGTTGCCCAAAGGCAAACCACCCTGCCCGTCGCTGTTGTAATAGTCGTTGAACATCAATGTCTTTTGATAGACAGCTCTGTTGCGACGCAGCGGATGAAGGGCCAGCACCGCCGAGCAATTGTGGTTCATGAAGTTCCGCCCGACCTGATCGGACCGATTGGCAAGACCGGTTGGACAATTGTCGTTCGCGGACTGCAGCAACAGGACTGAGGACTGTACCGCACCTGCCGCGAGCACGATGACCGGCGCACTAAGGGCACCGTGGCCATCAACCTCGACGCTTGTGACGCGACCAACGGCATCAGCCTTCAGTTTTCGGACACGCGCGTTAGTTAAAAGTTCGACATTCTCGTGCTTCAATGCTTCGGTAAGCGCACAGGTTTCGGCATCCATTTTGCCGCTGCATGTGTTGGGAAACGCATCCCAAGTTGTTTGCCCAGCCTCTAACCAGGTCTCAATGTCCACGCCCAACGGTACTGAGGATGGCGTCAGGCCTGCATGGCTTAGCCGGTTCCTCAGGTCTGCAATATCAACTTCATCTGGCACAGGTGGGTGGGGGTAACCCCTACTGTGCGGCGGTTCGGTCGGATCTTCTTTGGTGGTTCCACGCGCGTCGTAAAGCTGTTCCGCAGTGGTGTAATCCGTCTCCAGCTCTTCGTAGGGCATGGGCCAGCCGTGCGAGTAGCCCCCCATATGCTGACGCGGCTCAAAATCCTCTTTCCGATAGCGTATCAAAGCTGCGCCGTAGAACTTGGAATTGCCACCCACGCAGTAGTAGTTTCCGGGGTTGAAAGGTTTGCCTGCTCCATCCAGCCATGTTTCATCGGGGCGAAAGTGCCCATTGGCAAAGATCGCCCTTGGGTCTCGATCCTGAGGTGAGGGCTGCAACCACTCTCCTCGTTCAAGGATCAGAATGCGGCGACCGGACGGAGCCAACGCGGCAGCCAGCGTTGCCCCCCCGATACCCGACCCAATGATTATGACGTCAGCCCGATTCATGGGAGGATCCGCATCTCGCTTTCGGGATCAAAAGCCACGGCTTTTTCCATGTTCACAGCAAAGTTGAAATCCTGACCCGGTGCGACTTCGGCATCTGAACGCATACGCGCGATCACATCTCGTCCGCCCAATTGCATCGAGACGAAGGTGTCCGATCCAGCGGGCTCCGTCACCACGATACGGTTGGTCATCTGCGCGATGTTCGACGACTTTCGATCCGCACCATCCATATCGGTGATAGTCTCTGGGCGGATTCCCAACAAGATCTCGCGCCCATCCCATGCGGCCAAGTTGTCTTGGCTGAACGGAAGTTGCGCCATAGATCCGTCGTGAACGGCGACCTCTGCATGGGGGCGGCCATTCAAAACCGTAACCTTGGCCGGTAACACGTTCATCGCAGGCGAGCCCATAAACGTTGCAACGAAGATATTCGCAGGCGTGTCATAGATTTCCTGCGGCGTGCCCAGTTGCTGGACATAGCCGCCGTTCATCACGGCGATGCGGCTTGAAAGCGTCATCGCCTCGATCTGGTCATGCGTTACGTAGACGATGGTGGTCCCGAGATTTTGATGCAGCTTCTTGATCTCGGTTCGCATGTCGACGCGAAGCTTGGCATCGAGGTTCGAGAGTGGTTCATCGAACAGAAAGACATCCGGGTTTCGCACCAACGCGCGACCCATTGCAACCCGCTGACGCTGACCGCCGGACAACTGCCCGGGCTTGCGATCCAACAACTGCTCTATCTGCAAGAGCTTGGCAACTTCTTGCATCGCTTTGTCACGTTCGGGCTTAGGCACCCCGTGCATCTCAAGCCCGAAAGTGATGTTTTGCCCGACCGTCATATTGGGATACAAAGCATAGCTTTGGAACACCATGGCGATGTTGCGGTTGGACGGGTGCACCCCATTCATCACCTGATCCTTGATTCGGATTTCGCCGCTGGTGATCTCCTCCAACCCCGCGATCATGTTCAGCAGAGTGGATTTGCCACAGCCCGAGGGGCCGACCAGCACCAGGAACTCTCCTTCCTGCACCGAGATATCGACTTTGTGCAGAACCTCGACCGCCCCGTAGGATTTGGTCGCGTTGTCTATGTCTAGAAAACCCATGAGGTCTTATCCTTTCACCGAACCCGCCATCAGGCCGCGGACGAAGTATCGACCGGCCACGATGTAGACGAGCAGAGTTGGCATGGCCGCCAGAATGGCGCCTGCAAAATGAACGTTGTATTCCTTCACACCGGTTGACGACTGCACCAGATTGTTGAGTGCGACTGTCATGGGTTGGCTGTTGGCATCGGCAAAGGACGCGCCGAACAGGAAGTCATTCCAGATGTTGGTGAACTGCCAGATGATCGAAACCACGGCGATCGGCCCGGAACTGGGCAGAAGAATACGCCAGAAGATCTGGAAGAACCCGGCACCATCGATCTGCGCTGCCCGGATCAGCTCGGTCGGGAACACCGCGTAATAGTTGCGGAAGTACAGCGTGGTGAAGCCAATCCCGTAGACAACGTGGACAAGCGCAAGACCCCAAGTGGTGCCAGCCAGCCCGATTATGCCCAACATCCGCGCCATTGGGATCAGAACAATCTGGAACGGGATGAAGCAGGCAAACAGCATCAGCCCAAACAGGATGGTGTCGTATTTGAAGCGCCATTTCGTCAGTACGTAGCCGTTCAACGCCCCAAGAATGGTCGAGACGATCACCGCCGGAACCACCATCTTGATCGAGTTCCAAAAGTAAGGCTTCAGCCCTGTCGGATCGACACCGATCTGCGCCGAAGACCACGCCTTGAGCCACGGCTCAATCGTGAACACCTGCGGCAGGTTCATCATGCCGCCGCCGGTGATCTCTTCCAAAGGCTTCACCGAGTTCACCAGCATGACGTAGAGGGGCAGCAGGTAGAACAAACCGAACAGCAGTAGCACCAGGTAGATCAACGTGCGCGTAACGCGGCCCGTTCGGATTGCGGTATCCTGAGTTGCTTGAGACATCAGCGTTTCTCCCGCAATTCGGCGTAAAGATAGGGGATCATGATCGCCGCAATGGTCATCAGCATGATCGTGGCCGACGCCGCACCGATCCCCATCTGGTTCCGCGTGAACGTGTAGGAATACATGAAGGTTGCGGGCAGTTCGGTGGCACGACCGGGCCCACCCCCGGTCAGGGCGATCACAAGGTCAAAGGTCTTGATCGCCAAGTGGCTGAGGATCACGAAGGCCGACAGGAAGGCTGGTCGCAGTTGCGGGATAATGATCCGGCGATAGAGGTTCCAGTTCGAGGCTCCATCCATTTGCGCAGCCCGCAGGATCTCGTTGTCGATCCCACGCAGGCCAGCCAGAAACATTGCCATTACGAAGCCGCTTGTCTGCCAGACGGCCGCTAGAACCACCGTGTAGATGGCGTAATCACGGTTTTTTATCCAGTCGAACTCGAAGCTGGTCCAACCCCATGTATGCATGACGTTTTCCAGCCCGATGCCAGGGTCAAGGAACCACTTCCAGGCTGTACCGGTGACGATGAAGCTCAGAGCCATCGGATAGAGGTAAATCGGACGCAGCAGCCCTTCCCCCCGGATTTTCTGATCAAGGAAGATCGCCAGACCCAGGCCGATACAGGTGCAGATCACGATATAGAGGCTTGCGAAAATCCCCATATTGATCAACGAGGTTTCCCAATGGCTCAGCCGCCACAATTTGTCGTAGTTTTCCCATCCGACCCATCCAAAGGACGGCAGGATGCGACTGTCGGTGAATGATAGGTAGACCGAAAACAGAATGAACCCGTAGACAAAGACCAACATCATCGCCAACGACGGTGACAGGACCAGCTTGGGTATCCAGTTCTGAAGGCGTGTCTTAAAATCCGCGTCGGCTGAAGCAGCCATGGCGCGCCCTCCTCGTTCGAGTCGTGTTAGATCGGAGCTTTTGCGCCCGCTTGGTGACAGGGCGGCCAGACCGCCGCCCCATCGGGAGGATCACTTATGGATCACTTGGCGATTGAAACGGCATCAACCAGTTCGGTCACGGCATCTTCGCTGCCGTACTCGCCGTTAAAGTGGGCGGTCACCACGTCATAGACGGCGTTCTTGACTGACGCAGGCGCGGCATGTCCGTGTGCCATCGAGCCGAACAGGTTGCCTGACGAAGCCGCAGCAGCCAAATCCTTCATGCCTTGCTGACCACACGCATCCAGATCACTGCCGTCCACGTCAGTACGAGCCGGGACAGAGCCCTTCACCTTGTTGAAGGCAATCTGGAAGGATGGCGACAGGATCGCGCTGGCCAGCGCGGCCTGCTCGGCCGATACCGTACCGCCCTGATCAAACATCATGAACTGATCAGCGTTAAAGGTAACCTGATCCTGAGTACCCGGGAAGCGGAAACACAGGAAGTCCTCACCCGGCACTTTGCCCGCGTTCAGGAATTCGCCTTTGGCCCAGTCACCCATCATCTGGAAACCGGCTTCACCGTTTATGACCATTGCTGTCGCCAGGTTCCAGTCACGACCCGAGAAGTTCTCATCCACGTTGTCACGGATAAAGGCCATACGGTCGAACGCCTCTTTCATCGCGTCGCCACCCAGCGTTTCCTCGTCCAGGTCGATAAAGGCCGCTTTGTAGCCGTCAGGCCCCAGCGTCGACATCGCGATAGCATCGAACACGGTCGCGTCCTGCCATGCCTGACCACCATGCGCGATCGGAGTGATCCCGGCAGCTTTCAACGCCTCAACCGCTGCGACGAATTCGTCCCAGTTGGTGGGCTGAGCAATGCCGTTGGCGTCCAGCACCGCTTTGTTGGCCCAGACCCAGTTGGTCGAGTGCACGTTCACAGGGGCCGAGACCCATTTGCCGTCATGCTTGGCGAAGGCTTTCAGCGCATCTGGGACGACGTCATCCCAACCTTCCTGGGCTGCCACTTCGTTCAGATCGGCCAGCGCGCCCTGATCGGCCCAGTCCAGAATGTCAAAGCCCAGAGCCTGAACGGCTGTAGGAGCGTTGCCTGCGGTGACGCGGGCGCGCAGAACGGTCATCGCCTGCTCACCACCGCCACCTGCTACAGGCATATCGGTCCAGCCGATGCCCTGTCCGGACAGGTCGTCCTTGAGTACGTTCAATGCTGCGGCCTCACCACCAGACGTCCACCAGTGCAGAACTTCCACGTCTTCAGCGTGCGCAAGGCTGGTCGTGCACAGTAGACCTGCCACAAACAGCGATTTTGTCTTCATAAATTTACGCATTCTTGTTTCCTCCCTTAATGCGTTATTCTCACTCGGGACCAATCTGGTGCCCGGTCTTAGTCTTGCGGAACCCATGGCGCCCGGCTGTTGCCTATGCGCATGACCACAGATTTCACTTCGAAGAATTCCTCGAACCCATATCTTCCGATTTCCCGCCCCTGCCCGGATTGTTTGACCCCACCGAAAGCGACCTCGGGGAACCCGTCCATCCAGGTGTTGGTCCAGACCGTTCCCGCTTCTGCTCGGCGGGCAAACTCTAGGCAGGTGTGAACGTTTTCGCTCCAGACCCCTGCCGACAGACCGTAAGCGCTATCATTGGTGAGCGCGATGGCTTCGTCCAGTGTTTTGAAAGTCAAAACAGACAGAACGGGCCCGAATACTTCATCGCGGGCAATGGGCATATCAGGCGAGACGTCAGAAATCACCGTCGGCTGATAGAACTGAGCGCCGAGGCCTTCGACCTCCAGCGGCTCACCACCCAGATCAATAGTCGCACCCGAAGCCTGCGCCTGTTTGACATATGCGTCGATTTTTGACTTGTGCTCGGACGTTACGATAGCCCCAACCTGCGTCGTCGGGTCCAGAGGATCGCCAAATTTGACTTTGCGCGAAAGGGCGACGACACGTTCGCGGAAGTCGTCAGCTATTTCCTCATGCACGATGATGCGACTGCTTGAATTGCAGCATTGGCCAACGTTGAAATAGACGCCGAACACAACGGCATCAGCGGCTGCATTCAGATCGGCGTCGGGAAAGATGACCTGCGGGTTCTTGCCCCCAAGCTCAAGCGCGACCTTCTTAAGTGTATCCGATGCTACTGCGCTGATCGTCTTGCCCACAGCGGTTGAGCCCGTAAAGCTGATCATGTCCACGCTGTCATGGCTCGTCATCACGCTGCCAACGGGAACTCCGTAACCCAGAACGATATTGCATACACCGGCGGGCAATCCGGCTTCGATCAACAATTCGCCCAGCATCAAGGTTGTCGACGGTGTCATCTCAGACGGTTTCACAACAACTGTGCAACCAGCCGCCAACGCGAAGGGCAGCTTCTGACTGAGAATCCAGAACGGAAAATTCCAAGGCGTGATGATGGACACGACTCCGATGGGTTCCTTCAGCACGACACCCATCATATCTGCGCCAAGAGTGTTATGACTGTCGCCGTGCGTGCTGCGTGCCAATGAGGCCGCATAGCGCCAAAGGTCGGCTGCACCGCCGACCTCGCCCTTGGATTGGCTGATCGGCTTACCGCTTTCCAGCGTTTCGATCAGTGCAATCCGGTCGACATTCTGTTCAATCAGGTCGGCAACCTTAAGCAAAACGGTGGCCCGCTCTTTGCCCGATGCCCGACTCCACACACCGCTGTCAAATGCCTTACGCGCCGCCAGGATCGCAGCCTCAGCTTCAGCTTCGCCACCCAAGGCTGACCGGCTGACAATATGCCCGTGCGAGGGCGAGCGCCGTTCGAACGTCTCACCCGACGCGCTTTTCTGCCACCTGCCATCGATGAGATGCCGACCTTCGAACAACGGCGGCAACTCGAAAGGGATAGCAGGGTTGATGGTGATATCTTTCATATCGTCAAAGGCCCGAAAATGTGGGGTTACGTTTTTCCATGAACGCAGCAACGCCTTCTTCGCGGTCCGCTGAGGCCGCAATTGCTGCACTACCAAGGGCTTCGACCACGGCATGAGAGTCTTCACCGACCGCTGCATGGATCATGTTTTTTGAGACTTCGGTAGCGCGGGGCGAAAGGTCGCTTAGTTCGGTTGTGATCTCAAGCGCGCGCGCCAGAACGTCGTCAGAAACCTCGGTCGCATAGCCCAAGGCCACGGCGCGGTCGGCACCAATACGGCGCCCGAAGAGTGCCATCTCTTTCACCGCAGCTTCGGGGACCAGCCGGGTCAACCGCTGTGTCCCGGACCAGCCGGGCACAATCCCAACCCGAGCTTCGGGCAAAGCCAGCGTGGACCGCGGGGTCATCAGGCGCAGATCACAGCAACTGGCCAGCTCTAGCCCGCCGCCGAAGGCGTGACCGTTGATCGCTGCAATTGTCGGCTTGCCGATCCGCGCCAAGCGATCAAATATACGATGTCCATCACGGACCCAATGTCGCGCGAATTCGGCGGGGCTCAGACCACCCCAAGCGCCAATATCGGCCCCACAACAGAACGCTTTTTCGCCTGCACCAGTCAGAACAAGCGCACGAATTGACGTGTCACGCTCGACCTCTTTCAGGCCAGCCTCCAGCGCGTGCAGCATGTCCACAGTTAGCGCATTGAGCTTGGCCTCGTTGTCCAAAGTCAGGACGGCGGTTGCTCCCTCGATATGAATGCGCAGCTTGCTCACAGGGTCATCCCCATTGGGCCAACTGCGAATAACGATTTGGGCATCTGAACCGCGTTTTCTGCGACTTTGACGCGACCGCCCGAAGCTTCGACAATATCGCGCTGCGCCTCAATGCCGGGCATGATTTCCGTCGCAACCAGTCCCTGATCTGTTTGGCGTATAACGCAACGCTCTGTCACATAGAGTACGTCCTGACCGGTTTCACGGGCACGGCGGCCCGAAAATGTGACATGCTCAACCTGATCCACCATCTTGGTGAACTTTCCGGGGGCATTCACTTGAATACCGTCATCCGTCAGGTCGATCTTGGCACCGGCTTCGAACCAGCCAGAGAACACGATCTTTTTGGCACGCGCGGTGATATCGACAAAGCCACCGCATCCTGCAGTCAGGTAGGGCTTCTTGCCAAGTTTGGAAACGTTCACATTGCCTTCTACATCGACCTCGAGGAACGAGAGGAACGACATGTCGAACCCGCCGCCCTGGAAATAGATGAATTGCTGTGGTGACGGTACGAAAGCATGTGCGTTGGATGCGCACCCAAAGGCAAACCCGGTCAATGGGATGCCACCAACGGCCCCCTGCTCGATCGCCCATGTCACCGCCTGAGGATGGCCCTCCTCCAACAAAACACGCGGGACCATTGCGCTGATGCCGAAGCCCAAGTTGGCGCTCATGCCGCTGCGCAGTTCTTGGGCGGCGCGGCGCGCGATGACCTTCTCGACACCATGCTCGGCCAGCGAAAAACTGTCCCAAGGGCGCATAATCTGGCCAGAGATCGCAGGGTCATAGGGCGTCTCTGTCGTTTGCATCTGCTCTGGGTCTTCAACGATCAGGTCGACCAAGTGACCTGGCACGCGCACGTCATGGGGGCGCAAGCTACCCGCGGCAGTCACACGTCGAACCTGTGCGATCACGAGTCCACCGTGGTTGCGTGTGCAAATCGCTTGCTCCAATCCGCCCAGATAGGCACCTTCATGTTCATAGGTCAGGTTGCCAAACTCATCCGCCGTGGTTGCGCGCAAAACGCACACGTTCGGATTGATGTTTGGGAAGTGCAACCAAGTCTGACCGTCGAATTCCTTTCGGTTAACAATTGGAGCCGCCGCACCACGCGCGTTCATCGCGCATCCTTCTCGAACAGGATCCACGAAAGTCTCAAGCCCGACCTGCGTCAGTACACCGGGTCGATGCGCTGCGGCTTCGCGGTGCATATCGAACAGAATTCCCGATGGTACGTTGTATGCGGCCACTCGATCTTCGACGATCATTTTCCAGATTTCCGGCATCTCAAGGCTGGAAGGACCCGACGGGTATGAACCGGCGAGAACGCGGCTTAGCAGTCCATCCTGCGCCAGATAATCCATTCCCCTCACGCCATACATATCCCCGGCAGCGATAGGGTGCAGCGTTGTAATGTTGCGCGGATGCCCTTCAGTGCGAAACCGCTCTCCAAGTTCCTTCAGCACGAGGTCTGGGCACCCCAACGCAGAGGACGACGATACGGTGACAACCGCATTGTCTGGGATACGAGAAACGGCCTCGGAAACGGAAACAAGCTTGGTCATCAAAAACCGCCATAATCTATGTTGATACGATCACCCGAAGCTGCGGCCTCACGAACGCTCAGCGCGATTGACAGCGATTTCACTCCATCAGGTCCGTCGGCAGCAGGACGGCCTTGTCCCGCCGCTGCGGCGACAAATTCCGAAACGCCTTGAACATAGAGAGAGTGGCCCGAAAACGGGATCTCTTCACTTCCGGCTTCAGTCACCAGCTGTATTGCCCCAACCGGGCGCTGCGTCATGATGCCATCCGCAAATATCGAACCCTCGGTTCCATGCACCTGCAGGCCAGACCCGGCAAAGGGGTGCGTAAAGCTCTCATGCGTCATGACCATCGCGCCTGAGGGCATAGTCCAAACGGACATGCAGGAGTCTTCGACACCTTGCCCCATCCCAGAACTGGCCATTTGCGCAACGACAGACACCGGGTCTTCATTGAGCAGGAAGCGGGTGACATCCGCGTCATGAACAACGATGTCAGGGATCACGCCACCACCAGCATCGGCCGAGTTGATACGCCACCCCTGCAAGTTTTCGGGCAAATGAACTGCGTGATGGATGCGCAACGAAAGAACCTCGCCGACGCGCCCATCTGCGATCAGGTCACGAATGGCACGATGACTGCCAGAGCATCGCAGGTGGTGATTTGTAGCAAAAGCCACGCCAGCCGCGTCTGCCCCGCGCACCATTTCGATAGCTTCCGCTTGCGTCATCCCGAGCGGCTTTTCGCAAAGGACATGCTTGCCAGCCGAAATGGAAGCCATCGCCTGACCGTAGTGCTTCTCATTCGTGGAAGAAATGTAGACGGCTTTCACGTCATCGTCAGACAGCGCCGCGTTCAGGTCTGTGGTTGCATTGGGAATACCGTGCTCTTTAGCCCAGGTTTGCACCCGGTCAGAGGAATTACTGACGACCCAGGTCACGTCGTTGCCTGTCTGCTGACGCACCGCGTCCAACATATATTGCGAAGCTATCGTACTCGCTCCGACAAATGCCCAGTTCATCTGATTTCCCCACAATTGGAACGTTCCAAAATGTGTAATGGAACGTTCCAAATTTGACAAGAAAAAACTCTGCCTTTTCTTTAAAGGCCAGAAAATATGGCTAAAAACGCGACGCTTGCAGCCTCATCCAAAACAATCACAGGGAATCGAAGGGATTCACGGCGTGTCGGTACTCCGACTGAGTCGCTGAAATACGCCGCGCGCTACTTACATCAATGCGTCAGAGCGACCCCTTCCACTGTCACCCTGTGCATAAGACGTCGAAACCCATGGTAGTCGTTGATCGCTTTGTGCCACGTCGCTCTGTTATCCCAAATGGCGATATCCCCTTCCTGCCAACGCAGGCGACATTGGAATTCAGGCTGCTTGCAATGATCATAAATCATACCCAGCACTGCGGCAGACTCATTCACGCTCAAGCCTTTGATTTCGGTCGTGAACACAGGGTTGACGAACAACCCGCGCCTACCGCTGAGAGGATGCGTGATGACAACGGGGTGCAAAGCGTCTTGCGTGGCAGCTTCGGCGTTCCCCAAACGGCCGCTTTCTGCGGCTTCTGTGTCCATGATGCTGGCTCCAAAGACATGGCGAGAGGAATGAACCGCCTTCAAACCATCTAAGAAACCACGCATCGTGGGCGACAAAGCTTCGTAGGCGGCAGCCATCGACACAAACAACGTGTCGCCACCATGGGGCGGAACCTCCAGGGCGTGCAGGATCGAGCCCATAGCAGGCTCCTGATCATAGGAGTGGTCAGTATGCCACCCCTCTCCCACAGCTTCTTTCTGATCCTTCTCTTTCAACACCGTGGCAATCTCAGGATAGCCGTCCACCGGTTTGAAAAATCGGTTCACGTTGATTGGGCCGAACCTTCTCGCAAAGGTCAAATGCTCTTGCGGACTAACGCTTTGGCCCCTCAGTGCGATAACGGAGTACTTTGCGAAGGCTGACTTAATTGCGTCGAATTGATCTTCACGCCGGATGTCCGCCCCGACGATTTCCGCACCCAATCCACCGGTGAGAGGTTTTACTTCCATGCGCCTTCCTCCCTGCTTCGCTCAGCCTAAAAGACGAGAAATATCACTTCAAAGCAATCGGCTTGGCTTCATACAACTCCAATGGAAGATCGTCTGGGTCGTTGAAGAAAGTGAACCGATGGCCGGTATATTCATCGACACGGATATCTTCGACGAGGACACCTTTCTGTTCCAGACTGTCTTTCAGCGCTTCGATATCATCCACAACAAACGCAAGATGCCGCAGACCTCGCGCTTCGGGACGAGACGTGCGTTTGGGCGGGTTGGGAAAGGAAAACAGTTCAATCTGAGAGCCGTCCGGCAATGCCAAATCCAGCTTCCAAGATTGCCGCTCAGCCCTGAAATTCTCAGCAACGATCTTCAAACCAAGCGTCTCTGAATAAAACGCCTTGGACCGTTCATAGTCCGAACAAATGACTGCAGCATGGTGGATTGCTTTCAGACTGGTCACGAGCAGTTATCCTCATTAAGTCAATATTTTAAACCAAATTCTTAAGGTAATTTTCACTTCACCTTCGAATCTGATCGAGAAAACCAAGAGCTGTTTGGCCAAATTTGGCAACCGAACAATACAGGAAAACAGAGCAGTATTCATCAAGCGTCTGTGGGCTCAATGTCAACGTTTTAGGCAACTCGTGCCAGTGGCGGCTCGGGGCCCGAAAAACACCTTCAAAAAACATACTTCGTGATTTCCGAGTTGAGAGCCAATGCCGCCATTCTCGGCTGCGCACGAACTCGCTTGAAAGAACTGAGTGTTGCTCTAAGGCAAATTCGAACCGGACTCAGTTGCGCCAATTGGGAATGCACTCAATGCCGTCCATAAATCGCGCCACACAAGCAATTTCAATCTGAACTGGCTCTTTGACCGACCTGCCTGGACCGGCAAAGCTAGACTTTGGGAACTTAGTCAAGCTGGTCACCGCCTCTTTCACCTTTCAGAAGAGTAATTTGATCGGCTTTCCAGTTGCTCCACCGCACCGGCGAAGCAAAAAACTGCTTGATAGTCCACCACCGTTGAGGCCAAACGTGACCAACCCTAAGCAGTGTTAATGAACAGGCCGCCTTAGGTAGCGTTCAATATCGGACCATCTAACAATCTGACCAGTTCTCCAAAATAGCCTCCAGAACGCGCGGGACGCGTGGGATCAGATGTAATTGCGACAGCAAGGTTTTGCTCAGGATGGGCCGCTATGATTTGGCCTCCGTACCCACGCGCCAATGCATAGCCGGATGGGGACAGAAACCAGCCATAGCCATAATCCAATCCAGAGAAAGGTGAACGGCCGTGCGGCTTGGTCGATTCCAAGACCCAACTCTCAGGAATGATTTGCCTGTTGGCAAAAGTCCCGCGGTCCCGAAGCAACACCGCGATCTTCAACATAGACCTCGGCGTAATCGCCATCTCATTGCCACCCAAGTAGTAACCCTGTGGATCCCTCGTCCAAGCAGGTATCTCGATACCAAGTGGTGCACCCAGCCTCTCACGCGTCAGTCTCAATAGACTTTGGCCGGTCGCCACAGTCAATGCTGCGCCGAGCACGTGGGTCGATCCCGTGGAATAGAGCATCTGCTCTCCGGGTTCAGCAACCATCGGTCGCGTCAGCGCGTCCGCGATCCAGTTGGGAGAGTTGATCCATTCTCCATAGTTGCTGCCCGAGGTTCTTTCGAGACCTGCCCGCAGCGTCACCAGATCCTCCATCGTAATGCTTTCGGAACCGGGTGTCGCATTAGCGGGCAAAAGCCTCGGAGCGACCTCCTGCAAGGTGGCATCTACAGATGGGATTTCCTCCCGGTCGATCGCCGTCCCAAGCAACAAAGCCACAATGCTTTTCGAACATGACTTTATATTGGCCGGCCTATCCAGGCCTGCACCGTGTTGGGCCTGCGCGAAAATGACGTCGTTTCCGCGTTGAATTTGAAGTGAATGCAACTGGGGAAGACCGCTGATTGCATCATTCAGTGCCACCGCTTGTCCCCGCGCAATATACGGAGCACAAATTGCGGTTGCGGTTGCCAACAGGAACTTGCGACGTGTGATCATGGCATTCATTTGGAAGCAAATCTCGGAATGTCCAGACACCTGCGCAACATCCTAGGACTTATTGTCCAAGATTTAATAAAGCCTCCGCAAACAAAAAGTGGGATTTGAGGCAACAGGAGGCTTCGCTTGTAAACCTGCCTAGCATCCTAGCCCGCAAGAACTGTGGTAGACTGAACCCGAGGACATTCTAGCAGGAGATCTCCCGTTGCTACCGAATTCACTCCGTCTCGCACTCTCGGTCATAACAATCGCCATGTCGGTGGGAGCCCTGCCGGACCGCGCCAATGCGATAACGCAAGATGTTCCAGCGTGGCTACAAAAGCACGTGGGTACAGGTGAGGGACAAATCGCACCAATCGTTCTGGAAAGGGCACGCGCGCTTTACATCAAGAAACTACGACGGGGCGAAGTCAGAAACCCCTGCTACCTTGCCAAGGACGCAACCCGCCCCAGCACTGCAAGAAACGGCAATCCGGGCAAGCGTTTTTATGTCATCTGCGAGTCACAAAAGTCCTTCCGTGCGGTTTCATCCGGCTATGGCAATGGCCGAAAACTACAGCGCGCCAATTTTTCGAATGGCCGACAATGCGCGAAGAACTTCAGCAATGCAGAGGGCTCTAAACTAACCGCCGGAGGCGCCTATGTGACGGCTGAAACCCGCACGTCCTTCAAAGGTTACCACAGTCGTTCCGGCAAAACGCAGCCGTTCTACCGCACGTTTCTTTTGTTTGATGGTCAAGGAGAAACGAGCAATGCCCGCGAGCGCGCCATCGGAGGCCATCCGGCTGTCTTCCTTAAGTGGCAATGTAGGTTCAAAAACCCTCAAAGCACACATGCAGACAACGATGGCTATGTCCCTTACGGAAGGCTTGTGAACTACACTGGTGGTCGTAGCAATGGTTGCACAACCTGGTCACAATCCGCCTCAAAAGAGATTTTGGCGCTTGTAGAAGGCAACCCGACAACCCTGTATATCTACCCAGAATCCAAAGACATAAACGCTGTCGCCAAGGCGGTAAAAAAGGGAAAATCACTTTCTCGAGCTGGAGTTTACTGGAACGCAGCTTGCCTAAAAGCGATTGGTGAACCAAAGTTTTGGCCCAAAAGCAGCCTACAGCCGATCATAAATAGTTGGAGAGCATCTTTGCCCAAACAGCCGCCGTCGGAATTGCCGATCTGCAAGTAAATTGCAAAGCAGAACCTAGGCGCGCTGCCCTTCAAGCCTTTGTGCTGTGGGCTCGATGCTGGCGTTCAGCGAATTTCGCTCAATATCTTCTTTGCGGACGAAGCCAACCTTCGGTCCACTCCAAGAAACTGGCGGTTCCGGCCCAAACGAGCCGTTGCTAAAGCAGCGCTGCAGATTTCGCAAAGCGGTCCTGCGGCAAGCCCCGCCCTATGCCCCTTCTTCATAGCGCTTTCGTTCTGCATCACCTGCATCGCGCCATTCGGCGCGGAGTAGGTCCATTCGCCGAGGAATACTGTCTTCGAGGACCTCCGCGTCAATGATCCGCTCTGTCCGAAAGTAACGAAAACCTTCTCGCATCTCGCACCATGCGGCGATGATGCGGCTGGTGTCTCGATAACCCAGCAGTATGGGCCATATCACGCGACGGGTCTTTTGGCCTGAGTTATCTGAATACTTCAAGGCTATCTTTTTGCGACACCGAATGGCCAGACGAATTGCCGCCGCGCCGAGTACTTCATCCGGCTGAGTGACGGGCGCGACGCTGACCGCCGGCTGAAGAAACGACGTCCGGTACTTGTCAGGTGCGACAGCTTCCAGCTTGGTGATCAGCTTCTCAGCCGCTAGCGCAAGCTCGGGTTCGCCTCGGGTCTGGACCCACAGCACACCAAGCGTAACGGCCTCGATCTCATCCGGGGTGAGCATCAGCGGTGGAATATGAAAGCCGGGCTCCAACACATAGCCGACCCCCGCCTCGCCATTTATTGGCACGCCCTGCCCCATCAGCGCAGCAATATCGCGATACACCGTGCGTTTGGTCACGCCCAGTTCCTCACCAATGGACTGGGCTGAGATCGGGCCTTTGGCGCGCCTCAGAATCTCGATGACTTCAAATAGCCTGTCGCCGCGCCTCATGTGATCTCCTTTCTAAGAAACAGATCATACTGACACCATGCTGACAACACGCTGTCAGCATAGGCGAGGTAAAAGCAGGAAAGGCTTCAACCAAGGAGATTAGAATATGAGACGTTTCATTGCCTTAACCCTCGCCGCTGTTCTGCCAACAACACTCGCAGCGGAGTCTTCCGAGCGGCGGGGAACTGCGACGATCATGGCCATGGGCGCCTATGTGCCGACCGACAACATGGAGGAATCGGAGGCTTTCTACCGCGCCCTGTTCGACAGTGAACCGACAATCGGGCTACCAGAATTCGTGGCGTTCGACGTGGCTGGTGGCTGGTTCGCGATCGTGTCACGGGATAAGTACGCACCGGGGGCCGAGGCAGGTTCGGGCGCGGTTCCCTACCTGCAATCCGCCGATCTGGAAGTCTTGCACGCCCGTGCCATTGCCGCCGGCGTGGCCGCTCCAAAGATCATCGAAGAGCCGGGCATCCACCTGCTCAAGATCACCGATCCGAACGGTCAACTGATCGAGTTCTTCAGACTGACCCATCAGTGACGCTCTCAACACTCCGCGCTATCTTCAAAGGACATCGCACCATGCAAATGAACTACTTCGTCGTCGGTACCAACGACATGGCCGCCGCAACGCACTTTTATGATCAGCTTTTTGGTCAAACGGGTATGGAGCGTGTCTCGCCCACCGACAGAATGACGTACTGGCTCGGACCTGGCATTGCCTTTGCAGTAGCCATCCCGTTCGACGAAAACCCTGCCACCAATGGAAACGGAACCATGGTCGGCTTCAGCGTCGGGTCGGCTGAAGAGGTCGAAAGGCTGTATGCGTTGGCCATCGAGCTAGGTGGCACGAGCGAAGGCGAGCCGAACCAACGGGGACCGCGTTTCTCGGCCTACGTCAGGGATCCGGACAGCAACAAGATTTGCCTCTCCGCCTGAGGGCAGGTCGCAAGTGCAGTTCCTGATCGAAAGGAGAAGGTTTTTTAGCCCGTTCTTTTGGGCGTGAATGGGTGGAGAGGTAAGCTTGTCCTCGATGCTGCGCTCGCAGAGGATTTAGTCGTCACAGCGATCAATCGTTCTGCAGACAAGGCACCCGATCTCAAAAAAGACTGCACGTGGATGTCGGTGAACCCTGTGACCCTATGTTCCTCGCATCAGTGTTTCGCAACCATTACGCCGTCACTTCGAACTTGGACGGTCGGCTGCCTTCGAAAGGCGCGACGTCGGTGTACTACCGATCTGCAGCTACGATCCTCAAAGCTGCGTCTCTGGTTAGCCCTTCGACCCGTAAGGCCAGATTAGGTTCAGAATTAAGATTGCAACGAATAGGGTGACAAACTTAAGCACTGTTGCTTTTCGTTTCGGCATGTTCGCAAAAAGTGTCGTCTGGTCGAGGCCCCAGAGGACAGCAAAACTGATTGCTACGGTGACAATTATATGTGGAATATCAAGGCTCACAGCGTCCCTTTCAAATAACAGAAATGATGTCTACTGGCGTCGACTTATGCGACGGCAAAGCAACGTTAGGATTACAAGATTGAGCGCCGGAGCCAGACTCGCAAGCCACGGGCGCCAAGTCTCCGGAAAACCATCTGTCAAAAGACCCCATAGCAAGCCTAGGGGCAGCAGGAAGATACCGGACAAAGGGTCTCGCTGCTGACCAAAAAGCCCGAAGGTGCCGACCAGAAACAGCGCGAGTGCTATGAGGTACAAGACCCCTACGGTTCGAACAACCCAACGACAGGCGGTTGCCGAACCTGACACTGCTTAGTCCTTTCGGCATGTGTAAGTGAGATTCACCGCGCGCCGCTGTCAGATTAGTTGCACGCCGGATAGTTCGCGCGATCCGCTTCCGATACGTCCACGGGGCATTCGGTGTTCCGGTTTGCTTCGGAAATATCCGCTTCCGTGGTGAAGGATTGCTCTTCTGCACATCCTGCCAAAACGACGAACAGTGTTGCGACTGCAAGCGTGTATTTCATGAAACTTCCTTTCGATCAGACAAAGTGCTCAGCCACGACCTAAAGCGTTAGCAATTTGCTGTGGGCAGCATCGTGACATCCGAATAAAGGCCATTGGCAGTTGTGATACGCGCGCAGGCACCCGTGCTGCGGTTAAACCAGAAGGCGGTTAGACCGTCTGTCCGGATCAACTCGTAGCCGAGGTTTTGAATGCCCATCTCGGCCTGACCGGCCCGCGCACCTTCAGTTGCGGAAAGATCGGTGGAGCTTCCCACGGACGGTTGGTCAGTTGAAGGTGCCGTGGGGCTTGAAGTCTCCACGCAACCCGCCACTGCGCAGAGTGTCGCAAATGCACAAACCAGCATAAACGATTTCTTATTGGATTCTCCAATTTGATGCGGAAACTCATCCGTATTCATGTCATTCGATGCCAAAGATCACGTTGTAGGACTGTGCACCGTTCGAAGTGTTGTAGACTTCGATCACGTGATCTCCCGACTGCCAGAGCTGCCCACGATACTCTTGCGCCGCGCCCGTTTCATCGAGCAGCACAGACCCGTCCGGATTATAGATCACATAAGTCATTCCGGGTCCGTTCGCGGCGAGACGGAAATAAAGGAACTGACCGTCGCGCGCACCCAGGATATATCGTCGGCTCTCTTGTGGCAGGAGAGAGCCGGTCAGCTCCGCACCGGAAGTGCCACTTGCGAACTGCACGCGCTCCGTGCTTGGCGCGCCTGTGCCAGAAGAGCCCGCCATCGCACCACCGCCATCATCTGCGGCTTGTGCAACGCTCAATTCGGCAACCTGACCATCGTTTGAGACAAGGCATCGCCAGATTGTTTCGCCTCTATCTTGCAACATGACAAGCGAGTTTGCTTCGGAAAACTCGGTGGAGAGCACCGTGCCACCTTGTCCATCTGGCCCACCGACTTCGCGCAATTGGTCGATACAGCCGTCAATTGCTTCCTGCCCAACATCTGCGGCGGCCGCGACCGTTGGCAAAGCACAAATACATACAGTCAAAAACGTCAATCGCATTAGATAAAACTCCCAATAGAACCGCGGAAAAATTATAAACACTAAAGCAATGCAAACTGTCGCACGCAATAATGCAATAATAATGTGAACACCGCTCCTGACTCAAAGCAGACAAACAACTCACAAGTCACTCAGCGAATTTTGCGATTGTTCGTTGGTGTTGTGGGCGTCAAAAAAGATCGTTTTTGGCGCGCTTCCCGAGTGCAGACGTTCTTGCGCAGTGCAGCACCCGGCAAAGTGGGCTCACAACCGACTTCAGAGTCAGCGCAGCATCTGTAGTGGTGTGTCGAGTTGGCTCATCTTGGGCGGCACAAAGCTGCCCTACGTAGCTGAGTCTGTATGCCGCGTCGCGGCCCATCAAAGGAGACGTTCACTATGCTAATGTGGCCTAGCGCTGCGCGCAATCACACATCGCGGACAAAGCTCTCTTCAAAGACAAATCATCAAATACGTGCTGCCAATTGGCAAGTTGCGCAATTCTAGAATGCTGGGGCAAGAACCGACCTAGTCGGTTAATCTGAAGGTAAAGGTATTCTGGAGTTATTCATTTAAGGTCATCCCGTTTTGAATGCGTATTCTTGATTAGTGATGCGTATCCCAGCATGATCCAAAGATGTCGGTCGAAATTGTAAAGTGGTTGAAAGATCTCGAACTGAGCCAGTACGCAGATGTTTTTGCGGCAAATGATATCGATGCGCGTGTTTTGCCACTTCTGTCAGACGACGACTTAAAAGAACTCGGGGTAAGCCTTGGCCACCGCAAGATCATCCTAGCCGCAGTGCAAGAGCTAAGCGGCCAAAAACGTGCAACCTCTTCGCCACAAACCTCTCGTGAACACCCGCCGGGAAACGTAAACGCGCCTATCTCAAACCATTCACAAAGTGACGATCCGCTCAAAAGTAAGCATAGTGAGCCGGCCACTGCAGAGAAGCGCCACGTAACCGTTTTGTTTGCCGATCTCGTCGGCTCGACGGAACTCACCAATCGTTTCGACCCCGAAGATATGCGGGACTTACTACAGAACTACCAAGACGCCGTTGCGGGCGCCGTAAGTCGATATGGTGGCTATGTTGCAAAATACTTGGGCGACGGTCTTCTCGTGTTTTTTGGCTGGCCGAGGGCCTACGAAGATCACGCAATTCGGGCGATCAAAGCCGGTCTTGAGGCCGTTCATCGCGTCAGCGAACTCAAAACCCCGGACGGAGAGCGCTTGTCAGTAAGGCTGGGCATTGCGAGTGGTGATGTCGTTGTCGGCGATAATATCGGTGAAAACACATATGAAGAAGGGGCCATGACGGGCCCAGTTGTCAATCTTGCGGCGCGAATTCAAGAATTTGCGGAACCAAACTCGGTCGTGTTGTCGGCAGAAGAAACTGAGACCGCTTTGCATAGGATATTTGAATACAAATCTCTTGGGAAGAAAGAACTAAAGGGTTTTGCAGAACCTCGTACTCTGCTGAAAGTGGTGTCAGAACGCAGTGCGGAAAGCCGGTTCCGCGCGGCGCATCGCGATGATGTCGATAGTGTCATGATCGGCCGGGACTACGAAAAGGGTATTCTGCTGCAATCATGGCAACGTGCCCAGAATGGTCATGGAGAGGTTGTGCTGCTATCCGGTGAACCTGGGATTGGGAAATCGCGACTTACAGAGGAATTCCTCGCAGATATTACCGCGAATGACCAGGCTGATATCATAAGGCTGAATTGTTCTCCTTATCTCAGCAGTAGCCCCTTTCATCCGGTTGCCCAACGGATATCCCAGGACGCAGGTGTCGAACCGGACTTCGATGACAATCTGATCCTTGAACATGTCAGGAAGATGCTGGAAAGACGGCCGGGACTGGACTGGGAACAAGTTCTACCTGTCTTCGCAGCTTTGGTTGCACCTCGTAGTGCGCTAGCCCAAAAGGTGCTCGAGATGTCGCCGCAGGAGCAGCGCGACATCACAATCCAAACTTTGATTCACACAGTGCAGGTGCGATCAGACGTGTGCCCTGTTGTTCTGTGTGTCGAAGACGCGCATTGGATCGATCCTTCCACACAAGCCTTGTTAGAGCGTTTTAAGTCGATATCCAGCGACCTTCCTCTGATGATCTTGATTACCCACAGGCCTGGGTGGGAATTGGCCCGCGAGGATGGGGACACGCACGTTCAGTCACTCGTACTGCGCCGGTTCGATTCTGCGCACGTTTCGCACCTTGTCGCAAACATCACAGGCAAAAAACCGGACGATGCCCTGATTGCTAAAATCATTGAAAAGACCGACGGTGTACCTTTGTTCGTGGAGGAATTGACGCGAACGATTGTGGAGGCAGGTGAGCAAGGGCAAATCCATATACCTTCGTCTTTGAAAGGCGCGTTGATGGCGCGTCTTGATGCGGTTTCGCCTAAGGCAAAACAGGTTGCGCTTACAGGGTCTGTTATTGGCAGAGAGTTTGAGCCGAGCATATTGAATGCGGCGATGCGTCTTGCAGATTCTGATATCAAAGATTGCCTCGAAGAGCTTTCGCGAACAGGCATAATCTTCGAAAGCGGTCACAATCGCGGGCATTTCGTATTCCGTCATGCCCTTATTCGCGATACTGCCTATCAGTCCATGCTAAGCTCAACTCGAAAACAACAACACGCAGATGTGGCGCGTGCGTTGATAGAGACAAGGTCCGCCGAGATCGCGCGTCGTCCCGAACTGGTCGCCCGCCACCTTTCAGAAGCTGAGGATTGGAGGGCTGCGTTCGAAAAATGGCAAATTGCGACAGAAATGGCGTTGGCGCGATCTGCCAGCCAAGAGGCGATGACAAACGCCAGAGAAACGCTGCAAGCTGCTGAAAAACTTAGCCCTGACTCCAAAACAGAATTAATCCAAGGCAAGATCCTTGTTGGCCGCAGCCACGACAGCCTGGGTCAATTGCCTGAAGGGATTGCAGTTCTGAAAGACGCCTCTAACGCGGCGCGGGCGGTGCACGATGTGGAGCTGGCCGCTGACGCGGCCAACCATTTCGCTGACTCATGTATGATGTCCAGCGAAAGGCACAATGAAGCAATCGATCTCTGCGACAATGCATTAAAAGACTTGCCCGATGCCGATGAAGTCCGTCGGTGCAGATTGATGAGCCAACTCGCGCGCGCGCACATGTTCGTCGGTCAGTTCTCCGAAGGTGCGCGTTTCGGCCAGAAGTCCATGGAACTGGCCGCAAAACTGGGAGACTATAAATCCCAGTTCTCGGTAATGATGATGCATTTTGGGGCCCCATTCGTTGCGCGGAAGGGGAGAGAGGCCCGCCATTGGCGCGAAAATCTGGAGGCCATGCACGGGGTGGCCGAGCATCTTGGAAGTATCGATCAAGGGCGGGACCGAACTCTGAGCTTGTTTGTAGGCGCCGAGATGGCCGACCGTGAGTTAATGGACCATTCTTTGGGTTTGCTTACCGAAATTTCGGAAAAGGACAATCATCTGCAACTCTATTGGGTTCAGAAACACGCACGCGCCATGGTTGCAATTATGGACGGCGATTTTGAGCAAGCCGAGAAACACGCCACAGAGGCGGTGAAGATTGGTCGAAAGACCCACGGCGAACATGTTGAGGGCGTCTTTGGAGTTCAGATGTTCACGATCCGCCGCGAGCAAAATCGACTGCACGAAGTTGCGCCTGTGATCAAGAAATTGATGACAGACAGCCCCGAAGACATTTCGTGGAAGCCCGGCTTTGGGCTTATCGCTGCCGAGCTTGGATACAAGGAACCTGCCGAACGGATACTGAATGAAATGGCTGCCAATGGCTTCGATCTCCCACCTGACGCCATGTATTCAACGACATTGTCCTATCTGGCGGACATATGTGTCGCCGTTGAGCATCAGGAACACGCCAAGACGCTCTATGGCATGCTTGCTCCCTACGAAGACCTGACGATCACCGCTGGGGCTACTACAGTCTGCACTGGCGCAGCTGCGCGACGCCTCGGAAGTCTGAGTACGGTTCTGAAGGACTGGGATGCCGCTGAGAAGATGTTCGAGAAGGCCATAGAAATAGACACGCGCATGAAATGCCCACCTTGGGTCGCGCACAGCAAGGCGGCATATGCAACGGCATTAAGGCGACGCGGGCGTCAGAATGATGTGGAACAGGCGTTTCAACTGGAAGGGGAAGCGTTGGCAATTTCACAGAAATTGAGTATGGTTTCCCTTAGGTCAAAGCTCGAAGGAGTAGCGAGTTAAGGTAATTAATCTGGTTTGGGGGACTTTATGCCAAGGTACATAATTGAAAGAAATTTCGCCGAGCAGCTCAACGTCACAGACGATGACAAGATTCACATCAAAGAGATCAATGACGAAGTCGGCGTCGAGTGGATTTTTTCGTTTCTCAGCGCAGACAAGCGCAAAACCTACTGCTTGTACGAAGCCCCGGATGAGGAAAGCCTGAGAAAGGCGGCAGAACGCCTGAACATTCCCGCCGATGTCATAACGCCTGTGGATCGGATTGATCCGGCAATTTTCGCCTGATCAGCATCTATTTTACTTAGTTCCGCGAAGCCCCTGCGAGGGGGTGCTGTTAGACAAATCCGAACCAGTATCAGTTTCCCGCGGAAACCGAGAACCTACCCAGAACAAAGTTGACGACACTCGGTGAAAGCGGTGGTATTTTTCAGATTGTGGGTACCTCTGCTAGCGAACGATCTATCTTGGTTTAAGCGGCTATAGACAGATGAGCAGACGGAGGCGTATTTCTGCAAATTTCGCATGCGCCTTAAACGCTGCATCGCGCGTTGGCGCCGTCGTAACGGGAGGTGCGAGTTCTCGACGCGGTTATTCAGCCAAGCGCAGGTCTGTTGTTTTTCAGTGGCTCCTCGCTCTCTGAGTGCGGCCCGATACGATGCGAAGTGGTTCGTGACCATGGTTTCCGCTCTACTGTGTTGCTTTATCAATTTCTTGAGGAATTTCAACGCTGCAGCTTTGTGTCGGCCTTTGATAACAACGGCTTCCAGCACCTTGTCTTCGTGATCAACGGCCCGCCAAAGTTAATGCCGCTTCCATTTGCGAACGCGCGTAGCTGCTGAACACTCTTTCTTCAGATCACAGAAGCAAACACCGGGCCAAACCTGTTCCACAAATATCGGACAGTTTCTCAGTTCACGTCGATGCCTCGCTGGTGCAGCAAATCTTCGAAATTGCGAAGCGAAAGCAGGAAACGGATGTGCAGCATCACAGCAAGGCGGATTATCTCGGGGCTGGTCTTGAGGTACTTGAAAGAGACAGGTCTGGTTATGGGTAAAAAGCTAGGTAACCGCCCTGTCCCGCTCAAGCAAAGTTAATCTGACAAGACCGCGCAATAGTCGTTGGGTCCTGACCCTAACACATTGAATGCCAATGTTTCGGTTGATACAGTCCTGATAGGGGAAACGAAATGGCTCCATTCAACCGCCCGAAATCACTAACCGAGTTAGTGGCTGAAAACATGAAAGAACGCATTGTAGGCGGCGAATTCGATCTAGGTGAACAGCTTTCGGAAGCTAAAATTGCCAAAGAACTGGAAGTTAGCCGAACGCCGGTACGCGAAGCAATCAACAGACTTGAAATGGAAGGGCTATTGGTCGTCGAACCCCAACGTGGATCATTCGTATTTGATCTTGAACCCGACGAACTCGACAAACTAATCGATGCGCGCGTTTGCCTCGAAACCGCGGCGTTAAAATACGCTATGGAATCCGATAGCAATAGGCTCCACGCCGAACTGGAGGAATGTGTTCAAGAAATGAACATGGCAAGAGATGCCAGAAATGATGCGGAATACCTTCGTCAGGACACTATATTCCACCAATGTATTTTCGATTGCGCAAACAATAGGTTCCTCAACGACGCCTATCAGACAATAGCTTTGAAAGTCTCAGCCGTGCGCAACAGGCTGGGCAGTCACCCTCGGCATATGTCGAGATCCCACAAGCAGCACATTGAACTCGTCGAGTCAGTGAAACAGGGTGATTTCCAAAATGCTTTCAAAGTATTGGAAAACCACATTGACAAAAAAAGTGGCTCATATTGGAGCGAAGTAACTGAAAAGGTCAAAACAAAGGAAGAGTCGCTGAGCGCAAATTAAGAACTAAACAGAATACTTTGAGAGCTTGCAGTGACTATTTTGATTTCGAGCTTGCCGTAGACTTCCTCTACAACTTTTCGCCCAAATGGAAGAAAGGCTGAGCTGCGACGAGAACTCTTGAAAATCCACTAGTTTTCGCGATTTAGGTCGGCTTCCGGGCCGATGGAACAATGGTTCTGAGCTTGTGAAGGGAGTCACTTCACTCCGGCGAAGAGTATTTGTTTCTTGCGGTCTGCATCCCTTTGACACACAACGAAATCCTCCTCATGCAAATATCCCTGAGGGGAGGACGCAACTGAGAAATGCCCAAAATCATCTCGCCCTGCAACTAGCGCAACCAAAGTTTTCACGCCGTTTTGCTGTTTCATTGAGGGCTTTATGAAACGCAACGCCGCACCGATGCGTCTATCGTCGGTGTTATTGGGCCCTGATGCGTGGAAAAGATGCCCGTGATGCATGGACGCCTGCCCAGCACGCAATTCGGCAGCGACTGCATCTTTTTCGTTCACATCGACTGCGATTTCCTGCCCACGTGACAACAGATTGTTTTCACTGAAGGTGTCCACGTGAGGCACGATACGGCTTTTGTGGCTGCCAGGAATAAACTTCATACACCCGCTTTGCTCAGACGCTTCTGAAATCGCAACCCAGCACGTAACTTCTTCAGCATCATCCAATCCCCAATAGGTCAAGTCCTGGTGCCACGAGACTATTTTCGATGATCGCGCTTCTTTTACGAAAAGTGCACCGCTCCAAACCATGAGGTCCGGCCCTAACACCGTTGAAGCAGCCTCAATCAGCTTCGGATGGCGCAGAAGTGCATCGAATGATGGTATCAGCCTGTCCGGATACGAATATAGAAGCTTGAGTTTCTCTGGGTCGTCTCTGAGAATGCGCTCCGCTTTCTCAAAATCATCGCGTAGCGTTTGGACCTCAGAAGCTGTCAGGATATCCAGCGGAGCTACGAAACCATCCTGTTCATAAGTCTTTGCAATACTGCGCGTTCGTCTATCCATTGCCATTATCCGGAAAAGTTAACTGCACCTTCATTGATTGGCTTCGATCAGACGCGATTTCGAAAGCCGTGACGGCCTCGCCAACCTCGAAGGAATGCGTCACCAACAGGTCGACATTTATTAGTCCGCTTCGCATCATCTCGACCGCGCCTGAGAACTCGGAATGGAAACGGAAAGACCCGCGAAGCATTATCTCTTTCGCAGTCAACGCCTGCATCGGCACTGTCATATCTCCGCCCAGACCAAGCTGAACCAATGTTCCACCCGGTCGCAAGCAAACGACACCAGAAGCCAGAGCCGATTGAGCCCCGGAACACTCCAGTTGGACATCAACTTGGCCCTTGTCCTTTTCAAACTGCTCCAGTTTTTGCGGATCGGCGTAGGTGTTGATGACATCGTCTGCCCCGCATTCACGCGCCAGAGCGAGGGTCTGGTCCGAGATATCCGTCGCCACTATTCTGGCCGCTCCAGAACGACGTGCCGCCAAGATCGTGAGGCAGCCGATCGGACCGCATCCCGTGATGAGTACCGATTTACCCAGGAGGCTCCCGGCTTGTTTAATCGCGTGCAAACAGACCGCCAGCGGTTCCGCCATGGCGGCCTGCGCAGGGCTCAACCCATCTGCCGGAACGCATTGACTGGCTTTCGCCACGAGTTTGCTTTGAAAAGCGCCTTGGATATGTGGGAACGGCATCGCGCTGCCGTAGAACTTCATATCAAGACAGTGGTTTTGCTGCCCGTTCAGGCAATAATAGCAGGCTTGGCAAGGGCGGGATGGAGAAACTGCAACCAGTTGACCTAGGTGTAGCCCCTGCACGCTTGAACCAACTTTCACGATTTCCCCGGCGACTTCATGTCCTAGCACCATAGGTTGACGCAACTTGATCGCACCAAAACCACCGTGGTTGTAATAGTGCAGGTCAGAGCCGCAAATCCCACCCGCGCGCATGGCAATCAAGATTTCGTCTGGCCCCACATCGTGAACGTCCCGGTTTTCCAACCTCAGATCTTTTGCGGCATGGATAACAACAGCAACACTGGCCGAAGACATTGCACGGACTCCCTATACAGATTGCCAAAAGATACGGATAGTCGGTGCTGACAACCAAGGGATTTTTGCATGACGCTTGAAATGTTCAACTTAGAGGGAACACGCGCACTCGTAACAGGCTCTAGCCAAGGCATTGGATTTGCGTTGGCTCGTGGCTTGGCTGCCGCCGGCGCGCAGGTCGTTTTGAACGGGCGCGATACCGCGAAACTAGCGGCAGCCGCATCCGAGTTGAGTGAAACAGGCGCCTCAGTACGTGAACTTTCGTTCGATGCAACCGATCACGAAGGTGTCCGATCAGCCGTGGACAACTTTGAAGAGAACGTCGGCCCCATAGACATCCTGATAAACAACGCCGGAATGCAACATAGGACGGAGCTACAGGATTTCCCCGCTGACGCGTTCGAGCGCCTATTGCAGACAAATATCGCGTCCGTCTTTCACGTCGGTCAGGCTGTGGCACGGCACATGATTGAAAGAAAGTCAGGTAAGATCATCAACATTGCGTCGGTTCAATCCGCATTGGCACGACCAGGTATTGCGCCCTACACGGCAACAAAAGGTGCTGTAACCAACCTGACAAAAGGAATGGCAACTGATTGGGCCAAGTATGGCCTGAACTGCAACGCCATTGCGCCTGGATATTTCGATACACCTTTGAACGCCGCATTGGTTGCTGACCCAGAGTTTAGTGCATGGCTCGAGAAACGTACCCCAGCCGGTCGCTGGGGCAATGTAGAAGAACTTGTCGGTGCCGCTGTATTCCTTGCCTCCCCCGCTTCCAGTTTCGTCAATGGACATACGCTCTACGTCGATGGTGGAATAACGGCTTCACTTTGATTTGTGGCGTTCAATCGACTGTTAGGTACGACTGACGTACGCGTCGTTTAAAGCGCCGACGCCAATGCAATCACCACAACAACCATCAACGAAGCCGCCATCGCAAAGTTGATCCTTTGATGCGATCTCTCGCTTAAATCAAGGCTGCCCAGTTTTGCGCCAGCACCCAGCCAGATCATGTGCACTGGCACCCAAATCATATTGAAAACTATGATTTTTATGACGACCTCCCAAACGGGCGCATCCGGCAAAAAGGCAAACCCTGAAAACAATGCTGTGCCGACCACATAAGCCTTGGGATTAATGAACTGAAGTGTCAGCCCGTTCGCAAACCCAAGTGGCGAAACCGCAGGGGAAAACCCGACCTTTGACCCAGCGCTGGCAATACGCCAGGCGAGAAATCCCAAATACCCGACAGAGGCAAATAGCAGGAAAGTTCTAAGCACCGGAATAGCCAAAGCTACCGCAGCGACTCCGGAGACAACCATCATCATGTTGATGAACCCGCCCAGCATCAAACCGGCCACAAAAGCGAGTCCAGCTCGAAAACCAAATGCTGATCCGATGCCCGCAGTTGTCAGAACACCTGGGCCCGGCGTAATCAGTAGAAAGAAAACCGCAACAGCAAACTCTAGCACTTTTCAGATTGACCTTTTACAGATCTCTGCATTCCGGCACAGCTGTGATCACCGATCCGTCCTTGAGGTGTTGCAGCAGATTGTCGACAGTTAGGTCACCCATTGCTGCACGCGTCTCAATAGTCGCGCTACCAGCGTGAGGGAGCAAGGTGACATTGGGCAGATCGCGCAATGCTTTTGGAACACGCGGTTCGTCCTCAAAAACATCAAGCCCCGCCCACCCGAGCTCACCGTTTTGCAGTGCATTGATGAGGGCAGTTTCGTCGACGACCGAACCTCGACTAACGTTTATTAAAGTGCCGCCTGCCCCCAACGCGCGCAGCACCTCAGCGTTGACCAGCTTATTGGTCGACAGGCCGCCGGGCGTGATGCATATGAGGACGTCCACATGTTCTGCCATTTCAACCAAATTGTCGAAATACCGGTATGGGACATCCTTTTGATTGCGGGTGTGATAAGAAATTTCGGGGGCCCACGGCTCCAACTTATCAACGATCGCCTGACCAATGCGACCAAGACCAAGAATGCCTATTTTTTGATTGTCCGCTGATCGCGTCAAAGGGGCATTGCCTTCAACTGCCCACCGTCCGGACCGAACGTAGTCATCGTCACGTATGAGCTCTCGATAACATGACAGAAACAGCAGAACGGCGGTGGTCGCGACTTCTTTGTTCAACACATTGGGCGTGTGTGTCACAACAATCCCACACTCAGCCGCTGCATTTGCGTCGACGGCGTCGTAGCCGACTCCATAGACACTGATCATCTTCAGATTACTGAGTGATGTCATCAGGTCATGAGGAACACCATCGTGCCCGTTCGTAACGATATGCGTAACACTTTCCGCGTTGAAATCGTCCAATTGATGAATGTCGAACGCTGCTGACAGGCGCTCTCGCATCCGTTCTGTGATCCCTCCGATTTGCAACAAGTCAGTCATCTTGGCCGACCTTTTGCCGCTGAACACCAAGTCCATCGATGCGAAGCTCCATGACGTCGCCTTCTTTTAGGTAAACTGGCTCTGGTTTGATCCCCATTCCGACACCGGGCGGTGTTCCAGTTGAAATGACGTCACCGGGGTGCAGTGTGAAAAGTTGGCTTAGGTGCTCAATGATCTCGGCAACGGAAAAGATCATCGTAGCAGTATTCCCGGTTTGCATGCGCTGACCGTTTACATCCAGTGACATTCCAAGGCTTTGGGGATCGGGCACCTCATCCCGGGTCACTAGCCACGGGCCGGTAGGGCCGAATGTATCGCAAGACTTGCCTTTGGTCCATTGACCGGTCAGTTGAGTTTGAAAATGTCTTTCTGACACGTCATTTACGATGCAATAGCCCGCAACATGTTCAAGCGCTTCGTCCTTGGATACGTATTTGGCCGTCTTACCGATGACCACACCCAGTTCGCATTCCCAGTCGGTGTGCGTAGATCCCCGCGGCATGACAACATCGTCGTACGCCCCAATGACCGCTGAGTTAGCCTTGAAAAAAAGTATCGGATGCTCGGGAATATCTGCGCCGGTTTCTGCGGCATGGTCCGAGTAGTTCAAACCGATGCAGAGAAACTTACCAATGTCACCGACACATGGTGCGATACGAGGATCACCCTCCACAATTGGCAGGTTGTTCGGATCCAACGAACGCAAATTATCAAGCGTTCCATCATCCAGCACGTCACCCGTGATATCGTTGATATGGGCGGACAGATCCCGCAATTGACCTTCAGAGTCGACCAGAGCCGGCTTTTCCGAGCCCTCGGCTCCGTAACGAACAAGTTTCATTTCTGTTCCTTTTAGTGGTTATCGCGTGGCATAAAACCTCGCGCGATATCGCGGTAGTTTTCTGCGCCCTTGAGTGTCATACCGCGATCCAAGCGATCTACTTTTTCGCGGAATATTTCCTGCCACGGGGATTGGTTGGGCGGCATTGCATACCCACCCTTTGCCTCCAGATCGCGGGCGCGTTCATGCAGTTCTTCAAGCGAAACCAGCATATCCGCTGTGCCTTTGCCAAGATCGATGCGCAGTCGGTCACCATTTCGCACCAAGGCCAACCCACCACCCTCTGCAGCTTCGGGTGAGGCGTTCAGGATAGACGGACTTCCTGATGTACCGGATTGCCGTCCATCACCGATGCAAGGAAGGGCTTCGATGCCTTGCTTTATCAAATATGCGGGCGGACGCATGTTCACGACCTCTGCGGCACCCGGGTATCCTTTTGGTCCCGCTCCGCGCATAATCAGAATACAGTTTGCGTCGATGTTTTCTGCGGGATCATCGATCCGATGGTGAAAGTCCTCAGGCCCATCAAACACAACTGCCCTACCCTCAAAGGCATTTGGATCATCCGGGTTCGACAGGTAGGTCTCTCGAAATGCCGGTGAGATCACGGATGTTTTCATAATTGCACTCTCGAACAGGTTGCCCGAGAGATTGATGAACCCCGCCTGTTGCTTGACCGGGTTACCGACAGGCTTGATTACTTCGCTATTCTGAGACCGGCGCGCCGAGCAATTATTGCCCATCGTCTTGCCGTTCACCGTTAACGCATCGGGATGCGGCAGCAATCCAGCATCATGAAGCTCTCCGACAACGGCTGGAACACCCCCGGCCTGTTGGTAATCTTCGCCCAGATACTCACCCGCAGGCTGCATGTTTACCAACAAAGGAACGTCGTGGCCAAGCTTCTGCCAGTCATCGTTGGTCAGTGGAACACCAAGATGCCGGGCGATTGCATTCAGGTGGATTGGCGCGTTCGTCGATCCACCAATCGCCGAGTTTATAACAATCGCATTCTCAAAAGCCTGACGTGTCATCACATCGCTGGGGCGAAGATCCTCCCAGACCATGTCCACAATACGTTTACCGGTTTCATAGCTGATTTGACCGCGCTCTCTATACGGGGCTGGTATGGCTGCTGATCCGGGCAATTGCATACCCAATGCCTCAGCAAGCGAATTCATGGTCGTTGCTGTTCCCATCGTATTGCAATACCCCACCGAAGGAGCGGCGGCGGCTGCGATTTCCATGAACTCATCGGTGTCGATTTCGTCAGCCGCAAGGTCTTCGCGCGCTTTCCAGATAACCGTGCCTGATCCGGCGCGCTCGCCTTTCCACCAACCGTTGAGCATTGGACCAACTGACAAGGCAATCGCCGGGATGTTGACAGTCGCAGCGGCCATAAGAAGCGCTGGAGTGGTCTTGTCACAACCAATGTTTAGAACAACGCCATCAATCGGATACCCGAATAGACTCTCGACCAAGGACAGATAAGCCAGATTGCGGTCAAGCGAGGCCGTAGGCCGTTTGCCGGTCTCTTGTATCGGGTGGACCGGTATTTCGATACACGTTCCCCCGGCGGCGATGATCCCGTCGCGAACGCGTTTGGACAACTCGATATGATGCCGATTACAGGGGCTCAAATCACTGCCAGTCTGAGCAATACCAATGATCGGTTTGCCTGATTGCAACTCCGCACGGGTCAACCCGTAATTCAGGTATCTTTCCAGATACAATGCAGTCATCTCAAGGTTCTCGGAATTCATAAACCACTTACGAGATCGCAGATCGTCCTTTGATACTTTTGTCATTGGGCTGACCAACCTCCGTCAATTTTACGTGTGTGTCCTGTGGTGAATGCACTCTCATCGCACGCCGGATAGACGACATATTCAGCAATCTCTTCTGCTTTCGCTACATGCCCCGTAGGCTGGCGCGCCACAAATTGTGCAAAGGCTTCTTCTCTGCGGCCCAGCTGCTCTCCCAGCGCATCTACGCGGTCACGCCTGCTGGGACTCTCGACTGTTCCAGGGCAAGTACAATTGCGCCGAATTTTTCGCACTATGAAATCCACGGTCACCAATTTCGTCACCCCAACAACGGCAGCCTTTGTCGTCCGCACCATTGAGCGCAGATTGAGGTCTATGGCGAAATCCCATTCACCATCCGTTGCATCAAGAATAGTTCCGTGATGCACGAACCCGTCGCCGTTGAACAAAACATCTGGCTTCAATCGCGCGACCCCATGTTGAATACTGCTATTATTCGCCACATTCATCTCGAAAATTTCGTAATTTTCGAGATTCTGACCGCGAATCGAATTTAGATTTTTGGAGTTTATATCCGTCGCATAGACTTTCGCACCCCTTCTTGCCGATGCAATCGTGCTTGCAATTCTGATCCCTTGTGAGGTGGCTATGGACAGGTCGCGCTTCTCCTTAAGCCTTTCTAACATATAAACATTCCGACTCATAAGGTGGCGGTTGAACACGCGTTGTTTCGTTCCACAGATCAACCGAAAAGCAAAGAAACCTTGGCGGTTTAGCAACGACTTCTGGCATGTGGGCCCAGAGCCGTTAGCGTATGACAGAGATTTTGGTTTGGCCATAACCATGCGTGGCGCACCTTGGGAAGGACGTAGATGATGAGCAAGCAGTTCAAAGTGGCTCTGTTGGGAACCGGCCTGATGGGTGCCCCCATGGCGCGGAATATTTTGCGCGCGGAATTTCCGCTCACTGTTTGGAACCGCAGCTTAGAAAAGGCAAAACCGTTAGCAGCAGAAGGCGCGACGTTGGCGGAAACTGCCCCGCTGGCGATTTCGGGTGCAGACGTAATAATAACGATGCTCTCGGATGGATACGCGACCCGCGCGCTACTTTCTGACGAGGCTTTCCGCGAACAACTCAAACCAGGGATGATCTGGATTGATATGTCCAGCGCCAAACCCGAACATGCCAGAGAGCAATCCGCGCAATTGTCCTTGATGGGGGTGCAGCATCTGGACGCCCCGGTTTCCGGTGGCACCAAGGGTGCCGAAGCTGGCACCCTCGCGATCATGGTCGGTGGCGATCAGGACGTTATGGAGCGCGTGCGACCGGTTCTGACAGCAATGGGGCGCCCTGTGCATGTTGGCCCAAGTGGCTCCGGTCAACTATGCAAATTGGCCAATCAAACAATTGTCGCTGTGACAATATCGGCTGTCGCCGAAGCGACATTGCTGGCTCAACAAGGCGGTGCAGACCCGACCGCGTTGAGGGCCGCACTGAAGGGGGGCTTTGCGGATAGCATTATCTTGCAACAACATGGCGAACGCATGTCTGATGGAAATTTTGTACCCGGAGGTTTGTCTAAGTTTCAAATAAAGGATTTGGACAACACACTAGAGGAAGCGCGCAGCCTTGGGGTCGAGCTACCCAGCACCCAATCCGTGCGCGACCGTTTCGAATATCTGATAGACGAAATGGATGGGGCCGAGCTGGATCATTCGGCCTTGTATCTGGAACTCAAAAAACGGAACGGAATGCTGTGACGCGGATCCTTGTTATAGGCGGTGGAGGAATGCTTGGCCAGAAACTGGCCCACCGCATTTCGACCCAAGAAATTTTTGGAGCAGATGCTCAACTCTCATTGTTCGATCTCTCATTCCCGCTCGACAGTGCGCCAGGTAAGCAAATTGAGGGGAACTTGACCACGTCAGGCATCGCCAAGTCTGTTGCAGCTCAGCGCCCGGACGTCATATTCCACCTTGCAGCTATCGTTTCAGGCCAAGCTGAGACAGACTTCGCGTTGGGCTGGGATGTCAATCTTATGGCGACCTGGACACTGCTGAACGCACTCAAGGATGAACACGAGGCATCAGGAGGCGAGTACACACCTCGTCTGGTTTTTGCCTCGTCCATAGCAGTTTTCGGGGCGCCGTTCCCCGAAAAGATAAGTGATGAGTTCCTCTCGGCACCTTTGACCAGTTACGGAGCACAAAAAGCGGCGTCTGAATTGATGATCACGGATTTCAGCAGGAAAGGATATATCGACGGTATTTCCTTACGCTTGCCCACTTTGTGTGTGCGCCCTGGCAAAGCCAACGCTGCCGCTTCGTCCTTCTTTTCAGGTATAATCCGAGAGCCATTGAATGGGGTTGAGGCTGTCTTGCCTGTTGCCGAAACTGTTCGCCACTGGCACGCCAGCCCCCGCGCCGCTGCGACTTTTTTGACCCATGCTGCAACAATGGACACGCAGCTTTTGAACGACAGACGCGCGTTGAACATGCCGGGCGTAAGTTGCACCGTCGCCGAACAAATCGAGGCGTTGCGCGCCGCGGCCGGTCAAGATGCCGTTGGCCTTGTCAGGCGAAAACGCGACGAGGCAATCGAACGAATAGTCAAGAATTGGCCGCGCGACTTTCAAACAGATCGCGCTCTGGAGTTGGGGTTCGAGGCGGAATCAAGCTTCGACGAAATCATTCAGGTGTATTTGGAAGACGATTTTCGGCGCTAGTCGCCCATCGTCTTTCCAGTTAGGTGGCGTTTCAGATGATCGTGAATTTTCTCTCGTGTTAACTGCTCATCCCCTGACAATGCTGCCTCAAGTATATCGGCATGGTGTCTTATGTTCTGAGAAATGAACTCAAAGTTCCGGTCTGCCACCATCAACTGCTGTCTGAATTGCGCGTAAACTCGGCCATGCATTTGTTTTAAGGTTTCCGAGCCACAGGCAGAAATGAGCGTTTGGTGAAACTCCTTCTCCGATGCAAACCATATCTCGATAAGGCCGCTCGGGTCGTCTGTGGCGTGAATGCGTTTTTCGATATGGCTGAGTTTGTGATGCGCGGCCGTCAGTCTTGCTTCCCAATCCACCCCGCCACTACGGATCGACATTACGGTACCTTCGGCCTCCAACAAAACACGGACATGTGTCAATTCGATAAGCTTCTGCGGCGAACGCATTGGCACGCGGAAACCTTTTTGTTCCTGAAAGTCCACCAACCCTACAGCGGACAATCGAAAAAGGACTTCGCGAACTGCACTCGCAGAACAGCCATACTCTTTACGTAATTCTTCGGCCCGCACCTTGGCTCCATGCTCGAATCCATTCGAGATGAGGCGCATCTTAAGATCTTGATAAATATCGACTTCTTCTTTCATCCCGGTATGCGCCTTCAAATTTTGTCCAAGTAGCGTCCTAAGCTTATTTTCGAGTTTACGCAAGAATCTCGAAATTTTTAGAAATTTCAAATTCTTCTTGTTGCATTCGATTCGTCGGCTTAACGTTTATCTGCGTGACGGCAAAGGAGGCGGCAAGATCTCCCTCTCCGCGCAACGCTCAACGTCTGGGAGGACAACATGAAAATAGTCAAGACAGCGGCCGTGGCGGCCGTAGCCACGACAATGGCAGCTGGTTTCGCAATGGCAGAAACCACGAAGCTCAGAATTCAAACGCATTTTTCGCCCGAAACTCTGTCTGGCCAGATGGCTGCAAAATTCGTTGAAGACATTCAGGAGATGTCCAACGGCGAAATCGAAGTTGAAATGTTCTATTCCTCTTCGGTGGTCAAATCAGTTGAAACCTTCGACGCCGCAGCTACGGGGATTCTTGATTGCGACATGACGGGCGGCGGCTATCAGACCGGTAAAAATCCGGCCTTCCAGTTCGCGGGCGACCTGCTCGGTGGGTATCAGAACCCATATCAGCAAATGGCCTGGCTTCTTCATGGCGGCGGAAGAGAAGCTGTAAATGATCTGTACAACGGCTACGACATGGAATTCATCGGATGGTGGATCCCCGGGCCAGAGTCGCTGTCTTCGACCAAGCCGATTGCAAAAGTGGAAGACTTCAAAGATTGGAAGTTCCGCTCGCCTCCAGGCCTTGCAACCAAGGTATTCGCGGAACTTGGTGCTTCTCCGATCGTGATGGACTTCAACGAAATCTTCACGGCTTTGGAAACCGGCATCATTGATGGTGCGGATGCTGCGAACCTGACGAACAACGTGGGTCTGGGTCTGTACGAGATCGCAGGTCACACAAACTATCCAGGTTTCCACTCGATGCCTGCAGATCACCTCGCCTGTCGCAAAGACGTTTGGGAAGCGATGCCTGCACACCATAAGAAGATCATGGAAGTCGCAATGGATAGCCTGGCATTGCACAATGCGACCATCAACGAAGTGCAGAACGCTCAGACAGCAAAAGACCTGAAAGCAAAGGGTGTTCAGTTGTACGAATGGACACCTGAAGATCTGGCAGCCTATCGCGCGGCCGTTCAGGTCGGTTGGACTGAGTTCGCAACGACCCCTGAAGCACAGGCGCTGCTGGAAAGCCACATCAACTTCCTGCGTGACCTGGGCGCAATGCAGTAATCAGGCTGCGACCGACTTACGACACACGGAAAGGCCGCGCTTGCGGCCTCTCCGGTTCGGCGCCGGGATCCAGAACTTCATGAAAATCACCAGAATAATAAGTCACGTACTGCAGTACGACATGCCGGAAGTTCTGGGCTACTCGCAACAGTATTATGACAAACGCACAACCCATCTGGTCGAGGTTCAGACAGATGAAGGGGTAACTGGTTGGGGGGAGTGCTTTGGTCCCGGAAACGTAGCCATTGCCAACAAATCCATCGTGGAAAAGGTCATCCAGCCAATGATCCTTGGCATGGACCCTTTGGACAAAGACGTGATCTGGCACAAGGTGTACAACCTTTTGCGAGACCATGGCCAAAGCGGAATGCCAATACAGGCTTTGTCCGGGGTGGACATCGCACTTTGGGACATCACCGGAAAAATCTCTGGCCTCCCCCTCCATAAGCTTGTCGGCGGCGCGCATCGTTCAAGCGTTCCTTGCTACGGCTACGGCATGATGCTTCGGGACGAACCGATTTCTAATCTGGCCTGCCGTTTTGAGGATGAAGCCGCAAAGATCAAGGAAATGGGTTTTACCGCCACTAAAATGAAAACCGGCTTTGGTCCGAAGCCTGATGTGCAGCTATGCGAAGCAGTTCGACGCGGGGTTGGTGATGACTTTCCATTCATGGTCGATGCAAACCATGCCTACACGACTTCAGACGCATTTTCTGTCGGTCGGGCGCTGGAAGAACTGGACGCATATTGGTTCGAAGAACCGGTCGCGCCAGAAGACATGGACGGATACCGAGAATTGCGCGCTTCGCTTAATGTCAACATCTCGGGTGGAGAGGCGGTATTCAATCGCTGGGCCTGGCGCAGTCTTCTTGAAAATCGCGGAATAGATATAGCGCAGCCAGAAGTATGCGCTTTGGGCGGTGTTTCAGAGTATCTCAGGGTACTAGCCCTGTGCCACGCACATTTCACTCCGGTCGTGAACCACGTCTGGGGTAGCGCCATCGCTGTCGCAACTAATCTGCATTTACTGGCGGCCATGCCCGCGATTCCAGGCGGCTTGCACCCATGGGAGCCGATGCTGGAGTTCGACACAACGGACAACAAGTTTAGGGACGATCTGCTGACCGTACCGCTGGAAATTCAAAATCAGGTCAAGGCCAATAACGGCCGTGTCATGATCCCGACTGGCCCCGGACTGGGTGTCGAGCCGGATCGAGACTTTATCGATCACTACAGGATCGAAGGATAGGGACGAGGGTTACGCGATGCACAAGAATTCAGGCGGACCAATTGAATGGCTTATACCGTTGGCCTTCGTCGCGACGGCCAGTTGGCTTGTTTGGCATCTCCCTGCGTTCCTATTGGATTGGCTGCCGTACACCTCTGAATCCCTCAAAAGTCAGGTAACAGAAATATATCTGCGCAGCGACATCACGCCCGAATTTTCTGGCGTGTTCGGGGGGTATGTCGACATCATCGACGTGGCCGCGCTTGTCCTTCTCCCGTTTCTTGCAGTGATTGGTACCAAGACCGTGCGCCCAGCTACGATGGAGTTCGAAGGCACGACGGTTATGGATCGTTTCGCCCTGTTCATAGGCCGAGTTACGATGATGATGATCGCAATCATGACTGTCGTCATGCTCTACGAAGTCTTCATGCGTTATATCCTGGAAAAGCCGACCGAGTGGGCCAACGAAATGACACTCTGGTTCGCTAGCTTTGTGTTTTTGATGTCTGGCTACTACGCCATGCAACAACGCAGTCACATTCGAATATTCCTGCTGTACGACGCAGTTCCACGATGGCTTCAACGCGTTTTTGATACGATTTCGACAATACTGATCGTGCTGTTTGCCTTCTTTCTGGTCTACGGCAGCTACAAACAGGTGTTCGTCAACAAGCTCTATAAATGGGAGCTTTATGGCTCTGCCTTCAATCCTCCGATCCCAGCGACGTTGCAGCCGATGGTGCTGATCGTGATTACGCTCGTCGCAATGCAAGCAATTTTGAACTTAGTCGCGGATTGGAACAAAGAACCGGAAATCCACACAGATGAACCGGACGAAGACGAAATTGAAATGATCAAACGAGCGGTGGGACAAGACTGATGGATATTGGAACAATCTCACTCATCCTGATGGTCGCCCTGATCGTGCTTCTGGCGATCGGGATGCCTTTGGGTCTGGCCTCAGCTTCCCTTGCGGTTCTGGTTCTTGTCCTGAAGTTCGAACCGACACTGCTTTTGAACCCATTTTCATTCGGCGACGGGGTTCTCACCGGTCGGCCAGGCACTGGACCGCTCTATATTCTGGCGCAGAAGATATACGGGCTCTTAACGGACTACGTGCTCATATCAGTGCCATTGTTTATCTTTATGGCGTCGCTGTTAGAGCGATCCGGGATCGCGCGTGACATGTATTCGTCGTTGAATGTCTGGCTGTCCAGAACACGCGGCGGCATCGCAATCGTGACCTCGATCATGGCGGTGATCATGGCGGCCATGTCCGGCATCATCGGTGGTGAAGTTGTCCTGCTGGGCCTTATCGCCCTACCCCAGATGCTACGCCTCGGCTACGATCAGAACCTCGCGATCGGCGTCATCTGCGCCTCAGGGTCGCTAGGCACTATGATCCCGCCCTCGATCGTTTTGATCATCTATGGGCTGATCACCGAAACCTCGATCAAGTCGCTGTTCACCGCGTCATTCATTCCCGGCTTCATGCTGGCCTCGATGATCATCCTGTACATCATCATCCGCACGCAGTTGAATCCTCATCACGCTCCGCTGCCGGAGCCGGACCCGAACGACCCCGAACCGGCTGAAAAACGCAAACTGTTTGGGGCCTTCATGAGCATCGTCGTCGCCGGGTTTTCCACAGTTCTGTTTATCCGGGCCGCGTTCTTCGAGCTCTCAGGCTCGAACGCTGCCAGCCAGGGCGAGCCCGCGAGGCTGGGAACAGCTGACTACCTGCCCTGGTTTGCCGGCATTACAATCGTTGCCCTTCTGCTGATCTTCTTCGTCTTTGGCAGAGAGCGCGCCAAAATCGGGTGGGAAATGGGCAAAGGCCTCGTTGCGCCGCTGGTCGTCATCGGCGTCGTTCTCGGCTCAATCTACGGCGGGATCACAGGCATCACCGAGGCTGCTGGTATGGGCGCCTTCGCCGTCCTGATCATCGCCATCCTGCGGGGTGAAGGATCGTTCGAGCTGGTTTGGGACAGCTTGATGCGAACCCTAAAATCCACAGGCACCATCATCTGGGTTACGATCGGGGCCGCCGCGCTGGCGGGTGCCTACACAATTGCTGGCGGGCCCCAATACGTGGCAGACCTAATCGTCGGCCAGGAGCTGCCGACCATGCTGGTCATTCTGGTGATGATGCTGATCTTGCTGTTCATGGGCGCATTCATGGATTGGGTCGGCATCGTGCTGCTGATCATTCCGGTCTTTCTGCCGATCGTCCTGCGACTTCCCATCGAAGAAATCGGAATCTTTGGCCAGTTGGAGCCGAGTCATGTCGCTATCTGGTTCGGTGTCGTGTTCTGTATGAACATGCAGGTCAGCTTCCTGTCGCCCCCTTTCGGCCCGGCGGCGTTCTACCTGAAGTCGGTGGCCCCGCCGCATATCAGTCTGACGGATATCTTCCGCGGCTTCCTGCCATTCATCGGGATCCAGTTGCTGGCGCTTTCCGTTCTTCTGATCTGGCCGGGCATCATCGCGCTGCTGTTGTGAGGTTGCACCCATGCTGACACAAAATCAGATTGGCAAGTTCCAGACGGACGGATACCTCGTGGTCGAGGATGTAATTCCCAGCGATGTGCTGGATCGGGTACAGGCCGAATACTCGGATGTGCTGAACCGGCTCTATGACGGTTGGTACGAAAAAGGACTGGTCAAGGACGAGCCGTTAGGAATGACCTTCTGGGACAAACTTCTGTCCGCCTATCAGGCCGGTTGCGACTATTTCCAGCCGCTGGACATCTCGTTACCCGGCGATCGGATCATGGCGGACACACCGTTCCATATTGGACCCGCAGTGTTCGACTTGCTGACGGCTCGGCCCATGCTTGACATTGTCGAGCAGTTGATTGGGCCAGAGCTGGTTAGCAATCCGATCCAGCACGTTCGGTTGAAGCCCCCTGCCCTCAAGCTGTCCAAGGACGAGGTTCGCGCGCATATCACCGCGACAGACTGGCATCAGGACCGGGCGGTTGCTTTGGAGGATGCGGACCAGACCGACATGGTCACAGTGTGGATTGCCGTCAACGATGCAACGGTCAAAAACGGCTGCCTGCAAGTGTTGCCAAAGGCACAGGACCAATCCATCCTGCCGCATTGCGCGCGGACGCAGACTGGTATTGCCGACGGGTTCATCGACGAAGGCCGAGCCGTGCCCCTTCCTGTCAAGGCGGGCGGGATCATCCTGTTTCACCCTCTGACGCCGCACGCTTCGCTGGTCAATGAAACGGACCGGTTCCGCTGGTCGTTCGACATCCGCTTCAGTGCGGCGGGCCAACCCACCGGTCGAGACCATTTCCCCAGCTTCATCGCAAGGTCCAGATCGCGCCCAGAAACCGAGCTGCGAGATTGGCGCGTCTGCAAGTCCAATTGGGAAGCGGCGCGAGCAAGGCTGTCTGGACAACCGCATATAGATATTCACCGGTGGACATCGGACTCGCCGTTCTGCGCCTAGCTGCTGCCCCCAAGAAAGCTGACTATGACTTTTGTACGTTTAGATCGAACGGATAGCGTGGTGGTTGCAACTCGGCCCCTGGACGTCGGCAGTATGGTCGAGGGTATCATGACTAATACGCGCATCCCCTCGGGACACAAGGTTGCCACGCGGAATCTTGCACCCGGCGATCCCGTCAGAAAATACGCCCAGATCATCGGTTACGCCACCCAACCGATCGAACCCGGCGACCATGTGCACACCCACAATGTCGAGTTCCGCAACACCAGCGTGGACTACGAGTTTGCGACGGATCACAGACCCACGAAACCTGCCACATCGGTCGATACGTTCATGGGCTACCACCGGGACAGCGGTCGGGTCGGCACGCGCAATTACATCGCGGTTCTGACCACCGTGAACTGTTCCGCGACTGCGGCCCGCATGATCGCCAACCACTTCACGCCGGACAAGCTGGCCGAGTTTCCGAACGTCGACGGCGTGGTGGCCTTTGTCCACGGAACGGGCTGCGGAATGGCGGATTCCGGCGACGGTTTCGAAGCTCTTCAACGGGTCATGTGGGGGTTTGCGAAACATCCCAACCATGCTGCTGTTCTGATGGTCGGTCTGGGCTGCGAGATGAACCAGATCGACTGGCTACTGGACGCGTATGGGCTGAAGCAGAGTCCAACCTTCCAGACGATGAACATCCAGAACGTCGCGGGATTGCGCCGGACCGTGGAAATGGGCATCAGCAAGATCAACCAGATGCTGCCCATTGCCAATGAGGCGCGGCGCAGCGAAGCCCCGGCGTCCGAACTGATGGTTGCGCTGCAATGCGGTGGATCGGACGCTTGGTCAGGTGTGACCGCGAACCCGGCACTCGGACATGCCTGCGACCTGTTGGTTGCCCAAGGTGGCACAGGAGTCCTTGCGGAAACGCCCGAAATCTACGGAGCCGAACATCTTTTGACCCGCCGCGCCCTTGGTCGCGCAACTGGGGAGAAACTGATCGGACTGATCGATTGGTGGCAGGACTATACTGCCCGCAATCACGGTTCGATGGACAACAACCCAAGCCCCGGCAACAAGCAAGGGGGTCTGACGACCATCCTTGAGAAATCGCTGGGGGCAGCGGCGAAGGGCGGAACCACCCCATTGACCGGTGTATTCAAATACGCCGAACCCATCACCGCCAAAGGCTTCACCTTCATGGACAGCCCCGGATATGACCCGGCCTCGGTGACCGGGCAGATCGCGGCCGGGTGCAACCTTGTTTGCTTTACCACGGGGCGCGGCTCTGCCTTTGGGTCGAAACCGGCGCCGACGCTGAAAATCGCTACTAACTCTGAGTTGGCAGCGCGCATGCCCGAAGACATGGACGTGGATGCGGGCGACATTCTGACCAAAGGTGCCAGCGTCGAAGAGAAAGGACAGGAAATATACCGACGGTTGCTCCAAGTCGCCTCGGGCGCGCGAACCAAGTCCGAGGCGCAGGGCCTGGGTAACTACGAATTCGTTCCCTGGCAAATCGGAGCGGTGATGTGAAACGGATCCTTGTAGCCGGCGGTGGATTGATCGGTATCCGCCACGTGCGCGCCGTAATCGAGCATCCCAGCTGCGTGTTGGTCGGGTTGGCCGATCCAGATGGCTCGATCCAGATCGACGCGCCGCGTTTTGCCAGTATGGACGAGGTGCAGGACCCGGTGGATGGCGTCATCATCGCGACGCCGACCCGCCTGCATGCCGAACATGGCATTCTGGCCGCATCCCGCGGTTGGCACATGCTGATCGAAAAGCCGGTTGCGGCATCGATCGATGATGCCCAGCGCTTGAGGGCGGCCGTTCGCAAGGCCGATGTCCGCAGCCTTGTAGGCCACCATCGGCGGTATCACACAACCTTGCAGCACCTGAAAGAGGTGATCGCGCAAGGTACGATCGGAAAAGTCATCAACGTCTCGTTGCTATGGGCCATGCGTAAACCCGAGAGCTATTTTGAACAGAACTGGCGGACATCTGATGGCAGTCCAGTCATGATCAATCTGGTGCATGATATCGATGTCTTGCGCTTTGTGATCGGAGAAATCTCGGATGTCGTCGCCCTGCCCGGAGCATCAATCCGCGGATCGGATAGAATAGAAAGCGGGGCTGTTGCCATCGCGTTCGAAAACGGCGCGACGGGGACTATCAGCTTTGCCGACACCGCACCTAGCCCTTGGGGGTTTGAGGCCGGAACCGGCGAAAACCCGAATATCGGCACGACCCACCAGGACATGATGTGGATCACGGGAACCAGCGGCGCTGTCAGTTTTCCCTCCATGACCCTGTGGCGTGGAAAGGATTGGGGCACTGCGGCCCAGAAAGACCAACTTACACGACCAGAACAACAACGCGCACCACTTGAGGCGCAACTGGATCACTTCCTTGACGTGATCGACGGCGCCCCTCCACTGATCGACGTGGAGGATGCAGCCCGGACGCTTGAGGTCACATCATGGATCGAACAGGGGCTGAAGGCGCGAACAGCTCGAGCGCGGGCGCCGGCCTGATGGACATGCGGTCCGGCAAATACCGGACCACACAAAGACCAATGATTATCCGCCGGGCAATATGAGCATTCAAACTGCAAAGCCGCCCGCATCAGACACAAGAATAAAAACCAGACACATTCACGGAAAGGGAAACCAATGAGCAAACCATCAATCGGGTTTATCGGCTTGGGACTAATGGGCGGAGCCATGGTGAGCCGACTGTTGGACCTGGGATACTCGGTCGCTGTATTGGGAAACCGCGACCGCACATACCTGGACGCTGCGATTGACCGGGGCGCCCGCGAGATGCAAAACGCCCAAGAACTGGCTGAGGCCAACGACATCGTGATGTTGTGCATGGGCACCTCCGAACAGGTCGAGAGCCGAATGCGCGGCCCAGATGGAGTGATTGCGGGATTGAAACCTGGGGCTATCGTCATCGACTTTGGCACCTCGCTCCCAGGCAGCACACGCGCCTTGGCCGAGGAGGTTGCCGCAGCTGGCGGAAGCTACCTGGATGCGCCACTTGGCCGGACGCCTTCGCACGCGCTAGAAGGCAAGCTCAACATCATGACGTCCGGCAATAAGGCTGCCTTTGACAAGGCCAAGCCGACACTGAAGGATTTGGGCGAAAACGTCTTTTTCCTTGGCCCCGTTGGGTCCGGACACACGATCAAGCTGATCAACAACTTCTTCGGAATGACCGTCGCGAACGCTATGGCCGAAGCCTTTGCCATGGCAGATATTACCGGTGTTGACCGCAAGCAGGTGTATGACGTTATGGCCGCAGGGCCGCTGCATTCTGGAATGATGGATTTCGTCAAAGCCTATGGCGTCGAGAATGATCCAAACCAGCTGGCTTTTGCCATCAAGAACGCGGCAAAAGACCTTGGGTATTATGACCGTATGGCACGCGATGCAGGCGTTACCAGCGTGATGTCGCAGTGTGCGCTTTCGGCGCTGAATGACGCGCGCGACCACGGTCAGGCGGATGACATGGTCAGCCAGATGGTTGACTACTACGTCAAGCGTTTCAGCACCTGATCGATGGCCGTCACCGCCAACCCCAATGCGGACCTGCCGCGCCTTGGCATCGTGCTGATGCTGACGGCGTGGCTATTCTTTTCGCTTGTGGACCTCGGGGCCAAGTGGTTGGCGTTGGCCGGCGTGCCGGCATTTCAGTTGGCGTTCATGCGCTATGCGGGTCACTTCGTGATCTCAGTGGGTGTGATCGCCAAGGGCGGGATTGACGCCAGCCGTTTCAAGACCGACCATCCATGGCAGGTGATAAGTCGGGCCTTACTGCTGATCTCGGCGACCGTTTTCAACTTTTATGCCCTGCGGTTTTTGCCTCTGACCGTTGTGTCAGCAATCATGTTCTCAAGCCCGGTCATCGTGTGCTTCTTATCCGTTTTCGTGTTGAAAGAAAGCGTGGGACCATGGCGTTGGGCGGCTATCATACTGGGCTTTCTGGGGGTGTTGGTTGTCGTGCGGCCGTTTGGTTCGGCCTTTCATCCGACCATGTTGCTGATCGTCTACAACGCCACCGCTTTGGCTTTGTACTCGATCATGACGCGCAGGCTGTCCGGGGTTGTTGCCGTGGACACCATGCAATTCTACCTCGGGCTTACCGGGACCGTGGTCCTGCTGCCCTTCGCCATCTGGTTTTGGGTTCAGCCGGAAAACACGTGGAGTCTGATAGTCCTGATCAGCCTTGGCGTCTTTGGCTGGTGCGGGCATCAACTGCTGACGAACGCACATCGGTTCGGAACGGCGAACCAGTTGATGCCATTCACCTATTCGTTCCTGATCTACGTTGCGATCTGGGGCTACCTTTTCTTTGACACGGTACCGGACGCATTCACGTTGGCAGGAGCTGCGCTGATCATGGTCGCCGGGCTCATCATCTGGAAAAGAGAAAAGAAATGACGCGAATTGCCTGCATCGGCGAAGCAATGATCGAATTGTCCATGCTGGACACCGGCGCAAAGGTCGGCGTTGCAGGGGATACGCTGAATACGGCCATCTACATGCACCGCACCGCTCCGGATCTGCAGGTGGAGTATGTGACATGTCTGGGCGACGATCCATTCTCAAGACGCATCGCGGACTTTATCGCCAGTCATGGCATCGGGACATCTGGCATCCGCATCATTCCCAACGCTTCTCCAGGACTATACGCGATCACGACCTCTGCAGACGGTGAACGCAGCTTTACCTATTGGCGCAGCGAGGCGGCCGCCCGTCAGCTTTTTGCCGATCACGACTTCAGCCTTCTGAACGGTTTCGACGTGTTGTACTTGTCAGGAATTTCCGTGGCAATTCTTCCGCATTCGGTAAGGCTTGCGCTTCTGGACTGGCTCGAAGGCTCTTCAGTCCAGTTGGTCTATGACAGCAACTTTCGTCCGCGTCTTTGGGACAGCGTTGAACACGCCCAGCAGATCAACCAACGGCTTTGGCAGCGTGCAGATATTGCCCTACCATCCATCGACGACGAGATGGCACTGTTCGGGGAAAGCGCGGATCAAGTGGCAGCGCGCTTTGCCGATCATCACGGTGTCGGTGCCTTGAAACGCGGAGAGAATGGCCCTCTGTCCATAGGCCAGATCATTGACCAAAACTATGAACCTGCCAAACACGTGCTGGATACGACAGCGGCGGGCGACAGTTTCAACGGTGGGTACCTCGCGGCCTTGCTGACAGGAAAATCGCAGGCCGAGGCCCTGATGGCCGGACACAATCTGGCGTCCACCGTTGTCCAGTTCCGCGGCGCGATCATTCCCGGATAAGTGGCGCGAGATCTTCGGCACCGACAAGACGCAACAGCGGCGCTACCGGATCTGGCAGCTTGACAGCCGAGGCGATTTCCAACGCGCAAGGATCGCTCAGCGCCCTGCCCTTGGCGGTCTCAGACATGCAATAGGAGATCCAGGCCCGCATCCCCGCAATCAGCGCCTGAGAGCCGGTCTCACGGAGTGTGGGAACAAACCGATACGGCAGCTTCTGGCTGCCATCCATCGCGATTTGGTCCAGACGGTGCGCCAGCTCGGGATTTTCAAAGCGGTGCAACAGAGCCTCGGCATAATCCGGAACTTGTGCTTGCAGTTCTGCCGGCAGCGTTGCGCCCGCATCCCTCATCAACTGGGAAACCAACGGGCGCAAAACCGGGGCTCGAACCGCTTCGTGGACGTAGCTCAGGCCTCGCTCCAACCCGGCATAGGCCAACAGGGAATGGGCACCGTTCAGCATGCGCAGCTTTCGCATCTCGTGCGGGGCTACGTCATCGACCAATTGCACGCCCGGCCAATCCGGGTGAGGACCGGCGAAATTGTCTTCGATAACCCACTCCGAGAACGCCTCGGTCGGAACAGCCATAGGATCGCCGCTGATTGCGCGAACGGCGTCCGTGGTGGCCGGGGTGATCCGGTCGACCATCGCGTTGGGAAAGCGAACAGCGTCCCAATTCACGTCCAGACCGGCTGCTTCCGCAAAATCGGCAACTGCCGTTTCGAGCGTTTTGCCGTTTTCCATGCGATTGTCACAGCTTAGCACCGTTAGTGGCTTGCGCCGTTCCGCAAGGCCGAAAGCTAGAAATCCGATCAGCGTCGAAGGCCCCTGCCCCGCCAGATCGGCGGCAATCGCCGGGTCCTGAAGGTTCAGATTGCCCGCGGCGTCCAAATGGTAGCCTTTCTCGGTGACGGTCGCCGAAATGATCTCGGCATTCGCCATCACATCGAAAAGCGCTGCGCGATCCTTGGGCGCGACCAGAACGTCCCGCAGAGCTTTGATGCGCCGGACGCCCTGCCCCTGCACGCACAAATCGTACTCGAAACCTTGTCGCGCCAATCCATCCCGAACCGAGGATGAACGCAGGCTGACGCCGACAACGTCCCATCCGCCCGCTTGATCGGTGTAGTCCAGCAAATGCGCCCGGGCGAAGTTTCCAAGGCCAAAGTGAAGAATTGTACCCATCTAGATATGCAATCCGTAAACCTGTTTCGCCAGATCGACCGCAAGCAACCGTGCAAGATGCTCGGCACTATCCCGACCGAAGTAACCACGCCCAACCTGCTCGGCCAAATGAATCGCAACACCTCGTCGCCACAGATCGTGCCGCGCAGGAATGGACAGAAAAGCCCGCGTGTCGTCATTGAACCCGGCCAGATTGTAGTATCCGGCCGTTTCAACTACCTGGTCGAAATACCTCGCAATCCCGGCTGGGCTGTCGTGGAACCACCAAGGCGGCCCGATCCGAAGGCACGGCCAATGTCCTGCCATAGGGGCCAGTTCACGGGCGTAGGTGCCTTCGTCCAATGTAAAGAGTATGACGCGCAGTTCGGGCGAGTTTCCGACCCGGTTCAGCAGCGCCTCAAGGCCCGTGACCCAATCCATCGCGATTGGAATGTCGGCCCCCTTGTCCCGCCCGAAGTCCCGCATTACCTCGTCGTTCGTGTTGCGCTTGCTGCCAGCATGTATCTGCATGGTCAGGCCATCATCGACAGACATCTGCGCCATTTCGATCAGCATATGACCGTAGAACCGGCGAGCATCCTGTTCAGTCCCGTCCTGCCGTCTCAGCCGTTGGTACAGCGCATCCGGGTCGTCCAGCCACTCAGTCTGCACGCGTTCGATACCGTGGTCGGTGGCCGTACATCCTAGTTGGACGAAATAAGCCCGCCGCATCCGCAGCGCATTGAGGTAGCCATCATAGCTGCCCAGATCGCAGCCTGTCAGCTCGGCCAACTTGTTCAGGTTTTGCACGAACTCCGGGTCCGCCCCATCCAAAACCCCGTCTGGGCGGAACGTCGGAATAACTCGCCCGCCCCAACCGCTTGCACGGATATCCCGATGCTCCGCGAGGCCGTCGAGAGCGGAATCCGTGGTGGCCAGAACCTCGACCCCGAACCGGTCGAACAAAGCCCTCGGGCGAAAATCGGGTTGCGCCAGCTTGTCTGAAATCATGTCATAGATCAGATCTGCCGTGCGCGAAGACAACTCCTCAGACACGCCCAGCGTTTGATGCAGCACGTAGTTCATCCAGATCCGGGAAGGCGTTCCCAGAAACAGATGCCAGTGCTCGGCAAAGATGCGGAAAACGGCGCGAGGATCCTTCTTTCGCCCCTCTTCCCCAACGCCGAGTTCCGACAAGGGAACGCCCTGCGAATAGAGCATACGGAACACGTAATGGTCGGGAACCACAAGCAGCTCTGCCGGGTTGGGAAACGGCGCATCGGTTGCGAACCACCCCGGATCGCAGTGACCATGCGGAGACACGATTGGCAGGTCTTTGATGCCCAGGTACAGGTCTTCTGCCATCCCATTCAAATTACCAGTCAATTCTGCCTCCGATACTTCTGCCCGCAATTGTTAGCACAGTTTTTAATGGTTGCATCTTTCCCGTTCGAACCCGCAGACTGACCCGGTGATCCGGGGGAATGAATGAATATTGCGCTGATTGGTTTGGGAATGGTTTCGGGCACGCATTTTGCTGCCATTCAGGCATCGGAGCAAGGCCTCAATCTTGCCGGCGTCCTCGGGCGCAATCCTGAAAAAGCAGCTGAGTTCGCGCAGCGAAACGACACCCGCGCGTACAGCTCGGTCGAGGAAATCGCCAACGACCCAAACGTCGACTTTGCGATCATCGCAACCCCGCCCGATCAGCGCACAGAATTGGTTCGGGTTCTTTCGACCGCTTCAAAACCGATCCTGATGGAAAAGCCTATCGAAAGAACGCTGGACGCCGCGACAGCCATTGTCGAGCAGTGCGAGGTGTCTGGTGTGCCGCTGGGCATCGTTTTTCAGCACCGCGCCCGCGCCGCCTCGCAGGCGCTGAAATCAGCCATTGAACAGGGGGAACTGGGCGCGATCGCCACAGTGGAGATCCGCGTCCCCTGGTGGCGTGATCAGAGCTACTATGACGAGCCAGGTCGCGGCACTTATGCGCGCGACGGAGGCGGTGTCATGATCTCGCAGGCAATCCACACGCTTGACCTCACGATGTGGCTGCTGGGGCCGATCTCGGACATTCAGGCTGTAATGAGAAAAACTCCACTACACGATCTCGAGGCCGAGGATTGGGCAGGTGCAGTCTTTGAAATGGATAGCGGCGCGGTGGGAACTTTGATGGCGACTACTGCCGAATATCCTGGGGCCGCTGAGTCCATAACCATTCATGGAACGCGCGCCAAAGCGCATCTGGAGTCAGGTGTCCTGACCTTGACCACTTTCGATGGTCAGATATCCACGGTTGGCGAAATGTCCGCCACAGGCGGAGGGTCCGATCCCATGGCGTTCACCCATGATTGGCATCAGGCGGTTATCGAGGATTTCGCTGAGGCCGTTGCCGGTGGAACGCGGCCCATGGCCACCGGACGCAGTGCCCTTTTGACCCACGCCGTCATCGACGCGATGCAGATCGCCAATCGAACCGGCCAGAAAACACGAGTCGCCTCATGAATCTGACCTGCGTCGCCCTTGGCCTGGACCACCGCCATATCTATGGCATGACGGAAAACATGCGTAAAATCGGCGTGGACTGCGTTGGCTACTGGACACAAGGCGATCCGGAAACGCTTCCGGGCTACGTCAAAAGGTTTCCCGATATACCGCGGCTGGCCCGACTGGAAGACGCCCTAACCTGCGGGGCGGATCTAGCGCTGATTTCGGCAGTACCTGCAGATAGGGCCGCGTTGACGATCCGCGCCATGCAAAACGGCATGGATGTCATGACCGACAAGCCAGGCTGCACGACGTTCGAACAACTCGACCAGATCAAGCGAACAGTCACGGACACCGGCCGCATCTGGTCGGTGAATTTTTCCGAACGGTTTGAAACGCCCGTCAGCACCCGAGCGGCCGAGTTGGTCGAGGCCGGTGCCATCGGGCGCGTGATCCAGACGGTCGGACTTGGCCCCCACCGATTGAACCGGGCAACCCGACCCGAATGGTTTTTTCAGCGTGAACGCTATGGCGGCATTCTGACCGACATCGCCTCGCATCAGATCGATCAGTTCTTGCACTACACAGGTTCGGAATCCGCAGAAATCACAAACGCTTATGTGGCAAACTACGCAAACTCCAACGATCCCGGATTGCAGGATTTTGGCGAGGTCAATCTACGAAGCGAGAATGGCACCGGGTACATCCGGGTTGACTGGTATACACCGGATGCATTGCCAAACTGGGGGGATGGTCGTCTGACGATCCTTGGCACCGAAGGCTATATCGAATTGCGGAAATACGTTGATGTGGGTGGGGCATCAGGGACGGACCATCTGATCCTCGTCAATGGTGAGACCTGCGAAAAGATCGACGCAACCGACGCCGGCCTTCCCTACTTTTCGCGCCTCGCCGATGACATCCGCAACCGGACCGAAACCGCGATGACGCAGACCCACTGCTTTACGGTCATGGAACTCGCGCTGCGCGCGCAGGAAATGGCGGACCGCAGATGATCAACGTTGCGATCCTTGGCGCAGGTATCGGTGCGCAACATCTGAGCGCACTGGAACGGCTTGACCGCACATTCCGCGTAACCGCCGTGGTCGACCAGAATACGGACCGGATCGAACAGATTCGACAGAACGCGAATTTTCGAGCACTTACCAACATTCAGGACGCTCTGGATGATCCGGCGATTGATGTCATCGACATCTGCCTGCCGCCCCATCTGCATGTACCGACCACCCTTGCGGCACTGGCCGCAGGAAAACACGTTGTCTGCGAAAAGCCCCTTGCGACCTCTATGCAGGATGTGGATCGGATCAAGGAAGCCGCCCGCAGCACGGGCAAGCAGGTGTTTCCAGTTTTTCAATACCGGTGGGGTCCGTCACTGGCCCAATTGCGCCACCTGCAACGCGCAGGCCTGACCGGAGCGGTTCAAACTGCCGCGCTTGAAACCCATTGGTCCCGAGGGGCTGACTATTACGCGGTGCCGTGGCGGGGAACATGGTCCGGTGAACGCGGCGGCGCAGTGCTGGGCCATGCCATCCACAACCATGATCTGCTGACTCATATCGCGGGTGATATCGCCTGGGTGTCCGCAATGGCCACAACACGGGTCAACCCGATCGAGACGGAAGACTGCGCCGCGATCTGCTTTGGCATGACTTCCGGAGCATTGTGCACAAGCAATATCACACTAGGCGCCGCCACGGACGAAACCCGCCTGCGGTTCGTCTTTGAAAAGGTGACCGCCACCTCAGGCACGGAACCCTATGCCCCAGGTCAATCGCCCTGGACATTCGTCGCGCGGGACCCGGTGGATCAAGCCGCTATCGACGAGGTTCTTGCGGCCGCCGCCGCCGAGCCAATTGGTTTCGAAGGCTTCTTTGCCGAAGTCGGCAAGGCACTGCGGTCCGAGGCAAATTCGGCCGTTACGCTGCAGGACGGCGCTGCCTCCATCGGCCTTGTGACGGCGATCTATCACGCGGCGCGTACCGGGCAGCGAGTTGCCCTTCCCATCAAGCCCGATCACCCGCTTTATGAAGGATGGCTGCCATGAAACAATGCTGGCGTTGGTTCGGACCCGATGATCCGATCGCCCTGGCTGATCTCCATCAAGTCGGGGTTCAGGGCATTGTCACCGCGCTGCATCACATCCGGCCGGGACAGCCTTGGGACGAACAGAGCATCGCCGATCGGCAGGCAGTCCTGGCTGCTGCCGGATACAGTTGGGACGTTGTCGAAAGCCTGCCCGTCTCCGAGGCGATCAAGACGCAGTCCTCAGACATGGCCGAGCATCTGCAGGCGTATAAATCCAGCCTCAGGGCTTTATCCGACCGGGGCATCAAAGTCGTTTGTTACAACTTCATGCCGATCTTGGACTGGACGCGCACCGCCCTTCGCGCACCGCAGCCGCATGGCGGAACGGCCATGCTGTTCGACCTGACTGATTTTGCTGCTTTCGACATATATATTCTCGAACGTCCGGGCGCGTCCGAAGACTATTCCAGCGTCGTCAAGCAAACGGCCAAGGATCGCTTCTTGCACATGTCGGATGAATCCAAGGCCCAGTTGCAGCATAACGTCACTGCGGGGCTGCCCGGCGCCAACGATCAGTGGAGCGTGCAGGACGTGCGCGCTTTGTTGCAGACATATGCGCATATCGACCGTGACCGGCTTCGCGCAAACCTCATAGACTTCCTATCTGAGGTCGCCCCAGTGGCCCAAGAACTGGATCTGCGCTTGTGCTGTCATCCGGATGATCCACCGTTCTCGTTGCTCGGTCTGCCGCGGATCATGTCCAGCACCGATGACTACGGCGCCGTTCTGGATGCGGTTGATTTGCTGGCGAACGGCGCAACCTTGTGTACCGGATCGCTGGGAGTGTCCCCTAAATTCGATGGGCCGGATTTCGTGCGTAGGCATGGCGATCGGATTCACTTTGTCCATCTGCGGAATACCCAACGCATCGCCGGATCAGACAGTCAGAAGCCGGACTTTTTTGAGGCCCCGCATCTGGAGGGCGACACCGACATGGTCGGCACCATTCGCGAGTTGATGAACGAACAGCGACGCCGCAAATCCCAAGGGCGGGACGATTGGCAAATTCCGATGCGGCCCGACCACGGACAAGAACTGATGAGCGATCTGGGCGGACACAGCACTCCTGGCTATCCACTGATCGGACGAATGCGTGGGCTGGCGGAACTACGCGGCATCATGGCGGCGTTCTCGTAACGCGTCGGATCAGGCAGTTTCTTTCCGCCCGCAACACTTCTTTGCTTGCCTGAGCGCCGCATTCTTCGTTTACTTACGGCACGTAAACGGGCAGCGGGGTGTCTTCCGGACTCGCCCGACGTCTGTTCAAGACGCGTGAAACTCCCGCGAAAACCGATGCGATTGGGCATCATTTTTCGAAACGTCTGCCATACGGAAATGGCAGAAAACGGGAGGATTCAAAATGAAAACAGCAGGCGTAATCGGTCTTGGCGACATGGGCAGCGGCCTTGCCAAGAACCTGATCAAGAATGGCTTTGAAACATCCGGTTTCGACCTGAGCGAGACACGCATGACGGCATTTACCGACATGGGCGGCCTGGCCAAGGACAGCGTGGGACAGGTTGGCCGTCACGCGGCCAGTGTGTTCGTCATGGTGATGAACGGAGATCAGGCCCGCGATGTCATATTGGGTGAAGATGGCCTGATTGCGAACATGGCCAAAGGCGGAACGGTCATCCTGTCGGCGACCATTACCCCGGCCGAAGCAAGCGCGATCGGGCAAGACATGGAAGGTTCGGGCATCCACCTGATTGACACCCCGGTTTCGGGTGGGTTTCCCGGCGCGCAGAACGGCACATTGACGATGATGGCTGCGGGTGCTGCGGATGTGCTGGATCGAAATGCCGAAGTAATGCAGGCAGTGTCAGCTACCATTCATCGGGTCGGAGAAAACGCCGGCGACGGGCAAACCGTGAAAGCTTGCCTCCAATCCCTTATCGGATCAATCTTTTCCGCCACGTTCGAGGCTGCAGCCCTGGCGGCCAAAGCCGGTGTCAGCGGTCAGGCCTTGCTTGATGTGTTCTCCTCGTCCAGCGCAGGGTGTGGAGTCGTGAATACCGCCCTTGAAAACATCATTGATCGCAAGTTCGAAGCTACCGGCAGCCATATCGCAACGATGCACAAGGACCTGACGATCTCTCTCGCACTGGCCAGTGCGTTAGGCGTTCCCATGCACACAGCGTCATCCGCAATGCAGATCTTTCACGCCGGGAAAACCAAATACCCAAACGGCGACAACTGGGTGTGTACCCGCGTCATAGAAGAGATCGTTGGCGCAGAATTGCATCGCTGAGGGGACCGAACATGAAATTAGGAGTGATTTGCGACGGCATTTCCCGCGATCTGCGGCATGCCGTGGACGTGATGGACGAATTCGGTCTGGACTATGCAGAGCTTCAATTCGTTGGCGATACGGAGGTCGGAGACCATTCCCCGCAGGAAATTGCCGAGATCGACGCGCTCTTGCGCGACCGGGGCAAACCTGTGTCGTGTCTGTCGCGCCATATCTTTGCAGGGATGACAGCTGCCAACAGACCCGGCGACGACCTGCACACTCGGCACATGGACGCTTTGAAACGCGTGATCGACATGGCGCATGTTGTTGGGTCTCCGCTCGTTCGGATCATGACGCAACGAAAGGAGCAGATACTCTGGGGAAAAAACGGTGCCGAAAAGTGGAACGTAGCGCATGGGGTATGGGACACGATGCCGCCTCTGATCGCGTCGGCGGTTGAACTGGCAAGAGCTGAGGGCGTGACTCTCGTCGTGGAAACCGGAAACGGCACGCTGGTCAATTCCAACTACACAGCCCGCAAACTGATCGACGAGTTAGACGCAAAAGACAGCTTGAAAGTGCTGTGGGACCCGGGAAACAACTGCTGGTGCCACGAATTGGCGTACCCGGACGGCTATGAAGAACTGCGCGGAGGCTACTTGGGTCACATTCACATCAAGGACGTAAAGGTCGACACACCGCGGGCAACGCTGGAAGTGCGTCGAATGGGGGAAGGCCAGCTTGCGCCTCTGTTCCAACCCATCGCGGACGCGCTCCGATCCGACGGCTATGATGGCGTCATTTCCTTCGAGAGCGTTTATCACCCCGGCAACGGAAACTTCGAAGATGGTTTTCGTCTGTGTGTGGACAGGTTCAAAAGCCTGTTTGCATAAACGTACAGTCAATATGCGTTCAAAATCATATACTTGAACCCCGCTACTGAACGCCAAGCGGAGTGTAGAAAGCTGGGCGCGTTCGCGTTAAATCAAGGAAAGGGCCAGCTGGATGAAGCAAGAGTTTTTTGAGCTGTCCATTGAAACTCCCGGCAAATCCCTTACCGACATCAGTGGGAAGGTTCAGCGTGCGGTGTCCGAACATGAGTTTGTCTCGGGCCTGCTGACCCTTTGGTGCGTCCACACGGGTGCTGCGCTTTTGGTGCAAGCCAATGCCGATCCCGAGGTGCTCAAGGACATCGAGACGTTCTTTGAGAAACTGGTACCCAAGTCACCAGGCAAGTATCACCACCGCCCGACCGAGCACGACAACGCTCCGTCGCATCTGCGGGCGCTGTTGACGCAAACTCAAATATCCATTCCGGTCGAACAGGGGCAGCTTCCGCTGGGCCGCGTACAAAGCCTGTACCTGTTCGAACATCGAGAGGCGCCAAAAAATCGCCGATTGAAGGCTCACTACATCGGGACTTGAGGTTTCGGGTCAAATAGAGCGTTGGCGGTGCTAACGCCCCATCCAGCCCCCGTCGACGACAAGGATTTCACCGTTGACGAAGTCAGACGCGGCAGAGGCCAGAAAGACCACCGGTCCGGCAAAGTCACCAGGCGTACCCCAACGGCCCTGGGGTGTTCGTTCAAGGATCGACTTCGATCGGACCGGATCATCCCGCAGGGCTTGGGTGTTGTCGGTCGCGATGTAGCCAGGCGCGATCGCATTCACATTCACGCCCTGCCCGGCCCATTCGTTGGCCAAAGCCTTGGTCAGTTGTCCAATCCCACCCTTCGAAGCCGCATATCCCGGCACGGTAATACCGCCCTGAAATGTTAGCAGCGAAGCTGTGAAAATGATCTTCCCAGAGCCGCGCACCAGCATGTCCTTGCCGATCTCGCGAGACAGAACGA
>NZ_JBQFXO010000004.1:0-365797 GCF_056540865.1 Ruegeria sp. AL11
TGCTATTCGCATTCGCCGGAAAGATCAGCGCCCAAAGCACAAGGGCGACCATCACGCCCTTACTGATCAGCGCAATCGGAACGCTGTTATTCTCATAAAAACCGCTATCCGCGGTCTTAATGTCCAAATCCGTAAACGGTTCTTTAATCGACATCAATTTCCTCCCATTTTCACGTTTCTTGTAGACGTTGCGCACCGAAAAAATCCGGCTTTCTGTCAGGTTGTTTTCTTAGAGTGCCAGGACCAGACGGTCGGATTTTGCTCTGGATACACAGGTGCATAGAAAGCTGTTCGAGGCTTGTTCCTCGGGAGTCAGAATGCCGTCCCGGTGATCCACCTCACCTTCGACGACGTCCACCATGCACGATCCGCACAGACCTTCGGAGCAACCGAAATCCACATGAACTCCGTTGGTTCTTAGGACGTCGAGAATGGTTTCATCCTTGGACACTTTGAAGACAGCTCCCGTCGACTGGACCTCGACTTCAAAGCTGTCGTTGGGCGCGTGCTCGATATCGGAAGCAGCCGCAAAACGCTCAAAGTGGATGGCCCCACCGCGCAGAGCGCTGCCAGACTCGAGGACCGCGTTCAGCATCGGTTCCGGACCGCAAGTGTAGACATCAGCGCCCATCGGCATGGATTGCATGACAGCGGTCAAATCGAACTGCCCGTCTGTGTCGTCGCAATGAAGATGGTACCACTCATCTAGACCCAAATCGCGAAACTTGTCATCCATCGCGGCAAGGTCCTTGGATCGGACCAAGTAATAAACCCGGAAATCCTGACCCCGATTCAGCAACTCTCGGGCCATTGCGACCATCGGGGTGGCACCAATACCGCCCGCGATAAGGGTTACGTGGCGATCATGGCTTTCAAGCTTGAAGTGGTTGCGCGGACCTCCGATGGCGACCTCGACCCCCTCGTCCAATGCGTGCATGGTCAGCGACCCCCCGCGACCACCATCCTCACGCTTGACGGCGACGTTGAGGGTGCGACCGTCTTGGCTCCAACTCCAGAGAGAATACTGACGCACCAGATCGTCACCAAGGTGAATATCCACGTGCGCGCCGGGTTCAAGTCCGGTGAAACGCCCCTGTTCGATTTCGAAACAGAAATCCGAAGTGTCCGAGCTGAGTTCAATTTTTCGGATCAGACGCGCTTTCTGAGTGTTCATCGGGCTACTCATCTTATCTTGCGCCGAAAAGAACCGCAGAAAGGCGGTCATAGTGTCGGCCTTGGTTTTGACTACTACCTGGCTTGGGTCGGGGCGCGCCTCGGAGGGAGGGCAAAGAACTGCAATACCGCCCTTCGAGAAAGGCGGAACTTTATCGGGCGCAAAACTGCAGAAAAAAAGATAGTTTTCAATTGCAATATTTTTCGCGCTCAGGTGAAGGTAGCTCAATCAAAAACCTCAGAGCCACGTATCCCTCATGTCGCGACGCCACTACAATCTACCTCCGCTTGCCTCGCTTTCTGCCTTCGAGGCTGCCGCCCGGCACCTCAGTTTCAAGGTTGCTGCAAGCGAATTGTCCGTCACGCCCGGCGCTGTCAGTCATCAGATCAAAGCATTGGAGACCGAGCTGGCATCCCCGCTTTTCATACGTAAACATCGCGGCGTTGAACTGACCGAGGATGGCGCGGCGCTGCTAGAGGCACTGGGAAGCTCTTTCCTGAAGATCTCAAAAGTTCTTGAGCAGATTCGCAGTGGGGATTCCGACAATCATGTCACCGTGGGGTCCACAACGGCGGTTGCCGCCTTGTGGCTGTCCCCGTCGGTCATTCGGTTTTGGCAGGACTATCCGCACGTAAAAGTGAACCAAATGGCCGAGGATGCATATTTCGCAGATCGCTCTGACGTGGACTTTTTCATTCGGTATGGCAAAGACCCGAATGCCTCTCTGCCGCATACCAAGCTGTATCGGGATATCCTGACACCGGTTTGCAGCCCCGAACTGGCGGAAGAGCTTAAAGGGGCCAGTCTCCGGGACCTGACAGAACACCGCCTGATTCACCTTGCAACCAAACACAGCAACTGGACCACATGGACGGACTGGTTTCAGGCGCTAGGGTTTAATGAGAGTATTCAGACGCAGGCACGCGTCAGCAGCTATGCGCTGGCTTTGCAGGTCGCGAGAAAAGGAGCCGGCGTCGCTCTCGGCTGGAAGCGTTTGCTAAAACCCATGCTAGATTCCGGAAAACTTGTGGCTTTAGAGGACTTCACCATACCTGCGCCGCATAACTTCTATCTGGTTGAACGGGAGAACGACAGCCTGTCAGAAGGGGCGCTGGCCTTGAAGGAATGGCTGCTGAATGAGCTTCAGGAGAATTCGGTTTAGTTTCCCTCATCTAGCGGTTAGGATTTTTAGTATTGAATGCAGGGCTTCTGCGCTGCCAATGGGAGCCTAGAAAAACGCCAATTCAAAAGTCTTAGGAGTGACCGATGAACAAGCATGCACCGCTTTCGTCTGTTCTGACCCCGGTAAACACAGCAAAGGGGCTGCCGAACGCGCATTATATCGACCCTGAAGTGTTTGCCGAGGAACGCGACTCGGTCCTGTTTGCGAACTGGTCCGGGATCGGCTTCGGCAAGGACATCCCCGACGCTGGCGACGCCTATCCGATTGACTTCCTTGGCATGCCCCTGCTGATGGTCCGTGACCGCGACGGTCAGATTGGCGTATTCCAGAACACCTGCCGCCACCGTGGCATGATCTTGGTCGACAAGCCTCAGAAAATCCGCGGCGCCATCCGCTGCCCCTACCACAGCTGGTGCTACGGCCTGAACGGTGAGCTGCGCACCGCCCCTCATGTCGGTGGCCCTGGTCAGAATACCCACGAAGATCTGGATTTCTCGGAACTGGGTCTGATCCGCATCCGTTCCTACGTCTGGCGCGACGTGATCTTTGTTAACGTCGACGGCAACGCCCCCGAGTTTGAAGAAGTTCACGGCGAGCTGATGGAGCGTTGGAAAGAGTTCGAACAACCTATGTATCACGGCGGCGCTGGCGCGTCGGTCCAGCTTGAGCTGGATTCGAACTGGAAACTGGCGGTCGAAAACTTCTGCGAAAGCTACCACCTGCCCTGGGTTCACCCCGGTTTGAATAGCTATTCCCGTCTGGAAGACCACTACAACATCAACGAGCTCGGCAAATACTCGGGTCAGGGCACCCTTGTGTATCGTCAGTTCGAAGGGGAAGACGGCTCGAAACTGGCTGATTTTGATGGCCTGAGCGAGAAGTGGCACGAAGGCGCGGAGTATATCGTGGTCTACCCCAATACCCTGTTGGGCGTTCAACGCGACCACGGTTTTGCCTTCATCATCGACCCGATCACTCACGAGCGGTCGAACGAGCGGATTGAGCTGTACTATGCCCAGAAACCCGAAGACAGCCCCGAGCACGAAGGCCTGCGCGCGCAAAACGCGGCGCTTTGGAAAACCGTGTTTGAAGAAGACGTCTTCGTTGTCGAAGGCATGCAGAAAGGTCGCCATGGCGTCAAATTCGATGGTGGTCGCTTCTCGCCCGCAATGGACGGCCCCACCCATTGCTTCCACCATTGGGTTGCAACGCAGATCGAAAAGGCACGCGCGGAGGCATGACCACTTTTCTGAACGACGGCTTGGCCAGGAATTTCCTGGCCGGGTCGTGGGTGGAGGGCGACAAGGGCGCCTCCATCGCGGTGGAAGATCCCGGCAATCAGGATCACGTGGCGGACTGCGCGCAAGCCGGTGAAGGGTCGTTGGCTCAGGCGCTTGAGGCCGCACGCGCCTCGTTCGATCGCGGTGATCTGGCAGACATGAAACCGGCCGAGCGTGGCCGCCTGATGATCCGCATCGCGCAGGAAATCCGCAACCTCGCGGATGAAGGGGCTGAGTTGCTGTGCCGTGAGAGCGGCAAAACGCTGGATGCGGCTCGGGATGAGTTCATCGAGGCGGCTCAGTATTTTGAATATTACGGCGGCGTCGCCGATAAGATCGAAGGCAAGTCGATCCCGTTGGGCCCCGACTATGCTGATTTCACCGTATTTGAACCCTACGGCGTGTCGGCGCAGATCGTGCCGTGGAACTTCCCTGTTTCGATCGCCGGTCGTTCGCTGGCGCCATCTATGGCGGCGGGAAACTCGACCATCATCAAATCGCCCGAGCTGGACCCGCTTGCGCTGGCCATGCTGGGTGTTGCGCTGGAACGCGCCGAGGTGCCTGCCGGTGCGGTATCGATCCTGAACGGAATCGGCTCGGATCTGGGCGCGAAACTGGTGGCGAGTTCGCAGGTGGATCAGATCGTCTTCACCGGATCGGTGCCGACCGGCCAGCATATCCTGCGCTCGGCTGCCGACAACGTGGTGCCTTCGTTGATGGAATTGGGCGGTAAATCCGCAGCCGTCGCCTTTGACGACGCGGATCTGGACACACTGATGTCCAGCCTTCAAAGCGGTATTTTCTACAATGCCGGTCAGGTCTGCTCTGCCATAGCCCGCGTGTTGGTGCATCGCTCGATCTACGATCAGGCCGTAGAACGTGCAGCTGCGCTGGCCAATGGCCTAAGCGTCGGTCACGGGCTCGAGAACCCTGATCACACGCCGGTCGTGTCCAGCCTGCAGCTGCAGCGCGTGGAAGAGATCACCTCGAACGCCCGTCAGGACGGTGTGCGGGTCGCAGCCGGTGGTGCGCGACTGGATCGCGAAGGGTATTTCATGGCTCCGACCATTCTGGCCGATGTCGACCCCGCCAGCCGCATCGCGCAGGAGGAGGTCTTTGGCCCCGTCACCTGTTTCACGCCTTTCGATTCCGAGGAGGAAGCCGTCGCCATGGCTAATGGCACCGAATTCGGTTTGGTTGCGGGCATCTTCACGCGCGATCTCGCCCGTGCCCATCGGGTGGCGCGCAAATTGCGGGCGGGGCAGGTTTTTGTCAACGAATGGTTCGCCGGAGGGGTCTCGACCCCGTTTGGTGGCATCGGCAAATCCGGCTTCGGTCGCGAAAAGGGACTTGAGGCGCTCTACAACTATGTTCGCACCAAAAACATCGCCATTTCGCTAAAGGGATAGCCATGGATCGCGAAGCCTTAGACCGTGAACTGCTAGAGGCACATGCCAATTGCGACCAAGAGGCGCTTGTGCGCCTGTATACGATTGCTGCCGACGAACGAGAGCTGGCACAGGACATTGATGCCGCCTGTTTCTATCTAACTCACGCCTTCGTCTTTGCACTGGAATCCGGCCACCCAGAAGCAAGCAATCTGAACAAACGGCTGGCTGATTATGGCCGCGCCCACAGACTGGAGTTCTGAGCAATGTCGGCAAAGTCCAAGTGAAATAAAACGCGGTACCCGGCGGTGCCCCGTATCCCCAAGAAGTGAATGCAGGCTGTGTCTCTGGTCAAACCGGGTTCTCAGTTGACGCGTTTAGAACAGTTATGGGTCTGAATCGACATATTCTTAACGAAAGACCGGTTCTGACATGACACAGCAAATCAGGAAGATGAAATGCGCGAAGAAGCACAGGCGGTAGTTATCGGCGGCGGGGTGATCGGTTGCTCGATCCTCTACCATTTGGCCAAATTGGGATGGTCCGATGTGGTCCTGCTGGAGCGGGATGAGTTGACCTCTGGCTCAACCTGGCATGCGGCAGCCAACATTCACGGTCTGCATGACAGCACCAATATCAGCCGCATCCAGCACTATACGATGAACCTGTATAACTCGCTGGAGGAAGAAACCGGCCAAAGCTGCGGTGTCTTCCAGCCCGGCTCGCTGTATCTGGCCCAGACCGAAGAGCGGGAACACCAGCTGAAACTGCAGGCCGCAAAGGCCAAGCTCTATGGAATGAATTTCTACGAGATCAGCATTGAAGAGGCGCAAAAACTGAACCCGCTGGTTAACTACGAAGGCATACGTTGTGTGATGTTCGAACCCGATGGAGGCAACGTTGACCCGTCGGGCGTGACCAACGCATATGCGGTCGGTGCCCGCCAGCGCGGGGCCGAGATTCATCGTTTCACGCCCGTCACCGCGACCGAACAGCAGGAAGACGGCACGTGGATCGTCAAAACGCCCAAAGGTGACATCAAAACGCCTTGGGTCGTGAACGCGGCAGGCCTCTGGGGCCGCGAAGTCGCCAAGCTGGCTTGCATCGAGTTGCCGCTGCAGCCCACCGAACACCAGTATTTCGTGACCGAGGCGATGTCTGACGTCGAAGGCCACGGCACCCGCCTGCCCTCTGTATCGGACCGCGATGGCGAGTACTATCTGCGTCAGGAAGGCAACGGCCTGCTCGTTGGGGCCTATGAGAAGGACATGAAGTTCTGGGCCGAGGAAGGCACACCGCTGGATTTCGCTCATGACCTGTTCCCCGACGATCTGGAGCGGATCGAAGAGAACATGATGAACGCGATCGAACGTCTGCCCGCCGTGGCTGAGGCCGGGATCAAGCGCGTTATCAACGGCCCGATGATCTGGTCTCCGGACTCTAACGTGCTGATGGGACCAGTACCCGAGGTTGATGGTTATTTCTGCTGCAACGGCATCATCCCCGGCTTCTCGCAATCGGGTGGCATGGGCCTGATGGCGGCGCAGTGGATCATCGAAGGGGAAACCGAATACGACATGTTCGCATGGGACATGGCGCGCTTTGACACCTGGGCTACCAAGGAATTCACCAAGGCCAAGGTGCAGGACCAATACGCGCACCGTTTCGCCATTCACTTCCCGAACGAAGAACGCAGCGCAGGCCGCCCCGCCCGCGTGCGCCCCATCTACGAGACGCAGAAAGCCATGGGCGCCGTCTTTGGCCTGAACGTCGGTTGGGAACACCCGCTGTGGTTCGCAGATGAGCCGGGCGTCGTCGATACAAACGGCTTCACCCGTCAGAACTGGTGGGCCCCGGTTGGCGAAGAATGCAAAATGTTGCGCGAGCGTGCGGGCATCATCGACATCTCGAACTTTGCCAAATACATCTGCAAAGGCCCCGGCGCTGCAGATTGGCTGAATGCCGTCTTCGCTAACAACATGCCCAAAGCGGTTGGCCGGTCCTGCCTGACTCCGCTGATCTCAAAACGCGGTGGCATTGCCGGGGACTTCACCGTCACCCGCGTCGCCGAGGATGAGTTCTGGATCATCGGATCGGGCATGGCAGAGCGCTATCACAAGCGCTTCTTCAAACAGGTCCCATTGCCCGAAGGCACCACATTCGAAAGCCACACCGAGGCCATGTGCGGCTTCAACGTCGCCGGTCCGAAATCGCGTGAGATCCTGCAGCGGATGACCAACACGTCGCTGGCGAATGAGGACTTCCCCTTCATGCGTTCCGCCAAGATCGAGCTGGCAGGCGTTGAGCTTCTGGCCCTCCGTGTCTCCTTCACCGGCGATCTGGGGTGGGAGCTGCACTGCAAGACAGAAGATCAGGCGCACCTTTACGATGCTCTGCTTGAGGCGGGCAAAGAGTTCGGCGCAGGCCCGGTTGGCAGCCGTGCCCTGATGTCGATGCGCGTGGAAAAGGGCTATGGCTCGTGGAGCCGCGAATACAGCCCCGAATACTGGCCGCATGAGGTGGGTCTGGACCGTCTGTGCAAGTTCGAGAAGGACTTCCTCAACAAAGATGCCGCGCAAAAAGTGCTGGAAAACCCTGCACGCGAACAGCTCGTCCTGCTTCATCTGGATGAGTCCGACGTGACGGCCTCCAACGCGGACGCCACTGGCGGTGAGCCGATCTTCAAGGACGGCGAAGGCATCGGTCGTGTCACCTCGGGAACCTATGGCTATACCGTCGGTATGTCGCTGGCCTTGGGTTACGTCAAAAACGCCCAACCTGGGGACGAGGTTGAAGTGATGGTTCTGGGTCAACCTCACAAAGCCACCATCCTGCACGAGCCGCCCTTTGACGCAGCAGGCAAAGTCCTTCGGGGCTAAACGTCGAACAATCATGTTTAAGCCAGTCCTTCTCTGGGCTGGCTTTTTCATTTCTGCATCAAAGTCGCGTGGCACTGCAAAGGCGCGTTCGACCCAGCTACGCTCAAGCAGACTTCAGACAAACAAATGGCCAGCACCCCAAATGCTGGCCATTTTTTGAGTGAGTGATAGGCCCGAAGGCCTCACCGGTGAATCTCTTGTCTCGGACAAGTTATCAAGCGGGGACGGATCAGTGTATTGGGGGAATCCCGTAGATCATGCAGTTTTAGTCATGTCTTGCGGGCAAAGCTTCGCAACAGTTTGAAGCAAAAGGAAAAACTGGTTGGGTTTTCGCACCAGTGGGAAAGACCCGCGCCAGTAAGGCGCGGGTCGTTTTCTTAGCCGATGATGGCGTTCAGCGTTGCACTCGGGCGCATTACAGCCGCGGTTTTGGCATGGTCGGTGTGGTAGTATCCACCCAGATCGGCAGCCCCACCCTGGGCCGAGGCAAGCTCACCCAGAATTTGCTCTTCCTTGTCGGCCAGAGCACTTGCAAGCGGGGCAAATTCAGCTGCCAGCTCCGCATCCTCCGACTGCGCGGCCAGAGCTTCTGCCCAATAGCGCGCGAACCAGTAGTGGCTATCACGGTTGTCCGGCTGACCAACCCTCCGGCTGGGGGATCGGTTGTTGTCCAGAATGCCCTGCGTTGCCGCCTCGGCCGCCGCACCCAGAACACCCGCCTTGGCGTTGCCCTTGCTGTCGGCGAGGAAGTTCAGCGATTCACCCAGCGCACAGAACTCACCCATCGAATCCCACCGCAGGTGGTTTTCTTCGACCAGCTGCTGCACATGCTTCGGAGCGGAGCCGCCTGCGCCGGTCTCGAACAGACCACCGCCGTTCATCAGCTTGACGATCGACAGCATCTTGGCCGAGGTGCCCAGTTCAAGGATCGGGAACAAGTCAGTCAGATAGTCCCGCAGCACGTTGCCGGTGATGGCAATGCTGTCATTTCCAGCGGTGATCGTCTCCAGCGACTGGCGTGTCGCCTCACGCGGAGCCATGATCAGGAATTTATCAGCAACACCAGCCGCTTCCAGCGCGGGCTTAACATATTGGATCAACTCGGCATCATGGGCGCGGTTCGCGTCCAGCCAGAAGATCGCCTCGGATCCGGTCAGGCGCTGACGATCCATCGCCAGTTGGATCCAGTTCTCGATGGGCGCTTTCTTAACTGTGCAGGCTCGCCAGATGTCTCCGGCCTCGACCTCATGCGAATGCAGCGTTTCGCCATTGGCTAGAACGACGCGAATTGTGCCATCTGCAGGTGCCTGGAACGTGGTCGGGTGCGAGCCGTACTCTTCGGCCTTTTGCGCCATCAGGCCAACGTTGGCAACCGCACCGGCAGTGGCCGGGTTCAGCGCGCCATTGGCTTTGAAGAAGTTGATAGATTCGTCATAAACCGACGCGTAGCAGCGATCAGGGATCACGCAGTTGGTGTCGCCTTTGGCTCCGGTTTCATCCCAGCCTTTGCCGCCTGCGCGGATAACGGCGGGCATCGAAGCGTCGATGATCACATCGGACGGAACGTGCAGGTTGGTAATGCCACGGTCCGAGTCGACCATATACATGGACGGACGGTCACCCTTGAGGGCGTCGATGGCGGCCACGATGTCGGCATTGTCCTTCACGCGGTCCAGCAGATCCCCCAGACCCGAGTTCGGGTTGACACCCAGCGCCTCAAGCTCTGCGCCGAATTTTTCGAACACAGGGGCCAACCACGCGCGTACGGCATAGCCGAAGATGATCGGGTCGCTGACCTTCATCATCGTCGCTTTCATGTGCAGCGAGAACATGGTGCCGTCTTTCTTGGTGTCCTCAATGGCATCGGCCAGGAAGGACGACAGCGCTTTGACCGACATGAAGGTCGCGTCGGCAACTGTGCCCTCTTCCAGCGGCCAGCCGTCTTTCAGCACGGTCACGCTGCCATCTTTGCCGACGAATTCGATCTTCGCGTCACCGGCTTGTGCCGCTGTAATCGTCGCCGATTTCTCATTGGCGTAGAAATCGTTGCCGGACATCGAGGACACTTTGGTCTTGCTGTCCGACACCCATTCCCCCATCGAATGAGGGTTCTTCTGGGCGTAGTTCTTCACCGCCCGCGCCGCACGGCGGTCACTGTTGCCTTCGCGCAAAACCGGGTTCACCGCCGAGCCTTTAATGGCATCATAGCGGGCACGGATCGCCTTTTCTTCGTCATTCGAAGGCTCTTCGGGGTAGTCGGGGATGTCGTAGCCCTGCGACTGCAGCTCTTCAATTGCGGCGACAAGCTGAGGAACCGAGGCCGAAATGTTGGGCAGTTTGATCACGTTGGCGTCGGGTGTTTTTACCAGATCGCCCAATGCGGCCAGATCATCGGTGATGCGTTGCGCATCGGTCAGCTTTTCTGGGAAGGTCGAAATGATACGGCCTGCAAGAGAAATATCCTTGGTGCCAACGCTGACACCCGCCGCCGAGGCGAATTTGCGAATGATGGGCAGGAATGACGCGCTGGCCAGCTCAGGCGCTTCGTCTACAATGGTATACAATATGTCGAAGTTCGATTTATCTGCCATATTCTTTCACCTTTTTTAAGCCTTTAAGGGGCAATCGCTGCAAGAGTTTGGGCCGCTTCATTGCGGCGCGGGAGGGGCGCGAATGACATAACACCCCTGAGTGACTCTGATTTGACAGGGCTTCCCTTAAATCAGGTTTGCGTTGGGATCAATCGTCTACTGGGGGCGCAAATTGCCACGGTTGGGGAAAAACAAGCCGATGGGCCTGTGATTGCTCGCCTTTCAGCGCCCAACGCCCCAGGTATCACTTAGCCGATATCCGCCGGGCCATGGGTCATCCGGGTCCAGCATGTGCTGATGAACGCCGGTGATCCAGCCTCGGCCGCTGATCTCGGGGATTATGGCCGCGCGGCCCCCGACCTTGGCGTCCTCGACAATCCGGCCGGTGAAACGCGATCCGATGATCGAGACGGCCTCAAAAGTCTGACCAACCTTCATCTGGCCCTTCGCAGCCATCAGGGCCATGCGCGCCGAGACCACCGTTCCGGTTGGCGAGCGGTCAACTTTGCCGGGCTGGATCGCAACGACGGATTTCCCTGTGAGTCCGGTTTCGGTTGTCTTCAAAGGCCCGCAAAAAGCACAGAAAGAGATATGGTTCCAAGCCGCGTTTTGCGGATGGGCAAAGCCAAGCTGATCATTGGCGGCATTGGTGATGGCAACGCCCAGACGGGCGATATCGCGGGCCTCGGCCTCGACAATTTCGAACCCCAAGGCCTCGGCATCAACCACCACGAAACTATCCCCTCCATAGGCCGTATCCACGGTAAGGGTGCCCACGCCCGGCACTTCCAGAGGGACCGCGATCTTGTCTGCAAAGCTTGGCAGGTTTTGCACATGGATACGCTGGGCTTTGCCGTCCCGACACTCCGCCCGGACACGCACCAAACCGCCGGGAGCCTCGAGTGTCATATGCGTTTCCGGCTCTAGCATGGTAATGATGCCGCTGTCCAAAAGGACAGTGGACACACAGATCGAGTTTGACCCCGACATGGGCGGCGTGTCCTCCGGCTCCATGATAATGAACGCCGCATCCGCCTGCGGATGTTTCGGAGGGACCAGCAGGTTGACATGGCGAAAGACGCCGCCTCGGGGTTCATTCAGCACGAAATTGCGCAAGCTCTGATCCTGCGCAATGAATGTGCGTTGATCCCACAGGGTTTCTCCGGGTGGTGGTTGCACGCCACCGACGATGACGTCGCCCACCTCGCCTTCCGCATGGGCCGAGATCACGTGGACGGTTTTGACGCTGCGCATGAGGCCTCTCTACTCGAAATGAGTCGGGCCGACTGGCCTCGTTTGGACCAGTTCAGAGAACGACCCCGTTTCGGTCAAGCCTAAACCTGCGCTCAAAACACCCCAGTTGAACTTGAATCGCTGCTACCTAAACCGAACGCCAGTCTCAGGGTCGAACACCATGGCACGTTCGGGTTGGACCGTGATCCCGATCTTCTCGCCTGTAGTGCTGCGTTGGTCATCCCGTTCTTCAACGATCAGCTTGTCGCCATTCGGGGTCAGAAGATAGGAATAGGACACGCCCCCAAGCGCCTCGGTCAAATCAACGGTGCAGGTGTCGGCACTGCGGTCGATCTGGATGTGTTCGGGCCGCATGCCAAGGGTCACCTTGTTTACCCCAGCCGGAACTTGGGCCGATACCGGCAACGGTTGACCAAGGGCAGGATGCGTGACCTGACCGTCTGCAAAATCGCATTCCAGAAAGTTCATCGCTGGCGAGCCGATAAAGCCCGCAACAAAGCGGTTGTCCGGATCGCGGTACAGGTCCATCGGCGCGCCCACCTGCTCGATCCGGCCATCGCGTAGCACGACGATTTTGTCGGCCATTGTCATCGCTTCGACCTGATCGTGGGTCACATAGATCATGGTGGCGCCGATCTCTTGATGCAGGCGTGCGATTTCGACCCGCATCTCAACCCGAAGCTCGGCATCTAGGTTGGAGAGCGGTTCATCGAACAGGAACACCTCGGGACCGCGCACAATCGCACGCCCGATGGCGACTCGCTGGCGTTGACCACCGGACAGGGCCTTGGGCTTGCGTTTCAAATATTGATCTAGTTTAAGAATTCCGGAGGCGTCCTGAACCTTCTGGTCGATCTCTGCCTTGGGAACGCCATTCATGCGCAGGCCAAAACCCATATTCTCGGCAACTGTCATATGCGGGTACAAAGCGTAGGTCTGGAATACCATCGCCACGCCGCGCTTTGCCGGGTCCATATGGGTGACTTCGCGCGCGCCGATATGAATTTGCCCTTCCGATGTTTCCTCAAGCCCCGCAATCATCCGCAGTAAGGTGGACTTGCCGCAGCCCGAGGGGCCGACGAACACGCAGAATTCACCATCTTCGATTTCCAGATCGATCCCGTGGATCACCTGAGTCTGGCCGTAGCGTTTGATCGCCTGATTGAGCGTTACACCTGTCATGTCGATTGCATCCTGTCGTTCTGTCCATTCGGGCGGGTTTCAGGGAACCGCCAAGCCTGCGCCTCGGTCGCGATCTGGTCGGCAACGCGCCGCACCCGAGGGACCCAGGCCTCTAGTTGATTGAAATCCATCCGCCCGGTTGAACCGGTTATCGAAATCGCGCCCAAAACGCGCCCGCCCGAGGTCAGAACCGGACAGGCAACGCAGATAATGCCGGGCTCATGTTCTTCGTCGTCAATCGCGTAGCCGCGTCTGCGAATCAGTTCCAGATCCGCCCGCAACGCCGCCTCCGAGGTCAGCGTTTTGTCCGTGAAACGGTGATAGCTTTGCTGGGATACGGCGCGGTCCAATGCGGGCCCATCCAGAAACGCCATCATCGCCTTGCCTACGCCGGTGCAATAGGCCGGGCCGACCTTGCCGGCTTGAGAATACATCTCGACCGGCTGCGCAGCGTTGCGTTTGTCGACATACAGAACCTGATTGGAATCCAGCTGCGCCAAATGCACCGTTTCCCCCGTCTCGGAACTGAGCGTATCCAGAAACGGCCGCGCGATAGGGGCCAGAGAGCTTTGCGTCCACGCTGTATGCGCCAGACGGACCAGCCGGAGACCCGGCGAATAGGTCTGGCGGTCTGGCTCATAGGCCAGCATGCCCTGATTGGTCAGCGATTGCAGAAAGCGATAGAGCGTCGCTTTGGGAAAACTGCTGCTCTCTAACAGTTCCGCGAACCGCACGGGGCGCTCGAACGAGGCCACGTGCTCCAGCACATCGCATGCTTTGCCTATTGTTCCGTCACCAGCCACGGGTGTGTGTTCTCCTCCGTTTGACCCCCGTTCAACCACGGTGTTTTCACGAGGGTCTTGACAAGACTAGCCGAGTCGATGTGTAGTTTTCAATATATAAAACACGGTTTCACTATTTGGAACTAAAATGGAAGCTAAGGGAGGACACCATGCATTCCATGTTCAAGCGCACCGCTGCCGCACTGGCGGCGAGTGTGGCACTAGCTGCACCCGTTGCCGCCGAACTGACCGGCGAACTGCGCATCTTTCTTGACACCTCGAACCCGGCGCCTCGTGCGACGATGGAAGCGATGATCGAACAGTTTCAGGCCCAGCACCCGGATCTGGCCATCGAAACCACAGTGATCGACCGCGAGGCGTATAAGACGCAGATCCGCAACTTCCTGACGGCTGACACGCCGGATGTTGCTACATGGTATGCCGCAAACCGCATGAAGCCTTATGTTGAGGCGGGTCTGTTCGAAGACGTTTCGGACCTGTGGGCCGAGCCTGAGATCGCCGAGAACCTGGCCTCGACCAAAGGAGCGATGACCCTTGATGGCAAGCAGTGGGGCGTGCCCTACACCTACTATCAGTGGGGCGTTTACTACCGCAAAGACATCTTTGACGAACTGGGCCTGACCGAGCCGACCACCTGGGAAGAAGAGCTGGCGAACTGCCAAAAGATCATCGACTCGGGCCGTGCCTGCTATACCATCGGGACCAAGTTCCTGTGGACCGCCGGTGGCTGGTTCGACTATCTGAACATGCGCACCAACGGGTTCGACTTCCACAACCAGCTCGCCAATGGCGAAATCAGCTGGGAAGACGATCGGGTCAAGCAGACCTTCGCCAACTGGAAACAGCTGGTCGACATGGGTGCCTTCATCGACAACCACCAGACCTATAGCTGGCAGGAAGCGCTGCCCTTCATGGTGAACGGAGATGCGGCCGCTTATCTGATGGGCAACTTCGCTGTTGCTCCTCTGCGCGAAGCGGGTCTGAGCGACGATCAACTGGACTTCTACCAGTTCGTCGCGATCAACCCCGATGTTGAACTGGCCGAGGACGCCCCGACCGATACGTTCCACATCCCGGCCAACGCTTCGAACAAGGAAGCCGCGCGCGAGTTCCTGCGCTTCGTCGTGTCTCCGGACGTTCAGACCGAAATCAACAACGGTTCCAACCTGGGCCAGCTTCCGGTTAACGCGCAATCCTCGGTGGATGATGACAAGTTCCTCCAGCAAGGGTTCACCATGCTGTCCTCGAACAGCCCCGGCGGTGTCGCCCAGTTCTGGGACCGCGACGCACCGGCTGAAATGGCCAAGGTCTCTATGGAAGGCTTCCAGGAATTCATGGTCAAGCCGGACAATCTGGACAAGATTCTGGCCAAACTGGAACGCGCACGTAGCCGTATATACGACAACTGATCTGGCAGGGGCCGGGTAAGACCCGGCCTACGCCTTCTTCAAATGCAAGGCGAGCTTCAACTCGCCTTCGCCCCCAGATCCGAGATAGCCCATGTCAGCCGTCGACACACCGGAACAGGAAAGCTGGTTCCATCGCAACCAACAACGCATCGCGCCCTGGCTTTTCCTTGCGCCGGGCCTGTTGTTCTTCATGGTCTATGTGATCATCCCGGTCTTCCAGTCGTTTAACCTTTCACTCTACGAATGGGATGGGCTGGGCGCCGCGGAATACGTAGGGTTCCGCAACTACGAGGACCTGTATTGGGAGTGGGTGGATCGCGATGCGTTCTATGTCTCGCTCAAGAATAACCTGATCTGGTTGATCCTGTATTTGGCAGCGATCCCGGCGGGCCTGTTCATCGCCCTGTTCCTGAACCAGACGGTCTGGGGCATTCGACTCTACAAGTCTCTATTTTTCTTTCCGTTCGTGATCTCTCAGGTCGTTGTCGGGCTGGTTTTCACATGGTTCTACGATCCGACATTCGGGTTGCTGAACGAATTCCTCAGTTTCTTTGGCCTTGGTCCGCTGAATGTGCTGGGAGATGAAAAACTGGTCACATACGGCATCATCGCCGCCGGGCTGTGGCCGCAAACGGCCTATTGCATGATCCTGTATCTGACCGGCCTGAACGCCGTGGACCCCGAACAGATTGAGGCCGGACGTTTGGACGGCGCAAAAGGTGGACGGATGCTGTGGCACATCATCCTGCCGCAATTGCGCCCGGCGACGTTTATCGCCTTTGTCGTAACGATCATTGGCGCTCTGCGGTCCTTCGACCTGATCTCGATCATGACGCAGGGTGGGCCGTTCGGTTCGTCCCGCGTGCTGGCCTACTACATGTTTGAGGTCGCCCTGTCCGAATACGGCTTCCGCATGGGATATGGCGCCGCCATCGCTGTGATCCTGTTCCTCATCATGCTGTGCTTCATCGCCTACTTCCTGTGGTCGATGTACCGCGAAGAAAGGGGGCACTGAGATGTTTCCCAAACCCATCGAAAAACAACCCCGCGCGGCGCAGATCACCTATCAGGCCATGCTGCCCATTGCCCTGCTGCTCTGGCTCGGTCCCTTGCTTGCTGTCGCCCTGTTTTCAATCAAGCCTGAGGCGGATTTCACCAACGCAAACTACTGGGGCTTGCCATCCCGCTTTGAGGGCGCGGTTAATTACGGGCAGGTCTTCTTCAACTCGGACATGCCGCGATATCTGCTGAACTCGTTCATGATCACAATCCCAACGGTGATCGGGGCAGTTGCGCTCAGCTGCATGACAGGGTTCGCGCTGGGGATCTACAAATTCAAGTCTAACCTGTGGATCTTCTTCATGTTCGTGGCGGGCAACTTTGTCCCGTTCCAGATCCTTATGGTTCCGGTCCGCGACCTTACTTTGGAGCTTGGCCTCTACAATACCAAAACCGGGCTGGTTCTGTTCCACATCGCGTTCCAGACCGGGTTCTGCACGCTGTTCATGCGCAACTTCATCCGCGCTCTGCCTTTTGAGCTGATCGAAGCTGCAAGGGTCGAGGGCATCAGCGAGGTCCGTATCTTCTGGTACGTGGTCCTGCCCCTGATGAAACCCGCCATCGCGGCGCTGAGCGTACTGATCTTCACCTTCATCTGGAATGACTATTTCTGGGCCGTGGTCCTTACACAAGGGGCCGAAAGCCAACCTGTGACGGCCGGAATCACCAGCTTCAACGCTCAGTATCGCGCGGCATATCAACTGATGAGCGCGGGCTCCCTCGTTGCCGCCTTGCCGCCGGTGGCCATGTTCTTCTTGATGCAGAAACACTTCATCGCGGGTTTGACCCTTGGAGCTGTTAAATAACGCCAAACGAGAGTTTTGCAAAATGACCAAAATCACCTTTATCGGCGCGGGTTCCACGATCTTCATGCGCAATATCGTGGGCGATGCGCTGCTGACCCCTGCCCTCGCCGACAGCCATTTCGCGCTCATGGATATCGACCCGCAGCGTCTGGCCGAAAGCGAAACCGTGGCGCGAGCCATGATCCGTTCAGTCGGCACCGGAGCTACGGTGACCACCCACACTGACCGCCGCGCGGCGTTGGAGGGGGCTGATTTCGTCATCACCGCCTTTCAGGTCGGCGGGTATGAACCCTGCACGGTGACGGATTTCGAGATCCCCAAGCAATACGGTTTACGCCAGACCATCGCAGATACGCTCGGGATCGGAGGGATCATGCGCGGTCTGCGCACCGTCCCAGTACTGTGGGGTGTGGCTCAGGATATGATGCAGCTCTGCCCGAATGCGACGCTGTTGCAATATGTGAACCCGATGGCGATCAACACCTGGGCTCTGGCCGAGCAATTCCCGGACCTGAAACATGTCGGCCTATGCCATTCGGTACAGAATACGGTCGAAGAACTCGCTCACGACCTAGACCTGCCCAAGGATGAAATCCGCTACAAAGTGGCAGGCGTGAACCATGTGGCCTTCTTCCTGCGGCTGGATCATCTGGGTCGCGACCTCTACCCGGCGTTGCGCAGGGGCTATGCGCACGGTACTCTGCCCAAACCACCTCTGTTGATGCCACGTTGCCCCAACAAGGTTCGGTATGAGGTGATGGACCATCTGGGCTATTTCTGTACTGAGAGCTCGGAACATCTGGCAGAATATGTGCCGTGGTTCATCAAGGACGGTCGGCCCGACCTGATCGAACAATTCTCGATCCCGCTGGATGAATACCCAACCCGCTGTGTCGAGCAGGTCGCGGATTGGAAAGAACAGGCCAAGACACTAACAGACGGGCGCGATGTCTCGGTTGTTCGCAGTCACGAATTCGCGGCGGACCTGATGAACGCCGTCGTTACAGACACGCCCTATACGGCCTATGGAAACCTGCCCAATACGGGTCAGATCCCGCAATTACCCATGGGCGCTGCGGTGGAAACCCCCTGTCTGGTCGATTCAAACGGCGTTCAGCCCTCGGTCGTTACCGACATCCCGCCGCAACTGGTGGCGCTGATGCGCACCCAAATCAACGTGCAAGAGCTGACCGTCCGAGCGCTGACCGAGCAAAACACCGAATACATTTACCATGCTGCCATGATGGATCCGCATACCGCGGCCGAACTGGACCTGCGCCAAATCCGCAGCCTTGTCACGGACCTTCTGACCGCGCATTCGGACTGGCTGCCCGACTGGTGCCGCCCACTTCGCGCCGCATGATCTTCAATTCATCACGAACCTCAATTCCAGCCTCAGCCAAAGAACCAAAGCCAGAATGACAAAGAAACGCCGCTCATCTCATTGGTACGGAAAACTCGACAAAGACGGGTTCATCCACCGTTCCTGGATGAAAAACCAAGGCTTCCCTGACCACGCCTTTGACGGGCGCCCCGTCATTGGCATCTGCAACACGTGGTCTGAACTGACGCCCTGCAACTCGGGCTTGCGAGATCTGGCCGAAGGCGTGAAGCGCGGTGTGTGGGAGGCTGGGGGCTTCCCGGTCGAATTCCCGGTCATGTCACTGGGCGAGACCCAGATGAAACCCACCGCCATGCTGTTCCGCAATCTGCTGGCCATGGATGTCGAAGAATCCATCCGCGCCTATGGCATTGACGGCGTTGTTCTTCTGGGCGGGTGTGACAAGACCACGCCAGGGCAGCTGATGGGCGCCGCCTCGGTCGATCTGCCCTCGATCGTGGTAAGTTCCGGGCCGATGCTGAACGGCAAGTTCAAGGGCAAGGATATCGGATCGGGCACCGATGTCTGGAAATTCTCGGAAGAGGTCCGCGCAGGTGAGATGACGCTGCAGGATTTCATGAACGCTGAATCCGGCATGTCACGCAGCGCCGGGGTTTGCATGACGATGGGCACGGCTTCGACCATGGCCTCGCTGGTCGAAGCGATGGGCATGTCTCTGCCCACCAACGCCGCCCTGCCCGCAGTTGACGCCCGCCGCATGGCGCTAGCACACCTGACCGGCAAGCGGATTGTCGAGATGGTGGACGAAGACCTCAAACCCTCTGACATCCTGACCAAGGAAGCATTTGAGAATTCCATTCTAGCCAATGCCGCCGTGGGCGGCTCGACCAACGCCGTGGTTCACCTGCTGGCGCTGGCAGGTCGGGTTGGTGTGGATCTGACGCTAAAGGACTTTGAAATCGGCTCCGAGATTCCCCTGTTGGTCAACTGCATGCCGTCTGGCACATACTTGATGGAGGATTTCTGCTACGCGGGCGGCGTGCCTGTGGTTCTGAATGAACTCAAGCCCTTCTTACGCCCTGCGAAAACGGTTCTGAACAAAGATATCTCGGCTCACTACGAGGGGGCAGAGTGCTACAATCGCGACGTGATCAGGCCCTTCGGTGACCCGGTGAAGCCCGCAGCCGGTCTGCGCGTTCTGCGCGGCAACCTTGCCCCGAACGGAGCCATCGTGAAACCCTCGGCAGCGACGGATGAGTTGCTGGAAACCGAAGCAGAAGCCTTTGTTTTCGAAAGCATCGAAGACCTGAAGGCCAATATCGACCGCGAAGACCTGCCTGTGACGGCCGAGACCATTCTGGTTCTCAAAGGGTGTGGACCCAAGGGCTATCCCGGCATGCCCGAGGTCGGCAACATGCCGGTCCCGGCGAAACTGGTGAAAGAAGGCGTGCGCGACATGATCCGCATTTCGGACGCGCGCATGTCCGGCACCGCCTTCGGTACTGTCATCCTGCATGTCAGCCCCGAGGCGCAGGCCGGTGGCACATTGGCATTGGTCAAGACCGGCGACCGCATCCGCGTCTCAGCCAGTAAGGGAGAGCTTGAGCTGCTGGTTGACCACACGGAACTCGACACCCGCCGCGCGGCTTGGCAGCCGGAGGCGCCGCATTACACGCGCGGTTACGCCCGACTTTACATCGACCACGTGCTGCAAGCCGATCAGGGCGCTGACCTTGATTTCCTTGTCGGCAAAGACACACGCCTCGTTACAAGAGAGAGCCACTAATGGACCAACCTGCTGTATTCCAGGACCTCAAAGGGGCCTCAGTCTATATCACCGGTGGTGGCTCGGGCGTTGGCGCTTCGCTGACCGACGGGTTCATGGCGCAAGGGGCCAACGTGGCCTTCATCGGCCGCTCGGACGCAAGTGCCTTTGTGGAAGAAATGCGTGCCAAACACGGTCGCGCGCCCTTGTTCATGCAGGGGGATATGACCGATACGGAACTGTTGCACGCCACAATGCAGAAGGCCGCCGAGGCCCATGGACCGATCAAAGTGCTCGTCAATAACGCCGCCAACGATCAGCGCCACTCACTGGATGAGACGACCTCTGAATTCTGGGACTGGATGATCGAGGTGAACCTCAAAGCCTATTATTTCGCCTGTCAGGAAGCCGCGCGGCAGATGGAGAATGGCGGCTCGATCATCAATTTCAGCTCGATCAGCTACATGATGGGCAACGCGGGCTATCCGATCTACACGACATCTAACGCGGGCATCACCGGGATGACCCGCTCGCTGGCGCGCGAGCTTGGACCGAAACGCATCCGCGTCAACGCACTGGCCCCCGGTTGGGTTCTGACGCAAAAGCAGATGGACATGTGGGCCACGCCCGAAGATTTGGCGGCACATTTGGATCGCCAATGCCTGAAAGAACATCTAAAGCCCGACGACATGATCGGACCCACCTTGTTTCTGGCCTCGAACGCCAGCCACGCCATGACCGGACAATGCATGGTTGCTGATGGTGGCGTCGTGGTAACGGGGTAGAGTTATGAAACCAGAATGGATCGCAGCGGACTGGGGCACCTCGCACTTGCGCGTCTGGGCGATGGAGGGGTCGACCCCTATTGACCACGCCCAGTCAGACATGGGCATGGCGCGCGTCTCCAAAGGCGGGTTTGAAGACGCCCTGTTGGCATTGATCGAGGGCTGGTTGGACAATGCCCCTGTCGATGTCGTCGCCTGCGGCATGGTCGGCGCCCGTCAGGGATGGGTTGAAGCACCCTATGCTGCTGTTCCAACCGCGCCTGTGCAGGGCGTTCCGATCCGCGTGCCCGCCACCGACCCTCGGATCCGTGCTTTTGTCGTGCCTGGTTTGAAACAGGTGTCCCCGCCGGATGTGATGCGCGGCGAAGAAACGCAGATCGCGGGATTTCTGGATACGCACCCCAACTGGGATGGTGTAATCTGCTTGCCCGGCACTCACACAAAATGGGTGCAGGTCAGCGCGAACGAGGTCGTCAGCTTCCGCACATTCATGACCGGAGAACTGTTCGACCTGCTGAGCGGTCAATCGGTCCTTCGACACTCGGTACGCGAAGGTTGGGATGAGGCCGCATTTGCTGAGGCTGTCGAAGATACTCTGTCCAAACCCGAACAGCTTGCCGCACGCCTGTTCAGTCTGCGTGCTGCAGATCTGCTGCACGGGCAGGATGGCAGCACGGCCCGCGCGCGTCTGTCTGGGCTATTGATTGGGGCCGAACTTGCGGCCTCACGCCCCTATTGGCTGGGTCAGCAGATCGCGATCATCGGGGCCGAGGGGCTATCGGCCGCCTACGCGCAAGCGCTGCAACCGCAAGGCGCGTTTGTGGAGATGGCCGACGCCACCACATCCACTCTGGCCGGGTTGAACAAAGCCCGCAATATGACAAGAGAAACCGTATGAGCCGCCCTATTATTGCCATTCTGCGAGGGTTGACCCCCTCGCACGCCGAGAAAGTCGGTCGACTTCTGATCAAAACCGGGATCGACCGGATCGAGGTGCCGCTGAACTCACCGGATCCTCTTGAGAGCATCGGGATTCTGGTCGAGGCTTTCGGCGATCGCGCCCTAATCGGCGCGGGCACGGTGTTGACACCCGAACAGGTTGAGGCCGTACGGGATATGGGCGGCAAGCTGATTGTCTCGCCCAATGCCGATCCTGATGTGATCCGGCGCAGCCGTGAACTGGGGCTGCAATCCTGGCCGGGCATCTTCACCCCGACCGAGGCCTTTTCGGCCCTCAAAGCGGGTGCAACCGGTTTGAAGCTGTTCCCCGGTTCCTTGGCAGGCCCCGCAGGCCTGTCTGCTTTGCGGGCGGTCTTGCCAGAAGGCACGCAGGTCTTCGCGGTTGGCGGCGCGGGCACAGACAACTTCGACGAATGGATCGCAGCCAGCGCGGACGGGTTCGGCATCGGGTCGGCACTGTTCAAGCCCGACATGGAGATCGCGGAAATCTCGGAACGCGCCATCCGGATCGTAGCCGCCTATGACGAGGCCGTTGCATGAGCGTCACTTTCGACGACCGCCCGTGTATGCTGGGCGAAGGCCCCCTCTGGCATCCCGAGCGGAAGCAGTTGTTCTGGTTCGACATCCTCGGCAAACGCCTTCTGACCCGTGAAGGCGAGGCGCAGAAAAGCTGGGATTTCGACGAATATGTCTCGGCCGCAGGCTGGGTGGAGCGTGACACTCTGCTGATGGCCTCCGAAACCGGGCTGTGGCGGTTTTCGCTGGTCACGGGTGAGAAATCACTGGTTGTCCCGCTAGAGGCTGAAAATCCCGTCACCCGCTCGAATGACGGCCGCGCCGATCCGTGGGGCGGGTTCTGGATCGGGACGATGGGCAAAAGCGCGGAACCCGGTGCTGGTTCAATCTACCGGTTCTACAAGGGCGAATTGCGCCGTTTGGTGCCGGGTATCACCATCTCGAACGCGATCTGTTTCGCTCCGGACCGGTCCTCCGCCTTCTACGCTGACACCGCAAGACGACAGGTGATGCGGTGGGGTCTGAACTCCGAAACAGGCTGGCCCGAAGGAGAGCCTTCGGTCTTTCTGGATCTGAACGAAGACGGTTTGAACCCGGATGGCGCGGTGGTTGATACCGCCGGGAACATCTGGATCGCTCAATGGGGCGCGAGCCGGGTCGCGGCCTATGATCAGGCGGGCCAGTTCCTGTGCGCAGTCACCATTGACGCCGCCCATACATCCTGCCCCGCCTTTGGCGGAGACGACCTGACGACGCTGCTCTGCACAACCGCCCGCCAAGGGCTGAGCGCGGAAACGCTTGAAACACAACCCACGAACGGAATGACCTTTGCCGAGCCGAACGCAGGCCAGGGTCAACCGGAACACAGAGTCCTTCTATGACCCCCGAACTTGGCGTTTGCTATTACCCCGAACACTGGCCCGAGGCTGTTTGGGCCGAAGATGCCGCGCGCATGGTCGAAACAGGCCTGAGCTGGGTACGCATCGGCGAATTCGCCTGGAGCCGGTTGGAACCCTCGCCCGGAGATCTGCAATTCGACTGGCTTGATCGCGCGGTCGAGGTATTGGGATCGGCCGGTTTGAAGGTGGTTATGGGGACACCCACAGCGACGCCTCCGCGCTGGATGCAGGACAAACACCCCGATATGCTGGCCGTCGACGCCCAAGGTCAGCCGCGTAAATTCGGGTCGCGTCGGCACTATTGCTTCAGCCATGCGGGCTATGTCGACGAGTGCGTCCGCATCGCCCGGATCTTTGGCGAACGCTACGGCCACAATCCGCATGTGGCGGCTTGGCAAATCGACAATGAATATGGCTGCCACGACACCACGATCAGCTACAGCGCCCCTGCGCTCGCAGCGTTTCGGCGGTGGTTGGCGGATCAATATGGCAGTATCGACGCCCTGAACGAGGCTTGGGGCAATGTGTTCTGGTCGATGGAATACGACCACTTTGACCAAATCGACCTGCCAAACCTGACTGTGACCGAGCCGAACCCAGCCCATGTTCTGGCCTTACGACGCTTCAGCTCGGATCAGGTGGTGGCCTTCAACAAGGCTCAGGCCAATGTGTTGCGCCCGCTGACCGATGCACCGCTGTCGCATAACTACATGGGACGTGTGCTTGAGTTCGACCATTTCGATGTCGGTGCGGACCTCGATATCGCTACCTGGGACAGCTACCCGATCGGCTTCTTGTCGGACCGGTTGGAGGATGACGCCAAACACAGGGCCAAATTCCTGCAACAGGGCGATCCGGATATGCAGGGCTTTCACCATGACCTCTATCGCGCAGTTGGCCGTGGTCGTTGGTGGGTGATGGAGCAACAGCCCGGCCCTGTGAACTGGGCCCCTTACAACCCCGCCCCCCTGCCCGGCATGGTCCGGCTGTGGTCGCTTGAGGCCGTCGCCCACGGGGCCGAGGTGGTGAGCTATTTCCGCTGGCGCCAAGCACCATTTGCGCAAGAGCAGATGCACGCCGGATTGCTGACACCAGACAGCCGCGCGGCCCCCGGTCTGGCCGAGGCGCGCCAGACGGCGGACGAACTGAAGGCCATCGGTCCGGTGCACCAGAAACAGGCGCAGGTTGCGATCCTGTTCGACTATGCCTCAGATTGGGCGTGGACCACGCAGCCGCAGGGCGCAGGTTTTGACTATTTCCGGCTGGTATTCTCGGCCTATCGCGCTCTGCGTCGGGCCGGGCTGTCGGTAGATATCGTTTCACCTCAGGACCTGCCGAAAGGTTACGAGGTGATCCTTGCGCCAGGGCTGGCCACAATTGATGCCGAGTTGGAAGCGCGTTTGGCAGAGGCCTGCGACCTTGCCATCATTGGCCCGCGCAGCGGCGCAATCACCCGCGATTTTCAGATCCCACTGTCAGGTCGCCCCGGCCTTGATGCGGTCGATTGCCATGTCGATCTGGTTGAAACCTTGCCGCCGAGTGTCAAACGCCCGGTCGAAGGGGGCGGAGCGACGCAGCACTGGATCGACCGTCTGTCCGGAGACGGGGCAGACCTCTTGCGATTTGAGGACGGGACTCCGGCCGTGAAAGCGGGGGACGGTGTTTGGTATCTGGCGGGTTTCCCCGACGAGGCGCTCTGGGATCGACTCATCGGACTTGCGGCGCACCACACCGGGCTGAATTTGCAGCCGTTGCCCGAGGGCCTACGGCTTCGGGAAACGGCCGAGCATACGTTCCTGATCAACTATAATGCCTATCCGGTTGAATGGAACGGGCACACCATTGCGGGCTGCGACGTTGTAGTCCTCGAAAACAGCGCGTCATCGAAAGGCTGAACCGGGCGCGCTATTCCGTCCAAATCGCAAGGTTGTGAGGGGCGACCGGGTCTTCTCCGACCAGAAGCTTGCGCTTTGAGTTCTCAGGCAGTGGTTGATCTTGATCGCCGAAATTGAAGGCAAAGCGCAGGTCCCCGCGTCGGGTGAGCCTCAGGTCCTGATGCGTTTCAGCGACCTCCAGCCCCGCCCAATCCAACACGTCGCGCAGAATGTCCTGCAACAACGCGCCGCTCGGGACCATCGCAAGATAGGTCGCCCGGTCCGAGCGAATGACCGCCGGACTGCCATTCTGATATCGGCTGACAAATTGACCGATAACGTCTTCACTTGTCTCGATAATTTCGCGCCAACCCGTGAAGGGAAGCGGGTTTTGGTTGCCCAACTGTACCGCTTCTTCCGCAAGATCGGGCAAGGACTCGACACGCAAAACACGAACACCTGTCAAATCGCTCAACACTCCCGGTGCGAGTGTGTCCGGGCTGTGCATATCTGGCGTCTTGCTGCCCGACCGGGCGCCGATCAACAGTTTCGCTGACGTCGCCTGAAGTCTTGAGGCCAAGTCGTCGCTGACAATCATGTTCTGCGGCAAAACAATCAAAGCATAGCCATCAAGGTCATCTTCCGGCCCGACAAAATCCAGATCGACGCCGAAACCGCGCAAACCCGTGTACCACTCGCGCAGGATGTTCGTATTAGGAAACTCATCGTCATGCGGCAGGATTTCTGCAGCCCAGATCGACATATAGTCGATCAACATGGCAACTTGGGCCTTCTGTCTTTTGGCGGGCGGCAAAGCCGCGCGATCCTTCACCACCTGCGCCAGCTCGACCGCTGCCTGATCCGGACTGCCATCTGACCGTAAGAGAGCGGTGTGGAACTGCTCCTGAGCAAACTTGGCCTGCCGCCAGCGAAAGAACATCACCGCCTGCGCGCCATGGGCATAGGCCGCCCAGGTCCACAGCCGGACTGCTCCATCTGCGGGTGACGGGTTCTTTTCCGCCCAATCGACGGGACCGGGTTGCTGCTCCAGCACCCACATACGACCGCGCCCTTGAGAGCGATAAAGATCGCAGTGAAACCCCTGATAGTCCGGTGCCCCGGTTCGCAAGTAGCGGTGCTTGTCCTGATCAGAAAGGGATGATCCCAGCAGATTGCCCAGCGGGTAGCTGTCGAAGCCAACGATATCCAGATCGGCGGCCACCGCGTGGTGATCATACTCGAAACTGCCCGCCATGAAGTTATGCGTGATGTCCCGGCCCGGCGAATGCGCCCGAAGAATATCCACCTGCGCCTTGTTGAACAGCCGGACCCGGTCCGAGGAATAGCGCGCGAAATCCAAAGACTGCGTCGGGTTCGGGGTCGCAACCAGGCTGTTTGGCAGCTCAATCTGGTCAAAGCTTGCATATTGTGTGCCCCAGAAGACCGTACCCCATCTCTGGTTCAATTCTTTAATCATGCCATAGCGATCTTGCAGCCAGCGGCGAAACCCGCTGCGGGCAGCGTCGGAGTAGCTGAGGACGGTGTCGTGGTCATTGTATTCATTATCAATCTGCCATGCGTGAACATGCGGGTTTTGCCCATAGCGCCGGGCATATTCGGTGGCGATCCGTTTGGCCTCCTCAAGGTAGACATCGCTGGAGAAGCAATAGTGCCGACGCGATCCGAAACCGCGCACGCGACCGTCAGGGCCGACGGGCAAAATCTCCGGGTACGCGTCGATCAGCCATTTGGGGGGCGAAGCCGTTGGAGTAGACATCATGACCCGCAGGCCAGCCTCACCCAATATCCCGATCACCTCATCCAACCAACCCCACTCGAAGTGACCGCGCCGGGGCTCGATCAGGCCCCAGGTGAACTCTGCAATCCGCACCCAATCGAGGCCCATTTCGACCATACGCGCAGCATCGTCTCGCCATTGGGACGGCTCCCATTGCTCGGGGTAGTAGCAAACCCCCAGTTCAAGTTTGCTCATCTGGTGTCCTTCGCGGTTCGCCGCTCGATCCATTTCAGGAAGCTGGCGCAGCCCAGAGTGATCACGACATAGAGGATCGCCGCTGTGTTAAAGGGTGCAAATGGCAGGAAGCTGGAGGCCTGAAACTCGCGCATGCGTTGGGTCATGTCGCGCACAGACAGGATCGACAGCAGAGAGGTGTCTTTGATCATCGCGATGAACTCATTGCCCAGGGGCGGTGTCACGATCCGCAAGGCTTGCGGCAGTACGATCAGCCGCGCGGTTTGCCAGCGCGACAGGCCCAGAGAGCTGCCAGCCTCGAGCTGGCCTTTGGGTATAGCTTCGATGCCGGATCGGAAAATCTCGGCCATATAGGCGGAATACCCAACCGAAATGGCGATGATCCCGCGGGTCATGTTGGTCATGTCGATACCACCGCCGGTGGCATCCTTGACCGCGCCTGCCAGAGGAAGGCCAATATAGAGGATGATCACCAGCATCGGAATTCCGCGGATCGTGTCCACGAAAAACTCGGCCCCGACCGCAAGTGGGTGCAGTTTGTGCTGAGCCCCACCCACCGTCAGTGTAAGCAAAAGGAAACCGAAAACGGCAAAGGCCAGACCCGGGTTTCGGAACTTGTCCGGCAGAAAGCTGGTTTGCCAGATCACCGGATAGCCCTGCGTATGGGCCTCAACCGGAACAAACGCGCCCGAGACGCTGTCGACGGTCTCAATCTGTTCCAATGCGGATGCAGCGTCCGGGGCGCTCCGGATTCGGACTTGCTGATCGCCGCCGCCTTCGAATTCGCCGAAGCGGATCACATCGGCCTGCGCCTGAGGGGTACCGCGCACAATGGCAATACGGCCCTCGGTATTGCCGACAAGGACATAGCTGACTTTGGGCTGCATGAAGAAAAAGGTGGATACTGCAAGCAACGCTAGACTGATCGCGCCATAGACCATCGTTGTCCGGGCCTTTGGCTTGAATGACTGAAGCCCGACCCAGATCAGGCCAAGGATCGCTGCGAAGATATAGGCAAAGATCGCCGCGCGGAACGTGATGGCGACGCCTGTTGCGAACTGCCAATGGGCCATAAACATCAGGTAGAACAGCGCGGCGCCCGTCAGAATTTCGAACCCAAGCTGCACGCGTCCGCGCAAAGGTTTCGCCAAACGGATAGAGATCAGGCATAGCGCGACGATCACGGCATAGACCGCTAGAAGGATCTGCAGGCCGCTTTGAACTTGTGCCACTACTTCGGGAAACAGAACCCAGGTTTGGTTGGAGCGGTCAATCAGGGTCGAGGTATTCTCGCTGAGCGCATGAAAGAAGACGGACTCGGCAAAGGGCATCAGGACATCCGGGGCAACAAAAGCCAGAATGGACAGGCCAACCGCCGCCGGAAACGCCACCAAAGCGGAAATCCGAAGCCATGCGGGCGCTTGCGCTTCGAACCGGGTGTGGCGGGCGCAAAGATAACCGAGGATCGCCGTCGCAAGGACCAGCAGGAACCCCACGAATATCGGCCCCGCATTGTTGCCGATCCCCAGAATGGCGACCAGAGATCGCAGGTATTTGGATGAGGTGGCAAACAGATAGATGATAAACGGCGCGGCTGCGAGCAACACGAGGTTGCTCGGGCGGATCGAGCTGAGGCGCGACATGGGGTTCTCCGCTAAGTCAAAGCCCCGGCGGCAGAACCCGCCGGGGCTGGAAGGGGTTCAAAGGATCAGTTGGTGCCCCAGTATTTGGCTTTCAGCTCATCCAAAGTGCCGTCTTGCTGAATTGCGGCTAGACCTTCGTTGATCGCATCGACGGTCGGATCGCCTTCCTGAAACACGATGCCCAGAGGGTCGGATTGCAGACCCGTTATGCCCACGGTCAGCTCGCCCGCGAACTCTTGCTCATACGCGGTGGCGGAAGTTCCGTCGATAATCACACCTTCGACGTCGGCGTTCTGCAACGCCAAAATGGCGGCTGAGAAGTTGTCATAGAGGCTGACATTCTCGCGCCCGACCAGCTCTTCCGCCAGTTGCGCGTTGGTTGTTCCGGTTTGAGCGGCCAGTTTCAGACCTCCGGCTTTGAAGTCATCCAAGGTCGTGTCGCCCTTGTCGACTTGCAATAGGATGGCCTGGCTGACCACAATATACGGCTCTGAGAAATCCATGGTCTCTTCCCGTTCAGGCGTGATCGAAACACCCGAGATGACCAGATCGAACTCACCTTGCTGAAGGGCTGCGAAGATGCCGTCCCACGCGGTGTTGACGAAATTCGGCACGCAGTTCACGCGCTCGCAAATGGCGTTCATCACGTCGACGTCAAAGCCCACAATCTCGCCCGTTGTCTCATCGACGGTCTCCATCGGCGGATAGGTTGCATCTGTTCCGATCTTCAGAACGCGTCCTTCCAAATCGGCGGCAAAAGCGGCCGGGACCGTCATCGTGGCAACGGCTGCAGCGGCAAGTAGATGTTTGAACATGTTCGGATTCTCCTTTGTTGGGTCAGGTCAGATCGCCGGGTTCGGCGGAGGTGTGTCAGGTTGCCGCTCGATTAACGTGGCCCTGATCTTCTTTTGAATTTCAGACGGATCGGCCCCGTCCAGTGATTTTAACATGAACGCGCCCAGCAACCGGCTGGTCTTGTCAATCGGCACGTAATAGGCACTGGGCGCCGGTACGAAATACTTGCTGAGTTGGAGGTCATCGGTCGAAATGACCACAACATCGCGCCCGACCCTGATGCCATCTTCGGCGGCGGCTGACAAAACGCCCAATGTCATCGCCTCGTTGGCGCAGATGATGCCGGTCGGGCGGTCTGCGCGTTGCATCAGGCTGCGAAAAGCCTCTTGGCCGCTTTGCGCCGTTGTGGGGCCGTTGTAGATCAGATAGGGTTGAACGGGCACGCCCGCCGTCTGTAGTGCGGCGGCATAGCCAGTCTGACGCTGTCCAGTGTAAACCAATTCGGCGGGTGGATTGATGAGAGCAATTCGTCGATGACCTAAACGCAACAGCCGCTCTGTCGCGTCGCGCGCCGCGCTTTTGCTATCGAAATCGACATAGGGATGAGGTTCAGAACTGTCGCTCATGCCATAGGTTACAAAGGGGAAATTCTGGTTTTGTAGATAGGCGATACGCGGGTCGTTATGTCGAGTGCCCGAAAAGATCACCCCATCCGCCGAGCGTTCCTGTACGATCGCGCGTAGGGCGGCCATCGCGTCGTCCAAATCGGCCACGCTGCACACGCTCAGCTCATAGCGTGACCCCTGCAATGCGGTTGAGATACCAGCCACAATTCGGGTGAATTCTACGCCCTCCCACTCCTCGGTGGCGTCGGTGGAGACGCCCACCAGTACCGCGATCCGGTAGGATTTGTTCGTGCGAAGCTTCAGCCCGGCAAGGTTCACTTTGTAACCCTGCTCCAAGGCCACTTTCTGTATCTCTTCACGGGTTTCGCGTTTGACCGAGTCCTCTCCGCGAAGTGCATTGGATACGGTCCCGACGGAGTAGCCTGTCTGCTTGGCGATAGACTTGATCGTTGCGCGGGCCATCTAGATACGACCTTTCAAAAGGTCGGTCAGAAAGCGCCTGCCTGTTGTAAGCGCCGTCGCCGGGCTCGGCGACTCGTCATGCTCAACGAAAAGATCTGAACAGGCCGTTCGATCCAGCGCGTTAAGAACCGCGCTCCAGTCTATGTCGCCCTGCCCTAAATCCCGCCACCTAGCGTCGCCCTTTTGGCTGGAATCCACGTCCTTAGCATGCACTGAGACCACACGGTCGGCATAGCGCTCAATCATCTCAACCGGGTCCAGGTAGGCCGCCCCTAGCCAACCGATATCGGGCTGCCAAAAGACGTTTCCCTTCTCCATGATCATCTCCAACGGCGTCTGCGAGGGGTACCCGACCAGGTCGAAATCGTGGTTGTGATAGGCCAGCCGAACGCCCGAGCCTGACAGTTGCGCAGCCAATTGTGATAACTGGCCCGACACAGCCTTCCATCCCTCGGCAGTGTCGGGCCGCGCCTCTGGTGCCAGCCAAGGCATGACGGCAACCGGGCACTCCAATCGTTCCAGAAGGTCCTGAATTTCGGGTAAACGCCCCTCGAACTCTTCCCAGTCGAAATGCGCCGAACGCACCCGTAGGCCCGATTGCGCAACGATCCGGGCCATCTGAGGCGCCGTCAGGTCGTGCAACCCAGTCGTTTCGACATCTGCATAGCCACAGGCCACCGCCAATTGCAGTTGATCGCCTAGATCACCACAATTCCGGACAGTATATAGCTGCGCAGAAACCCGCATTTACCACCATTGAAACGTTTCAATAATGGTTGAACGGGGTTGTATGAGTTGTCAAGCGGCTTGAAGCCGCGCGCGCTGAATCACTTGCGCATAGACAGGCCGTTATGGAACAGGTGCACTTTTTCCGGTCGTGCTGTGACCGAAACCTGCTGCCCGCGAAGGTTTCTTTGAATACCAGGCAGTTTGGCGATGACCTGATCCGCGTCGTTGGATTTGGCAAAATAGAGTAGAGTCACCTCACCCAATGCTTCGGTGAAATCAACCTCACCGCTCAGGAGCGGGTCGCTATCCGTCAAAGTGAAATCTTCGGGCCGGACGCCGATGCTTACCTGCTTGCCTTCATCCTCGGGCCCGGTCGGGATCGAGGAAATCGCTGAGCCTCCGCCCTCCAAAGCTATCGTCGTCATCTGTCCAGTGCCTGTGATAGTTCCGGGTAACAGGTTCATTGAAGGCGAGCCGATGAATTGGGCCACGAACTCATTGTCCGGGGTTTCATACAGCTCAAGCGGGGTGCCAACCTGGGCAATACCTTTGTTGGCCAGCACAACGATGCGGCTGGCCAAGGTCATCGCTTCGACCTGATCATGGGTCACATAGATCATGGTGCTGTCGGGCATCGCCTCTTTGAGGCGCGCAATCTCAATCCGCGTGGCGACGCGCAGCGCTGCATCGAGATTCGAGAGCGGCTCATCAAACAGATAGACCTTGGGGTCTCGCACAATCGCTCGCCCGATCGCGACGCGCTGGCGCTGACCACCAGAAAGGGCTTTGGGTAGGCGATCAAGATATGGGTCCAATTGCAGAATTTGAGCCGCGCGCTCAACAGCAGCGTCAATCTCTGCGGCGGGTCGCTTGGCGATCTTAAGCGCAAAAGACATATTCTCGCGCACGGTCAAATGCGGATAGAGGGCATAGGACTGGAACACCATCGCGATGCCGCGCTGCGCGGGCGGCACGTCATTCATGACCTGACCTTCGATCTCCAGCGTACCGCCGGTGATCTTCTCCAGCCCCGCAATCATCCGGAGCAGAGTGGATTTTCCGCATCCGGACGGGCCGACAAAGACGATCAACTCGCCCTGCTCGATATCCAGATCAATGTGTTTCAGGACATCAACTGGTCCATAGGATTTCGCCACATCTGTGAGTTTGAGTTCCGACATGACTTACCCCTTGTCCCTGCGCATCAGGCAGAATTCGGCAGGTTGCAGCGTGACGCGACCTTCACCCGTGACACTGCCAATGTCCTCACCAATTGCCTGCCAGCTGCCCGAGGGCAGATCGACCTGCCCCGCCCCTCGTCCCAGATTAAAGGCGCAGAACACCTCTTCGCGGGCGTTTTCGCGGCGGAACATCAGGATCGGGCCGACTTGCACCATCTCTGATTGCGCCCCCGCAGCCAGCGCCGGATGCTCATGTCGCAGAGCAATCGCGCGGCGATAGTGGTGCAGCATGGATTGGTCGTCCGCCTCCATACGATCAACCGCACGTTCGGACTGCGTATCACTAACAGGCAACCATGGCTCGCCGGTGCTGAAGCCCGATTGTTCATCCTGAGTTGCCCAGACCATTGGCGTCCGGCATCCGTCACGGCCTTTGAACTCAGGCCAGAATTCAACGCCATAGGGGTCTTGCAAGCGTTCGAAGGGCACGTCGGCCTCAGGTAGGCCCAATTCCTCGCCCTGATACAAACAGGCCGAACCGCGCAGGCACATCATCAGAACCGCGTGTTGGCGCGTTGCTGCATCGCTGAGGTCCCAGCGAGAGGCATGGCGTTGAACATCATGGTTCGAGAACGCCCAGCAAGGCCAGGCATCTCCCGCCTTGGCCTGAAGCTGGTCAAACACCTGCTTCGCGTAAGCTGCTGTCAACGCGCGTTTTTCCAGGAATTCGAACGCATAGCACATGTGCATACGCGCATCACCCGAGGTGTATTCCCCCATGATCTCAAGCCCGCGCTGCGCGTCACCGACCTCACCCAGACAGGCTCGGCCTTCGTATTCGTTGGTCAGCGCCCTCAGTCGTTCCAGGAAGGCGATGTTTTCCGGCTGACTTTTGGAATAGAGGTGATTCTGGTGGTTATACGGATTCACCGCAGGCGCAATCGAGGCATTGCGCTCTTCAACCGGCAGCGCGGGGTTATCGCGCAATTGCTTGTCGTGGAAATAGAAGTTGATTGTGTCCAGACGGAAGCCATCGACCCCCATCTCGAGCCAGAACCGGGCCACATCCAGCAGCGCGTCCTGAACCTCTTCGCAGTGGAAGTTCAGGTCCGGCTGCGAGGTCAGAAAGTTGTGCAAGTAGTATTGCAGGCGGCGCGGGTCCCACTGCCAGGCAGACCCCCCAAAAATTGACAACCAGTTGTTCGGCGGCGTCCCATCCGGTTTGGGGTCGGCCCAGACGTACCAATCGGACTTCGGGTTGTCCGTTGACGCGCGGCTTTCGGTAAACCACGGGTGTTGATCCGATGTATGTGACAACACCAGATCAATCATCACTTTCAGACCCTTTGCGTGGGCCTGATCCAGTAGCTCTTGGAAATCCTCAAGCGAGCCGAACATCGGATCGACATCACGATAATCGCTCACGTCATAGCCGAAATCCTTCATCGGCGACTTGAAGAAAGGCGAAATCCAGATCGCATCGACGCCGAGCGAGGCGATATAGTCGAGCCGTTGGGTGATACCCTTCAGATCTCCAATCCCATCGCCATTGCTGTCCTGAAAGCTGCGCGGATATATCTGGTAGATCACGCCGCCGCGCCACCACTCGGATGTCGCTTTGGTTGAGTTCGAAAGCTCTACGGTGTTTTGCACGTTCATCAGACGCCTCTATTTGACGGATCCGGCCAACAGGCCCCGGACCAGGTATTTTTGCATTGCGAAGAACACGACCAGCGGCACAAAGATCGACACAAAAGCCGCCGTCGCGAGGATTTCCCAGTTGCCGCCTCGTGTGCCCAAAAGCTCGACGATGCGGTTTGTCATAACTGTGGTCTGGCCGGTCGCATCGATCAGGAAGACCTTAGCGACCAGCAGGTCGTTCCATGTCCACAGGAACTGAAAGATCGCGAAAGAGGCCAGCGCCGGGAAGCTGAGCGGCAGGATCAGTTTGGTGAAGATTTGAAACTCGGTCGCGCCATCGACACGGGCGTTCTCGATCAGATCCCGAGGCAACCCGGCCATGTAGTTACGCAGCAGGTAAATCGCCAGTGGCATACCAAAGCCAGTATGGGCCAGCCAGACGCCCAGATAGCCTTTCCCGATCCCGATGTTCAGGTGGAATTTCAACAGCGGGATCAGCGCCAATTGCAAGGGCACAACCAACAGTCCAACGACGGCCGCGATCAGCAGTGCACGGCCCGGAAACTCCATCCACGCCAGCGCATATGCTGCGAAGGCCGCAACGAGGATCGGGATGATCGTCGCTGGTATCGTCACCGTCAACGTGTTGAAGAAGGCTTTGGCCATACTGTCCGAACTGCTCTGATCCAGCAGGACTTTTCGATAGTTGTCCAAGGTGAACTCGGGCGGCAATTCGGCTGTGACGAACACGCGCGCGCCTCGGTTTCCGGTGAACTCCTCGGTGTTCTCCATCCTGTAGGCGCCGTCCGCATCAACAGTGATCGTGCCCCCTCGACGCAGCTCGGCCGTGTCGCCGGGGACAAAGGCATCAACCTCACGGGCACTGATACCCCAGTTCGAGATCTTGACCTGCTCGTCATCCCCGAAAAGCTGGCCTTCGATCACGTAAAGGCCATTCTCCAGCACCTGTTTATCAGGTGCAGCACTGCGCAGGGTCAGGTTCTGCTCGGACGGAAAGATCGACCGCCACCAGCCACTTCCCGAGATCTGATCCGCAGTCCGGAAAGATGAAATCAGCAGGCCGAGGGTCGGAATCACCCAAAGCACCACCAGAAAGACAACCGAGGCATGGACGACCCAGCGCAGTGCCGGTTTGGTTCCTGCAATATCGCTCATGGCCTCACTCCATTTCCTTGCGCGCATTGCGCACGTTCCAGATCAAGATCGGAGTGACCAGCAACATGATCACCATGGCCGAGGCCGACCCCACCCCCCAATCATTGGCGCGGAACAGCTTGTCGTACATGTAGTTGGCCAGCACCTGCGTCTCCCATTGACCGTTGGTCATGGCAAAGACGATGTCGAAGACCTTGAGAACGGTGATCGTGATCGTCGTCCAGACCACCAGAATGGTGGTCTTGATTTGAGGCACTTTGATCTTGAAGAAAATCTGGAACGGGTTGGCACCGTCCAGAATGGCGGCCTCGACCGTTTCCTCGGGGATGCCGCGCAAGGCAGCCGACAGGATCACCATGGCAAATCCGGTCTGAATCCAAACCAGAACAATCATTAGGAAGAAACTGTTCCAAAACGGAACGGTCAGCCACGTTTGCGGCTCAGTCCCGCCGAAAAAGATATAGAGGGCGTTTAGGATACCGATCTGATCTTGTTCCGCCGGGCGGGCGTCATAGACCAGTTTCCAGATCACCGAGGCTCCCACGAAGGAAATCGCCATAGGCATGAAGATCAGCGACTTGGCAAAATTGCCCCAGCGGATGCGATCGGTCAGCTGCGCTACGAGCAGACCAAAACCCGTTGACATCGCGGGCACCACGATCAGCCAGAACATGTTGTTGCGCATGGCTTCCCAGAATTTCGGCTCTGCCGCCATCTGGGTGTAGTTGTCCAGACCAACCCATCTGTACCCGCCGCCAGGCACGCGCTCCGTGAGTGAAAGGCGCAGCGTCTCAACCACCGGATAAGCCAGATAGAGGCCAAGCGCCGCCAGCGCAGGGAACAGGAACAGCCAGGGCCGGATCATGTTCGCGCGGTTGATATTGCGCCCTGCGTTCGGCCCGCGCGGCGGGAACAGGACTTTGTCCAGAAATTGGTTCGAGATATAGAAGTAGCCCACGCAACCCGACACACCGATGATGATGGTCAGCAGGCCCTGAAGTGCCGGTGTCATGATGCCCTCGTCGGTTTGGAAACGGGGCAGCCGCATAGCCGCCCCATAACGTCAGTTACTTCGCGGCATCCCACGACGACTGGATTTCACCCGCAACAGTGCCCGCGTCCTTCGCGCCCGAGGAATAGTCGACCATGCCGGTCCAGAACGTCCCCGCGCCGACCGCACCCGGCATCAAGTCTGAGCCGTCAAAGCGGAACGTGGTGGCGTTGGTCAGAATCTCACCCTGACCGCGTTGGGTGTCATTGGCATAGTTCTCGGGGTTTGCCCCTAGATGCGGCGTCAGGAACCCGTCCTGAGACATCATGATCTCATGCGCAAATGGAGTTTTGAGGAACTCCATAAACACTTCAGTCGCCGGGCTTGGGTTTGTGATAGTGAACAAGGTGCCCGCGCCCAGAACCGGTGTGCCCAGATCTTTCTCAGCGTAGGCCGGGAAATAGAAGAAATCGGCATCCACGCCCAGCTCTGTCCCTTCCGGGAAATAGGCCGGAATGAACGAGGCCTGGCGGTGCATCATGCAGGCAGGCGGACTGTCAAACAGGCCCTTGGGGCTGTCACGGAAATCGATTGCAGCCGTGTCGTCTGCATTCCCAACCACATAGTCATCGTTGCGGGTAAAGCTGCCATATTCCTCGATCGCGGCAATCACGCGCGGATCGTCGAACTTCATCTCATTCGATACCCACTGGTCATAAACCTCTGGCGGTTGCGTGCGCAGCATCAGGTCCTCAACCCAATCCGTTGCGGGCCAACCGGTCGCGCCACCGGATGCGAGGCCGACGCAGAGCGGCGTCTCACCGTCTTCGACCATCTGATCCATAAGCGCTTTGAACTCTTCCATGGTCTCAGGGACCTCGTAGCCGAAGTCCTCGAAGTTCTCAGGGATGTACCAAACCAGAGACTTGACGTTCACGTTGAAGAAGAAGCCGTAGAAATCCTTGGCTCCGTCTGCGTTCTCAAAAGTCCCCAGATCGACCCAGGACTGACCGGCTGCGAAATTGTTCTTGATCCAATCCGCCGATCCTTCGGCAAGCGGCGTCAGATAGCCGTTCTTGGCCATGTTCGCCGCAAGGCCAGGCTGTGGGAAAACCGTCAGGTTTGGCGCTGATCCGGCTGCTGCGTCGATCAAAATCTGCTGTTCCAGCGAGTCCGAGCCGACATAGCTGGAGTTTGCGCCCGTTGCCTCATCGAAATAGGCGACCAGATTTTCGAAGGATTGCCCTTCACCTGCAAGCCAAGGGCCGAAAATGGTGAGGTCCTGACCGCTCAGATCATGAGCGTCTGCAAAAGCCTGAAACCCGTCCCAGTCAAAGCCACCCTCTCCAACGGGGTGGATCATTTGACCCTGTGCGTGAACTGCCCCGGCAGTCAGGGCAAACGTGGCCACACCTGCATACAGCGTGCGTTTCATGAAATCTCCTCCCAATACTCTCCAGCGCCTTCGCGTTACAATTTTCAAAGCGCTTTGAATGATTATTGTTATCCGCTAACATTTTTACTCTGTCAATGAGTCGTATTTTCGAATAAGTCAGAAAAACATGCTTGCCTGTTATCACAACAGGTTGGCCGGCGCACAAAACAGGACCTCACCAGTAAAGCCTTCGATTTGAAGGCGCTTTGACTACCTATGAACCTCAAGCAGCTCTCTGAAACACTGGGTCTTTCGCAAACCACGGTCAGCCGGGCACTAAACGGCTATCCTGAGGTCAACGCTGAAACACGTCTGCGGGTCGAGGCTGCAGCTGCCAAACATGGCTACCGCCCCAACAGTCGCGCCAAGGGGTTGGCGACAGGCAAATCCATGGTCATCGGTCACGTCATCCCCAGCTCATCAAGGCATGAAATGGTGAACCCGATCTTCGGCGATTTCGTCGCCGGAGCGTCAAAAACATATGCCGAGCACGGCTATGACATGATGTTCACCAACGCCGATGACACCTCGATCGAGGCGGCTTATCGCAATCTCTTTCAACGCGGGGCGGTCGATGGTGTCGTGCTTCAAGGCCCAAAGGTCAACGAGCCAAGGATCGAGGTTCTGACGCGGATGGCGGTGCCGTTTATCGTTCATGGCCGCTCAACCGGTGTGCAGGCTGCATATGACTGGATTGATGTGAACAACAAAAGTTCGTTCCAGCGCGCGACGCAGTTTCTGATTGATCTGGGCCATCGTCGCATCGCCCTGATCAATGGGCTGGAGGATATGGACTTTGCCCAACGCCGTCGCGCCGGATATCTGGACGCTCTACAGCAAGCCGGCTTGACGCCGGATGCCGCCTTAATGCGCAGCGCTGAAATGACCGAGGTCTATGGTCACCAGGAAACACATCAGATGCTGCAGATCGCAGAGCCACCGACCGCAATTCTAGCCTCGTCGATGATCACAGCCATAGGCGTGCGCCGCGCCTTGGAAGAAGCCGGGCTGCAGATGGGGCGGGATATTTCGGTCATCGCCCATGACGATGATCTTTCCTACCTGAAAAATGGTCAGGATGTGCCGATCTTCACAGCAACGCGGTCCTCCGTTCGGGACGCTGGCGAAATGGCGGCCGAGATGCTGATCCAACGGATCAAGTCTCCGGGTGCGCCGGTAAATAAGAGGTTACTTGAGGCCGAGTTGGTCGTCGGGCGATCAACCGGGCCTGCGCCCAGTGGGGTTCGACAATGAAATATACACGCAACGACTTCCCCGACGATTTTCTATTCGGCGTCGCAACATCCGCCTACCAGATTGAAGGCCACGCACAGGGCGGTGCGGGTCGGACGCATTGGGACAGTTTCGCAGCCACGCCAGGCAATGTCGTCGGCGCGGAAAATGGCGCACTCGCTTGCGATCACCTGAATCGGTTCGAAGAAGATTTTGATCTGGTTCAGGATGCAGGATTTGACTGCTATCGCTTTTCGACCAGCTGGGCGCGTGTATTGCCCGAAGGTCGAGGGCAAGTAAACCAAGCCGGGCTCGACTACTACGACCGCCTGGCGGACGCGCTGCTTGAACGCGGCATCCGCCCCTGTGCGACGCTCTACCACTGGGAGTTGCCTTCGACGCTTGCCGATCTGGGGGGCTGGCGCAATCGGGATATCGCCGGATGGTTCGCCGATTTCACTCAGGTGATCATGGGCCGTATCGGAGACCGCATGTATTCGGTCGCGCCGATCAATGAGCCTTGGTGCGTCAGCTGGCTCAGCCATTTCGAAGGCCTTCACGCACCGGGTTTGCGCGATATTCGTGCGGCCGCACGTTCGATGCATCATGTCCTTCTGGCCCATGGCAGCGCCATTCAAACAATGCGTAGTTTGGGCATGTCCAATCTGGGTGCTGTCTTCAACCTCGAATGGGCGGAGCCCGCTGATGATAGTGCTGCTGCTCAACGCGCGGCAGCACTCTATGACGGGATCTACAACAGGTTCTTTTTGGGCGGAGTGTTTAAAAAAGCCTATCCCGACAACGTGCTGCAGGGATTGGAGCCTCATTTGCCCGAGGGTTGGCAAGATGATTTCGACACAATCGGGGCACCGGTCGATTGGTGCGGCTTGAACTACTACACCCGCAAGTTGATTACCTCGGCAGACAGCACCTGGCCAAGCCTGACCGAAGTGCCCGGCCATCTGTCCAAAACCCAGATGGGTTGGGAAATCGACCCCGACGCCCTGACCCGTTTCCTGAAAAGAACCGCAGAAGACTATACCGGTGATCTTCCGATCTATGTTACAGAGAACGGCATGGCGAGCGCCGAGCGCCAGCAGGACGATGAGCGCATCGCCTATCTGGACGATCACTTGACGGCGGTGCAACAGGCTTTGGCTGCGGATGTTCCCGTGAAGGGGTACTTCATCTGGTCTTTGCTGGATAACTACGAGTGGGCCTATGGCTATGAAAAACGGTTTGGATTGGTAGACGTGGATTTTGAGACGCTGGACCGCAGCCCCAAAGCCTCCTTCGCTGCCGTAAAGGCCGCACTTTCCGAGGGTGCCGCCGACCGGCAGGCCTATCGCCAGCCGTCCGGGTCTTTGCGCCCACATTGGACATTGGTGGCCGATATCGGCGGAACGAATACGCGGCTGGGCATTGTCTCTGATGGTAAGCTGACCGCATTGCACAAACACCCGACGGGCACCCTGCCCGATCTGCTGGACGCGTTGCATCATATACGCGATGAAATTGGCACCGCGCCACAAGCCGTGGTCGCGGCCGGGGCCGGACCGGTGCGCGACGGGCGCATCCAACTGACCAACGCGAATCTGGACCTGTCCGAGGAGGCGCTGGCCAAGGCGACAGGGGCCGCCAACACCTATGTGATCAATGACTTCACCGCAGCAGCGTGGTCCGTGGCCGAAGTGACAGAAGCTGAGGTATCAGTACTGCAAGGCTCTGCCACTCCGCCGATGGGTACGCGATTGGTCGTGGGGCCTGGAACCGGTTTGGGTGTCGGCGCGCTGCTCTATTCGGAAGGGCATTTCCACACCGTGTCAGGCGAAGGCGGCCATGTGGGCCTGTCCCCGCGCACGCGGGATGAGGTCGATATCTTCGAAGCCGCCCGCGATCTGGCACCCGAATGCTTTTTCGACAACAGCCTTGTGCTTGAGGCTGAGATGTTCCTCAGCGGAACCGGCTTGCCAATCCTGTATCAGGCCGCCGGCATGGCGGCCGGGCAAGCTCAGCCTCCGGTTCGCACCGCCCGAGATATTCTGCAGGACGCACGCGACGGCAAAGACCCGATCGCCGGTCGCACCGCAGATTTGTTCATCAGCCATCTGGGTGCTTTGATGGGTGACATGGCCGTCACCGTGATGCCTGCCGGTGGCGTGTTCCTTGTAGGCGGCGTCGCCGAGAAAAACCGCTGGATGTTTGGCGAAACCTTCCGTAACGCGTTCAATGCAGGCGGGCGCTTCAGCGAGTTGCGGCAGTCGATGAACCTTTATATCTCGGAACAGGCCGAATTTGGCATTGTTGGCGCTAACAACTTCTGTAAAAATGCGCTTCAGCGATAACTGAGCGTATTTTGGAAGAGGATGTGGGATGATCCTGTGTTGCGGAGAAGCCCTGATCGACATGATTGCCGAACCGACTTTGTCCGGGCGGGACGGTTTCGTTCCCCATTCCGGCGGAGCTATATTTAATACCTCTATCGCTTTGGGCCGGTTGGGCGCGCCCGTTGGGCTGCTGACTGGCCTGTCCTCGGACATGTTCGGGCATCAATTGGCCGATGACCTGCGGGCCAGCCACGTGGATACGACACATGTGATTGCCTCGGACAGACCAACCACGCTGGCGTTTGTTCAACTGAAGGACGGCCACGCGACTTACACGTTTGTCGATGAAAACACTGCGGGTCGGATGCTACGTGCAGAGGACATGCCGCGCCAACTCCCCGCGGTTTCAGCGCTGTACTTTGGTGGCATCAGCCTTGCCTGTGAGCCTTGCGCGGATGCCTATGCCGCGATGCTGGCGCAACATGGCACGAACTGTGCTGTGATGTTGGACCCCAATATCCGACCCGGTTTCATACAGGATCAGACCCGCTACCGCACGCGGTTGAACCAGATGATCGAACAGGCCGATATCGTCAAAGTCTCGGATGAGGATCTGGACTGGATCGTCCCCGGCCCGGAAAACCACGATCAGAAAGTCCCTTTGCTGCTTCAAGCAGGCCCCTCCGCGGTCATCGTCACCCGTGGGAGTGAGGGCGCCTCGGGCTATCTGGCCAACGGCGCGGTGGTCTCAGTCCCTGTCAAACCGGTGCAAGTTGTGGATACCGTTGGCGCGGGGGACACGTTCAATGCCGGGGTTTTGGCGTCGCTGGAACGGGCTGGCCAACTGACAAAGCCCGGCATGAAAGCAATGTCCCCGGATGCACTACGCGACGCTTTGACCTTGGGCGCAGAGGTGGCTGCCGTAACCGTCTCGCGCGCCGGAGCCAACCCGCCCTGGTCGCATGAATTATAGCCCTACGAAGAGTCTGAGATGAAACGATCCGAAATCAACCGTATCAAGACCGAAGCCCAGGCATTCATCAGTTCATTTGGTGCCGTTCTGCCGCCTTTCGCAGATTGGACACCTGAGCAGATGCTCAGCGCCCAGGCGGACAGCATCCGTGCCCATGGGCTAGGTTGGGATATCACCGACTACGGTCAAGGCAAGTTTGATGAGCTTGGGTTGTTCCTGTTCACCCTGCGCAACGGCAACGTGAGCGATCTGAGCCGGGGGCGCGGTATGCTCTATGCCGAAAAGCTGCTGATCTCTCGCGACAAACAGCTGTCGCCGATGCATCGCCATATCGTCAAAGCCGAGGACATCATCAACCGAGGGGGCGGCGATCTGGTTATGGAAATCTATGCCTCGGACCCTGATGGCGGTATCGACCGCGATACCCCGGTCACCGTTCCCAGCGATGCCTGCCCTGTTACCATACAGCCCGGAGAGCATCTGCGCCTGAAGCCAGGTCAGAGCGTGACCTTGATGCCCGGCATCTGGCATGCCTTCTGGGCGGAACGTGGGGATTGCTTGATTGGCGAAGTTTCAACCGTAAATGACGACCGGACGGACAACGTATTCGAAGACCCGATCCCCCGCTTTTCAACAATCGAAGAAGACACAGCCCCGGATTTCCTGTTGGTTGCCGACTACTGACTTCATTTGGAATTTCGCGCTTGCATTTTCTGACTAATTTAGTCAGTTAACGGCCGACCCAGTCAGATTCCTTGGAATCATCGCCCGGTCCCATTTTTGCGACCGAAAGATAACCTGACATGCGAAAATCCCTCGCAGATCTGTTGGCCATGGACGCCGTTGCCAGCCGCTATAGCTGCGCATTGAAACCGAAACAGAGTCAGGCGATTGAGGCTGATCTCAGCTTTTCCGTCCGCGCTGCATCACCGTGTCCTGAAACGCCGGTTGACCCAAACATCCTTCCGCAAAACGTCCACCCTTTGGTCGTGAAAGCCCCCAAAACCCAATAGGGAACGCGCATGAAACACTCGGCATCTAACCACACACTGCCCTTCACCGAATTTGACGGATTCGAACGCGGTTTGCTGCCTGTCATGCGGCACTTCATCCTAAGCTTAACACAGCCGAAAACGCAGGCGTGGCAACATGCCTTTTCGGTAGCGACCGAGCGTTGGGGGCGCGATCAGGGGCTGGTTCTGGCGCATCTGGTCTTCAAGATCATCAAGGCCACGCTGCACATCCGGCCTAGTGGATTAGCCTTCAACGACCCGCTTTGTGTTGAAACACGGCAAGAACTTACATCTGACGAACGTGCGCTGCTCCGGATGCTGCATCACATGCGCCGCGACGAAACTCCGGCGGCGCGCGATGCCTTGAACGAATTGACCGGAGGCTACACGGACGCCCATCTGATACAGGCTGGTTTGACCCTGGCCAGCCAGTTCCCGACCGATGGCGTCGGACCGGGCCAAAGCGCGCGCAGGCCGACCCTGCGCGTGGTCCGTTAGCGCGATTCCGGCGCTTGACAATAGGAGCGTGAGCAGACTAGCTGCTCTGGATGGTTCCCGACGGCCTGTGCCTGAGGGATGAAAATGGGAATACGGTGCGGCCCGAGGGCCAATGCCGTGACTGCCCCCGCAACTGTAAGCGGAGAGCGACGCCACAAAACCACTGGCCCCTAAGGTCGGGAAGGTTGGCCAAGCAACGACCCGCAAGTCAGGAGACCTGCCATCACAGTTTAACCAACCCGGGGCGGGGTGTCCCGGAAGGAGGCTCGATGGCACATCCGCGTGCTAATGCAATTCATGGCTTTTGCCTTCACTTGGTTTTTGTTCAAGTTGGCGACCCGTGCCATGGCTGACCATTTCGTCCTGATATGCGGCACCTGCAATGGGCCGATACCCGCGCATGCGGCGAAGGAAACGCTGGATAGCCAGCTGCCCGAGGGGTTCTCTACACGCCTGATCGACTGCATGGCCGGTTGCAACCGCCCGATGACGGTCGGACTGCAGGCCAAAGGCAAGGCGCAATACCTGTTTGGCGATATTCAATCCCCTGCCGATCTGAGCGCTTTGGCGGAGTTCGCCCATCAATTCCGGGACAGCGAGGATGGCTGGACCAGCGCCTCGACCCGTCCTTTGGCGCTCTATACCAAAACCCTGTCGCGCATGCCCTGCCTGCCACCGGAGGACATGGCATGAGCTTTCTGGTCGCTGAAAATCTGGAATACTACGCCCTGAACGGCGACGTGCTGCTGCGCGACACCTCGTTTACCCTTGAGGAAGGCGCGATCCTGGCCGTCGCTGGCCCGAACGGGGCAGGCAAAACGACGCTGCTCAACCTCTTGTGCGGTGTCGCAAAGCTGGCTTTAGGCGATGTGCGTATTCAGGGGCAAAGCCTGCGGAAACTGTCGTCGCTGGAGCGGGCCAGACGAATTGCCGTTGTCGGCCAGCAGGAAATGCCCGACGGGCGGCTGCAACTGCGCGATTATGTGGCGCTGGGACAAATCCCAATCAGGGCCGACAAATCTGCCGAGGCACTGCAAACGGACCTGCAGCGCGTGCTCGACACCACTGAACTGTCTCATCTGGCGGGCAAACAGATGGCAAAACTGTCGGGCGGTGAGCGTCAGCGCGCCCATATCGCGCGGGCGTTGGCGCAGAACCCCTCGCTGCTGTTTTTGGACGAACCGACCAACCACCTAGACCCGGATGCCAAAGGGCACATGCTGTCTCTGGTCGCCGAGTTGGGTGTGACGGTTGTGATGATCGTCCACGATCTGGTCATGATCCCCGAATTCGCCAGCCACGTCGCCCTGATGAAGAACGCTCAGCTGACGGCCTTCGGCCCGGTCGCCGAGGTACTGACGCCAGACCGCGTGCGCGAGACTTTTGGTGTTGACTATTTGTGTTTCCAGCATGAAGGGCGCGTGATCCCCGCGCTGGACATCCGAAAACGAAAGCTTTCATCTTAACAGGAGAGATTGATGAAACTGAAACTCTTGTCCGCTGCGGTCCTAGGCGCGCTGGCGGGCGGCGCTGCCGCGCAAGAGATCACCGTCGACAATTGCGGTGAACCTCTGGTGTTCGACACCAAGCCCGAGCGGATCGTGGTTCATGACATGAACATGACCGACATGGCCTTTGCGCTGGGTCTTCAGGACAGCATCGTTGGTCTGACCGGCATCACCGGCTGGTACAAGACCAGCCCCGATTTCGACGCGCAGCGCGGTGACATTCCCGAACTCGCTCCGAAATACCCGACGGTTGAAAACCTCGTCGCGGTTGAACCCGACATGTTCTTTGCCGGGTGGTATTACGGCATGAAACCCGGCGGCGACGTCACCCCCGACACGCTGGAGCCCTTTGGCATCAAGACCATGGTGCTGACCGAAAGCTGCATCCACCTGAACAAAGACCGCCCCGAAGCCAGCATGGATCTTCTGTTTGACGACGTTCTGCGTCTCGGCACAGTCATGCAGGTCGAAGACAAAGCGAACGCGCTGGTCTCGGGCTGGAAAGACCAACTGGCCACGATCGAGGCCAAAACCGCCGATCTGGAAAAACCCCGTGTCTTCCTGCTGGATGGTCCGGCCGATGCGCCGTTTACCGCAGGCAAATACGCGATTCCCGACGCGATGATCGCAGCAGCGGGCGGCGTCAACGTTACCCACGACATGGACACCAGCTGGGGCCGCACCTCGTGGGAGGCCGTCGCCGCCTCGAACCCCGAATTCCTTGTCCTGCTGGACTATCAAACCGGCAACGGCGCGGCGGATACTTTCAAGTTCCTGCAGGAGCATCCGGTGATGTCGCAGACCGATGCAGTCAAAAACGAGCGCTGGATCGGACTGCGCTATGAAGAGCTGACACCGGGACCGGCAAACATCGAAGCGATCGAGAAGATGGCAACGGCGATGCACCGGGGAAATAGCTGAGATGACGAAAACGGGCCAGGCGGTCCTACTGGGGGCGGTCATTCTGACCGCCCTTTTGCTGCTGTCGACGATCTACGGAACTACCCCGATCCCCTTGGCCGAGGTTTTCACCGCGATTGGACTGGGTACTGGTGCGACTGAGGGCGACATGTCCCCTCTGCACCGGATCGTCTTTGACCTGCGCCTGCCCCGCGCGTTGTTTGCGGCAGTGATTGGGGCCGGGCTGGGTGTTGTCGGGGTCGTTTTACAAACGACAACGCGCAATGACTTGGCTGACCCGTTTCTGTTTGGCCTTTCGTCCGGGGCCGCTGCGGGTGCCGTCTTGGTCATCACTGTAACAGGCGATGTTCTTGGCATCTGGACCCTCCCACTTGCGGCCTTTTGCGGAGGCCTGATCGCGTCCGGCATTGTTCTGGCCCTGGTTCAAAGCCTGCGCACCAGTGCGCCAGAGAAACTGATCCTTGCAGGCCTGGCTGTATCGTTCCTGTTTTCTGCCATCACCAACTATCTGATTTTCGCAGGCGACAGCCGCGCCGCGCATTCCGTCATTTTCTGGATGCTGGGCGGCCTTGGTCTGGCCCGGTGGGAGACCTTCCCCCTTGTCGTGCTAGGGCTGACCCTGATCCTGGGCTATTCCCTCTATCGCAGCCGCTGGCTCGACGCGCTTCTGACGGGGGATTTTACGGCCTCAACACTGGGTATTCCAGTGCAAGGCCTGCGGTTTCGGATGTTTCTGGTCGCCGCCTTGGCCACGGCCAGCTTTGTGTCGGTGGCAGGCGTGATCGGCTTTGTCGGCCTGATGGTTCCGCATATCGCCCGAGGCATTGCCGGAACGCTCCACCGCAATCTCTTGATCACATCCGCCGTCGTCGGAGCCATCCTGCTGACGCTTTCAGACATTCTGTCTCGGCTGCTTCTGGCCCCGCAAGAGTTGCCGGTGGGGATCGTTACAACCTCGATCGGGTCGCTATTCGTGTTCCTCTACCTGTTCAAATCCTCACGATCTGACTAGCACGGCCGTCATCCCAAGTTTTGCCGACGCTCAAGCCAGCTTCCCAACTCTTTTTCCGCCGAAAAGATGCTCTCACGGTTCAGTATCTGAGAGGTCATGGCCTTGGAAACCGCACGCACGCGTTTGTTGATCGCGATATCGTTGCCATCCACCGGCAGATCGCCCACATCCAGCTTTTCATAGATCGACAGCAGTCGGTTCTGCACCGTCCTCAGGGCCAGCTTGCGACGCAGCGCGATGGTCTTGTCGGGCAAACCAAGGGCGAGATCGGACAGGATTGCCAGCTCAACCTCCGTCAGCGCCTCGCCTGAGCGGCTCTGCTCCCGCTGGATCTGGTGGATTTCCCGGTCCACCATGATCTGCGCCTCGATCAGAACGGCGCGCAAGGCCAGATGCATTCGTGAGGGGCTGGCCGTTTTCAAAACATAGCCATAGGCGGCCTCTTTCGGAACGATCCGCGCAATGCCGCGCAGATAGGCCTCATCCGAGTAGTTGGACCAGAACAGAATGCGGGTCGCGGGGCGTTCCGACCAAATGGTCCGCGCGGCCTCGATCCCGTTGCGCTCTTTCATGCGCAGGTCCATGACGATGGCCTCGACACCGTTCTGCCGGGCCTGCTCTTCCCCTTCCCGGCCGTTCGAGGCGAGGCTCAGGTCGGTCACCTCAGGCAAGGCATCCTGAACCAGCTCCCGCAGGTAGTTCGCGTGCATTGCATCGTCTTCGACCAGCAGAACCTTCATGCCAACACCTCGGTTTTGGGGCATTCGGAGGCCGGAAGACAGACCGCAATCTCGGTCCCGCCATTGTAGCGAATATCAAACTGCGCCGCGATCAGCCGGGCGCGGGTTCGCATATGCGTCAACCCGCCTGAAGCCTGCCGGATTTCAATAGCTCCCCTGCTACGCCCATTGTCCCGCACGCGAAGGTGCAGCCCGTCCACGCATTCAATCTCGACCTCAATACGACTGGCCGAGGCGTGTCGGACTGCGTTGTTGATGGCCTCTTGTGCGATACGGAACAAGGCGATGCGTTTGGTTTGTGGCAGCCGGTCGACCATCCCGCCGGACAGGTCACGAACGTCAATCTCGACCCCTTCATCCGGGTCAATAGCTCGTTCAAGATGGGTTCGCACGGCGTGCTGAAAGCCGAACAGCTCCAGCAAAGACGGAATCGAGGTATCGATTATCTCGCGCAATCCCTGAATGCAGTTCCTCATACTGCTGCGCAGCCCGTCCAGATCCAGAGGCGTTTCGCACCGTTCCAAATCCCGACTGATCCGCGTCATATCGGCCAGAGTCTGATCGTGCAGATCCATCCCTATCCGTTGGCGTTCCAGCTCTAGCGCGTCTGTCAGGCTGAGGGCCCCAAGCCGCAGCCCCTCTTCTCGCGCCTGTACCTCGGTCCGCATGATCGCCTCACGCCGAGCCTGTTCGTTCGCACGCAGAGCATAGAAATACGGAGCCAGAATATCCGCAATATTGCGAACCTGTTCGACAGCCTGTTCATCATAGAAATCAAACTTTTGTGACGAACAGTTCAAGGACCCGATCGTTCGGCCCAGCACTTTCATCGCCACATTCACGCGGCTGCGCATATTGTGTTTGAGGATGGGATCATAGTCCCCGCCTTCGAACACATATCGCGGGTCCTCCGGCGCGTTTCCGGTCAACATGTAGTCGCAATCTCCCCGCAGGATATCGCGCACGGGCGAGACCTCGACCGGGGCGCGGGTGCGGCTCCAACTGGTGCGCAGGCCGACCTCATAGCTTGTGTTAAGCCGCCCTTCCTCGTCGATCAGGCAGACATCCAGATGGTCAATTTCCAGAATGCGCACGATCTCGGATTTGACCGACCGCAATGCGGATTTGATATCCAGATTGCCCGCCAGATGGTTCGAAATCCGCAAGTAATAGGCAAGATCGGCCATGTGTTCTCTTTCGCAGCGCCAGCCTGCCGCAACCGGCACGGGCGAGTATATCGACCAGCGGATCGAGTGTCATGCGGGTCGCCGCAGCCTATTTGCGGGAACCCGCAAGGAATGCGCGCGTCCTACTCTTACGCTGCGCGTGCCCTTCAGAGACTTTAGGCAAGTCGGCCCCGTCAGGCTGGCACCAAAATCGTGCGGCGCTTGGGCCGCTTTGGGAGGAAAACATGACACTTAAGGCCATATTGCTCGGCGCTGCGGCCGGGATCATCACCCTGACAGCCCCGGCTGCCGAAGCGGATACATCCGACAAACGCATTGCCCTGTCGAACAACTACGCAGGTAATTCGTGGCGGCAAGCCATGCTGGAAAGCTGGCAGAAAAACGGAGATCAGGCCGTCGCGGATGGTGTTGTCGCCGCTGCTGACGCCTTTACGACCTCGGAAAATCAGGCCACCGAGCAGGCGGCTCAGATTCAGAACATGATCCTGCAAGGCTATGATGCGATCGTGATCAACGCCGCCTCACCCACCGCAATCAATGGCGCGGTCAAGGCTGCGTGCGATGCGGGTATCACGGTGGTATCTTTCGACGGCATCGTTCAGGAACCCTGCGCGTGGCGCATTGCGGTCGACTTTCAGCAGATGGGGCGCGAGCAGGTGAAATACCTGGCCGAGCGCTATCCTGATGGCGGGAACCTGCTGGAAATCCGCGGTCTGGCCGGAGTGTTCGTCGATGACGAGATCAGCGCAGGTATTCATGATGAGGTGAAGAACACCAATTTCGAAATAGTCGGCTCGGTCCATGGGGATTGGGCGCAGGATGTGGCTCAGAAGGCCGTCGCCGGTATCCTGCCCAGCCTGCCCGAGATCGTGGGCGTCGTAACCCAGGGTGGTGACGGCTATGGGGCCGCGCAGGCCATCGGTGCCACGGATCGTCCAATGCCAACCATCGTGATGGGCAACCGTCAGGACGAACTTCAGTGGTGGTCAGATGAGCAGGACGCAAACGGATATCAGACAACCTCTCTGTCGATTGCACCAGGCGTCAGCACGCTGGCCTTTTGGGTCGCCCAGCAGATTCTGGATGGGCAAGAGGTTCCGAAGGACCTGACCGTACCCTTCCTGAGAATCGATCAGGCAGATTTGAAGGACGCCCTGAAAACAACGCCTAAAGGCTCGGTCGCGAACGTAGAATACACGCAGGATCAGGCCAAAGACGTCATCGCGTCGGCCCAGTAAGCGCGTGAAGTCTGACGAGAATACGGGACCCGGAGCCACCGCCGCTCCGGTTGTCTCTCTGGAGCAGGCCCATCTGTCCTATGGGCCTGTTCTTGCCCTACGCGGTGCGACGTTGAGCATCAGCGCAGGAGAATGCGTCGGACTGGTCGGCCACAATGGGGCCGGGAAATCCACACTAGCGAATGTAGTCAACGGCCGTCTGACGCAAACTCAGGGGACCGTTCAGCATCGGAACGCAGATCCCGCCCTGCGCAATAGCCAAAACGCGCAGAATGCAGGTATTCGTAGCGTGTTTCAGGAGCTGTCGCTCTGCCCGAACCTGACCGTTTTGGAGAACCTGCGCATTCCCTATCGCAACATGCCGCGCGCAGGCTGGCGGCGGGTTGCGCGGCAAAAGATGCTCGACGTGCTGGACCTTGTCTTTCCGGGTCATGGCATCCACGCCCGCGCAACGGTTGGAAACCTGACCATAGCCGAGCGTCAGATGGTAGAAATCGCCATCGCCTTTGCCGACCGTGACCGAGAAACTAGCCTTGTTATTCTGGATGAGCCAACCTCGTCCCTTGACGCCGCCATCGCGCAACAATTGCTGGACCATATCAAACGGTTCTGCGCCAAGGGCGGTGCGGTGCTATTCATCTCGCACATGATGGGTGAGATTTTCGAAGTCTCGACCCGGATCATCGTCATGAAAGATGGCCAAATCATTGATGACCAACCTGCCAGCCAGTTCACCCGCGCCTCGATTGTGGATGCGATGGGGCATGTCGCGCCTGATGACGACAACTCGGGCGCCGGGCGGGCAGATCGGACCCTCGGGACCGAGGTTGTACGGGCGGCAAATGGGCTGAACGCCCGCGCGGGTGAAATCGTCGGGCTTGCCGGGCTTGCGGGTCACGGACAGGCCGAAGCGCTGGCGCAAATCTATTTCGACCACGCTCCAAAATGGAAATCCGCGCGCCAGCCCGAAGTGGTTTTTGTCGCCGGAGACCGCGCTCGCGACGGGGTCATGCCGCTCTGGTCGATCCTGCGAAACCTCTCGCTGACCACCCTGCCCGAGTTCAGCCGGAAAGTGATGGTGGATCGCAGCAGCGAGACGGACATGGTTCAGACTTGGAAAGACCGTATCGGCATTCGCACCGACAACCTGTTGAACCCGATCCTGTCCTTGTCGGGCGGCAACCAGCAGAAGGTTCTGTTTGCCCGCGCGCTGGCCTCCTCAGCGCCGATTGTTGTGATGGATGACCCGATGCGCGGCGTGGATGTGGGCACCAAGAAAGACGTCTATCAGATGATCCAGTCAGAAGCCGCAAGAGGCCGCAGCTTCCTGTGGTACTCGACCGAGACCGACGAAATCCTCGAATGTGACCGGGTCTTCGTATTCCGTGCCGGTCAGATTGCAGCCGAGTTGGAAGGTGATGAGATCACCGAGGAGAACATACTACACGCCTCTTTCCAGATGCAGGAGGCCTGAGATGACCAGCGACCGTTTGCGCCTATTGCTACCCGTTCTGTCTCTGGCCGTCTTGTTGGGGGCCGTGTTCTACCTGCAACCCCGCGCGATGAGCTATTTTGGCCTGAACCTGCTGTTCAATCTGGCGATCCCCGTGGCCTTGGCAACCATCGCGCAGATGATGATCATCATGGTCAACGACATCGACCTGTCCATCGGCACCTTCGTCAGTTTCTGCGCCTGTGTCACGGCCACATTCGTGCACGACACGCCTCTGCTGGGCTATGGTATTCTGGCCGCGGCGGTTCTGGCATATGCCGCACTTGGGGCCTTGATCCAACTGCGCGGATTGCCCGCAATCGTCGTAACCCTCGGCATGTCTTTCGTTTGGGGCGGTCTGGCGGTGCTGATTCTGCCCTCACCCGGCGGAGCGTCGCCCGAATGGTTAAAAACCCTGATGAATTTCAAAACCCCGCTGGTACCGGTTGCCGTGATTGCTCCGCTGGTCGTGGCTTTTGCCGTGCATCTGTTGATCAAGCGGTCCTGGGTGGGAGTGGTTCTTCAGGGCGTTGGAGGCAATGAACGCGCGATGGAGCGCGCTGGCTGGTCCGTCGTCCGCCTGCGGGCCTTTGCCTATGGATTGGCGGGCCTGTTCGGAGTGCTGGCCGGCATGTGCCTCGTCGGCCTGACCACGGCGGCAGATGCCAATATCGCGTTGCGCTATACGCTGTTGTCGATTGCGGGCGTGATCCTGGGCGGAGGCGAATTTGTCGGCGGCCGCGTCTCGCCCTTCGGGGCCGTTATCGGGGCGCTGACCCTGACCCTCGCCGCCAGTTTCCTGTCCTTTCTGCGCCTCTCTCCGGATTGGCAGATCGGTGCACAGGGCGCGATCTTGATCCTCGTTCTGGCCGTGCGCCTTTTCTTTGTCCGCAAGGAGGTCTCGGCATGAGCGACCAAACCACCTCTGACGCGGGATCCAACCCCTTGCGGGCACTCGTGCAGAAACCGTGGCTCTGGGCTTATTTGGCTGCAGGGATTACCTTTGTCGCCACCAGTCTGCTGGCCGGGTCCGGGGCGGGGTCGTTACTCTATGCGGCGCTGACCTTTGCCTCCTTCTCGGCCATTGTAGGCATAGGACAGATGCTCGTGATCACGCTTGGACCCGGCAATATCGACCTGTCTGTTCCAGCCACCATGACATTGGCCGCAACACTGGCGTTAAAATTCATGGACACGCAAACCGCGTTGATCTTGCCCGGCCTGCTGGTTGCAATCGGGATAGGCATTGGTTGCGGTATAGTGAACTTTGCGCTGATCCTGATACTGCGTATCCCGCCCATCATCGCAACCCTGTCCTCCTCGTTCCTGTACCAATCGCTGGCGATCTGGTCGAACCGGGGGCTGCGTATCAAGCCACCGGAACCCCTAGCCGAGTTCGCCTCGGGCGGTACGTTCGGGGTTCCGAATGTCGCCTGGGTCGGCATTGCGCTGGCCGTCTGTGCGTGGCTGCTTTTGGAACGCGCGATCGCAGGGCGGTGGATCTCGGCCATCGGGCAAAACCTACGCGCGGCAAGGCTCAGCGGGGTCCCGGTGAACGCGGTGCGCTTTAGCATCTATGTCAATTCAGCCGTTTTTGCCGCCTTGGCGGGGTTTCTGCTGGCCAGCTTCTCGGGCGGGGCCAACCTGAACATGGGCACCGAATACATGTTGATGTCCATTGCAGTCGTCGTCATTGGCGGGTCGTCCATCGGCGGAGGCAATTCGAACGTACCCGGCATCTGGGGGGCGGCGCTGTTCATGTTCCTGATCGTATCGATGCTGAATTCATACGGTCTGGGCGCCGGAATTCGCCTGATTTTGACCGGGCTCGTGATTGTGGGTGTTGTCACTCTGGCCAGCCGAAAAGGATATAGCGCATGATTCATTCGCAGACATATGAGGTCATCCGTCCCGTGTTTCGGGACCTGATCCATTCCAACCTCACGCTGGCACGGATCGCAACGGGCCATGTCTGGACCGAGGGGCCGGTTTGGTTTCCCGCGCATGAAACGTTGCTGTTCTCGGACATACCGAATGCCCACATGTATCGCTGGACCCCGCATGGCGGCACCAGCCTCTTCCGCCAGAACTCGAACTTTTCCAACGGCAACACGCGTGATCGCGAAGGGCGGCTGGTGACCTGCCAGCACGCAACCCGCTCGGTTGTGCGGACCGAGCATGACGGGCAGCTGACAACACTGGCTGACCACCATGATGGCCGCCAATTGAATTCGCCCAATGACGTGATCACCCGGTCGGATGGCTCGATCTGGTTCTCGGATCCGACTTACGGCATCCTCTCTGATCTCGAAGGTCACAAAGCCAAACCCGAACAGGAAGGCAGCTTTGTCTTCCGCCTTGATCCGGACAGTCCGGAACCCACCATTGTTTCACGCGATTTCGTGCAGCCGAACGGGCTGGCATTCTCTAAAGATGAAGGCCGCCTGTACGTCGCCGAATCCGGCAGCAGCCATGACCCGGACGTTCCTTCTTTACTGAAGGTCTTTGATGTCCAGCCGGACGGCGGGCTTGGCAAACCCAGCGATTTCGCCGCAATTGATAAGGGTCTGCCCGACGGGCTACGCGTAGACCAATACGACAACGTCTGGTGCTCAGCGGCGGACGGGGTGCATGTGTTCTCGCCCGACGGCGAACTGCTTGGCAAGGTCAAGACGCCCGAGACCGTCGCGAACCTGTGTTTCGGAGGCCCGCGCGGCAATATGCTGTTCATCACGGCAACCACCAGCGTCTACGCAGTTCACGTGAACACCAAGGGCGCTGTCGGCTAAGCAAATTCTGGACTTCCGATCCTCGCCTAGACATGGTGGCGGTGTGTGTAAACCCCCTCAAAAGGGATTGCCCGAAACATGCCACCAACGAAGGTCCACCTGATGAACCAGCCCCAAACGACGCGCATGAATGGCGCGCAGATCATCCTGAAAATGCTGGAACTTCACGGCGTTTCCCATGTTTTCGGTCTGCCCGGTGAGACAACGATTGGCTGGTACAAGGAATGGCGCGCCAATAGCGGGATTGAGTTTGTGCTGACCCGCGATGAACGCACTGCGGCTTTCGCTGCGGAGGCCTATGCAAAGATCACAGGTCGCCCCGCCGTACTTGAAGCGCCGAGCCCCGGTGTGACCCATTGCACCCCGGGCATTACTGAGGCGTTCCTCAGCTCGGTGCCGGTGATCTATTTCAGCTCGGACATTCCGATCAATCAGGACAAAAAGCACGGTCTGACCGGTGTCGATCAAACTCGCCTCTATGACAGTATCTGCAAGGAAAGCTTCGTGCTGACCAATGCGCGCGACATCCCGTTCCTGATCCGGCGGGCCTTTCGTGTAGCTACCTCGGGCCGTCCGGCGCCTGTCCACATCCGCGTGCCGATCAACATCTTCGGCGAAGAGGCCGAGATCACCGACCTGTATGCCGAACCCGACTACAGCACCTATCCCGCGCACCGGCCGGTCGCGGATCACAGCAAGATCCGCGCTGCAATCGACGTGCTGTTGGCGGCGCAAAAACCTGCGATTGTCTGTGGCCAGGGCGCGCTGATCTCACAAGCCTCGGATGCGATTCTTGAACTGGCTGAACGGCTGCAAATCCCGGTCGGCACCACCACACCTGGCAAAGGCACCATCCCAGAGGATCACCCGCTGGCCCTGCGCGTCATCGGTGGCCGCGGAGGTATGGAGTATTCGAACCAGTACCTGCTTGAGGCCGACACAATCTTCTTCGTCGGCTCAAATACCGACAGCGCCGGAACGGATCACTGGAAACTCTATGGCGATCCCCATACCAAAAACTTCCTGCACCTTGATATTGCAGAGGCTCATGTCGGAAACACCTTCCCGCTGAAGGTTGGCCTTGTTGGTGATGCCCGCGCTACGATCGAATATATGGTTGAAATTCTTAAGGCTGAGCATCCCGGCCTTCAACGGACGCCATTGGATTTGAACCCGATAAAACAAACCGCGCTGGACAAGGTCTTCAACTCGAACATCCCGATGCCCGAAGGCACGATCTCACCGGTCAAGCTGTCTCAGGTGTTGGACCGGATCATGCCCGATGACGCGATTGTCACGTCTGAGCCCGGCGTCAGCGCGATCTACCCCTCGGCGCTGCTGACCTTCCGCAAACCGGGGCGGCGCTATATCACCAACTACTCGATGGGGGCACTGGGGTATTCGGTACCAGCGGGTGTTGGTGCGATCTACGCCCATGACGGCCCGGTCATTTCCTTCACCGGAGACGGATCGTTTGGGTTTGTCATCGGTGACATGGAGACCCTCAAGCGCAGCGGCAAAAACATCACCGTTATCCTGACCCGCAACGACACGTTTGGCTGGATCAGAGGTGAGGCGATCCTGCTCGACGATGTGGATGAGCCTTGGACCACCGATTTCGGGCGCGTCGACTATTGCAAGGTGGCCGAAGGGTTCGGCTTCAAGACTGCTCGGATCACCTCCGAGGCCGATATTGAACCCATTCTGTCAGACGCCATCGCCAATCCCGGCGCGAATTTCATCGAGATGATGGTGCCCTCACAAGACAAGATCATCCCCTTCGTGCCCAATTGGGTTCGCGTCGCGCGCGCAAAAAACCTGCCCCACTTCTACTGAGGCAGGCTATAGGTCAGCAACTCTCGCACCAGCGGGTTGGGAAAGCGGCGTTTGAAGGTGACGGCGTGAAAGCTTTCCTTGATGCGGGGGTGTTCCTCAGCCTCAACCAGACGGCCCGAGGACAGCTCATCCTGCACCACGATCGGGGCCACCAGAGCAAGCCCGATATCCTCACGCGCGAGCAAGCGCATCATCGCCATGTCGTCCACTTCGGCCGCGATCTGAGGCCGGACCGACATACGGCTGGCCATCGAATCAAACGCCGTGCGGACGCTGTTATTGGTAGTGGGCAGGATAAAGGGCTGCTCCTCCAACAGATCCCGGATCGGGCGCTTTGGATCCAGTCGCGCCGGCGTGCCGACGATGCTGACAGATTGTTCCGCCAGATGGTGCGTTTCAAAACTGGTCAGGCTGTCACTGGCGGGCTCATGATTCATCAAAACCAGATCGAAATTCAGGGTCTCCAGCCCTTCAAGCAACTCGCTGGGATTACCTGATCGCAGGATCACCTCGACATCTGAGCGCGCCAGCATCGGGCGCAGAAATCCAATCTGAAAGTTCCGTGACAAGGTCGCTTGCGCGCCAACCCGAAGCGCCGTGCGCGCGTTGCCCTCATCCTGCAGAGTGGCCACAAGTTCTTGTCCTGTCGCGAAAATTGCGTCCGCATGGTCCAGCGCAATAAGCCCGGCCTCGGTCAGATGCAGCTTGCGCCCGCGACGTTCAAACAGGGGGTGACCCAGCCGTTCCTCAAGCTCTTTGATCTGAACCGACAGCGCGGATTGCGACAGGTTCAGCCGTTGGGCTGTCCGGGTAAGGTTGCCATCATGGGCGACCGCCCAGAAGTAACGAAGGTGATGATAGTTAAGTGGCATATCGTTCTATTTAGTAGAACGTAATCTCTATAACAATGTATTTTTCATACAGACGAATGCGCAATATGTCCTGCTCAACCGGCCAAATCAGGCTGGACTCACAAGGAACGCCCATCATGACCTACCTGTTTCTACCCCTGCTTAGCCCACTAATCCTGCTGGCATCGGCCTACTATGCCAGCCGCAATCCGGGACTGCGTCCAACCCATGTCTCGAGACTGTCGGAATGGGCAGCATTGGCGGCTTTCGGAGGCGCCGCACTGTCGGCCCTGATGCTGGTTCTTCACGGCCCCGGCACCTCGGGGTTGATCGGGTTCTGGGGTGTTGGCCTCTCCGTGCGACTTGATGCGGTCAGCTCCATCATGCTGGTTCTCGTCAGCTTCATCGGATGGATCGTTCTACGCTACTCGGCCACCTATATGGATGGAGAGGCCCGTCAGGGTGCGTTCACCGGCTGGATGTCAGCAACACTCGCCTCGGTTCTGTTGCTGGTGATGTCGGGCAACCTGATCCAATTGCTTGCCGCGTGGATTGCGACCAGCCTGCTGCTGCACCAGCTGCTACTGTTCTACCCCGAGCGGACTACCGCCCGACGGGCAGCGCGGAAAAAGGCTGTTGTGGCGCGTATCAGTGAAGGCGCGCTGGCCCTCGCGGTGGTCCTGTTGATCGCAACCTATGGCACCACGGACATTGCCTCGATCCTGTCTTCGGCAGAACCTAACGGGCTGACCATCGTCGCTGCCCTGCTGATCGCGCTGGCCGCCATCATGGCCTCGGCCCAGTTCCCGGTCCACGGGTGGCTGACCGAGGTGATGGAGGCCCCAACCCCCGTCTCGGCCCTGCTACATGCGGGCGTCATCAACGCCGGAGGGTTCCTGCTGATCCGCTTTGCCGACGTGATGCTGGCGGCACCGGGCATCATGGCGCTGCTGGTGATGCTGGGTGGGTTCACCGCGCTGTTCGGCGGTCTGGTGATGCTGACGCAACCGGCCGTGAAGACCTCGCTGGCGTGGTCGACCATTGCGCAGATGGCCTTCATGATCATGCAATGCGGGCTGGCCCTGTTCCCGCTGGCGCTGCTGCATATCGTGGCGCATTCGCTTTACAAAGCACACGCTTTCCTCAGCGCGGGTGAGGCCGTGCGCAACGTAGCAGCCATCCGCAGGCCCGGCCCAGTCGCTGTGCCAAGCGCGCGGAACGTGTTGCTGGCCTTTGCCACCGGCATCCTGATCTACGGGATCGTCGCCATGACCTTCGGAGTAGACGGCAAATCCGTTCAGGCCATTGCCCTTGGCGTGATCCTGATCTTCGGCGTCGCCTATCTGCTGGCGCAGGGTTTTGCCGATGCCGCGCCCGGCGCGTTGACCCGTCGTACTGTTGTCTATGCTGGCGTAACCTCAATCAGCTACTTCGTCTTGCAGATCATCGCCGTGCATCTGACCAAGGGCGCCTTGCCCGAAGCGCCTGCGCCCGGGCCGTTGGAGTGGACGTTGATCATTCTCGCCCTGATCAGCTTTGGCGCGGTTGCTCTGGCGCAATCCACCTTCCCGCTTTGGGCCTCGCACCCGGCGGCGGCAGGCATTCGGGTGCATCTTTCAAACGGGCTCTATGCCAACGCAATCTTTGACCGGCTGCTGGACGGATGGTCCAAGCGCCAGACTGTTTAAGAGGGGTTTCTCAAAATGTATATGAAGCACGAAAGCTATCCCGCAGCCCTTCTGGAACTGGTCGCGCTGGCCAATGACGCGGTGCGTCAAATCCCGCCGCTGTTCCCGCTTGCCTCCAACGTCGCAGTGAACCCGTTTCTGGGACAAACGCAAGAGACGCTGGCCGTAACCTCGGCCCGGTTGGCACGGGTTGCGGGCACCCGGATCACGCCGGACCGGACTGCATTTGCGCAGAAGCTGGCAAGCGGAGAGATCACCGAAGCCGATTTGCGGGATGCCCTCGCCAGTGTCGAAAGCCGCTTTGACACGCCCAGTTTCGAAGATCTGCAAGCCGCGCTTGGGTCCGAGACCGCGAAGCTGTCCCCTCTGCCCACGGTTGCCGATCTGGCTGCCGAGGTTTCCGGCATCGACTGGCCCGGTCTGATTGACGAACGGATCGGGGCCTGGGCCGCCAGCCATTTCGATCAGGGTCAGGCCCTGTGGCAACCCAACCGCACAGGCGGTGCCTATAGCGCGTGGCGCGAGTTCGCCTCACGCGATCTGACCCCGGAAATCCACGGCCTGAAAGGGTTCGGAGCCTTCGTGGCTGGCACCAACCGCTCGCAATGGCGGGCGATTGGCCGCGCCTCTGAGGCACTGGGTGTCACCCCAGAGGCGGCCAGCACGGCATTCCATCGTTGGCTGATGACACTGGGCGGTTGGGCGCAATATGCCCGATATCTGCTGTGGCAGGCCGAATTGGAAGGGCAGACGGATACGAGCACAACCGAACTGCTGGCCATTCGCATGGTGTTCGAAGAGGCTCTGTTTGGCCTCTACCACGATCAGATTGCCGATCGCTGGGCTGAAACCATTGCCCAGCATGAGGCCCCCATCACCCCGACCCGCGATCTGGTGATCGACGCGATGCTACAGGACGCCTCGGAGCGCGCGCAACAACGCAAGCTGGCGCAAACCCTCAGCGCAGGTCAGCCGCGCAAGGTCGAAGGCCGCCCCGAGGTGCAAGCGGCCTTTTGCATCGACGTCCGCTCCGAAGTCTTGCGCCGCGCGCTAGAATCCCAGGACAGCGGGATTGAAACCATTGGTTTTGCTGGCTTCTTCGGCCTCGCCAGCGCCCACAAGGCAGCCGGGTCAGACGTGACCGAGATACGGGGGCCGGTCCTGTTGAACCCGAACGTATGCTCCCACGCGGCCGAGGGCGCGCAGGCCGACTTGAACCGCCGTTACACCGCACGGGCCAAACGGGCCTGGGGCCGGTTCAAACTGGCCGCCGTCTCGTCTTTTGCCTTTGTCGAGGCAACGGGTCCCGTCTATGCGGGCAAACTGTTGCGCGACGCTCTGGGCAAGGGCTACGGGGCCGCAAAGTTCGACCCTGCGCCGAAGCTTGACGACGGGATCGACCTGCCGACACGTGTTGCCTCGGCCAAAGCCATCCTTGGGGCGATGTCTCTGACTAGCAACTTCGCTCGTATCGTGATGCTCGCCGGTCATGGCGCGGATGTGACGAACAACCCCCATGAAAGCGCCCTGCAATGTGGCGCATGTGGCGGTCATGCCGGTGACGTCAGCGCCCGCCTTCTGGCCGGTTTGTTGAACGATCATGCGGTACGTGAAGGGCTGCGCGCCGAGGGGATCGACATCCCGGCGGACACGCTGTTTCTGGCGGCGATGCACCACACTACGACCGATAAGGTCTCTCTATTCGATCAGGATCAAGCGACGGGTCAGTGGGCTGCGCAGATCGCGCAATTGAAAACATGGCTGACCTCGGCCGGACAGCTGGCCCGGTCCGAGCGCGCCGCGCGTCTGCCGCGTGCCAAGGGGGCCAATGACATCGCCCGCCGCGCCACCGACTGGGCTGAGCTGCGCCCCGAATGGGGGTTGGCCGGATGCCGCGCCTTCATTGCCGCGCCGCGGTCTCGGACCGATGGCACGGGTCTTGCGGGTCAGTCCTTCCTGCACAGCTATGACTGGCGCGCGGATGAGGGCTTTGGCGTGTTGGAACTGATCATGACCGCCCCGGTCGTAGTCGCCAGCTGGATCAGCCTGCAGTACTACGGCTCAACCGTTGCGCCCAGCCTGTTTGGCGGCGGCAACAAACTGCTGCACAACGTGGTTGGCGGCATCGGCGTGGTCGAGGGAAATGGCGGCGCGCTGCGCCCCGGTCTGCCCTGGCAATCTGTGCATGACGGAGAAGCGCTCCAGCACGATCCGCTGCGGCTGTCGGTCATCATTGAGGCCCCACGGGAGGCGATGAACGAGACCCTCAGACGTAACGAAACCGTGAAAGAGCTGTTCGACAATCGCTGGCTGCACCTGATCGCGATGGATGAAAACGGCGATCTGGCATGGCGTTACACCAAGGATCTGGAATGGGTCGCGATGGCGCGGGCCGAGATCAGCGCCATGGCGGCTGAGTAACACCTAAGAGGCCCGGCGAGGAAATCCGCCGGGCCGTCTCACCTAAAGCGCGGCGTGGAACAGTTGCGTCAGGTTGTCTTTCGTCAGCTCAATCGGATTGCCCCCGCAGGAGGGGTCAATGATCGCACCTTCGACCAGTTCCGGAATACGATCCTCAGTCACGCCCAGTTCCGACAACTGACGCGGGATCCCAAGCGCATTATTGAACTCCTGCACGAAGTTACAGAATCCGTCGAAGCCGCCCTCGATCCCCAGATAAGCGGCAGCCTGCTGGAACCGACCCGCAATGGCGGGTGCGTTGAATTCCAGCACAGCGGGCATGCAGACCGCGTTGGTCGTGCCGTGATGGGTGTTGAACACCGCACCAATCGGATGGCTCATGGCGTGGATCGCGCCGAGCCCCTTTTGGAACGCCGTCGCCCCCATGGCCGCCGCGCTCATCATCTGCGCGCGCGCCTCTATATCAGTGCCATCCGCATAAGCGCGCGGCAGATAATCTTTGACCAACCGCATCCCCTCAAGCGCGATGCCCTGGCTCATCGGGTGGTAATGCGGGCTGGAATAGGCCTCGACACAATGGGCAAAGGCGTCCAGCCCTGTGCCTGCTGTGATGAATTTCGGCATGCCCACGGTCAGTTCCGGGTCACAGATCACCACGGTCGGCAGAACCTTTGGGTGAAAGATGATCTTCTTGGCGTGGGTCTCGGAATTGGTGATCACACTGGCGCGCCCCACCTCGGACCCGGTCCCGGCCGTGGTCGGCACCGCAATGATCGGCGCAATCACATCCTCATCAGCACGGGTCCACCAATCACCGATATCTTCAAAATCCCAAACGGACCGCGTTTGACCCGCCATAAAGGCAACCATCTTACCCAAATCCAAACCCGAGCCGCCGCCGAAGGCAATCACCCCGTCATGCCCACCCGAATTATAGGCCGCGACACCAGCATCGAGGTTCTTTTCATTCGGGTTCGGGTCCACATCGCTGAACAGACCGCGGCCCAGCCCGGCGGCCTCAAGAATATCCAACGTCGCCGTGGTGATCGGCAAATCCGCCAACCCCTTGTCCGTCACCAGCAGAGGGCGCTTCATCCCTGCCGCCGCACAAGCCTCGGGCAGTTCCTTAATGCGGCCAGCACCGAATTTGATCGCGGTCGGGTAGGACCAGTTTCCAACAAGGCTCATGATGTTACCTTCTTCAAATGGTAGGATTTTGGACGGGTCAGGTTGTGATAGCCAATGACCGACAGGCCACCACCCCGCCCTGTGTTCTTGCAGCCGGTCCAGCACAGGCCCGGGTCCAGATAATCCGCCCGGTTCATGAACACAGTGCCGGTTTCGATCTGATCTCCCACCCGCGCGGCCCGGTCCACGTCACGGGTCCACAGGCTGGCGGTCAGGCCGAATTCGCTGTCATTCATCAGAGCGATGGCCTCTTCGTCCGAGGACACTTTCATAATCCCCACGACCGGCCCAAAACTCTCATCCCGCATCACGCGCATGTCGTGGGTGACATTGGTGAGGATCTGAGGCGTCAGATAGGCGCCACCGTCATCCTCGGGGAATGTCTCAATATGGGCCATCGCGCCATCCGCTACAGCCTCGGCAATCTGAGCGCGCACCTCATCAGCAAAGCGCACATTGGCCATCGGACCCAGCGTCGTCTCAGGGTCCAGAGGATTACCCAGCTTGTAGCCCTTCACGATCTCAACCGCCTTTGAAACGAAATCGTCATACAGGCTCTCATGCACATAAATCCGCTCAATCCCGCAACAGCATTGACCCGAATTGAACATCGCCCCGTCGATCAGAGTATCCACGGCGGCATCCAGATCGGCATCCTCCATCACATAGCCCGGATCTTTTCCGCCAAGCTCGGTCCCGACGCCTGTGAAGGTGCCAGCGGCTGCACGTTCCATCGCCTGCCCGCCGCCGACCGAGCCAGTGAAGTTCACGAAATCCAACGCATTTCCGGCAATCAGATCATTGGTCACATCGTGGCTGAGGAAGACATTCTGAAACACATCCTCGGGCAGACCAGCCGCGTGGAACGCCTGCGCCATCCTCTCGCCCACCAACAAAGTCTGGGTGGCATGTTTCAGGATCACGGTATTCCCGGCAATCAGCGCCGGAGCCACCGTGTTGATCGCCGTCATATAGGGATAGTTCCAAGGGGCCACCACAAAGACCACCCCATGCGGTACGCGCTTGATGTACCGCCGAAATGTCTCATCCTCACCCACCTCAATATCGGCGAGAGAGCTTTCGGCTATCCCCGACATATGGCTGGCGCGTTCATTAAACCCACCAAATTCACCACCATAGCGCACAGGGCGACCCATCATATGGGCAAGCTCCGGCACGATCTCATCATTCATCGCACCAACAGCCGCCACACCGGCCATCACCAGATCAACCCGCTCCTGCAAGGACCGCGTCGCCCAAGTCGACCGCGCGGCGCGCGCCCGAGCCGCCGCTTCAAACGCCGCGTTCCGAGATAGCACCTCCCGCTCCGCAAAAACCGACCCATCAATCGGCGAGACACACTTCAACATCTGCCCCATAGTCACTCCATTTCCGAATAAACAGGATCCCTGCTTCATCTGGCTAAAAAATATCCCGGGGAGCGTGAGGGGCTGGCCCCTCACTCCCGTCCTTTACGCGCGCTCAAATCCTCGGGCAACTTCCCAATCGGTTACAACACGCGCAAACTCTTCGATTTCCACCTCAGCGGCCCGAGCGTAGTGATCCACCACCTCATCACCCATTGCGGCCCGCAACATGGCTGAGCCACGCAAAGCACCCAATGCCGCGCCCAGGTCGCCGGGGATCATCCCTGTATCGCCCTGATAGACGTCACCGGTTGCCGCAGGTCGCAACTCTAGTCTCTCTTCAATGCCGGCGATTCCCGCCGCCAGCATTCCAGCCATCACCAGATACGGGTTCATGTCTGACCCGGGGATCCGACATTCCACCCGAATGGCCTTGGTCCCATCGCCGCAAAGGCGGAAGCCAGCCGTGCGGTTGTCTACGGACCAAATGATCCGTGTCGGCGCAAAGGTACCCTTCATGAACCGTTTGTAACTGTTGATACATGGCGCCATGAAATACGTGTAGTCTGGGGCGTATTTCAACAGGCCAGCCAAGTAGCTTTTCATCACATCCGACATGCCCAGCGGATCATTTTCCTCATAGAAAGCAGGCGCGCCGTCTTTCCAAAGGGATTGATGCACATGGCTGGAACTGCCGACCTTGTCGTGATGCCATTTCGGCAGGAACGTTGCCGCATGACCATGCTGCCAGGCGATCTCTTTCACCGCATTCTTGGCGATCGAGTGGTACTCGGCCGTGTCCATCGCAGGCGCGTATTTGATGTTCAGCTCTTCCTGCCCGGTTTCGGCCTCACCTTTCGAGTTCTCAACCGGTATCCCCGCATCCCACAAATGGTTGCGGATCGGGCGCATCACATGCTCTTCCTTGGTGGTCTGGAGGATATGATAATCCTCGTTGTAGCCGGAAATCGGCTCAAGATCGCGAAAGCCGTTTTTGCGGATTTCGTCAAAACTCTTCTCAAAAAGGAAAAACTCCAGCTCTGTCGCACACATCGCCTCATAGCCCATGGCCTTCAAGCGGTTGACCTGCGCCTTCAACATCGCCCGAGGCGCATGCGGCACCTCTTCATGCGTGTGATGGTCGAGAATATCGCACATCACCATCACAGTGCCCTCAAGCCACGGAACCGGGCGCAGGGTCGCAAGATCGGGCTTCATGACGTAGTCGCCATACCCCCGCTCCCAACTGGTCGAGGCGTAGCCATCCGGTGTGCCCATCTCAAGATCGGTGGCCAGCAAGTAGTTGCAGCAATGGGTTTCTTCCCACGCGCCAGCCACGAAATGACCCGCGTGAAAGCGCTTGCCCATCAGACGGCCCTGCATGTCAACAAAGCACACCAGAACGGTGTCTACCTCACCCGCTGAGACCTGCGTTTTGAGATGTTCGAATGTAAGTGTCGCGGTCATTCTGCCCCTCCTTCAATTTCCTGATGGCGGGCCACAGCAACGCCAAAATCTCAAATGCTACCGTGGCGACCTGTGACCGCGAACGCAACAGATCATTGCGACGTTTCGGTATGAGATTTCACAATCTGCGCCTGAGTGCCTGCAAACGCTGAAAAGACGGACGCGAGGTACTAACCGCGAGGCCTCAGACCTGCGGCTTGCGCGCGACGATCCAGACGGGATGATAGCTGAGAGAGACGCCGTTTTCGGTCTGAAACCGGCGTGTGTACTCTGCCTCGAACAGGGCGAGTGTGGATTTGGTCCAGACACTCTTCGCGCGCCCGTTGACGCCGGTCTTACGCAGATGGCGCAGAACGTGGTGCGGGGTGGCGAAGTACGAGGGACGAAGGGCCTCGCCTGTCGAAAGCACCTCCAGATGCGCCCTAACGGCGGCGGCCATCTGGTCAGGGCCGCACAAACCGGGGGCACGGGCCGAGGTGCCGATTTGGTTCAGTTCCCTATATTGTTGCGGCCCAAAGCCCGAAATCACCAACCAGCCGCCAGGCGCCAGAGACCTCGCTGCTCGTTCCAAAAACGCCTGTGGGTCTTCCATCCACTGGATCATCGACGCCGAGGCAAAAAGATCGGCCCTCTCGGGCCAGATCACCTGCCGCGCATCGCCGCATATAAACTGCGCACCCAGTTCATCTGCGGTATGGCGGGCTTCGGGTGCGATATCATTCAGGGTGAGGCCTTCAAAACAGTGAGCCTGACACAGAAGTCGCGTGAAATGCCCAGTTCCGCAACCCAACTCAAATCCGCGTTCAAACTTGGTCGGGGCACCGTGTCGGCGCATCTCTTCCACCAGTTTCTGGGCCACCCAAGCCTGTTGGCAGGCCGTGTCGTGATAGCTTTGAAAGCTACGGCTGAAGCTACGCTGAACCCGGTCCGAGAGTTGCACTGTCATGCCAGCCACTCCGCCCAGCTTTGCTCTGCGCGGAACGGGACATGAGGACCTTCGACAGTTCGAATACTATCAGCATGCGAGGCCCATGCGGCCTGTTGTGCGTTGGTAGGAACGATACGGTCGCGGGTGGGGATCCAAATACGATCAAAACCCGGATCTTCGGCTGGGCCACGGTCGATCACCGCAAGTAACTCGGCCCGAGCGGATGGGATATCCAGTTCGGGAACCTCTCCGTTCACGCCCGCGCGGCGGCAGAATTTAGCAAAGCTGGCCAGAGACAATTGATCCGCCGTTGCTCGGATCATGTCGGGAGCGATCCCATGCTCGACACTTGCAGGGTTCAGCGTGCCGCTGACTGCAACCAAGCGGTCTGGGCGCATCCCCGTTTGGTTCAGCCAATGCGCGGCTGAGGCGACGCCGAAAGAGAAGGCCAGCAAATTCACACGGTCGAACCGCGACAAGTCCGGCAGCGGGTCATCCAGCCGGGTATAACCCTCAACGAACAGAACATTTTCCCCACCTGTGAGGCCAGAGAATGGCGCAGGACCCAACGCCCACCCCCCGAAGACGAGGATCAGATCGGGGTTATTCGAACGTGCCAGCCAGCGATGCCTCATCCAGCCCCTCCGGCGAGATCGACCATGGCCGCGGTGACGCGGCTCAGCTCATCTGGCGAGATGATGTAGGGCGGCATGCAATAGATATTGTGGCCAAACGGACGCAACCAGACGCCGGTTTTGGGGGCGAGGCCATGGGCCACGGCGGGGTCGACACGGTCTTTCATCTCGATCACGCCAATGGCGCCCAGAACCCGCACATCCACAACACCGGGCAAGTCACGAGCCGGAGCGAGTTCGTCCTGCATCTGTTGCGCAATCCCTGTGACCTCGGCCCGCCAGTCGCGTTGGACCAACTGATCGAGGCTGGCAACACCTGCGGCGCAGGCCAGAGGGTTGGCCATATAGGTCGGGCCATGCATCAGCACACCGGCCTCACTTTCGCCGATGCCCTGCGCAACCGCCTCGGTCGCGATGGTGGCGGCCAGTGTGATGTGCCCTCCGGTCAGGGCTTTGCCGAGGCACAGGATGTCGGGCACCACGCCCGCGTGATCCATGGCAAACAGCTCGCCACTGCGGCCAAAGCCCGTGGCGATTTCATCGAAAATCAGGAGAACATCATACGCGTCACACAGCGCCCGTGCCCCCTTCAGCCAGTTCGGGTGGCAGAAATACATGCCACCCGCACCCTGCACGACAGGCTCCAGGATCAGCCCTGCGATCCTATCGCCTTTTTCCTCCAAAAGCTGTTCGAGCGCCATCAACCCGTTTTCGGCGCCATCCTCCGACCAGTCCTGATCGAACCGGATGGTCGGACGCGGCAGAAAATGCTGGATGGACAGAGCGCCCTTGAACAGCCCGTGCATCCCGTTCACCGGGTCGCAAACGCTCATCGCTTTCCACGTGTCGCCGTGATAACCGCCCCGGATGGTGGCGAACTCTGACCGCGCGCCGCGGCCTTTGGCGATCTGGTACTGCACCGCCATTTTCAGCGCGACTTCGATGGCGACCGAGCCGCTGTCACTGTAGAAGATGCGATCCAGACCCTCGGGCAGCATTCCGATCAGCCTGCGACCCAGCTCGACCGCAGGCGCGTGTGTCAGGCCCCCGAACATGACATGCGGCAGTTGCGCCAGTTGGGCCTGCATCGCCTCGATAATGGCCGGGTGACGATGGCCGTGAACGGTACACCACCAGGATGACATGGCGTCGATCATCTGCCCGCCGTCCTCACGCGTCAGCCAGACGCCCTCGGAGCCGGTGATCAGATGCATCGGGCCGGGATCCAGCACGTGAGTGTAGGGGTGCCACAGGTGGCGGGCGTCAAATTCCAGCGGGGTCATAGAGCCCTCCGGATCGCATCAAGGTCGATGTTTTGGAACGCATCGGCCAGGTTTTCACGGGTCAGGTCCGAGAGATAGGGTATACGCCCCAAATGCCGCACCTTGCACATCTGTGCGATGGTCTGTTCGACATCCGGCTCAGGGTCGCCAACGAAGGCAACGCCAACGACATCGCACCTCGCATTGCGCAATGCCATCAGGGACAAAGCCGTGTGGTTGATCGTGCCAAGCGCGGTGCGCGCAACTAGAACCACCGGGGCTTTCCACTGCGCGAAGAGGTCCAGATAGAACACCTGCCGGTTCAGAGGGACCATCACCCCCCCTGCCCCTTCAACGACCAGAGGGCCTTCGCCCCGCGGCAATGCCAGTTGGGCAAGGTCGATCTCGACCCCCATATCCTCGGCGGACAGATGCGGCGAAGCTGGCATGTTCAGGCGATACGCCTCAGGCAGCACCTCGGCCCCCGACAGGGTGCGCACGACGTCGGTGTCGGTTGCATCCTCAAGCCCGGATTGCACCGGTTTCCAATAGGTGGCTCCAAGGGCGGCCGTCAGACCGGCGGAGAATACAGTCTTGCCGACGCCGGTGTCGGTTCCGGTGATGATCAGCGCGCTCATGCGGCCTCCGATTGATATGCGGCCAAGGCGTTGAACAGGGCCGAGATATCGGCGCGATCGACATTGCCGGTGATGGAAATCCGCAAGCGCGACGTCCCGCGCGGTACGGTTGGCGGGCGGATGCCCCTGACGTCGAACCCTTGCGTTTGCAAGCCCTGAGCCATCGTCATCGTGCGCGCATCATCACCCAGAATGATCGGAATGATCTGACTGTTCAGCGCAGCCTCGGGTATCCCAATTGCGCGCGCCGCATCATGGGCATGGCCAATGCGCTGCTGGGCAGCGTCGACCAGACCTGTCTGAGTAGCCAGCGCCGCGAGGGCCGCACGAACCAAAGCAGCATTCAGAGGCGACGGCGCGGTGGCAAAGATGAAGGGGCGTGCGCGGTTGATCAGCGTGTCGATCATGACTTTTGGGCCGCAGATCAACCCTCCGGCAACGCCCAGACCTTTGCCGCAGGTGTGCAGCGTCAACAGAGGACAGTCGAGGTCATGCGCCAGCCCCCGTCCCTGAGGCCCGAAGACGCCGGTCGCATGGGCTTCGTCGACCACCAAAGCGGCGTCCTGTTCCCGCGCCAAACCCGCCAGATCGGTCAGAGGGGCCAGATCCCCTTCCATCGAATAGACGCTCTCAACTGCGATCCAAATTTGGCCCGCGCCGCCCTCGGCCCGCCACTGCCGCGCCTTTTCACGCGCGTCGCCGACATCATTGTGCCGAAACGAACGCAGATCGGCCCGGCAAGAGCGCATGCCTTCATGCGCGCTGGCGTGGACCAGAGCGTCATAGAGAACCAAATCCTCGGCCGCAGGAAGGGTTGAGAAAATCGCCTGATTGGCCTGAAACCCGCCACCCATGAACAAGGCAGCCTCGGCCCCGAAAAAGGTGGCTGCCTCGGCCTCCAGCGCTTCATGCTCGGCGTGATTGCCGCGCAATAGCCGAGAGCCTCCAGAGCCAACCGGAACACCGCGCGCCACAGCCTCTTGCGCGGCCTCCTGTAGAAGCTGCGATCCGGCGAGGCCCAGATAATCATTCGACGCGAAATCCAATCCCGACGCAGGTGTCAGGACCCGGCGGCGATGCCGGGCCTGCAAGGTGTCGAGCATGGATCCGAGCCGAGCAGCAGCCTTCATTCAGCGGCTTCCTGGCCCGCCTGATCGCCGGCTTTCTCGGCCTGTAGACCAAGTTTGGCAAACAGGACCATATCGGTATCCTCTTCGGGGTTTTCGGCCGTCAGCAGCGTTTCACCCACGAAGATCGAGTTCGCACCGGCGAAGAAACACATCGCCTGCATCTCGTCGCTCATCTCGCTGCGGCCAGCGGACAGGCGAACGTAAGAGGTTGGCATCAGGATACGCGCCGTCGCGATGATGCGCACGAAGTCAATCGGGTCGATTGGCTCGGCATCGGCCAAGGGTGTGTCGGCCTGCGGCATCAGCATGTTGATCGGAACCGAATCCGGCGCCGGCTGCATATTGGCCAGCGTCAGCAGCATATCGATGCGGTCGCCCGTATGCTCACCCATGCCCAGAACGCCGCCGGAACACACCTTGATTCCTGCTTCTTGCACCCGGTTCATCGTATCGATCCGGTCGGCGAAGGTCCGGGTTGTGATGACCTCGGAGTAGTAGCGCTCGGACGTGTCGATATTGTGGTTGTAGTAGTCAAGGCCTGCATCGCGCAGCTGCACGACCTGTGTGTCGTCCAGCATGCCCAACGTCATGCAGGTCTCCATCCCCATGGCCTTGACTCCTTCGACCATCGCGACCAGAGCTGCCATGTCGCGCGCCTTGGGCTCACGCCAGGCGGCCCCCATGCAGAACCGCGTCGCGCCGCCATCCTTGGCCTTCTTGGCCTCGGCCAGAACACGCTGCACCTCGATCAGTTTGGAGGCAGGCAGGGTTGAGCCGTTGCGGGCCGATTGCGAGCAATAGGCGCAATCCTCGGCGCAGCCTCCGGTTTTGATCGACAGCAGTTTCGAGGTCTGGATTTTGTTGGGGTCGAAATGCTCACGATGGACGGTTTGCGCCCGGAACAACAGATCCATCAGCGGAAGATCATGAACAGCTTGCGCGGATTTTTTGGTCCAGCCGGAATGAGGGATGATCATTTTATCTATAAAACTTTCGGCAGCTTGCGTTGCGTCGAGTTTATTATCTACAAAATGTCACGACGCAACCCGGCATGCATCACAAGTTCAATATGACGCATCAATTCGCTGATCGCTGACCGAGGTCTATCCCAGAATACCCGGCAACCGCAGCCCGTGTTCGCGGGCACAAGCCTTGGCATCCTCATACCCCGCATCCGCGTGACGCCACACGCCCGAGGCCGGGTCGTTCCACAAAACCCGCTCCAGCCGTTTGGCCGCTGCATCGGTACCATCGGCGCAAATGACCACGCCCGCATGTTGGCTAAAGCCCATGCCGACCCCACCGCCATGATGCAAAGACACCCATGTGGCGCCCGAAGCCGTATTCACCAGCGCATTCAGCAACGGCCAGTCCGAAACAGCGTCCGAGCCGTCCTTCATCGCCTCGGTCTCACGGTTGGGCGAGGCGACGGACCCGCTGTCGAGGTGATCCCGACCAATGACAACCGGGGCTTTTAGTTCTCCGTTGCGGACCATTTCGTTGAAGGCCAGCCCGGCCTTGTGACGATCCCCAAGACCGATCCAGCAGATCCGTGCGGGCAGGCCTTGGAAGGCGATACGCTCCTGCGCCATGTCGAGCCAGTTGTGCAAATGGGTGTTCTCGGGGAACAGCTCTTTCATCTTGGCATCGGTTTTATAGATATCCTTTGGGTCACCGGAAAGGGCGCACCAACGGAATGGGCCGACCCCGCGGCAAAACAGAGGGCGAATATAGGCGGGCACGAAACCGGGGAAGGCAAAGGCGTTCTCAAGCCCTTCGTCCTGCGCCACTTGGCGAATGTTGTTGCCGTAATCCAGCGTTGGCACGCCCGCGTTCCAGAAATCGACCATCGCAGCAACATGTTGTTTCATTGAGGCGCGCGCTGCGGTTTCCACCGCTTTTGGATCGCTTTCGCGCTTGTCCTTCCACTGCGCCATGGTCCAGCCCAGCGGCAGGTAGCCGTTGACCGGGTCATGGGCGCTGGTCTGGTCGGTGACGATATCGGGGCGCATGCCACCGGCCTGCATCCGGCGGTAGATTTCGGGGAAGATCTCTGCCGCATTGCCCAGCAGGCCGACCGATTTCGCCTCACCCGCCTTGGTCCAGCGGTCGATCATCTCAAGCGCCTCGTCCAGCGTTTCGGCCTTTTCGTCCAGATACTTGGTGCGAAGGCGGAATTCGATACTATCAGGGTTGCACTCGACCGCCAAACAGCACGCCCCGGCAAAGACCGCGGCCAAGGGCTGCGCGCCGCCCATGCCGCCCAAACCGCCGGTCAGAATCCACTTTCCGGTCAGGTCGCCGCCGTAGTGCTGACGTCCGGCCTCCGCAAAGGTTTCGTAGGTGCCCTGCACGATACCTTGCGTGCCGATATATATCCACGAGCCAGCGGTCATTTGGCCGTACATCATCAGGCCCTTCTTATCGAGCTCGTTGAAGTGATCCCAGTTGGCCCAATGCGGCACGAGGTTGGAGTTCGCGATCAGCACCCGTGGCGCATCCGTATGCGTCCGCACAATGGCGACAGGTTTGCCGGATTGTACAACCAATGTCTCGTCTTCTTCCAAATCCTTGAGGCTGGCAACAATCGTATCAAAATCATTCCAAGTCCGGGCCGCGCGCCCGATGCCGCCGTAAACGACCAACTCATGCGGGTTTTCGGCCACGTCCGGATGCAAGTTGTTCATCAACATCCGCAGCGGCGCTTCAGTCATCCAGCTTTTGGTGTTCAGCTCCGGGCCGGTGGGCGGATAGATGTCGCGGGTGTTCTTGCGAGGGTCGGTCATGATGCAAGCTCCAATGCAGTTTCTTGGACGGCGTCCAGAATATCGAATAGCCAGCGGCGCAGACGGTCGGCTTTGCGGTCGTCATAGGACCATGGCGGGCGCTCGGTTGTCAGGTAGGTAGATTGCGCCAGTTCCATCTGAATGGCGTGGAGACCCTCGGACGGGCGACCATAGTGGCGCGTCGTCCACCCCCCTTTGAACCGCCCGTTCAAAACAGTGCTGTAGGGTGATGAGGCGGCAAACTCATGGGCCGCTGACTCGATCTCGGGTGCGCAGGTCGTGCCGTTGTTTGTGCCCAGATTCATATCGGGCAAAACTCCGTCAAACAGAAATGGAATGGTGCTGCGGATCGAGTGGCAGTCATAGAGGACCGCAATGCCGTGGATCGCCCTAACCCGATCCAATTCGGCGTTTAGCGCTGCATGGTAAGGCGCGTGAAACGCGGCGAGGCGATCTGCGATGCCTTTGTCGGATGGCGGCTGATCCCAGATTCCATTCCCATCGAAATCGGTCAGCGGAACCAGTGTAGTCGTATTCTGACCGGGATAGAGAGACACGCCCGACGGATCGCGATTGGCATCAATCACGTAGCGGTGGAAGGTCCCGCGGACCGTCGTCGCCCCGGGCAGCAACCCGTCGTAGAGCGTGTGGATATGCCAATCCGTATCCGTCAGCGTCCTGCCCCTCGCGTTCAGCTTGGCTTGAACCTCTGGCGGTACGTGAGTGCCCGTATGGGGCAGACCCAGAACGATGGGGCTATCGCCACGGGTGACCTCAACCGGATCCGTCACGCGCCCAGCTCCGGCATGGCAACACGTGTGCTATGCGCGATCTCACCACTGGAAATCAGGGTCGAGGCTGCCTCAATATCCGGCGCGGTATAGCGGTCTTCCCCCAAAGGCGGCACCACAGCGCGTAACCGGGCCATCACGCCTTGTAGCGTCTCACTAGTGGGCAATGGCGCGCGGAATTCGATCCCCTGCGTGGCGCAGAGCAGTTCGACCCCCAGAATACGCTCCAGATTGGTGACCATCTGACCCAGACGCCGCGCGCCATGGGCCGCCATTGAGACATGGTCCTCCTGATTGGCCGAGGTCGGCGTCGAATCCGTCACGCAGGGATTGGCGAGATGTTTGTTTTCGCTCATCAAAGCCGCCGTTGTGACCTCGGCAATCATCAGGCCCGAGTTCAGCCCGGGATTGGGGGTCAGGAACGGCGGCAGATCAAAGCTGAGGACGGGGTCCACGATCAGCGCGATGCGGCGTTGGGCGATGGCTCCGATCTCGGCCACAGCCAGCGCGATCATATCGGCGGCGAACCCAACCGGTTCGGCGTGAAAGTTACCGCCCGAGACGATCAGCCCGGCCTCGGACAGAACCAGAGGGTTGTCGGTGGCGGCGTTCGCCTCAAGCTCAAGCGTCGTGGCAGCTTGTCGGATCACGTCCATTGCCGCACCGACGACCTGTGGTTGGCAGCGGATGCAATACGGGTCCTGCACGCGGGTATCGCCGTCGCGGTGGCTTTCGCGGATCACCGATCCGGCCAGCAGGGCGCGCATGGTGGCTGCGGCTTCAATCTGGCCGCGATGGCCGCGGAGGCTGTGGATTTCAGGCTGCAACGGTGCCGTGGATCCCATGATAGCGTCCGTGGTCAGCGCCGAAGTAACCAGCGCGCACTGGGCCGCTTGCCATGCCCCAAACAGGCCCGCCAAAGCAAAAGCGGTCGAAAACTGGGTGCCGTTGATCAGCGCCAGGCCCTCTTTCGGGCCAAGCTCCACAGGCGTCAGGCCAGCTTCCGCCAGCGCCTCAGACCCCGGCATGACCTTGCCTCCATATTCAGCTTCACCCGCGCCCATCATGACAGCGGCCATATGGGACAGCGGCGCCAGATCACCAGAGGCCCCGACCGAGCCCTGCGCGGGGATCACAGGGGTGACGCCCTTGGCCAGCATGGCTTCAAGCAGCGTGATCAATTCCAGCCGCACGCCCGATGCTCCGCGCCCGAGGCTGAGCAATTTCAGGACCATCATCAACCGCGCATGTGCCCGCGGGATCGCTGGGCCGACACCGCAGCAATGCGACAGGATCAAATTTCGTTGCAGGGTCGCCGTATCCTCGGCCGCGATCTTGACACTGGCAAGTTTGCCGAAGCCCGTGTTCACGCCGTAGACTGCCGCCTCACCCGCAGCGGCATCCGCAATGCGCGCGTGGGCAGCCTGAATGCCGGGATGGCAGGCCGGGTCCAGCTGCACGGCGCATTCGTCTCGGAACACCTGCTCCAACTGCGCCAGCGAAACAGCGCCGGGTGTACGGGTCAGGGTGGTCAAACTGCGCCTCCGAAAATGCGAGTGTGTAGCGGGTTGTAGCCGATGCGATAAGATAGCTCGGCCGGGTGAGTGACGTTCCAAATCGCCAGATCAGCGCGCATGCCAGTTGCGATCTGGCCGCAATCGCGCAAACCCAGCGCGCGGGCCGCGTTGAGGGTCACGCCTTTCAGCGCCTCTTCGGGTGTCATACGGAACAGGGTGCAGCCCATGTTCATTGCCAAGAGCAGAGAGGTCATTGGGGCAGAACCCGGATTACAATCCGTCGCCAAAGCCATCGGGACCTTGTTCTTGCGCAGCAGCTCAATGGGCGGAGATTGCGTTTCGCGCAGGGTATAGAAAGCACCAGGCAGGATCACACCAACCGTGCCCGCGCGCGCCATCGCCGCTGCGCCCTCATCATCGAGATACTCGATATGATCCGCTGACAGCGCGTCATAGCTGGCCGCCAGCTTTGCACCGCCTAAATTGGACAGCTGTTCGGCGTGCAGTTTGATCGGCAAGCCAAGCTCACGCGCCACATCAAACAACGGCACGAGTTGGCCGGGCAAAAAGGCAATCCCTTCGCAGAAGGCATCCACGGCATCAACCAGCCCCTCGGCATGGGCGGCGCGCAGAGTTGGAATGCAAATCTCACTTATATATGCGTCCGGATTGCCCTTGTACTCCGCCGGCACCGCATGGGCGCCAAGAAAACTGGTTACAACCCGCACCGGACGGTGGTCTTGCAGAGCACGCGCGGCGCGCAGCATGTTCAATTCGGTCTCGCGATCCAAGCCGTAACCGGATTTCACCTCGATTACCGAGACACCTTCGGCCAGCATCGCATCCACACGCGGCAGCGCCTGAGCGATCAGGTCATCCAAACTGGCATCACGCGTGGCCGTTACCGTTGAGATTATGCCGCCACCGGCGCGCGCAACCTCTTCATAGCTCGCCCCATTCAAGCGCATCTCGAACTCGACCGCGCGGTGGCCGCCGTGGACGACATGCGTGTGGCAGTCGATCAGAGCGGGCGTCACCAGGCGCCCGGCGAAAGACGTCTCAGACAACCCGGCATAGCTATCAGGCAATGCAGCCTGCGGCCCAACCCATGCGATTTTATTGCCTTCGATCACAATCGCTGCTGACTCGATCACCCCATAGGGCGCGCCATTCTCCGCCATGGTTGCGGCGTTCAAGTCCTTCAGGATGTGAGTTGTGGGCATTTGATTCTCGCAGTGGATGCAATTCTCTCTTTTCTAGTACATTCCAATATGTTTTATGTCTATCCATAAAATGGAGAGCCGAATGACCATCTTCGCGACGCGCGCATTGCTACCAACAGGTTGGGCAGAAAATGTCAGGCTGGAACTGAAAGACGGGCATATCGCCGCTTTGACAGCCGACGCCAAAGCGCAGGACGCAGATGTCACGGTCGACACCCTGTTGCCTGCGCTCGCCAACCTGCACAGTCACGCCTTTCAGCGGGCCATGGCTGGCATGACCGAATATCGGCGCGCCGGGCGGGACAGCTTTTGGACGTGGCGCGATGTGATGTATCGCTTCACTGAACAACTGACGCCCGATCAGATTCAGGCCATCGCCGCACTTGTCTATATGGAGATGCAGGAGGTTGGGTTCGCCTCCGTCGGAGAATTCCACTATCTGCACCATCAACCCGGCGGCGCGCCCTATGAGCGGCTGGCCGAGCTGTCCGACCGCATCATGGCCGCCGCCATCGAAACAGGCGTCGGCCTGACGCATCTGCCCGTCCTCTACTCCTATGCCGGGGTAGGAGAAGTGCCGTTGGAACCCGGGCAACAGCGGTTCGGCAACGACGTGACTCGTTTCCTCCGACTGGTGGACGAGGCCAAAGCGGCCACCGCTGCACTTCCCGAGGACGTCCAGGTCGGTATTGCCCCACATTCTCTCCGCGCGACCTCGCCCTCGGATCTCAATGAAGTGCTGAGCCATCACAGTGGTTTGGTCCATATCCACATAGCCGAGCAGCCCAAGGAGGTTGCGCAAGTACAGGCTGGTTTGGGCGCGCGCCCGGTCGAATGGCTGCTGGGCAATACCCCTGTCGACAGGCATTGGTGCCTGATCCACGCCACCCACATGACGGATGAAGAGACGCGCGCATTGGCGGCCTCCGGCGCTGTCGCAGGCCTTTGCCCAATTACCGAAGCCAATCTGGGCGACGGCCCGTTCAACGGCGCTGTGTACCTGACCGCAGGCGGAGCATTCGGTGTGGGATCAGATTCCAATATCCAGATTTCACTAACCGAGGAGCTTCGGACGCTGGAGTACTCCCAACGCCTGCGCGACTTGTCACGCAATGTGTTGGTGGTTGGCGAAGGGTCCGTTGGACAAACCCTCTATTGCGGCGCCGCGACGGGTGGAGCGCAAGCGCTGGGTCGCAACGCGGGGCAGATCGCTGAGGGCGCTTTGGCCGACCTTATTGCCATCGACAGCAGCGACCCGGCGCTGTGCGCTTTGCGACCTGAACAGTTGCTGGACGGGCTTGTGTTTGCCGCACAAGACAGAGTGGTGACCGACCTCTGGTCCGCTGGGCGACACAAGGTCAAGGAGGGTCAACACGTGGCACGTGACCAGATCGTGACGCGGTACAGAAAAGCCATAGCCGAGATACTGCCTAACTTGTAACGCTCGGCATCCTCTTTACGCGAGGGTCGCCTGCCATACATATTATGAATAAGCTTATTGAGGAAACGGGATCAGATCGTGACGGAACAGAAGAACATCGGTTTTCAGGATATCCGTGACGAGGTGATCTACCGTATCCAAAGCCGCATCTGGCCTCAAGGCAGTTTGCTTCCAACCGAGCTGGAACTGGCCGCCGAGTTCGGCTGCGCGCGTGCCACCGTGAACCGTGCGCTTCGAGAGTTGGCGGAACAGGGCATCATCACCCGTAAGCGAAAAGGCGGCACCCGGGTCGTCACCACCCCGGTCAAACAGGCCAAACTGCCGATCACCGTTGTCCGCCAGACGATCGAGGATATGAATGCCGAATACCGTTATGCGCTTGTCAGCCGCACGCAGATCGACTGCCCCGCGTGGCTACAGGCCAAGCTGAGCCTGCAGGAAGGCGCACAAATCCTGCATCTGCAATGCATGCATCACGCCGACAACCGCCCCTTTCAGTTCGAAGAGCGCTGGATCAATTTCGATGCCGTACCTCACGTGGTAAATGAGAGCTTTGTGACCACCGGCCCCAATGAATGGCTGCTGTCCGAAGTTCCCTTTTCCAATGCTGAGATCGCCTTCTCGGCGGTTCCAGCCACCGGGCAGTTGCAAGACTTTCTTTCTGTGCCACCCGGCACACCGCTGTTCCAACTGGAACGCACGACATGGTTCCAAAGCAAACCGGTCACATTCGTCAGAATGACCTTCCATCAAGGTTATCAGATGCGGACAACCTACTAACCCTTTGGCCGGACACGATCAGGTCGTCGCAGGCTGTTTTGGCGGATTGACATGCTCGGGTTGATAGGTCGGGATCACTCCGATTGGGGGTTTTTCGCGGATGTATTCTCCGATCCGCGCCAGCATCGGTTTGCGCGGGCAATTGGGACGCGTCGCCGCCCCTAGATCGCGCAGATGGCCTGGCCCTTCGAACGGAATAAAGCAAAGCGGCCAGTTGTCCCGCTTGAACTGCTCGGCCGCCAGGGCGGAAACAATCGTGCAATCGTCAGAGTGGCAGATATGACGGCAGATCGTCTCGAACCGCAAAGCGGTCAGATCAAAGCGCTTACTGATACGGCTGGAGGGATCCTGCTTGGGCAACCGATCTTCCAGCGCATAGCCGAAGCTATGGGGCAAACGGATGAAATCATGCACTGGCACCTCATCGGCAGAAATCGAGGGCAGAGTATGCAGCGGATGCCCCTCGCGCAGCGCCAGAAACAGAGGCTCGGACCAGATCGAGGTGAAATCCAGCGCGTCGCTATTGTTGATCTTGGCCACCAGCGCCAGATCCAGCGTGTGATCTTCGACCATCTGCAACATGTTTTGCGGCAGGTCTTCGATCATCGTCACCCGCATCCGTGGGAACAAAGTGCTGAACAGCTCTGAGAAATACTGCGTTAAATATGGGGCCAGCGTGGGCGTCATGCCGATGGTGAAGGGCACCGCCTCAGGGTCGCGGAACTCGGTCGCTGTGTCGCGGATCTTTTGCGCGTCATTCAGTATCCGGGTTGCGATGTCGACGATCCGCGCACCGCAGGCCGTTGGGCGGACCTCATTATTCAGGCGCAGGAACAGCTCGACCCCCAACTCCTGTTCGAGTTTCTTGATCTGGTTGGACATCGCCGGCTGGGACACGTTGCAGGCTGATGCGGCCTGACTGAACTGGCCGTGTTTGGCGATGGCAATGACGTATTCCAAGTCTCTCAGGTTCATGGTGGGGCAATTCAAACAAACAGCTAGGCCAAGGTACCTGTGACACTACGCGCTGCCCCCTTGCTTCAGAAGCCCGGACAGCGGTTTGAGGTGAATTTGACCCCCACATCCCGTCACAAATAGGTGAAACGTCGTCATCAAATAAGTAAGCGACCCGAGTTCACCCATCGCATCGCCGTTAAAATCAAGGCCGCAGCTCGTGAAGACTTCACGAAATTCGTGAGTATTTGCGTTGGTTATACCCCTAATTTGGACCATGAATTTCCGCCGGCAATGGGCGGGGCCTACTGATTTGTTGCGTCGATTGCCCGATCGAACGGGCCACCTGCACCACGCAACAAACCAGACGGAGTGACCCATGCTGTCCCAATTCGTAGAAAGCCTGCGCGCCCGTCTCTTGACCACGTCAACACTGGCGCAAGAGACCACACGTGACGGCCAAACCCTTTTCAACAACTTCTTCCAGAACACGATCGTGGATGACACGCCCGCCTTTGTTCTGGCCAATGACTTTTCCCGCCTGCTGAACTTTGGCGAGATCGTCACCAATAACGCTGTCGCAGCCGTTCAGGCCCTGGGCGAGGATGTCGACGTATTCAACTTCCGCTCGGGCGTGATCGAGGCCAATAGTGGCCCCGATGCACTGGCGACCGGCGTTCAGGTCACCGGCAGTGCCGCCGTGCGCAACTTCGGTGAGATCTCAGGCGACTTTAACGGCGTTCAGTTTGCAGGCCCCGACAGCTCGGGCAGCCTGGACAATTTCCGTGGCGGCGTGATCTCCTCCGACAGCCGCGCTGTGGACATTCAGGGCCAGGGCATTGATGTGCGCAACTTCGGCGACATCCTTGGCACCGGAGATCAGCGCAACGGCACGATCTACACCAACAGCACCGCCGAGGATATCTCGATCTCGAACTTCACGGGCGGAACCGTGGATGCTGGCGAAGGCAATCAGGGTGTTGGCATCTCGCTTCAGGTCGGGGATGAAGTCGGTGACCGTGTGGAAACCGATATCTTCAACGGCTTCGGCGGCACCATTCAGGGCCGTGGTCAGGCGGCATCGAACACCGGTCTGGCCGGTGACGGTATCCGGATCAACAACGGGGCCGAGGGCACGATCCTCGAGACCGAGATCCTCAACAGCGGACTGATCACATCGGAAAGCACGCAAGGCACCGCAGCTGGTATCCGCATCGCGGATGGCGCAAGCGCCGAGGGCGAGATCCTGAATACCTCGACCGGGGTGATCGAGGGTGCTGCAAACGGGCTTTACATCGGTCAGGGCACGCATGATCTGGATGTTCTGAACTTCGGCACGATCCAGTCCGACAGCCGCGCGGTGAATATCGACGGCACGGGTGTGAACCTAGTGAACGGCGGCGATATCCTTGGCACGGACAGCCAGCGCAACGGCACCGTTTATGCCGACGGCACCGCCGATGATTTCGCAGTCAACAACCTGTCCACAGGCACGATCGACGCGGGCGAAGGCAATGAAGGTTCGGGCTTTGGCGCCGAGATCGCAGGCGAGAATGCGTTTTCGCTGAACAATGACGGTCTGATCCAGGGTCGCGGCAATGCCGCAGCGGGCACCAATGCCGCAGGTGACGGTATCCGCATCGGTAATGTCGGCAACGCTGGCACGTTCACCGGCTCCATCACCAACGCAGGCACCGTCCTGTCGGAAGGTGCAAACGGAACCGTCGGCGCGTTCCGCGCGGTGAACAACGTCAACTTCCAAGGCCAATTGGTCAACGAAAAAGGCGGCGTGTTCGCAGGCGTGCAAAACGGCGTCTACTTCGGGACCGGTGATCATACCGGCAGCTCGTTTGTGAACCGTGGAACCGTCACGTCGGACAGCCGTGCGGTGAATATCGACGGTGAGGGGCTTGAGGTCGTCAACGAAGGCGAAATCCTCGGCACCGGCAACCAGCGCAACGGCACCGTCTATGCCGATGGCACTGCCGACAACTACACCTTCAACAACACCGGTCTGGTTGATGCGGGTCTGGGCAATAACGGCTCAGCCGTGTCGCTGCAAACCGGCGATGTCGAAGGTGATATCGTGTCGGCTGCGGTTTTGAACGAAGGCTCCCTGCAAGGTCGCGGCGACGCGGTTGAGGGCAATCAGGTCGGTGACGGTCTGCGCCTGTTTACCAGCCAGTCCGAGGCCGGATTTGCCGGGGTGGTTGTCAACGAAGGCCTGATCGCAGGATCCGAGACCTCGGACGCAGCCGCAGGTATCCGCGTTGACGGTGGCCTGAACCTTCTGGGGGCGATCCTGAACGAAGGTGAGATCCGCGGAACGGTCAATGCAATCGACGCCTCGGATGCGGGTGACGTGACCATCGTCAATGACGACGAAGGTGTAATCAACGGCAACGTCCTGCTGGGCGCTGGCGATGACATCTTTGTCGATCTGGGCACCACCAACGGCAATATCGTTGGTGGCGCGGGCGACGACGTTCTGATCGCTGGCGATGCGGACAATGTTCTGACCGGTGGTCTGGGCAATGACTTCATCGACGGTGGTGAAGGCATCGACACTGCCGATTTCTCGGATCTGGATGTCGCGGTCGAGGTGCGTCTGGACGCCAATGGCAACGGCACCGCCACTCGCGATACCGGCTTCAACGTATCGGTTGTGGACGCGGTTGTTGCAGCACCGGATCAGTTCGGTTCGAACATCGCCAATGGGGCCCAGTTCGTGGAGCAGGCAGCACAGGGCAACCTGTACTACAACATCCACACCTCGGACTTCCCGGGCGGTGAGATCCGCGGCCAGTTGCTGGTTGACAGCGACGTGACCGAGCACGGCATCCGCACCGTCACCCTGAGCGGAGGTCTAGACGCAGCGCAAGAGCCCGGCCCGCTGTCCGACAGCGAAGCCACCGGCGAAGCCACTGTGGTCATCACCCAGAACTTGAACACAGGTGAGGTGACCTACTCCAGCGAGCTGAGCGTTGTGGGCCTGAGCGAGGCCGACCTGAACACCCCGATCCCGGGTGTTGTCTCGGCCATCCATCTGCACAACGCACCGGCCGGCAACAATGGCCCGGTCGTGCAGGACACGCTGGTAGATGCTGGCGCCACTCTGGACGTGAACGCCACAGGCGGCACGGGTGTCATCGGTCAGGACGTCATCGACAACCAGATCGAAGTCGATGTTCTGCAGTCGATCGAGAATGTTATCGGATCCGGCGATGGTGACATCATCATCGGCAGTGATCTGGACAACAAACTCAGCGGCGGTGACGGCGATGACCTGATCTCGGGTGGGGGTGGCAATGACATCCTGATCGGCGGTGCAGGTGCGGATACCTTCACCTTCGGCGCGAATTTCGGAAACGACGTGATCCAGGACTTCGAAGTCGGCCTCGACCAGTTGCAATTCGGTGACTTCGGCCCCGATTTCGGCGTCGCTGTGAATGTTGCTCAGGATGGCAACGACGCTGTGATCTCGTTCGGCACCGAAGGTTCGGTCCGTCTGGTGGGCGTCAAAACCACCGACCTGACCGAAGACGACTTCGTCGCTTAATCGAAAACGGACGGGGCGGCTTTGACCGCCCCGTTTGCCAAACCGGAAAAGGGCAAGACGATGTTTCAGAAATCCAACCCCGTACAAACCGCATGGGCCTCGTTGCGCAAAGGGTTTGTTGCCGTCGCTTTCTTCAGCCTGTTTCTCAACCTGCTGATGCTGGCCGGGCCGCTTTATATGCTACAGGTCTATGACCGGGTCCTGACCAGCCAGAATGTCGACACGCTGATCGCGCTGACCCTTTTGCTAGGTGGTGTCTTTGTCGTGATCGCCTGTCTCGACCTGATGCGGATGCGCATCCTGGGTCGCCTGGCCGCCCGGTTCGAGATGGCCGTCGGCGCGCCTGTTCTTGGGGCCGCCATGCGCCGCCGGGTTCAGGGCGAAGCGCAGAGCGCCGAGAATCTGGTCGATGACGTCAACGGATTTCGCGAGTTCATCTCGGGCTCGACCCTGACCGCCTTTTTCGACGCGCCGTGGATTCCGATCTACCTGCTGGTCCTCTACGTCCTGCATCCTCTGCTGGGTCTGCTGGGACTGGCCGGAGCCGTCACCCTGACCGTCATGGCGCTGATCAACAACGCCCGCGCGCAGAAACCAATGCGAAACGCCGCCGAAGCCCGAGGGCGCTCGGACGCGCTATTCAAGACCTCGGATCGCAATGCCGAACTGGTTCATGCGCTGGGTATGAAATCTGATCTGGTGCGCCGCTGGACCGCCCTCCAAATCGACGCCCACGCGCACAAAACACGCGCAGCTGATCGTATCGCCGGTTTTTCGGTATTGTCGAAGACCATTCGCATGGGCCTGCAATCAGCCATTCTTGGCCTGGGCGCGGCCCTTGCCATTACCGGCGAATCCACCGCTGGCGTCATGATCGCCGCCACCATCGTGTTAGCGCGCGCGCTGGCGCCGATTGATCAGCTCATCGGCCAATGGCGTGGTTTTCTGGCCGCGCGCGGTTCCTACGCCAAGATCAATGCGCTGACAGAGGAGTTCGCCGAAGACACTCCCAATCTGCATCTGCCGCGCGCCTTCAAAACGCTGGACGCGAAAATCGCTCAAGCCGGGCCGCCGCGCGCGATCAATGCCACCATTCGGGGTATCGACTTCGATCTGGCCGCGGGCGACGTTCTGGCTGTCATTGGCCATAGCGGCTCTGGCAAGACGACGCTGGGTAAGATGCTGGCCGGGATCTGGCACCCGCAACGGGGTGAGGTTCTGCTGGATGGCAGCCCGATGTCGAAATGGAACGCCGAGGATTTGGGCAAACAGATCGGCTACCTGCCGCAGGATGTCGAGCTATTCGACGGCACGATCCGCGAAAACATCGCGCGCTTTTCGGTCGCCATCGACGACGCTGAGGTTTTCCGCGTCGCGCAGGAGGCGGGCATTCATGAGATGATCAGCACCCTGCCCGAAGGCTATGAAACGCGCATCGGTCAGGGGTTCTTTCTGTCCGGCGGTCAGCGGCAGCGTCTGGCCTTGGCCCGCGCCCTCTATGGTGACCCGTTTGTGCTGGTGCTGGATGAGCCGAACTCGGATCTGGATGCCGAAGGGGAACAGGCCTTGCGCGATGCCATTCTGGCCACTCAGGCCCGCGGCTCCATCGCCATCGTCATGACTCACCGCCCCGCAACCCTGCAGGTCGCCAACAAGGTCATGGTCATGCGCAACGGGTCCCAGACCCAGTTTGGCGACAAAGATGACGTGCTGAAAGTCAATCGCCGCAATGTTCTGGACAGTTCGGGCAAGGGCACCCGCCCGACCCCTCAGCCCGTCCCGGAAACGCAAATCACAGGAGCAGCCCAATGACACAGATTGTCCCGCACAACGCCTCTCGCAATGCGTTGTCGCTGAATGAGGCAGAGTTCATAGACATCTCGGACGCCTCCCCCCGGATCGGGCACTATGTCTGGGTTGGCATGATCACCCTGATGGCCTTTGTCGGAGGCAGCGCCTACTGGGCCTTCGCCTCGAAACTGGACGGGGCGGTGGTTGCCCCGGCCTCATTTGTGGTCGAAGGCGATCGCAAAACGGTCGAGCATCTGGACGGCGGCATCATCCGCGACATCCTGATTGCCGACGGAGATTTCGTTCAAGAAGGTCAACCCCTGATCCGGCTGGACAGCACCGATATCGACGTCGACCTGAATGTGCTGGGCAGTCAGATGGGTGAGCTTTCGGTCCGCCGCGCCCGCCTGCTGGCACAGATGAGCGGTCAGGATCGGTTTGATGAGGCTTCGGCCATGGCAGGCTTTCAGGCGGGAATGGAGCGGCTGCACTGGACCTCCGCCTATCTGACGCAGAAGCAGCTGTTTGACGCCGAAGCCCGCGCCCGTCAGACAGAAACCCGGATCAATGAGCAGCGGATCTCGGGCCTTAAAGACGAAGCGCAGGGGCTGGCCGAACAGCGTGTCAGGACCCAGAACCAGATCGAGATCACGCTGACCGAACTGACCAACCTGCAGACCCTACTGGACAAAGGGCTGGTGGCAGCCACCCGCGTCAGCTCGCGCCAGATTGAGCTGCAGCGGCTTTACGGCGTCGATGCCTCACTGCGCACCCAAATTGCACAGGCGGAAAATCAGGTCAGGGAATTGAAGCTGACGCTGATCAGCCAGCAAAAGCTGCGGGATGAGGTGATCGCGGGGGAACTGGCGGTGGTCGAAGCGCAGCTTGATCTGGTTCGCCCGCAATATGGAGGCACCGCCGAGCGCCGCAAGCGGATCGAGCTGTTGGCCCCGACCAGCGGGCGGGTGGTCAATCTGGCGGCCTCGACCACGGGCGGCGTCATTCGTCCGGGCGAACACATCATGGACATTGTCCCGGCGGATCAGGCGCTGATTGTCGAGGCGCGGGTCAAGACCGGTGACATCGACAAGCTGCGGATCGGCCAGTCCACCCGCATCCGCTTGTCGGCATTTGCACAGGCAGACGTCCCCGAGGCCAGCGGCAAGATCTTCGACATCTCGGCCGACGCTTTAGAAGACGAACGCACGGGCGAGCCCTACTACAAGGCGCGGGTCAAACTGGATGCCCAGCAGCCCGAAGCGGTGGCCGCGCTGGATCTGGTGCCCGGTATGCCGGCTGATCTGTTCGTCAATACCGGCGAGAGGGCCGTGATCGCCTATCTGTCACAGCCCATCAGTGACCGGTTGGCCAAAACTTTTATTGAGTGAGTGGGTACTCAGGTAACGAGTATGTTTTTAACGAGTGGGAATGGTCTGCAGATGGGGCTGCAGACCATTTCACTTTGTCAAACGCCGTAGCGGGCCATGAACATGTCGACAGCTTGCAGGGCAACCTCATCGATCTCGGCCTGAGAGAACTCTTCCTGAATACCAAAGGCAGCGCGCAGCCACAGGCGAACTTTGCACAGCTCGGCGAATTGTTCGGCCGCGATCGTCACGTCCTCGATTACCAGTTCACCCTTTGCAACGGCCTTTTCCAGATACTCGACCATCTTGCGCTGACCGTTCTGAGGCCCAGCTTCATAAAAAACGCGTCCAAGTTCCGGGAATCGATCCCGTTCAGCCACGCAAACGCGGAAAATCTGGCGATTGAAATCCGACACGAAAAAGCTGACCAACTGCGTCGCGGTAATCGTCAGAACTTCGCGCACGGGTTTGGTTTCGTCGATCATCGAGATCACACGCTCGGCCATGCGGCGGCACTCGGTTTGCGCCACCTCAATAAACAGCAGGCGCTTGTCGGGGAAATAGCTATACAGCGTCGCTTTTGAGACACCCGCCGCCCGCGCGATGTCATCCACACTTGCCCCCTCGAACCCATCCGCGAGAAAAACTTCTCGGGCCCCGCGCAGAACCTGGTCGAATTTTCGGCCGGTGCGCAGGATGGTGGCGGTCTGGGTCATGATGGCTCCTTCAGCGGGTTGTGGATCGAATTTATAAACCGATCTGTTCAGACACAAGGATTCTTGGTGTTTTCTGACGGGCCGTCACCCAAAACGCTGTTCGATCCGTGACTTGCAGGTCGCGCAATCCATGTTAGGAGGGTACCCATGGTCGAGATCTTTCTGCGTACCCTTCCCTTCTTCGTGATCATCGGCCTGGGTTACTGGGCCGGGCGCACGCGGTTCTTCACAGAGGAAGCCACCGCCTATCTGACGAAATTCGTCTTTTTCTTTGCCCTGTCGGCTATGCTGTTTCGCTTTGCCGCCACCCTGCCCTTTGCCGAGATCTTCAATGGGCGGCTGATCATCGGTTATCTGATCGGCACACTGGCGGTCTATGCTCTGGCGTCGCTGGTGGCTTGGATACGGGGCCTCGACATCCCGACCGCTGCCGTTGAGGCCCAGTGTGCCGCCATCGGAAATGTCGGGTTTCTCGGCCTGCCCATGCTGGCCATGCTGCTGTCCGAGGCCGCGATCGGACCCGTCATGCTGATCCTTGCGGTGGATCTGGTCGTGTTTTCCTCGCTCATCGTAATCCTGATCAATGGCGGCCGGGACGGAAAGCTGACGGTCAAAACGCTGCGTTTGATCGGGGTCGGGTTGCTTAAGAATCCGATGATCGTGTCGATCTCGGCCGGATTGATCTGGTCGGCGCTGCAGATCCCGATCCCCAGCCCGATGAACGATTTTCTGACCATTCTGGGTGGGGCCGCAACGCCCGGAGCACTGTTTGCAATCGGCGCCTCGCTAGCCGGAAAATCGGCGGAGCGGATCCAAATCGCGGGCTGGCTCAGCTTTTGCAAGCTCATCGTCCACCCCGCCTGTGTCGCCGTCGCCCTGCTGTGGCTGGTTCCTGTTGATACATTCTCGGCCACGGTTGCGATTGCCGCCGCCGCACTACCGGTTGCGGGCAATGTCTACATGCTGGCGGCGCATTACGGGGTTGCACCTCATCGCGCCTCGGCGGCGATCCTGCTGTCTACGGCGGCCAGTATTCTGACGGTTCCGCTGATCATCGGATGGCTTACCGCTTTGTGAGCGCGCAACCCCACCAAAAAGTCACGCACAGGGCGACTGCCGCACTTTACGCGGCGTCCTTAGGGCGATAGCCATGGCGCGACCCTAGTTTAAGGACTCGACCAGATGGAAACCCTTTCGGAAAATGCCTGTTTTGGTGGTGTGCAAGGTGTCTACCGCCATGCCTCAACCCCTTGCCAATGCGATATGACTTTTGGCCTGTTCCTGCCCGCCGAGGCCAAGGACGGCCCCGTTCCGGTGTTGTGGTACCTGTCTGGCCTGACCTGCACCCATGAAAACGCGATGACCAAGGCCGGTGCACAGGCCTGGGCCGCCGAACAGGGCATCGCCATCGTGTTCCCCGACACATCGCCCCGCGGCGAAGGCGTCGCGGACCACGAAGACTATGACCTTGGCCAAGGCGCGGGTTTCTACGTCAACGCAACGCAAACCCCGTGGGCCCCACATTTCAACATGTGGGACTATGTGGCCGAGGAACTGCCCGCGTTGATCGCTGAGAATTTTGCCATCGACACGGACCGTCAGGCTATCACCGGCCATTCGATGGGCGGCCATGGTGCGCTGACACTGGCGATGAACCTGCCGGGGCGCTATCGCTCGGTCTCGGCCTTTGCGCCAATCTCGAACCCGACAGGCGCAGATTGGGGCCGCAAACAGCTGAGCGCCTATCTGGGCGATGATAAGGCTGTTTGGGCCAAGCATGACGCCTCGCTCCTGATGAAAGAGGTCGGTTTTGACGGCCCTATCCTGATCGACACCGGTGCCAACGACCAGTTCATCGACCTCCTGCGCCCTGAAACTTTGGCTTCGGCCATCGCTGAGCGCCGCCAGCAGGCGACCTATCGTCTGCAACCAGGCTATGACCATTCCTATTTCTTTGTGTCCACCTTCATGGAAGACCACATCACGTTCCACGCCGAAGCGCTGTACGGAGACTGAGGCATGAGCAAGTATGACTATGACCTGATCATCATCGGGTCTGGCCCTTCGGGCCGGTCGGCAGCGATTCAGGCGGGCAAGCTGAAGCGTCGGGTGCTGGTCATCGACCGGCACGATCGTTTCGGAGGCGTATCGGTGCATACCGGCACGATCCCGTCCAAAACCCTGCGTGAAACCGTGCTGAACCTTTCGGGCTGGCGTGAGCGCAGCTTTTACGGCCGCTCCTACCGGGTCAAGGAGCAGATCCGCGCCGAGGATCTGAAGGCCCGGCTGCACATGACGCTGGACCACGAAGTTGACGTGCTGGAGCATCAGTTCAACCGAAACCATGTGGATACCCTGAACGGGCTGGCCTCGTTCACGGGCCCGCATGAGATCGAGGTGGCGACGGATAGCGGTGAGAAAACCCGCCTGACCGCCGCAAAGTTCCTGATTGCGACCGGAACCAAAACCTATCGCCCGGACTATGTGCCTTTCAACGGCAAAACCGTTGTGGATGGCGATGAATTCCTTGAAATGGCCGAGATCCCTCGGTCGTTGGTCGTGATCGGTGCCGGGGTGATTGGCGTAGAATACGCCACTATGTTCTCGGCCCTGGATGTCCGTGTCACCCTGATCGAGCCGCGCGACACCTTCCTTGATTTCATCGACAAACGCCTGATCCACGATTTCACCCATCAGATCCGCGAAAATGGGGTGGATCTGCGGCTCGGCTCGGCCGTCGAAAAGATCGAAGATGCGGGCGAGCATGTCGAGGTCACTCTTGAAAACGGTCGTCACGTCCGGGCCGAGATGCTGTTGTTTGCTGCCGGTCGGATGGGCGCGACCTCGACGCTGAATCTGAAAGCTGTGGGCGTGGAAACCGATCACCGCAACCGGATTAGCGTGGATCGCAAGACCTACCAAACCGAAGTGCCGCATGTCTACGCTACTGGCGACGTGATCGGGCACCCTTCGCTGGCCTCAACCTCTCTGCAACAGGGGCGCGTGGCGGCCTGTCACGCGCTTGAAACCCCAACCTTGCCGGAAAGCCCTTGGTATCCTTACGGGATCTACTCCGTGCCCGAAATCTCAACCTGCGGCATGTCCGAGGAAGAGTTGCAGGAGCGCGGTATCCCATACGAGGTCGGCGTAGCGCGGTTTCGCGAAACCTCGCGCGGGCATATTATGGGGTTGGAACATGGCATGTTGAAGATGCTGTTTTCCCTGAAAACCCGCCGGGTGCTTGGTGTGCAGATCGTGGGCGAAGGCGCGACGGAGCTGATCCATATCGCGCAGGCCGTACTGAACCTGAAAGGCACCGTGGACTACTTCGTGCAAAACACGTTCAACTATCCGACGCTGGCCGAGGCCTATAAGATCGCGGGTTTGGATGCCTTCAATCGGATGCCGATCCCCGAAGAGTTCAAGGTCAAGAAAAAGCCTGTTGAACCCGCAAAGAAAGAGGCAAAGAAGGCGTGACAACGCTCTATGTCGATGGAGACGCCTGCCCTGTGAAAGCCGAGGCTGAGCGGGTCGCCACCCGACACAAAGTGCCTATGGCGCTGGTGTCGAATGGCGGGTTGCGGCCATCGGCAAACCCTCTGGTGCAGGTCGTCATTGTGGCCGAGGGCGCGGATGAGGCGGACAAATGGATCGCCGAGCGTTGCGGAACCGGCGATGTGGTGGTTACCTCGGACATCCCGCTGGCGGCTAAGTGCGTCGAGGCCGGTGCTCGTGTGCTGCGGCCAAATGGAGAGGCTTTCACAGCTGCCAATATCGGCCAGCAACTGGCGATGCGCGACCTGATGGCGGATCTTCGGGCTGCAAACCCTCTGGGCTCAGGAGGTGGCGGCAAACCGTTTGGAAAGGCCGATCGCTCGCGGTTCTTGGACGCTCTGGAGCGGGAATTACGAGCAGCGCTGCGCGGCTGACCCTCCCGTCAGTCAAGGACGCATCAAAGATGCGCCCTCGCCTGTTGGGCCAAGCAGCGCGTGCCGCGCTGAGGGTGCGCCCAGCTATGCAGCGGCGGGGGTTGGACCTCGGTTCTCGCGAATGGGCAGGTGGACAATCGCGCTAAACGCGCCCACGGCGATACCGATCCACCAAACCATTGTGTAGTCGCCATAGACGTCATACATCCGACCGCCCAGCCAGATACCAAGGAAACTTCCAAGTTGGTGGCTGAGGAAGACAATTCCATACAGCGTACCCATGTAGCGCAGACCATAGAGATGCGCGACCAGACCGGATGTCAGCGGTATTGTAGCCAGCCAGAGAGAGCCCATAGCCAACGAAAAAACGATGACCGAAATTGGGGTGATCGGAAACATGATGAACACGACAGCAGCCAGCGTGCGCGCCGTATATACGATGGCCAGCAAGTATTTCTTAGGGAAGTGGTTCCCAGCCCAGCCTGCCAAAAGCGTGCCGCCGATATTAGCCAGCCCAATCAGCGAAATGGACAACGCACCCAAGGCGGACGTGGTCGTAATGCCTATCGAATGCAGCACGCCACCCGGCTGGATGGGGCCGCACATCTCGGTCACGAATGCTGGGAAGTGAGCTGTGATAAAGCCGAGCTGATAGCCACAACTGAAAAAGCCGAGTGAGATCAGCGTGTAAGACGGATCTCGGAGAGCACGCCCCAAGATCTGGCCCATGCTTTCTTCCAACTCTGCTTTACTGCTTGGCTGAGGCGCGCGCATGAAAGGCAGGATCAGCACCAGGCAGAGAATTGCGACGGCGAACACAATATAAACCTGATGCCAGGGCAGGAAGGTCAGCATCCATTCGGCCGTAGGCGCACCTAGAACCTGACCGAAACTGCCCGCAGCCGTGACGATGGCTAAAGACATGGATCGGTTTTCGTCAGAGGACGCCCGACCAACCACAGCCAGAACCACGCCGAAGCCGGTCCCTGCAATGCCAAACCCGACCAACCATGCGTAGATCTGGTGTTCAAACGGAGTGACGGACCAGGCTGAAAGCACCATACCAGCGGCATAAGTCAACGCACCAAGAACGATGGCCTTTCGGTCGCCGATCTTTTCAGCGATAGCGCCAAAGATCGGCTGCCCGATCCCCCAGGCCAGGTTCTGGATCGCAATTGCCATTGAGAAATCGGTGCGCAGCCAGCCGAACTCAGAGGCGATCGGAATCTGGAACACCCCAAACGAGGCGCGCACCGCGAAACTGACTGTAATGATGATACAGCCCACGATCAGAATTGGATTCAGCAGACGTGCGGAGTGCGGCATTAGGACCTCAGACAAACAAGTCTTGCGACGCTACTGTTTTTCGTCGGCCCGTCAATTCAGTAGATTTGCGGTTCGACATAAGGAAAATTGATGCGTGCCTGAAAATGCCTGCTTTTCAACGCGTAGTGCGGGCGCTATGGCTCAAACCCATGACGGATCTGATTTCGCTTTATAACGAACGTATCTCCGATGGGTCCCTGACGCGGGATGACGCGCAGGAAGCCGTTCTGCCGCATTTCGAGCGTATCCGGGCCGAGTTGAGCGCGCCGGTGAAGCGGGGATTGTTCCGCAAGGCTCCGCCGCCGCCCAAAGGGTTGTACCTGTGGGGCGGGGTTGGACGTGGGAAGTCCATGCTGATGGATATGTTCGTCGATGCGCTGGAAGATATACCGGCGCGGAGGGTACATTTTCACGCGTTCATGCAGGAAATCCATGCGGGTATGCACAAGGCACGCAAGGAGGGTGTTGAAGACGCGCTGGCCCCGGTCGCGCAGGAGGTCGTGAAATCTGTCAAGCTGCTGGCGTTTGACGAAATGCAGATCACCGATATCACCGATGCCATGATCGTCGGACGCCTGTTTGATCTGCTGCATGCGGGGGGGGTGGTCATCGTAACGACCTCGAACCGGCATCCGGATGAACTGTACAAGGACGGTTTGAACCGACAGCTGTTTTTGCCCTTCATTGCCCATATCAAAGAGCAGCTTCAGGTGTGGGAGCTGGTCTCACCGACCGACTACCGCCAAAACCGCCTTGAGGGCGCGCCGGTCTATTTCTCGCCAATTGGCCCGGAAGCGCGTGAGAAGATACGCGCCGTTTGGACGGATCTGTCAGGCGGCACGGCAGAGCCCTTGATCTTGCAGGTCAAAGGTCGCGCTGTTGAGCTCCCAGCTTTTCGCAATGGGGTTGCGCGGGCCTCGTTTTACGACCTGTGTGGACGGATGCTGGGGCCTGGGGACTATCTGGCCATCGCTGAAACGGTCAAGGTTCTGGTGCTAGAGGATATTCCCCGTCTGTCCCGCAACAACTTCAATGAGGCCAAACGCTTTGTGACGTTGATCGACGCGCTCTATGAGGCCAAGGTTCGGTTGATCTGTTCTGCTGCGGCTGAGCCCGAGATGCTGTATGTCGAGGGCGAAGGTACTTTTGAATTTGAGCGAACCGCTTCTCGCCTACGAGAAATGCAGGATCAGGATTGGGGGAAGTAGGGGCGTTGCCAAGTCGTCGATCGTACTGTTGGTTGGCACACGTCGCACTTGTCAGTTTTGACCAAATGTCTTGATGCCGCAGCAATTTGATTGGTGCCAAGACGACAACCGCGCTATCAATTTAATGCGGTCAGGACATTTGGACGGCGCGGATGGCTCTATAGCCGCCGTCCATCGACACGACGAATTGCTGCGTTCGCATTCCGCCTTGCAGGCATCCGAATTGCGTCAGACAATCCGAAGCGCTGGTTCCTGAAACACAGCAAAAAAATGTAGCATTTTATCAGAATACTTTTACCTTGTGGTCAAATTTGGGGGAAGATGAATGCTCGACATCATCATTAAACAAGCCCAACTGCCGGATGGCCGAGGGCCGGTGGATATTGCGATCATGGGCGACCGCGTCGCAAAGATTGCCCCCAAGATCGAGGCTGAAGCAGGCGAAGACATTGACGCGGCTGGGCGCTTGGTTTCGCCCCCGTTTACCGACCCGCACTTCCATATGGACGCGACCTTGAGCCTCGGAACGCCTCGCATGAATGTCTCGGGTACACTATTGGAAGGCATCGCGCTTTGGGGCGAATTGAAGCCCCTGCTGACACCCGAAGCAGTAATTGAACGCGCCATGCGATATTGCGACCTTGCCGTGTCGCAGGGATTACTGGCCATCCGATCGCATGTGGATGTTTCATCCACAACTTTGGTTGGCGTCGAAGCGCTGTTGGAGGTCCGCAAGCAGGTCGCTCCCTATATTGATCTGCAACTGGTGGCATTCCCGCAAGATGGCCTTTACCGCGCAGAGAACGCAGAAAAAAACTTGATCCAAGCGCTTGATATGGGTGTCGATGTCGTGGGCGGCATCCCGCATTTTGAACGTACAATGTCGGAAGGCGCCCGGTCCGTCAGAAGACTGGCCGAGATAGCGGCAGACCGAGGTCTGATGCTGGATTTGCATTGCGATGAAAGTGACGATCCAATGTCGCGCCACGTGGAAACCTTAGCCCATGAGACCACGCGCCTTGGGCTTGGCGGGCGGGTAACGGCAAGTCACGTCACCGCTATGCACTCGTATGACAACTACTATGCATCGAAGCTCATACCGCTAATCGCAGAAAGTGGCATGAACGTGGTGCCCAATCCTCTCATCAATATCACGCTGCAAGGCCGTTCGGATACCTATCCGCGTCGTCGGGGGCTGACCCGAGTGCCAGAGCTGCGCGCGGCAGGTGTAAATGTCGCCTTTGGGCAGGATTGCACGATGGACCCGTGGTATTCGCTTGGCTCCGCCGACATGTTGGAAGTGGCTCATATGGGCGTGCATGCCGTGCCGATGACATCCCGCGAGGCGATGGAGTGGGCGTTTACATCCGTGACTCAGAATGGTGCCAAAACAATGGGCTTGCCCGACCCGACGATCCGCGAAGGCGGCCCTGCCAATATGGTTGTGCTGCAAGCGAAGGACCCGATTGAAGCAGTTCGCATGAAAGCCACCCGGCTTGCCGTTATCAAAAACGGAAAGGTGTTGGCCCGCACGGAACCACGAATGGCCGCGCTTTCTTTGCCTGGCCGTCCCACGACCCTGGATCCCGCAGATTACGCGCCCAGGCCAAAGACTTAGGAAGCTCAATAACAAGAAGAATTGCCACCAACAGAAGAGGATCTACCAATGAAACTCACCACAACCCGCCGTCAACTGATGGTAGGCGCTGCGGCCACGCTGGCCCTGCCGGCTTATATCCGTCGCGTGAATGCGCAATCTGCGATCCGCGTCGCCGGAGTGCACATGTCTCCGGTTGAAAATGCGTGGAACAGCCGCATTCACCTGGCGATGCAGGAAGCTGCTGACGCTGGCCTGATAGATTATGAGTTTTCAGAAGGAGTAGCTCCGACCGACTATCCCCGCGCGATGCGCGAATATGCCGAGGGAGGTGCGCAAATCATCTGGGGTGAATCTTATGCTGTGGAGCGTGAAGCACGCGAAGTGGCGGGCGACTACCCCGACACCGCGTTTCTGATGGGGTCTTCCGGTGGGCCAGAAGGTGACAATTTCGGTGTCTTTGGCACACGCAACCACGAGGCAGCCTATCTGGCCGGTATGCTCGCGGGTCAAATGTCCGAAAGCAATGTCTATGGCTCGGTCGGTGGTTATCCGATCCCCGAGGTGAACCTGTTGATCAATGCTTTCCGCATGGGCGTAAGCGAAGTGAACCCAGACGCCACCTTCGTCAACGGTTTTATCGGTGCATGGTTCGATCCGGCCCGCGCGCAGGAAGCTGCGATTGCCCAGATCGATGCGGGCGCGGACATACTGTTTGGTGAGCGCATTGGCACTGCGGATGCGGCCCAAGCGCGAGGTGTAAAGGCCATCGGTTCGCTGATCGACTATACTCCACGCTACCCGGGCACCGTCTTTGCCAATGCGATCTGGAATTACGGTCCCACAATCGAGGCCATCGTGGCGGATGTTCAGGCCGGCAATCCAACAGGTCGTAACTACACGGAATATTCTTTTATGGCCCATGGCGGCAATGAACTGATCTATGTCGCCGATGAAGTGCCGGCCGACGCCATTCCGGGGATGGAGGCCAAACAGGCCGCGATTCAATCCGGTGAATGGGACGTTCCGATTGATGAAAGCGAGCCCTCCTGATCCAGAGGGTCTTGACGTGACCGATGCCACGGCTCTTGCAGCTGCCATCACGGCAGGGCAGATCTCTGCCTGCGAACTGATGGAATCCAGCCTTGCCGCCTGCCACGCACGGGCGGATTTGGGGGCCGTGGTATATCTGGACGAAGAAATGGCCCGCGATGGGGCAAAGGTGGCAGACGCCTTGCCACCAGACCAGCGCGGGCCATTTCATGGGGTTCCGTTCTTGGTGAAAGACCTAGGGGGTTTCGCAAAAGGGCTTCCTGCGGCGGCAGGATCTGCAGCAATCCGTGCGCGATGTCGTAGACCCGAAAGCGACAGCCACCTGCTGCACCGTCTTCGCCGAACCGGCCTGATCCCTTTCGGCTTGACCGCAACACCGCCCTTTGGCCTTTCACTAACATGCGAACCCGATGACGCGGCTGTGACCCGTAATCCATGGAACCCTGCACTGTCACCCGGTGGTTCATCCGGCGGCGCAGCAGCCGCGGTTGCGGCTTGTATTGTTGCAATTGCTCATGCCACGGATGCCGCCGGGTCCATCAGGGTTCCCGCTGCATGTTGCGGCTTGACCGGGCTCAAGCCTTCTCGTGGCGCGGTGCCCGGAGGCCCCGATTTTGCTAATCACCTGATGGGCATAGCCTCTGAGCTGGTCCTTGCGCGGTCGGTCCGCGATGTGAAGACCGCCTTTGACGCGGTAGCCCAGCCCATGGCCCCGGTATATCTGCCAGAACGCCCCCGTGTCGCATTGGCCTTGCCGGAGCGGTGCGGTGCCGACCAGTGCAAGGCCGCGAAAAGTGCTGCCGACGTGCTGCGCGATGCAGGTTGTGAGGTGCGCGATATTCGTGCCCCCGACCAATTGGGGGATGAGGCTCACGCAATCGCCCGAACCATGCTCGCTGTTTCCTTGGCCGAGTGGCTGACTGCGCTCAAGATCACTGATAATGAGATTCCACCACTTGCCGCAGCCATGGCTGCCGAGGGCCGTGCGACATCCGCCACGGCGCTTTTTGCGGCCTCGCGACAACTCGCACGTCTGACAAATCGATCTCGCAAGCTTTTTAAGTCTGCCGATGCTGTCCTGATGCCGATCCTCTCGTCTGCGCCGCCCTTTGTTGGCGCTTTGGATCTGTCCGGCTCCTCCCCAGACGATCACATGGCGCGGCTCGAGGCTTTTGCCCCGAACGCAGCACTTGCAAATGTAGCGGGCTTGTCAGCTTTGGCGCTGCCTTTTGGCATGGCAAATGGTCTTCCAATCGGCGTTCAGCTGATTGGTCCCCCCGGCTCGGATTTTGCTCTGCTGAAACTTGGCGCACTTATCGAAGCCCGCGCGCCCGCAATCCCTTTTCCACACGCAATCGCAGGCCTGACCACATGAACAAGGTTCTGGAACTAAACGGCATAACCAAGCATTTCGGAACACTCACCGCCAATGACGATGTGACCCTAACACTAGAAAAAGGTGAAATTCTTGCTCTTCTGGGCGAAAATGGTGCGGGTAAGACCACGCTAATGAATATCCTGTTCGGCCATTACGCAGCCGACGAAGGCTCGGTCAGGGTGTTTGGCAAAGAGCTGCCCCCGGGTCAACCACGCGCAGCGATCGAGGTGGGTGTGGGAATGGTACACCAACACTTCACGCTTGCGGGCAACCTCACGGTTCTTGAAAACGTAATGCTGGGTTCTGAACCGCTGACGCGCACGCGTTCCGCTCGTGGTGAGGCACGCAAGAAACTGTTGCAGATTTCAGAGCGGTTCGGCCTGCCTGTAAACCCAGAGGCCAAGGTTCGTTCGCTATCTGTTGGTGAACGACAAAGAGTCGAGATTCTGAAAGCGCTCTATCGCGACGCGCGTATTTTGATATTGGATGAACCTACTGCGGTTCTGGCCCGGCCCGAGGCGATGCGCCTGTTCGAGACGCTGCGCGATATGACGAAAGAAGGTCTCTCACTTATCTTCATCAGCCACAAGCTGCATGAGGTCATGGCAGCCTCTGACCGTGTGGCGGTGCTTCGTGGCGGCAGGATGGTCGCGGAACGCAAAACACCCGAAACCACACCAGAAGAATTGGCGGAACTGATGGTTGGCCGCAAGGTCGAGCGTCCTGTGCGTCAAGACCATGAGATTGGAGCGCCAGTCCTGATCGCAAAGGATGTGAGCGTAGAAGAAGATGGTGAATTGCGGCTGGATGATGTGTCTTTCGCTGTCCATGCCGGTGAAATCCTTGGTATCGTTGGCGTTTCAGGCAATGGTCAGTCTTCCCTCGGAGCGCTGCTGTCAGGATTGGCACACCCGAGTGCGGGTCAGTTAACACTTTTGGACGAAGATATCGGCCATCTGGGTCCGCGCGGCATGATCCGCGCGGGGGCAGGCAGGGTGCCTGAAGACCGGCATGCTGAAGGCGTTGTGGGCGAATTGAGTTTGTGGGAAAACGCGGTGCTTGAGCGCTTGCGCACACCGGAATTTTCGCACCGCGGCTTTGTTCGACAACGCGCCGCCCGGGATTACACTTCGGGGCTAATCGAGCGTTTTGATATCCGCGGCGCCAGCCCCGACACGCGAACAAGGCTGCTGTCCGGCGGCAATATGCAAAAACTGATCCTTGGCCGGGTTCTGACCAATGGGCCGCGCTTTGTGCTCGCAAATCAGCCGACGCGTGGTCTTGATGAAGGGGCAATTGCTTCAGTTCATGCCGAGCTTTTGGCAGCGCGGGCGGAAGGTGCCGCAATCCTGCTCATCTCGGAAGAATTGGAAGAAGCTGTGGCCCTGTCAGACCGAATACAGGCCATCGTAAAAGGTCGCTTGTCAGAACCGATATCGGCGGATGAAGCCGACCCACAACGCCTTGGCTTGATGATGGCAGGTGTCTGGAAGGAAAACGACGATGCGGCTTGAACGACGCTCACATGTGCCGCTGCACCTCGCGATCATTGCACCACTGGCCGCGATCTTTGCTGCATTGCTTTTGGCCGCAGGTCTCATCGCTGCTGCTGACGCAAATCCGCTAGCAGCCTATGGTGAAATGGTGAATGGCGCATTCGGCTCGCGCCTTTCGATCGCCGAGATGCTGACCCGCGCCACTCCGCTTATCTTTACGGGGCTTGCCGCAGCTGTCGCCTTCCGAGCGCGGCTTTGGAACATCGGGGGCGAGGGACAGTTCTTTGTTGGGGCGCTAATCACCGCTTGGATCGGTCATTCACTCGGGGTTCCAGGGTGGATAGGTATTCCGATCTTGATGTTGTCAGGCATGGCGGCAGGCGCGGCCCTGTTGGCAGGGCCTGCCTTTCTACGCTTGCGTTTCGGCGTAGATGAGGTGGTGACAACCCTGCTACTCAATTTCATCGTGATCCTTTTCGTTGGTCTCATGATTGAGGGTCCTATGCGCGATCCGCTGGCCTTTGGGTGGCCCTCTTCGGTGCCCGTAGACGGTGAATACCGCCTTCCGGATCTGATCCCCCGTACACGTCTCCATATCGGGCTGCTTGTTGCTATCGCTGCGGCAGGTGCTGTTTGGCTGATCCTTGCGCGCACTGTTTTTGGTGCTGAAACACGCGCCGCAGGTTTAAATGCCAGCGCTGCTGCTTTTGCCGGAATTTCCCTGCCCCGAACGATCATGGGTGTGGCCCTGCTTTCGGGCGCGCTGGCTGGGCTTGCCGGGTCTGTCGAAGTCATGGGGGTCACTGCGGGTGTCACCACCACTATGAGCCCCGGATTTGGTTATGCAGGCATTGTCGTCGCCATGCTCGCCGCTTTGCATCCGGCCGGAGTGGTCGCTGCCGCTGTTTTCGTCGCCACCGTCTTTGTCGGGGCCGACGCCATGAGCCGTGCGACGGGTGTTCCCAGTTTCATTGCCGATGTGATTGTGGCGCTTTGCCTACTCACCATGATCGTGGCCCTTCTTTTCACAACCTACCGGGTGCGCAGATGAGTGATGCAATTGACCTGCTGCTGAATACCAGTCTTTGGGCTTCCGTGCTGCGTATTGCGACACCGCTCATATTTGGTGTTCTGGGTGCGTTGCTTTGCGAACGTTCGGGCGTGCTTAATCTGGGAATCGAGGGGATCATGACCATGGGGGCGATGAGCGGTTGGCTTGTCGTCTACATGGGAGCACCATTGCTTGCAGGCCTCATTTTTGCAGCGTTTTGCGGCGCGGTGATGGGATTGCTTCATGCCATGCTGACAGTTCCACTAGGGCTTTCGCAACACGTCTCAGGGCTGGGCATAACGCTTTTTGCATCCGCTTTAGCCTATTACTTGTACAGGTTGCTTGTTGAGGTGGGAGATTTGCCCCCTACGATCGAGGCTTTTAAGCCGCTCGATATTCCGGTCCTGTCAGATCTTCCCGTTTTGGGACCGATCCTTTTTAACCAAGCTTTGCCGACCTATCTGGCGCTCGCTGCGGTGGTTGTGATGGCCTATGTTCTTGCCCGCACGCCCTTGGGGTTGGCTATTCGTATGACCGGAGAGAACCCTCATGCGGTTGAGGCGCAGGGGCTGAACCCGATCCGTATCCGTATCGGCGCAGTTGTTGTCGGGTCGGCCTTGATGGCGGTCGGCGGAGCCTTCCTGACCACAACGGCGTTCAACAGCTTTTTCCCGGGCATGGTGCAAGGGCGCGGTTGGATCTGCATCGCATTGGTAGTTTTCGCTAGCTGGCGGCCCAGCAAGGCTTTGATTGGCGCGATGTTGTTCGCTTTCTTCGATGCCTACCAACTGCGATTACAGACAACGGTTGAGGGTGTGCCATATCAATTGTTCCTTATGGCGCCGTATGTACTTTCGATCGTTGCGCTCGTCCTTGTCGCCCGCAGAGCCGAAGTCCCCGCGGCATTGATGGCACCCTACCGACGCGGCGAACGTTAGTGGCATAGTTTCAAACATATTGGCTAGAATACGAAAAAATCATCAAAATAGCCATCTACTCGACCAGATAACGAAGCGCTGCGCACAAGACCAAAATCACAATCCGGAATTCTCTGCACAATATCTATATTTTCAGTTTCCGGTGTCCTTCAGTCGCGCAGATTGAAATCCGGACTAAAGATCACTTGAATGCCTGCCCCCGACTATTCGGCCTGACAAGCTCGCGCACGCGGCGAATGGACGGTTTCCGCCCTTCGATGAATGCTGCGCTAATCGCATTGGTCGCTTTTGCACTCGAACCAGACCTTCGATGCCGCTGACGCAAATAGCCGCTTCGAGCCAATTTTGACTTTCGTGCTTGGGCCCTGCCACAGAGATCGCAATCAGGGGAAATAACTTCTCGGTCACAATTGAAAGTGCGACTATCGAACGGGCTATCGTACCTGCCGCCGCCACTCCTGTCGGCTCCTGCGGGATTTCTTCAGCAAAATGAAGCCCTGTGGGCGGATCTTAGCCGTTTTCGCGCAGGATATTGCCCGCAAGGTAGAGGGACCCGCAGATCAGGATACGTGCATGCGGGTCTTTGGCGACGACTATGTCGAGCGCCTCGGCCACGCTGTTGGCGGTTGATGCGGGCAGATCGACCTTGGCGGCAGCGGCGGCTGTTTCTTCGGCGCTGAGGGTTGCAGCCTCACCCGGAATGGAAACGGCGGTCAGGCTCAGGGCCTGTTTGGCAAGCGGCGCGAGGTAGCCTGTTACGTCTTTTGTGTTCAGCATACCGCAGATCATATGGGTCGGGCGTTTCGGCAGGTTCGACAGAACCTCGGCCAGAGCGATCCCGGCTGCGGCGTTGTGCCCCCCATCCAGCCAAAGCTCGGCCTGACTTGCGACTTGCACAAGCGGGCCGGTTTTGAGGCGTTGCATCCGTGCGGGCCATTCGGCCTTGGTCACGGCGGCCTCATAGGCGGCATCGCCAAGGTCGAGGTGGCGCAGAACGGCAAGGGCCGCTCCTGCGTTCTGGATCTGGTGGGCACCCAAGATGTTGGGCAGAGGCAGGTCACGCAACCCGGTTTCGTCCTGATAAATCAGGCGGCCGTTTTCTTCGGTGACGTGCCAATGTTGACCATATGCAACAAGAGGCGCGCCGAGACATGCGGCGGTCTGTTCAATCACCTCCATCGCCTCATCAGGTTGCGGGCCGACGATGCAAGGCACGCCGCGTTTGATGATACCGGCCTTTTCACCGGCGATTTTCGCCAGGGTATTGCCCAGAAACTGCTCATGGTCGATGGAGATCGGAGTGATCACCGTCACGGCAGGTTTTTCGATCACATTGGTCGCGTCCAGACGCCCGCCGAGGCCGACCTCAAGCAGGGTATAGTCCGCTTTGGCCCGCGCGAAGGCCAGAAGGGCCGCGCAGGTCGTGATCTCGAAATAGGTGATGTTCTCGCCGCCGTTGGCCGCGTAGCACTCATCCAGCACCGCCGTGAGGTCGGGTTCCGAGATCAGTTCTCCGGCCAAACGAATGCGTTCATGGAACCGTGCAAGATGCGGTGAGGTATAGGCGTGGGCCGACAGCCCTGCCCCTTCAAGCCCGGCTCGGATCATCGCTTGCGTCGAACCCTTGCCGTTGGTCCCGGCGATGTGGATCACTGGTGGCAGCTTGTTCTGCGGGTTGTCCAATGCCTCTAGCAAACGCCAGACGCGATCCAAGGTCAGGTCGATGATCTTGGGGTGCAGCGCCATCATCCGGTCGAGGATGGCGTCCGATGTTTGGGCGGTCATTTCTGATCCGTATCTTCAGCAGGTGCGTCTGCGGCGGCCTCTTCCGGTTCCGGCGCGGGCAAATCACCTTTAATCGCAGGAGGCTGGTTCATCAGCATGCGGGTGATAGTGATCAGTTCCTCACGCAGCTCGGTGCGCTTGGTCACGCGGTCGAGCATACCGTGGTCCAGCAGATATTCGGCGCGCTGGAACCCTTCGGGCAGTTTTTCACGGATGGTCTGCTCGATCACGCGGGGACCGGCAAAGCAGATCAGAGCGTTGGGTTCCGAGATATGCACGTCGCCCAGCATCGCATAAGACGCAGTCACACCTCCGGTGGTCGGGTGGGTCAGAACGACGATATAGGGCAGGTTCGCCTCTTTCAGCATCTCGACGGCCACGGTGGTACGCGGCATCTGCATCAGGCTCAGGATGCCTTCCTGCATCCGGGCACCGCCGGCGGCCGAGAACAGGATAAGCGGGCGCTTTAGCTTAACCGCCTCTTGCGCGGCGGCGATGATCGCGTTGCCAACATACATGCCCATCGAACCGCCCATAAACGAGAAATCCTGCGCCGCCGCAACAATCGGGGTACGCCCGATTTCGCCCGTAGCGACCAGCATGGCTTCTTTTTCGCCCGTTTTCTTCTGGGCCGCCTTCATGCGATCGGGGTATTTCTTCTGATCGCGGAACTGCAGCGGGTCATCTTTGGGCGCAGGCACCGCAACTTCGGTGAAAATCCCGCCATCGAACAGGTGGCCAAAGCGGTCACGCGGTGTGATTGCCATATGGTGACCGCACTGGGTGCAGACGTTCTGGTTTTCGGCCAATTCACGATGGAACAGCATCGTTCCGCATTCATCGCATTTGTGCCACAGATTTTCTGGCACTTCTCGGCGCGAGAAGATCGAGTTGATCCGGGGGCGGACGTAGTTTGTGATCCAGTTCATATCAGAGCCTTGGATTGTGCGGCGTTGACGTCAAATAAGACGCTACGGAAAGAAATGCAATCAGCGCCTGATGACGAGGCGTGCTGTCAGCCAGCAAACCATCATTGAGCCGAAATCCACCCACAACCACTGCCGCAGCACGCCACCGTCCGACATATCGTAGGGCAGCACGAAAAGGGCCAGACCACTGAGCGTATCGGGCAATGAGATAATCAGGAGAGAGATCACATTATTGAAGAAATGCAAGGCGATAGCTGGGCCCAAAGTGCCAGAACGAGCCGTCAGATCAGCCGCCAGAACGCCGAACACACAGGACCAGACTGCAACCAGCAGCGCGTTGTCGCCAGCAATCCCCGGCGCATAGTGACCCGCTGCAAACAAGGCCGAAGGCACGCCTACCCAGATCAGCGGTGACTGAAACCGCGCGGCCAGAGATTGCTGCAGGTAGCCGCGAAACAGGATCTCTTCGGCGCTGGTCTGAATCAGCACGGCGCCTGCCGCGAACGGCAGCAGTACGATCCAGGTCAAGAACGCCAGGTTCTGGGTCAGCGGATCCCCCATTCCGTAAGGCGGTAGGGCTGCCAGTGCCAGACCGAGAACCACCAAGGCCACCAAAACCTGTGTGAATTGACTGATCGCCAAACGACGCTCTCCGAGAATCGCCCAGAGCGACCTTTGCTGCATCTGTTTTGCAGCAACAGCAACGCCAATCGTCAGAAACCCAAAGCTGGCCAGCAGGACAAATGTCGCGAGGGGGGACGTGCCGCGCAAAAACCCTTGGGCCTGAGAGGGGGGGATGAGGGCGCCTATAACCGCAAAAAGAACAGTGTTCGCCGCCAAATAGAGCGTGCAAACAATCACCAGCCCGACCAGCAGCCGCCACAGATCAGGGCGCGCGCGGGCGTCGCGCACCAAATGTTCATGAGCGGCATAGGCGGCGGGTTCAATCATTGTCATCGGCCTCGTCAAGAATGGTTTCCTGCACCACGTCCGGGAAGACATCCGCCGGGTTTGCAACCGTGTTCACGCGCGTGGCGAGCGTGGTCAGGTATCCCGCAACGGTCTGCAGCAACTGCGTCGCGACCGAGGCGTCGCTTTCGACAACGGCGCGCAGTTCTTCGGCTCCGATACGCAGAAAGGCGCAATCTGTGTTAGCGACCAGATCAAGTTGCCGGCGGTCACCGGTAATGATCGACAGATCCCCGATCAAGCGACCCGGCTCAACAATCGATATGGGGCGTTTGTTGCCATCTTCATCCGACCAGTCCAACCGGGCCTGACCCCGGATGCAAAGATAGGCTGCGTCCGCCGTCTGCCCGCGCGAGAAGATCACCTGCCCCGCGGCGACGTCATACCATTGCGCCGAGAACGCCAGCAGCCGTTGGTTTCGCGCGTCGATGCCCGAGAAAAGCTCGGTGGTCGAGATGATTTCGAGCTTTCTGCTGAGGTCGGCAGTAGCCCCCTCCTGATGCAGAACGGGCGTGCGTGAGACACCATCGATGCGGCCATCCTTGACCTCGACGAACAGGTCATAGGCTTCGGGATGAGCAAAGTGATCCTCCATGAAGATCATGATCGACTCGGGAAGCAATTCCCGCAGGCGCAGCCGGGTGCGCAGGCGACTTTCCGAATCGTGGCTGGCCAGCGCCTTATCGAGGATCAGGATATCGGGGCGCTTGATACCCGCACGCGAGAAAGATGCGCGTTCTTGGAACACCGTAGGCAGGTTGTTCCCCCCCAAACCCGAGGGCAGGTCAAACATGGTAGCCGCAGCGCGGCGGCGCAGACCGGCCTCATTCACGGCCTGGGCAACCAGATCCTCAATCTCTTCGGCGTGCGCACCCGCCATGAGAGAAACGCGCCCATAAAGGACATTCTCGATCACGGTCAAGCGCGGGAAGTAGGCGTCAGGCGACAATGGAACGAACATCCCATCCAGCGCCTCATGCATGGCGGCGGATTGCTGTTTTCGGATCGCCAGGATCTTGTCCTTGTATTCATCCGGAAAGTCTGGACCAATTTGCTCGGCCGTCAACAGGAACGGCACCGTCAGCATCAACGCACAATCCGGCTCCGAAACCGCATCAGCTCCTTTGGTTTTCAGGCGATCCTTGATGTCCAAAAGCCTGTGATACATGTCTTTGGACATGCCCAACCGTAGGAAAAGCGGGTGATCAGTGCCATCGCGACCAAAGGCCTGGTCCAACGTCTCGATCACGGTGCTGGCCATGTTCATTGCTTCCTCGGCCAGATCATGGCTGCGCAACATGTTGCGGAACCGCTGATCACCAGCCAACGACTCTGGTGTGATATCCCGCGCGGGCGTTGCAAACAGCAAGTTGCCACCCAAAGGCACTGCCGGATTAAACTGATCCGGGTCGAACCGGTAGACATAGCGATCGAGGCCCTTGTCCTGCAATTTCTGGGCCACTGTCTCGCGAAGTTTCACAAGCTCTTGCGCCAAGCCTGGATGCAATTTCGGGTCAAACTGCGTGCGCAGGGTGCGTCGCAACATGAACTCGTCAATGCCCATCGCCTCGACCAGTTGGAACCACCACGCTCGGATGTCGTCGATATCGTCCAGCCCGGCCAGCCCCGGATCGACCCACTCATCCTCGAGCGAATCTATCGGATTGCCGGACCGAACGGCCTCGATCTGGCGGTGGGTCGGAGCCTTCTTGGCCTCAGTCTCGTGCTGAGGATATGGGCGCAGCGGCATCAGCAGGTTGTCACCCAGAGTTCCATCGAACAGGTAGGGCCGCGAGTAGGCGTATCCGATCCGAGCAGCAATCACCGCCTGATGCAGTTCGTTCAGATTGTGCCCGGCCAGCAGGACCTCGCCCTGAACCGGCACCACCTCACGCGTCAGAAGCTGCGCCAAGGCGGTGCGTTCGGCCGCGTTGGTTGACTGAATCGCCACCCGCGCGCCCTTGGGAATTCTCAGATCGATATCTTCCAGAATGGTTTTGCCGTCATCATCGCGAACGGTGATGTTCCGCAGCTCAATATCACCGGTGAGGTGCGGAATGACCTCGGGCCGGCCTTCGAACAGGTGTTCGGGGATCATGTTGGATGGGGCGAAGCGTTCGGTCACGATCTCCCATCGCAGCGACATGTCCTGCACCTGATTGTAGTAGGTCAGCAGATCCTTCCACGGGCCACTCAGATCTTTGTACGCCCCCAAGGCAGCGACCAGAGCACCTACCGTCACCTCTCCAGTGATCGCCAAATACCCGCCGACCGAGTAGAACAGGAACGGCGTCATCTGAGTGATCAGATTGTTGAGGAACTTCATGAAGAACTTTTTGTTGTAGATCTTGAAGCGGATCTCGAACAGGTTCCCCAGACGGTAACTGAACTGCGCCAACCGGTAGCGCCAGCCACCATTGGTGCGCAGATCGCTGATCCCAGCGGCACTCTCGCCGATCTCGGAACTCAGGTGACGGACCTCCTGAATGCGCTCTTTATTTAGCAGGTTAATCTGGCGTTGCAGTTTCGGGATCAACCACGCCTGTAGCGGGATTAGGGCGATACTGGCGAGCCCGAACCAGACGCTCTGCATGAACAGGAAGGTGACGATGGTCATCATCTGACCGAACTGGAACACCGGCTGAGCGATAGCGTCGCCCATCAGACCGCCCATCGGCTCGGCCTCGGAGGTGATCATCGAAACCAGTTCACCCTGACTGGTGGTGGCGAAATACGATTTCGGAAAGCGCATCGACCGGTTGATCAGCGTAAATCGCAAGCGACGCAGCATCCGTTCCGCCAAAACGCCCTTCATCGTGTTGATACGCATCTTCATCAGGCCGCTGGCGATCACCGTGGCCAGAAAGGCAAAACACAGGATCATAAGGTATTGAATCTGCGTGACGGTCACCCCCCAGATCGTGACCGTATCCGCGGGTGCACCAATTGCATCGTTGATGATCTGCTTGGGCAGCTCAAGCGAGGCATAGAGGAACGGAAACGAAAGAACCGTCAGAACCAACAGCACAAGCTGTTGTTTTTTGGAGTGTTTCCAAATGAACGAAAACAGGGTGGGTTCCATGGCCGGGCCTTGTCGAATGAAAAACTGATGCGTGGCGTGGTTGCTGGCGACCCGCTTTTTCAAGAGGCCCGACCCTAAGCACAGACCTGACGTAATGCAAGAACCGACGGTCGCCTCACGCACCGAAAACCGACAGATCTAAATTCCGGGTTTGTCCCCCGCCCGGTCTTTGACTAAAGAGGTGCTACGTCGGACGAATGGACCATGGGCAGGATTCTCGAACGCTATTTTCACCGCAGGGTTTTAGACCGCTGGCGCAGGGCTGCGCAGATGGCGGCCGACGCCCCTCAGGCCGAACTGCGACGCCAGCGCGATAGCGCGCGCGCCCTGCAAACACAGCTGAGGCAGGTGATTGATACGGCGGATATGCGGCTGCGCGACCCTCAAATCGGCTCGAACCAGTTTCCCAAACCGATCGGCACGGATTGGAGCTGGCGCCCGGATCTGTGGCGCTGGCCCCTTGCGACGCCCGGCCTTGCCTCCCCTCCGCGCAAAGCGTCCCTCAATGATCAGGTGCAGGTGTTTCATGATTGCCCACAGGCCGAGATCGCTATGCGCCAGAACCGCAACCGTCTGCCCAGTGATCTGGCCCCCTTCAACATGGGCGTGGAGGTCTTTGGCTTCGAAGGTAGCTTCCTCTCGCTTTCGATCCAACTGCCAAGCGATGCCTCTCAGGGCCTGAGCCTGCAGCACCTTATCCGCCTGGACACGCATATTGACGCGGAGCAGGAGATCGACCTCTTTGCCCGGCTCAACATCCTAAGCGGCCCGAATACCGAACAGGTTCTGCGCAAGCTTGATCTGACCAACCCGTCGCCCAGCGTCGATTTCGATCTGGCCCATCTGCCGTTGAACGAAAAACGGATCGAGAAGGTCTGGTTGGACCTAATCCTTGAAAACCCCGGCATGAACAGCGTCACTCTGCGCGATCTGACTTTGTGCCGCCACCATCGCGCTGATTTGTGAGGTCCCAGGGTATGACTGAGCCACTACTGACCCGGACCCGGTTTGAGAACGGAATTTGGCAAGGGCATCTGCGCGCCCAGACCAAGCCGGATATTGAGGTGTTGTACCGGGGTGAGGACGTCGATGGCGTTGCCCTCTCGGATGTCGAGGACGGTTGGATCGTGACCATCCCTGTGCCGGTCGCAGCTCTGTCGGACGGGGTCCATAGCTTTGTCATATCCGAGCGCTCAACGGCCCGGAAACTGGGTGATTTTACGGTGATATCGGGCGAACCTGCCGCCGATGATCTGCGCGCCGAAGTCGAGCTATTGCGCGGTGAGCTTGACATGCTCAAGCGGGCTTTTCGCAGAATTTGCCGGGACTCGAGCTGAGCCACTACCCGGGTTTTCCTATCTTTTTCGCCATTTACATGCATCATTGAGACAGCCGCAACACTCCGGAAGCCGCCATGGATCGCAAAAGTATCATCAAAGTCATTGCCTTGATGGTGACCGCATTTGGCATCGGCATCGACTTTACCGGGGCTCTGATGCTGGTTCCGTCAATCGAAAGCAGCTTTGACAGCGATATCACCAGCACCCAGTGGGTTCTGAACATTTACGCACTGTTCTTCGCCATGACCATGGTCGCCGGAGGTCGTTTGGGCGACATGTACGGACACCGCAGAGTGATGATCATCGGCCTGTCGATCTTTCTGTTTGCCTCGGTGATGTGCTTCTTCGCCCCCGGCCTCGATTTCCTGATCGGCGCGCGTGCCTTGCAAGGCATTGGTGCAGGATGCGTCTGGCCCTGCACCTTGGCCTTTGGGGCCACCAAAGTCTCCAAACAGGAACACCGCGCGCTTGTCATGGGTCTGATCCTGGCGGGCGTGACCACGGGCAATGTATTTGGCCCAATGATCAGCGGACTTGCCGTCAGTTTCGGTGAATGGCGATACTTCTTCCTCGCCAACGTCGTGTTCTCCTGCATCTCGATGGCGACCGCGCTGATTTTGATGGAACGGGAGACCCAGCACAAACAGGGCGAACATATCGACTTTGCCGGGATGGGGATCCTGTCCTTTGCCGTGCTTCTGTTGCTCTATGGGTTGGACGTGGGGGCCGATTGGGGCTGGTCGTCGATCCCGCTTTTGCTGCTATTCTTTGTTAGCGCCATTCTGTTCCTGCTGTTTCCGCGCGTTGAAAAGCGGGTGAAAGAGCCGCTCCTATTGCCGCAATTAATGCAGAATAGAGAGTTTCTGATCACGCTTGGCCTGAATATGTTCAACGTCTCAGCCGCCTTCGTCGCGTTGTTGTACTTTCCGCAATACATGCAAAAGGTACTGGGCTGGACGACTTTCCAATCGGCGCTTGGGCTGGCCCCTCTGACTATCCTGTTGGCGGTGGGGTCGATCGTCTCCGGCACGCTCTACAATGATTTCGGGCCTAAACGCCTGCTGTTTTGGGGCTATGTTCTGGCGACCGTTGGGTCGGCCAGCATCGTCATCTTGCCCAGCAGTTTAGGCTACTTCCACATCTTACCGGGTATGGCCATGATCGGGCTGGGTGCGACCCTGACGGTCGGGCCGTCCGGAACCGCTGCGGTCTGCGCGGTCAAACCCGAGCGCGCCGGGCTGGTTGGTGGCCTCAGCTTCATGACGCATCTGGTCTACGGGGCAATCTCGGTCGCCTGTGCGACGGCCATCATGTATGCGGTGTCCCTGTCTACCTTGCGGGACAAGCTTGCCGCCGCCGGGATTGATCTGACCGACGCCGAGCAACGGGCGATCAACGGCGGTTCGCTCAGCACGGACTCGGCACAAGCGGTGATGGCAAAGCTGAATGCGGATCAAGTGGAGGCGGTCAAGTCCGCGCTCACAACCGCCTTTGACAGCAGCATGAGCATGGCGTTCATCTTTTCCACGATCTCGGTCTCGTTGGGTATTCTTCTGGCACTGATGCTAGACGAAGCCAAGCTGCACAAGATCGAAAGCTGAAAAGGGCCACGCTTGGCGCGGCCCTTTTGATTTTACTGAGACGGGCCGTCAGGATTGAACGCCGACAGACCTTTGAGGATGTCGATGGCATAGGCCAGCTGGTAATCCTCTTCCCGCAGCTCAGCGGTGGCTTCAGCTTTGGCGCGGTCTTCTTCGATCTGGCGGATTTCATCCTCGCTGAGGCTGTCGTTATTCAGACTGCCGCGAAGATCCGCCTCGGAGCGTGCCGGACGATCATCCTCTTCTTCAGTTTCCGGAGCCGGGCGCGGTTGTTCCACGATGATGTCCGGGCTGACACCCAACGCCTGGATTGAGCGGCCAGACGGCGTGTAATACCGCGAGGTGGTCAGACGCATCGCACCGTCACCGCGCAGCGGCATCACCGTCTGCACCGAGCCTTTACCAAAGCTCTTGGTACCAACAACAATTGCGCGGCGGTGGTCCTGCAGGGCACCGGCCACGATTTCCGAGGCCGAGGCCGAGCCGCCGTTGATCAGCACCACAATCGGTTTGCCTTCGGCCAGATCACCGGGGGTTGCGTTGAACCGCTCGCCGTCCTGGGGGTCACGCCCGCGGGTCGAGACGATCTCACCTTCGTTCAGGAACGCATCCGAAACCTTGATCGCCTGCGTCAGCAGGCCGCCGGGGTTGTTACGCAGGTCCAGTACAAAGCCGTTGACCTTGTCGATCCCGCCCGCTTCCTCGATCTGCTCTTCCATTCCGGCCTGCAGGTTCGGGAAGGTCTGATCGTTGAACGTGGTCACTCGCATGACAACGCTGGTGCCCTCGGTCCGGGCGCGTACAGCTGTCAGTTTGATCGTGTCGCGAATGATGGTCACATCGAACGGATCAGGCTCGCCCTCACGCACAACGGTGATCACGATTTCCGAGCCGACAGGGCCGCGCATCAGCTCAACCGCCTTGTCCAGCGTCAGGCCCAGAATGCTTTCGCCATCCACATGGGTGATGAAATCTCCGGCCTCAATCCCGGCCTCATCGGCAGGCGTGTCGTCGATCGGAGAGACGACTTTGACAAAGCCTTCCTCTTGCGTGACCTCGATACCAAGCCCGCCAAACTCACCCCGGGTCTGGACGCGCATCTGTTCGGCATCATCGGGCGACAGGTAGCTTGAATGCGGATCAAGTGAGGTCAGCATACCGTCAATCGCGGCTTCGATCAGCTCTTCCGGCTCAACCTCTTCGACATATTGCGCGCGGATCCGCTCAAAAATGTCACCGAACAGGTCGAGTTGTTGGTAGACATCGGCCTTGCTCTCGGCCTCCTGCGCCAGCAGGGGTCCTGCGATCTGAGTTGTTGCAATGATGCCTGCAACCGTTCCGGCCAGTCCGGCCATCACAAATTTCTTCATACTCGTTTATCCATCCTTGCTGGTCCGAAACCACGACTCGGGGTCCACGGGGCTGTTATCTTCTCTGACCTCTATATAGAGCGTTTCTGACCGGTCAGTTCCAGTGCCATCACCACGAGTTGACAAAATAGCACCGATTTCCGGCGTTTCACCGGGCATCAAACCGACCGGAGTGCCCTCTGGTATCACTTGACCTATGTCTCCGTAGACTTCCTGCAAGCCCGAAAAGACGAATAAGAGGCCGGGCTGAGGCTCAAGAATGATCAGATTTCCCAGGTCCAGAAGCGGCCCTCGGTAGCGAATTGTGGCCGCCGTGGGCGTTGTTACCAGGGCACGCGGGCGCGCACCAAGCACAAGCCCCGGCCGCGTTACGCCTGCTGCGTCTGTTTCCCCGGCCCGGTGCAATAAAACGCCCTGGACCGGCAGAGGCACGTCGCCTTTGCGGCTTTGAATATTGTCGTCGCGTTCCGCAATCTCCCCTTCCGAAATTTCCGACAGGCCTGTAGCAAACCCATCCAGTGTTTCGGTCGAAGAGATCAGGATTGCCGTTTTGATCGGGTCTTCAACAAAGCGCTGCGGCAACCCGGTGCGATCCGCGATGGCTTCGCTCAGGCGGGTACGGGCGGACTGCACCCCGGTCAGACCTTCTGTCAGGGTTTCCGCCGCATCCTGCTGCAGTACTCGCAAGGTCTGAACCTCTTGCAAATCCCGCGCCAAAGCCTGCGCCTTGGCATTCAGGCCCGGTGTCACCTCGGACAGCATCATCCCGGCCCGCGCAGCCCCCAAAGGGCCAGAAGGGTGCAACATCAGCACCGGCGGGGTGGTCGTTTCTATGGTCTGCAATACACCCAGCAACTGCGCCACATCCTGTTCCCGTGCGCGCAGCTCGGCCGACAGCTGCGCCTCGCGCGTGGCGGCCATGCGCAACCCGTCCCGCATGGCGGACAACCCAGCCTCGTAAGCTTGGATCGTCTCTGTTAGAGCACGCACCCGGTCGCGCGCGCTTTCTGCCTCAGACAGCGAGATGGACGCCTGTTCCAACATCTCGGCCGCCGCCAGCGCCGCCTGAGAAGGCGTGTTCTGCGCCTCCGCCGGGCCACAGAAAACCACCGCCAAGGCTGCGGCCAGAACCCTCATGACAGCAGGCTTTCCCCAGTCATCTCAGGCGGTTTGGGCAGGTTCATCAGTGCCAGCAAAGTGGGCGCAAGGTCCGACAAACGCCCGGTACGGAGCGTCGCCCCCTCAGGACCGCCAACCAAAGCCACCGGAACCGGGTTCAATGTATGCGCGGTATGCGGGCCGCCTGTCTCCGGGTCTATCATCACTTCGCAATTGCCGTGATCGGCGGTGACGATCATCGCCCCCCCGGCTTTTTCCAGCGCGGCAACCACGCGAGCCAGACCTTGATCCACGGCCTCGCAGGCTTTGATTGCAGCGCCAAGGTCTCCGGTATGGCCGACCATATCGGGGTTGGCATAGTTTGTGACAATCAGATCATAGCCCGCTTCGATGGCCTCAACGAACTTGTCCGTCACCTCGGCCGAGGACATCTCGGGCTGTAGATCGTAGGTGGCCACTTTGGGCGACTTGGGCATGAAGCGATCTTCGCCAGTTTCGGGGACCTCCTTGCCGCCGTTCAGGAAGAAGGTGACATGGGGATATTTCTCGGTTTCGGCCAGACGGAACTGGCGCAATCCCTGCTTGGCCACCCACTCGCCCAGAGTGTTCGCGATGGCCCGTTTGGGGAACACGGTCGTCATATAGGCGTTATGGCCGTCGGAGTATTCAACCATGCCAAGTAAAGCAGACAGCGCTGGACGTGTGCCGGTTTCGAAATCGTCAAAGCCCGGTTCGGCAATCGCGCGCAGAATTTCCCGCGCCCGATCGGCGCGGAAGTTCAGACAGAAAAACCCGTCACCATCTTTGACGCCATCATAGCCTTCCAGCACGGTCGGCACGATGAACTCATCCGTTTCGGATTGGTTGTAAGCGTAGTCAACCGCTCCATGCGCCGAGTTACCGGTTCGGCCCTGACCTTTGATCATGGCGTTGTAGGCTTGGCTGACGCGCTCCCACCGATTGTCGCGGTCCATGGCGAAGTAACGCCCGCAGACGGTGACGATACGCGCGCCTTCGGGCAGACGTTCCTCAAGCTCGGAGATGTAGGTGAAAGCCGATTTCGGAGCGACATCGCGCCCGTCGGTCACTGCATGCAGAGCCACCGGAACGCCGGCATCCGTGATCGCTTTGGCCGCTGCAACGATATGGTTCACATGCCCATGGACACCGCCATCCGAGGCTAGCCCCATCAGATGCGCCGTCCCGCCCGTCGCTTTCACCTTAGCAATGAAAGCTTGCAGCGCTGCGTTGTTAAAAAATGAGCCATCCTCGATCGCCAGATCAATCTGGCCCAGGTCCATCGCCACCACACGGCCCGCGCCGATATTGGTGTGCCCAACCTCGGAATTACCCATCTGACCGCTGGGTAAGCCCACATCCGGGCCATGCGTAATCAGCGTGGCATGCAGGCCCTGCATGATCGCATCGAATGTAGGTGTATTGGCCAAATATGGCGCGTTGGCCTGAGTGTCTTCGGACAATCCCCAACCATCAAGAATACACAGAACTACGGGTTTGGGCGTGGCCATTTTGGTCTCCGGTAACTGCTCTTGGCGAACCTTCTATCGCCTGACCGCTTTGGGGTGAACCGCCTTTACGCCCATCGGCGCAGATTTAATCGTTTCGTAAACCGACCCAGACACCCGGATTTCCTTACCCGAAAGGAACGTGAACCTTACGTAAGACCACCTTGTGCGAACGGCGTCGTGCTGCCTAGTCTCACCTTCAGGGAGAGGGAACCTATGCAGCCAGAGATCGCAGTCTTCGCACTGATATACCTTTTAGCGCCCGCCGCGATGGTGCTGCTAGCGAGGCATTCGACTTTGGCCGGACGGCTGGGGCCGATTGTGCTGTGCTATATGGCCGGATTGGCGCTGGGGCTATCTGGTCTGCAACCTGACGCGGCGGGTCAGGTCCGTGACGGGGTCATGGAGGCCAGTTTAGGACTGGCCCTGCCTTTACTGCTGTTTGGAGTAGACCTTGGGGCTTGGGGGCGCATCGCAGGTTCTGCGCTTTTGTCGATGGCATTGGCCGTTGTCTCGGTCACGCTTGTTGCAACGGGCCTGTTCTTTGCGTTTCAAGCAGGCGGCACCGCGCAGAGTGAGCAGCTGTCCGGCATGGCCGTGGGGATGTATACGGGCGGCCTTGCGAATATGGGCGCGATCAAACTGGCGCTGGATATCCCCGAGAACCGATATCTGCTATTTGCAACCGTCGATACTGTTGTCGGTGCAGGTTACCTGCTGTTCGTGCTGACGCTCGCCCCGTTGGTTTTCGCCCGCTTTCTGAAGCCGTTCCCGGGTGATCGCGACACGCAAGTGCCCGACGCGGGCGAGGCCAATGCGCCGAATATGCTCCGTCAGGGGGTGTTGGCCTTTCTGGTCAGCACATTTTGCGTGGCCGCAGCGGTGCTGTTGACCCCTCTGTTCAGCTTTGCGCCATCGCAGGTCATGACCGTGGTTCTTCTAACGTCGCTGGGTCTGCTCGGCTCGGTCACGCCGTCTTTGCGCAAGAACCGGGCCGCACCTCATATGGGCATGTACCTGCTTTACGTGTTTTCGTTCAGCGTTGCGGCGTCGATGGATCTGGCAGAGTTGCGCGATATGGATCTGTCCGTTCTGGGATTTGTGCTGATCGCCACCTTCGGCAGCTTCGGTCTGCACGCACTGCTTGCACGCACCGCCGGGGTCGACCGGGATACCTTCCTGATCACCTCGGTCGCTGCCGTTATGTCGCCTGCCTTTGTGCCCATGGTCGCGCGCAGCTTGCGCAACCCTGCGATCTTGATGTCGGGCATGGCAACCGGCATTCTGGGTTTTGCCATCGGGAACTATCTGGGCATTTCACTGGCGCTGCTGCTGGCCGGGAAAGGATAGGATATGGATCATCAAAAACTACCGGAAACGGGCCGCCCCGAAGGCGAGATCCTGGACCAGCTAAAATCCTTTGCCGAAAACGACCCGAATTACCGTGAGGGCCGGACATGGAGCCTTGTGTATCATCTGGACGATGATCACGACGCCTTCACAGCCAAGGCCTATGGCGCGTTCTCATCGGCCAACGGGTTGAATCCAGCCGCGTTCCAAAGCCTCAAGCGGATGGAGACGCAGATCATCTCAACCATGGCCGGGCTGCTGAAGGGTGGGCCGGAGACCTGTGGCGTGGTCACTGCGGGCGGCACCGAGAGCTGCCTGATGGCGGTCAAAACCTATCGGGACATGGCCCGCAAAAAGCGTAAGGTGACCCGTCCGAACATGATCCTGCCCAAGACCGCCCATGTCGCCTGGTTCAAGGCGGCCGAATATTTCGGCGTTAAGGCGCGCCTATTGCCGATGACGCCGGACTACGCCACAGACATCTCCAAGCTTAGAAGGATGATTGACGCGGGCACTGTGATGATCCTTGGTTCCGCGCCTGAATATCCGCATGGAACCATTGATCCGATTGCCGAGATGGGCGCAATCGCGCAGTCAAAAGGCATTCCCTTGCATATCGACGCCTGCGTCGGCGGGCTGATCCTGCCCTTCATGGAACGGAACGGCGTTGACCTGCCCGATTGGGATTTCCGGGTGCCGGGGGTGACGTCCATCTCGGCTGATCTGCACAAATACGGCTATGCGGCCAAGGGGGCGTCGACCATCCTTTATCGCAATCTGGACCTGTTGAAGCACCAGATGTTCGTCTGCCAGGACTGGCCCGGAGGGGTCTTTGCCTCGCCCGCCTTGCTGGGCACCAGACCGGGCGGAGCCTATGCCGCCGCCTGGGCTGTAATGCAGAAAATCGGTGAGGACGGCTACTGCCGGTTGGCGAAAGACACGACCGAAGCGGTCGAGACGTTGAAGGCAGGCATAGTCGCGATAGACGGCCTGCGCATTCTGGGGAACCCGCAGGGGCCGTTGCTGGCCCATGGCTCAACTGATCCGAAGCTCAACATCTATGCCGTGGCGGATCAACTGGAGCGCGCCGGTTGGAGCATCAATCGCGTTCAAAACCCAGATGGCATCCATTGCATGGTCACTGCCAAACACCGGCATGTCACCGATGAATACCTGAGCGATCTCGCCCAGGCGGTTGCGACCGTTCGCGCCAACCCTGAGCTCGCCAAAACCGGAGGGGCTGCGACCTATGGCATGATGGCCCATGTCCCGCTGCGCGGCATGGTGAAATCCAAGGTGTTGGATGTGTTTGCCGAGATGTACCGGGCTGGTGGAGGAGATTTGCATCTGGATGACGGCAAGACCCCGAACCTGTTGGAGCGCGGCATGGCCCGATATGTTCAGTGGAAAGCGCGGCGCAGTTAGTCCTTCAGGTAACTCTTGTAAGGCTTGGCTTTGCGGTTTCGGTATTTGACCGTCAGTTCCAGCGGCATGTCATTTTCGTCGTAGATCCCCAACACGATCCCCCTGCCCCGGCTTTTGGTTCGCATCTCGATCAGTTGCTGTTCAGACCGCGTTGTGCGCTGTGACGGGCGGCGCGCCCATGCAAACAGTTGGTCATACATTTCACTGATCACCTCGGCATGATCTTCGCTGTTGCCCAGATCAACCAACTCCTCCGGGTCGTTTTCAAGATCGAACAGAATCGGACGGTGCCCGCCCTCACAATGGATAAGCTTCCAGCGTTTGTTGGCGACCATGAACATCACCGCATCGCGGACCGAGGCATCCATGCGCTCGGCAATTGGCGACGCGGAATAGTCGTATTCGCAGATCACAACATCACGAGGCAGCTCCTGCGCCTGCCCATGCAGGATCGGCAGCAGGGAATGACCTTCGAGGATATGATTGGCGACGTCGCCTCCGGCCACTTCGACGAACGTCGGAGCAAGATCAATGGATTCGACCAGCGCATCGCTCACCATGCCTCGGGTCGCGTCGGCCTCGGGCGAAGGGTCATAGATGATCAGTGGCATTTTGGTCGAGGTATCGTGGAAGAACGTCTTTTCGCCCATCCAATGGTCGCCGAGAAAATCCCCGTGATCCGATGTCAGGACGATCATCGTATCGTCCATCCGACCGGTCTGCTCCATCCAGTCGAACAACCGGCCCATTTGATCATCGGCCTGCTTGATTAGGCCCATATAGGCCGGGATCACCGCCTCACGCACATCCTGGCGCGAGAAGGTCTCACCGATTTTGGTCTCCATGAACGCTTTCGACACCGGATGCGCATTTTGGCGTTCCTCATCGGATCGCACCACCGGCAGTACATGCTCAGGTCCGTACATCGAGGCATATGGCTCTGGCACGATATAGGGCCAGTGCGGTTTGATGAAGCTCAGGTGACAGCACCATGGGGCGTCATGGGTTTCCATGAACTCGATCCCGCGCCCGGTCAGATAGGGAGTCTCGCTGTCTTCTTCGGCAATGTTCGCAGCCTCGCACGAGTTTTTCAGGAACCAGCCGGACAGAACATTGCCGTGCGCGTCCAAACCAGAATTTGCGAAGTCATGCCAGGGGTTGTCGCTTTCATAGCCTTTGTCGCGCAGGTATTCATTGTAGGCCTTGGCCCCATCGGGGTCATAAAACCCGTCCGGCCCTTCGGGGCGCATCCCGTCGTCGCGTTCGAAGACATCAAAACCACATTCCGCCACACGAGCGCCAATCAGGCTGTCCGGTTCAAGGCCGAGCCGCGCCATGCCCTCTGCATCCGCGCGCATATGGGTTTTGCCAACCAGCCAGCATTCCATCCCCGCCTTGCGCAGGTGGTCGCCCATGGTCATCTCGCCAACCTTCAAGGGGATCCCGTTCCACGAGGCACCATGCGAATGTACGTACCGACCCGTATAGGTCGACATGCGCGAACTGCCGCAAATCGGCGATTGGATATAGGCGCGATTGAATCGCACACCCCGAGCCGCCAGACGGTCGATATTGGGCGTGTGGAGGTGCGGATGCCCGTAGCAGCTCAGGTAATCCCAGCGCAGCTGGTCGAACATGATGAACAGGATATTCTTGGCTTTGGCCACACGCGCCTCCGATCTGGTCCGGAGGCTATCTAGCCAATTCCCAGCAGGTGGTGCAAATGCTGATTAGGCCTGACGCTCCATCTGCTCCAGCATCTTCTTGGCGCGTTTGCATTGCAGCTGGTCCCGCAGAGGGCTGTCCGGGTCGATGTCCTTTTGGCAGACCACGCATTTATCCGCGCCCGAGATCGCGTTCAAACCGCCGCAGCTGCCTTTGATGGTTTTACCCATCAACATCACACCCAGCGACATGCCGACCATGACCAGAGACAGAAGAATAAAGGCCAGAATGAATGTGCTCATTTCGGTTCCTACCAATCAGTTGGTGCCCAGTGCGTCTTTGAACGCGCTGCTGTGCGAAGTTATATAGGCATCATCGCCGCCTGTCACATCCCGCGAGATGAAATATACGGCAAGTTCATGCTCTTCGGCCAGTTGCATACCCTTTTCCTGACCAAGCGCCAGCATTGCAGTCGCCCAGGCATCCGCCATCATGGCGGTTTCCGCCAGAACCGTGACCGAGGTCGTCCGGTGCGTGATCGGACGCCCGGTTGTCGGGTCGATGATATGCGAATAGCGCACGCCGTCTTGTTCGAAGTAGTTCTTGTAATCGCCCGAACTGGCCATACCGCGATCGTCCAGCGACACGATCAACTGCAAGCTCTGGGACCCGGCCTGAGGCTTTTCGATCCCGATTTGCCACGTTTCACCCTTGTCGTTCTGGCCTTTCGAGACCAGATCACCGCCGATCTCGACCAGATAGTTTTCTATGCCTGCGTCCCGCAAGGTCTCGGCGACGGCGTCAATGCCATAGCCTTTGGCGATAGCCGACAGATTGATCCCAACGCCAGGTTCGGATTTTGCCAGAGTTCCTGCTTCAGCATCCAGCGTCAAAAGCCGCTTTTGTCCAACGCCTGCCAGCGCGGCCTCGATATCAGCATCGGACGGCACGGGGTCTTCGGGCTTGCGCGGGCCAAAACCCCACAGCTCGATCAACGGGCCGAGGGTAACGTCAAAGGCTCCATCGGTTTTGTCGTGAACGTCATTTGCGGCCGCCAAAACCAGTGCGAATTCGTCGGATACCGCAACAGGGTCGGTGCTGGCGGACGCCGAAAAGGTCGAAACCTCGGAATTCGGATCCCAGTTCGACATCTTGGCGTTAACCGCGGCCAGAGTCTCCTCAACCGATGCAGCCAACGCGCTTTCGTCCAGATCCTCGCCAATCGCAGTGACATTGAAGGTCGTGCCCATGGTCTCACCCGATAGGCGCACCACATCGGGTTCCTTGTCGAACAGGCAGCCAGTCAAAAGGGTGGTAAGGGCCAGCGCAGGCAGTAGACGCATGGATCAGTCTCCGGGAAAAGCAGTGCCCGGCATATGCCAGCCACCCCGGTCAGAGTCAAACCGGCTTCACAGCTTTAGCGGCAAAAAGCCCAACATCAAAAGGCCGATCCCGGCGGGAAGTCCGAACAGCCACGCCCGCTTCTGCCACCCGTCCGGCTGCTGTTTCCACACCATGCGAAAATTATGGCCGCAGACCACCACAACAAAGAAAATCAACGCAGCAATGGGGGGTGTCAGATAGATGTCACTCACAGGATTGGACTCCGGGTTTTCGCCGATGCGGGCATTTGCACCCTATACAGGCCATTTAGCTGCGCTAAGGTGAAAGGGAAAGACTTTGCAAGAACCAAAAAGGAGATTGCCCATGGCCCCAACCTCATACCAGGCCCCCACACGCGGCGACAAGCAGGACAAGTCCACCTACAGCCAGTCGACGGGATCGAACCTGTCGCAGTCGCAGACGACCGTGGCGAAACTGCTTGAGGGGAAAGGCGACGCGGTGTTCTCGGTCCGCCCGAACGAGACGATCCACACGGTGGTGAATATTCTCAAGGAAAAACACATCGGTGCCGTTCTGGTGACCGATCAGAACGGAGCGCTTCAGGGCATCCTGTCCGAGCGTGACATCGTGCGCCGTATGGCTGATACGCCCGGCCAGACCCTGCCGCAATCGGTCGAGGATCTGATGACCAAGGAGGTTCAGAGCTGCTCGCCCGACGACACGCTGAATGCGGTTCTGAAAACCATGACCGAAGGCCGGTTCCGCCACATGCCAGTTGTCCGTGATGGACTTTTGTGCGGTATGATCACCATCGGTGACGTCGTGCATTTCCGTCTGAAAGAGCTGGAATACGAAGCGCTCCGTATGAAGCAGATGATCGTTGGCTAAAGCAACCCGGCCCGCGGCGGCCTGACGCCTTGGGCCATACCACCTAAGCCGTTGCCGTGAATGTGACCCCTCCGGGAAATAGCTCGGCAGCGGTCAGGCAGTTGGTGGCGAAAGCGCCGGTGTCGATCGAAATGACCCCGTCCCGAACCTCGGCCTGATCCACGATCGTGTGCCCATGCACCACCCATTGACCATCCCAGCGCGGCTGCTGTCCGAACTTTGAGTGGCCCCAAAGACAGGTTCTTCGGTCCTGTTTTTCCACTGATGCCCGAGGGTCCAGAGCGGCATGAACGACCGAGACATTGCCGCTGGTCCACATCAGGGGCCGCTCGATCAGCCAATCCACAAGCTCCTGCCCCATGGCAATGAGCAAACGCTCCGCCAAATCGCCCTTGTCGACGTCGACATCCTTTATACCAAAGGAGGCAAGCGTCTGGGCGCCCCCGTTGTTCATCCACAGCGGGCCAATGCCGAACGGATCCTCAAGAAACCGCAGTAACATCTCTTCGTGATTGCCCAGCAGGCAGGTTACGCGCCCATTCGAGGTCAAACTCAGATGTTTCAACTGCCGCAACACCTGCGCGCTGTAATCGCCCCGGTCGATATAGTCACCGACAAACACCCAGGGCAGGCCCTCGTCGAGCTTCGGCAGCAGGGCTTGCAACAGGTCCAAACGTCCGTGGATATCTCCGACCGCCACAAAGCGCGCCTCGGGCCTTATGCCCGACACATCCGCGCCGCGCATTCCGCCCGGTCCAAGCAGCCCTCTGATCCAGCCCGTCACCATGCAAAGACCTCTACTCTGACCGGCTGCGACGGACAATCGGCAATCGGTCCGGAAACGGGCGGTTGACCAATGGGCGCGCAACCTTGATAGACAATGCAGACGGGTCGCCGAAGCGTGAGGGATGTATGAAGCGGGTTTTGATCACGGGCACGGCCGGATTTATCGGCTTTCACCTGGCGAAGCTGTTGCTGTCCGAAGGGTTCCGTGTGCATGGCTATGACGGGATGACCGACTATTACGACGTCGCCCTCAAGCAACGCCGCCATCAGATGTTGCTGCAAAATCCCGGCTTTACCACCACTGAAGACATGCTGGAAAACCATGAACGGCTGATGCAGGTCGCGGATGAGTTTCAGCCCGAGGTGATCATCCACCTCGCCGCGCAGGCCGGTGTGCGCTACAGCCTTGAAGAGCCGCGCAGCTACATCAACTCGAACGTTGTCGGCACCTTCAACGTGATGGAGGTCGCGCGTCAGCACAAGGTGCAGCACCTTCTGATGGCCTCGACGTCATCGGTCTACGGCGCCAATGAGGATCTGCCCTTTACCGAGGTCGAAAAAGCCGACACGCAGCTGACGATCTATTCGGCCACCAAGAAAGCCAATGAGGCGATGGCGCACTCCTATGCCCATCTTTGGGACCTGCCGACCACCATGTTCCGGTTTTTTACGGTCTATGGCACCTGGGGACGGCCCGATCTGGCGCTCTATAAGTTCGTCGACGCGATCCTCGAAGACCGCCCGATTGATATCTACAACCACGGCGACATGTATCGCGACTTTACCAATGTCGAGGATCTGGTCCGTGGCATCCGTTTGCTGATCGACGTGCCTCCGGTGCGGCCCGCCGGCGCCGATGAGATCGAGGACGGCGACAGTCTGTCCCCCGTCGCGCCGTACCGGGTTGTCAATATCGGCAATGGTGACAAGGTGCGCCTGATGGATTTCATCGAAGCCATCGAAGCCGCGATCGGAAAAAAGGCCATCCGCAACTACATGCCCATGCAAATGGGCGACGTCCCCGCCACATGGGCCAATACTGACCTGTTGCAAAGTCTGACAGGGTACCGCCCGGAAACCAATTTCAAAGACGGGATCGCGCAGTTTGTTGCGTGGTTCCGCGACTATCACGGCAAGTAAAGGGCCAAGACCGGAATGCTGGAGACCAATCCTGACGCCCGCAAAATCGCCGTGATTGGGTTGGGCTATGTCGGCCTGCCGCTGGCGGTCGCTTTTGGAAAAATCGGCCCCGTGGTCGGGTTTGATATCAACGCCGCACGGATCGACGCCTTGCGCAATGGCAAGGACGCAACGCAAGAGGTCGAACCCGAAGACCTAGCCGCCGCATCGGGCCTGAGTTTCACGACGCAAGCCTCCGACCTTGCGGCATGCGACACCTTCATCGTCACGGTGCCCACACCAATCACCGCAGGCAAACAACCTGATTTGACACCTCTACTCGCGGCCTCGGAAACCGTGGGATTGGTCCTGAAACCCGGCGACCTGGTGATCTACGAATCCACCGTCTATCCCGGCGCGACCGAGGAAGACTGCGTACCTGTGCTGGAAGGCACCTCGGGCTTGAGCTTCAACACTGATTTTTTTGCCGGCTACAGCCCCGAACGGATCAATCCCGGCGACAAGACCCATCGGATCGCGGATATCTGCAAGGTGACCTCGGGCTCGACCCCGCAGGTGGCGGATCTGGTCGATGCGCTTTATGCGCGGATCATCACAGCGGGAACGCACAAAGCTGAAAGTATCCGCGTGGCTGAGGCTGCAAAGGTGATCGAAAACACCCAGCGCGACCTGAACATCGCGCTGGTAAACGAGCTGGCGATGATCTTTGGCCGGATGGAGATCGACACCGAGGCCGTTTTGCGCGCCGCGGGAACCAAGTGGAACTTCCTGCCCTTCCGCCCCGGTCTGGTCGGCGGGCACTGTATCGGCGTGGACCCCTACTACCTGACCCATAAGGCCGAGGCCGTGGGGCATCACCCTCAGATCATTCTGGCCGGTCGACGACTGAACGATCGGATGGGCAGTTATGTGGTGTCTCAACTGGTCAAACGCATGACCCGCAACGGCATCAATGTCGGTGCGGCACGGGTTCTGGTTCTGGGCCTGACCTTCAAGGAAAACTGTCCTGACCTGCGGAACACACGCGTCGTTGATATCATTGAGGAATTGCAGAGCTATGGCATCAGCGTTGATGTCCACGATCCCCATGCCGACCCTGCCGCAGCCGAGGCTGAATACGGCCTCTCGCTTTCAAGTTCCCCTCAGGACGGAGCTTATGATGCAGTCGTTCTGGCCGTCGCGCATCAGGAATACAAAGACGCTGATCCGTCAACGCTTCGAGCTTACGGCAAACCCAACAGCGTGGTGTTCGACATCAAGTCCTGCCTGCCAAGGGACGCGAGTGACTTGAGGCTGTAGTGACTTTGAAAGTCACGGTCGGGTCTACTTGCTCGTAGCTAGAACTATTCAACTTGACCACAGTCTTGCGGAACCAATCCGATTTCAGTCTTGAGAATAACGTCCGGTGCACAGTGTTTTGCATCCAGGTGGAACAACAGCGTCAACGCTCCGACCGTTGCCGCAAATGACGCACAAGTAAACATTGCATTTCGTCCCATTGTTTTGACTGCATTGGCATTCCCTCTATTGCGGAGAACTCGCCACATCGAGAAGAAGCCGCCTGAGAAAGAGTATTCACGAGGCCGATCTCGACCGGCATCCAAGGTCGCAAAGATGAGACTATGCAGCGATGCGAGCAGCATAAGAAAGAAGTACATAGTCGCAAACAAACCGACGATAACCCCAAGAAAAAGGGCAACAATTAGTAGTTTCACGTGGGTCTAATTCTGTCAAAATAGCTTAATTCAAACATCAGCGGGTGAAACGAATACCTGCTTGTGAAATAGGGATACGAAAAAAGCCGGCGCACCATGCGCCGGCTTTTTGTCTCTTACCCGCCGAAATCGTCGAGCATGATGTCTTCGCGGTCCACACCCAGATCCAGCAGCATGTTGATGACCGACTGGTTCATGATTGGAGGACCACACATGTAGAACTCGCAATCCTCGGGCGCGGGGTGGCTCTTGAGGTATTCTTCGAACAGAACGTTGTGGATGAAGCCGGTATAGCCTTTCCAATCGTCCTCGGGCTGCGCGTCCGACAGGGCAACGTGCCAATCGAAATTGTCGAATTCTGCGGCCAATTGGTCGAAATCTTCGACAAAGAACATCTCTTTCTTCGACCGCGCACCGTACCAGAAGCTGATCTTGCGATCACGGTTTTCCAGACGCTTGAGCTGGTCGAAGATGTGGCTGCGCATGGGGGCCATGCCTGCACCACCGCCGATGAAGACCATCTCTTTTTGGGTTTCGCGGGCGAAAAACTCTCCGAACGGACCCGAGATGGTGACCTTGTCACCCGGTTTCAGGTTGAAGATGTATGACGACATCTGACCCGGAGGGATGCCATCGGACCCAGGAGGGGGCGAGGCAACACGGACGTTCAGCATGATCATGCCCTTTTCGTCCGGATAGTTCGCCATGGAATAGGCACGCTCAATCGGTTCAGCGACGACGGACTCGTACTGCCATAGATTGAAGCGATCCCAGTCTTCGCGATATTCCTCTTCCACATCGAAATCGGTATATTTCAACTGGTGCGCGGGAGCTTCGATCTGGATGTAGCCACCAGCGCGGAAGTTCACGTCCTCGCCTTCGGGCAGGTCCAGGGTCAGAGCCTTGATGAAGGTCGCCACGTTCTCGTTCGAGCGAACGGTGCATTCCCATTTCTTAACGCCAAAGACTTCCTCGGGGACTTCGATGTCCATGTCCTGCTTGACCGCAACCTGACAGGACAGACGGTCACCACAGGCCGCTTCACGCTTGGTGATGTGGCTTTCCTCGGTCGGCAGGATCGATCCGCCACCGGAATGCACCTTCACCCGGCACTGCGCGCAGGTACCACCGCCACCACAGGCAGACGGAACGAAAAGCTTTTCGGCCGCCAAGGTCTGCAGCAGCTTGCCACCGGCAGGGACCGAGATGGTCTTTTCGCCGTTGATGGTGATGTTCACATCACCGGTCGAGACCAGTTTCGAACGGGCGGCCAGAATGATCGTCACCAGCGCGATGACGATCACTGTGAAAAGGGCAACGCCTAAACCAAAAGTTTCCATTCTGCCCTCCTTACAGTTTCACGCCCGAGAAGGACATGAAGGCCATCGCCATCAGACCCGCGGTGATGAAGGTGATCCCCAGACCTTGCAGGCCGTCGGGAATGTCCGAGTATTTCAACTTTTCACGAACGCCCGCCATTGCGGTGATGGCCAGTGCCCAACCAAAGCCTGAAGACAGCCCATAGGTGGTTGCCTCGGCAAAGTTGTAATCCCGTTCCACCATGAACAGCGAACCACCCAGGATGGCGCAGTTCACCGTAATCAGCGGCAGGAAGATCCCCAGCGCGTTGTAGAGCGGCGGGAAATACTTATCCAAAACCATCTCGAGGATCTGAACCATCGCCGCAATCACGCCGATATACGAGATCAGACCAAGGAAGGTCAGATCAACATTGGGGAACCCGGCCCAGGACAGCGCACCCGGCTTGAGAAGGTAGTTCAGCAGCAGGTTGTTGGCAGGAACGGTGATGGCCTGCACGACCATGACCGAAATTCCCAGACCCAGCGCGGTCGAGATCTTCTTCGACACGGCGATGAAAGTACACATCCCCAGGAAGAAGCTGAGCGCAAGGTTTTCGACAAAGATGGCCTTTACGGCCAGTGAGATCAGACCTTCCATCAGTGGGCCTCTACCTGCTGAATTTTGTATTCACGCTCTTCCACCTGGTTCGGCTTCCATGTGCGGAAGGCCCAGATGATCAGACCGATGATGAAGAACGCCGACGGGGGCAGCAGCAACATGCCGTTGGGCACGTACCAGCCGCCGTTGTTGACGGTCTCCAGAATGGTGACACCGAACAGCGACCCTGCACCGAAAAGCTCACGAATGAAGCCGACCAGCAGCAGGATCAGGCCGTAGCCCATACCATTGCCCATGCCGTCGATAAAGGACGCAACCGGAGGGTTCTTCATGGCAAACGCCTCGGCGCGGCCCATCACGATACAGTTGGTGATGATCAGGCCGACGAAAACCGAAAGGGTTTTCGAGATCTCAAACGCATAAGCCTTGAGGATCTGGTCCACTAGGATCACCAGCGAGGCGATGATCACCATCTGCACGATGATCCGGATCGAGCCGGGAATCTGGTTGCGCAGGCATGAGATGAAGAAGGACGAGAACGAGGTCACGAAAATCACCGCCAGCGCCATCACCATCGACACCTGCAGCGACGAGGTCACCGCCAGCGCCGAACAGATGCCCAGCACCTGCAAGGTAATCGGGTTGTTGTCGACAAGCGGGTCGACCAGCATCTCTTTCTTGGTCTGGGACATCAGAGCTCTCCTGCTTGCAGTTTGGCCAGAAACGGTGCGTAGCCCGCATCGCCCATCCAGAATTTCACCAGGTTATCGACACCCACCGAGGTCAGGGTCGCCCCCGCGAGCGCGTCGATATAGAAGTCGGGTCCTGCGGCGGGCTGGGATTTCGACACGGTGATTTGCAGATCACCATTATCGTCACGCAGCTTCTTGCCATTCCACAGCGCCTTCCAGCGTGGGTTGTCCACCTCAGCCCCAAGGCCGGGGGTTTCACCGTGCTGATAGAACTGCAGGCCATAAATGTCGTTGCCGTTGTTCTCCAAAGCGATAAAGCCATAGAGCGTGGACCACAGGCCGTAGCCGTGCAGCGGTAGGATCACCTTGTCCAGCGCGCCCGCATCATCCCGCAACAGATAGATCACCCGATACTTGGCCTTGCGCCCAATACCCGCCGGGTCATTGTCCAGCGCGACGCTGAGGTCGGGATCACTGGCCGCGGCGATGTCATCGAACGTGGCCGGGTCGAACTGATCATCGACGAAATCGCCGGTGGACAGCTCCAGCACGTGGGGTTCAAACGCGGCGAAGGCTTCGGTGACGTCGATGTCAGGCTCATAGACACCCGCTACCTGCAAAACGTTGACCTGCTTGTCCTTCAGGCGGTTGGTCTCCTGCACCGGGCGCAAGCTAACGGCGGCTGCGGACACGACCATCGAAGCGACCAGACAGACGGCAACCGCGATGATAATCGTCTTGCCGACAGAGTCCGGCGAGGCTGCCAGGAACTTGGCGATCGCGCCTTTAGGTGCCTCGTTTTGATCTGGGGATTGCGTATCAGACATGGCGACGCGCCCTCCGTTTGATGTTGGCTTGGACGACGAAGTAGTCGATCAGCGGAGCAAAGACGTTGCCGAACAGAATGGCCAGCATCATGCCTTCTGGAAAAGCTGGGTTGATGACACGGATCATCACAACCATGATACCGATCAGCGCGCCATAGATGTAGCGGCCCATGTTGGTGTGGCTGGCGGAAACAGGCTCGGTCACCATGAAGGCCAGACCGAAGGCATACCCACCGATGACCACGTGCCAGTACCAAGGCATCGCGAACATCGGGTTCGTGTCCGAACCAATGAGGTTCAGCAGCAAGGTAAAGCCGATCGTACCGGCCAGACAGCCGACAATCAGGCGGTAGTTGGCGATCCGCGTGGCCAGCAAGAAGGCCAGACCGATCATACAGGCCAGCGTTGAGGTTTCACCAAAGCTGCCCTGGATCGACCCGAAGAACGCGTTCCACCAGGTGATGCCATCAGCCGCCAACGCCTGGAAGCCCTGCGACGCAGAGACGGACAGGGCAGTCGCGCCCGAGAACCCATCAACCGGCGTCCAGACTGTGTCACCGGACATGCTCGCCGGATAGGCGAAATACAGGAACGCACGACCAACCAGAGCCGGGTTCAGGAAGTTCTTGCCGGTGCCGCCAAAGACTTCTTTCCCGATCACGACGCCGAAGATGATGCCCAAGGCCACCTGCCAAAGAGGCGCGGTTGCGGGCATGATCAGCGTGTAAAGCATTGAAGTAACAAGGAAACCCTCGTTTACTTCATGACCGCGCACAGTGGCAAAGATGACCTCAAAGATACCACCCGCGACAAGTGTCACGATGTAGATCGGCAGAAAATAAGTGAGCCCGTGCATCACATTGGCAAAGACGCTGGAGGGATCCAGCGAGATACCAAACATCTGCAGCAGAGCAATCCGCCAGCCGGTGGCCGATTCAGGCCCCAGCAGCGCAATGGCCGAGTTCGCCTGATAGCCGGTATTGTACATCCCCCACAGGATACAGGGGATCGTCGCTATCACGACGTAGGTCATGATCCGCTTCATGTCGATATACGACCGAGCATGCGGCGCGGCGGTGGTTACAGTTTTCGGAGTGTAGATGAAGCTTTCCACCATCTCGTAGATGGGGAAGTACTTCTCGTACTTGCCGCCCTTGGTAAAGTTTGGCTCGATCCGATCAAAGAAGCTGCGCAAACCCATTTGGATCAGCCCTCCTTTTCAATCTTGGCGAGGCAGTCGCGAAGCGCCAGCCCATATTCATATTTCGCCGGACAGGCAAAGCTGACAAGGCCCAGATCCTCTTCGTCCAGCTCCAGTGCACCCAGTGCCTGAGCGGTATCGGTGTCCATCACCAGCAAGGCGCGCAGCAGCTGCGTGGGCAGGTAATCCTGCGGCATCAGCCGTTCGAACACGCCTGTCGGTACCATCGCGCGACGGCCACCATTCAGGTTGCTGGTCAGATTATACAATTTGTTGGACAATGCCGAACCCAGAACCGGTTGGACCGAGTATTTCGACGGCATCGGACGAATCCAGCCCATCGGAATCTGATCGTGGTCTTCCCGGATGATGGTGATCTGACGCGCGAACCGGCCCAGATAGGCGGTCGGTCCCTCGGCTTGAGTACCCGACAGAACCGAGCCCGAAATAATCCGGGGTGTTCCCTCCAAGTTGATCTCATCCTTCGTCAGCTCATCTGTCGAGGCACCCATGGCGGTGCGGATCAAACGCGGCTGACGTGCGCCTGGCCCAGACAGAGCGATCACGATATTCGGATCCAGATGGCCGGACTGCATCAGGCGGCCGATCGCGATAACGTCCTGATATCCGATGGTCCAAACTTGTTTGTCGCCAGCGAGCGGCTCCAGGAAGTGGATGTGAGTACCAGCCAGACCGGCAGGGTGCGGGCCTGCGAAGGCCGCCGCTTCCACTCCGGCAACGTCTGCACCGGGGATTTTGTCGCCATCCTTGTGGCAAAGGTAGGTCTTGCCCTCCGACAGCTTGGCAACCGCCGCAAGACCGGCGGCAAAAGCTTCCCCTGCATCGGCGATGATCACGGCGGCGTCCGCAGCCAGCGGCTCGCTGTCCATCGCGGTGACAAAAATTGCTGCTGGTTTGGTGCCTGAGGACGGCATTTTCGAATAGGGCCGTGTGCGGAACGCCGTCCAAAGACCCGCCGCGCAGAGTTTTTCTGCCACGCCCTCGGCCGTGTCGCCATTGCCCACGCCCGAGAAATCGACGCCCGCGTCATTCGGGTCGGAGATTTCGATCACAACGCTCTGCAAAACGCGGCGCGCACCCCGGTTGATTTGAATGACCTTGCCGCTCATCGGGGCAACCATCATCGCCTCGGCGACGTCCTTGTGGCAGAACAGCGGAGTGCCACGCTGCACCTCATCGCCTTCCTGCACCAGCATGCGGGGCTTCAACCCCAAATAATCGCCGCCCAAAGCCGCAACCTTGCTGAATTCCGGCCCTGGCTGGATCGTTTGATCCGGGGCACCCTCAATCGGCAATTCCAGCCCTTTTTTCAGTTTGAAAGTTTGCATCTCGCTACTGTCTTCCAAGCCTCTCTCCTGCGCCAGCTATCATAGCCCAATTGGAAGGGGCATGTGATAGCGCGGATGATAAACCAACCGGGTCGCAAAGAGCTATTTGCTGGTCGGAATCCGCAGGCGTGTGTCTGATGTCGGTCCTTTACGCGCCGACGACCAGAAACGCAAACCCGTTAGGCTCGAAATTATCTATTGTTTGTCACTTTGTCTTAATCGAATGTTCATATTGGCGCTAACACACCGATATTTTGCCGGTCGCACCTCTGCCGCATCCGGTGTAAGCAACAAAAATGAGCATGACTCACAACCTTGATATCTTCCTGGTGGCAACACCGGGCCTCGAAACCCCGCTCTGCGCCGAGGCCACCCAACACGGATTCGCAGGCGCGCGTGTCGTGCCCGGCGGCGTCAGTTGTACGGGCGACTGGTCCGAGGTCTGGCGGGCCAATCTTGTCCTGCGCGGTGCCAACAAGGTCCTTGTGCGCATCGGCAGCTTTCCTGCCGTCCATCTGGCCCAGCTGGACAAACGCGCGCGCAAGTTTCCCTGGTCGGACTTTCTCTGCCCCGACGTGCCCGTCAAGGTCGAAGCTACAAGCCGCAAGTCTCGCATTTACCATGCCGGGGCCGCGCGCCAGCGCATTGAGCGCGCAATCTCTGACACCTTGGGTGCAGCAATTTCTCCCGAGGCCGATCTGCGCGTTCTGCTGCGCATCGAAAAGGATCTCTGCACGCTGTCGATCGACAGCTCAGGCGAGCCGCTGCACAAGCGCGGTCACAAAACCGCTGTTGCCAAGGCCCCGATGCGCGAGACCATGGCCGCGATGTTCCTGCGAGACTGCGGGTTCGAAGGGACAGAGCCGGTTCTTGACCCAATGTGCGGCTCGGGCACCTTTGTGATCGAGGCCGCCGAGATCGCCCTTGGGCTGGCGCCGGGACGTTCGCGATCCTTCGCTTTCGAGCAGCTGTCCGGGTTCGACATAGCGGCATGGCAGGCAATGCGGAGCGCGTGCCACCCATCCAAAAGCCCCCTTCATTTCTACGGCTCCGACCGAAACACAGGCGCTGTCGAGGCCGCCTCTGTCAATGCCGAACAGGCTGGTGTGGCGCAGCATACCCGTTTTCAGCATCGTGCCGTTAGCGACATCAAACCACCCCCTGGGCCCGCTGGTCTGGTCATCGTGAACCCCCCATACGGCGCGCGGATCGGTGACGAAAAACGTCTGCGGTCGCTATATGGCAGCCTTGGCAAAACGCTGATGACCCGCTTTCAGGGTTGGCGCGTCGGCGTCATCACCAGCGCCCCTGCACTCGCCCGCGCGACGCGCCTGCCTTTTCTGCCGACTGGTCCGTTCGTCGATCACGGCGGCACGAAAATTCGCCTGTATAGAACCGAGATTCTACAATAGAGCGTTCAGCCCAACCTAGCCGAGCGCGCCAGGACTTTTCCAATTTCACGCGCAAGAATCCCCCTTGCGCATCCCAACCCACGCGTATAGACCCGCCGCCACGGTCGGAGTGTAGCTCAGCCTGGTAGAGCACTGTCTTCGGGAGGCAGGGGTCGGAGGTTCGAATCCTCTCACTCCGACCAATGAAACAAGGCGCCCAAGGGCGCCTTTGTTGTTTTCAGAGGAATGGCCAAAACGATATCCGCAACGTTTCGTTCGATAGATGTGCTCAGTTCGTTCACTACCGACATCCACCAACTACTGAATTGGCACTAAATATCCTCTAATTTATAATTCCCGCTGCGTTCTTAAGCGCATCTGGACTGTAGGACCTATAGACGTTTTCCAGGGTTTCGCGCGAGGTTGCAAAATAGGCCGTGGCGTCCTCCAGTGTCATGCCGCGCATGCTCGTCTCCATTTTTTCAAACCCGAATTGTCCCTTCGACTCACGCTTTGGCCAACCACAACAGAACCAATAACTATGGCTGATCCTATCGACTGAGTGAGGCTAAGCGTTTGTCCCAAGTATACCCAGCCGAGCACGACAGCTGTAACAGGACTCATCATGCCAAGCATCGAGACTGCACTGGGCTCCAGGCGCGCTATGCCGCGAAACCAAAGAGCATATGTTGCTGCAGCACCGATCAACCCGAGCCAAATAAGGCCGGCGACATTTGTCGCGCTGAGCGCAGGTAGAGGCGGCTCAAGGAACAGTGCGATTGGCAACAGTATCAAACCACCGGCCGTTAATTGCCACGCAGTGAAACTCAGCGCCGAGACCGGAGGTTGCCATTTACGGCTGAGAACAGTGCCAGCAGCCATTGACGCGGCTCCTCCCAAACCCGCTACGATACCGATCCAATCAAGTTGTGCTGCAGGTCCGATCAGCAGCAGAGACACACCCATTGCGCCAGTCGCGGCGGCGCCAAGTGCACCAAGTCGGATTGGGGTTCCCAGCCATCCCCACGCCATCAAAATCACGATCATCGCTTGCAACGATCCTAGGGTGGCGGCCACACCACCAGGCAGCCTATACGCAGCAACGAAGAGGAGCACCCAGAACAGAGCGAAATTAAGGCTGCCTAAGACGAAAGTTCGACCGAGCCATTCGCGCGGTGGAACGCAGCGCGTCACTGCAAGCAACAACAAGCCAGCAGGCAGAGCTCGTAACGCAGCCAGGGTAATCGGATAGCCAGCCGGGAGCGCTTCGGTAGTTACCAGATAAGTGCTTCCCCATACCGCTGGGGCGAGTGAGGTGAGAAGAATATCGGTTAAGCGCGACATGGTATGTCTCCCGGCTAAGGCGTTTGAGAATTTGAGTGAAACGTCAGAGCAGCGCAGGTTACGCTGCTTCCGCTTGCAGGTTTGATCCAGCGAGGCACGCTGCAACCCTTGCAACATGAGCGCCCTGGAATCGCGCCCCGGCTAGGTCAGTTTCGGTTGGCGTGCGGGAACCATCAGCACCGGCGATCGTTCCGGCACCATATGGTGCGCCGCCAATGATTTCTTCTGATATAGTCTGGCCAGCAAATGTGTAGGGCATTCCGGCAATCAGCATTCCAAAGTGTTGAAGCGGGACTTGCGTTGTCAGAAGGGTGGCCTCGTGCCCGCCATGTTGTGAACCTGTTGATGCAAAGACAGCTCCGACCTTACCAACCAGTGCGTTCCTGGCCCAAAGCCCTCCGGCCTGATCCAGGAAGGACTTCATTTGGCCTGCCATCATGCCAAATCGGGTCGGCGTTCCAATGATGATTGCGTCATAGCTTTCCAGATCTGTCGGCAAGGCAATAGGCGTATCATCGAAGATATAACCAGCCTGCTGGCGGACTTCCTCAGGGACAGTTTCGGGCACACGCCGAACGTCAACTTCGGTGCCGGGAACACTTCTGGCGCCTTCAGCCTCGGCACCGGCCAATGTGCTGACGTGGCCATAGCTTGAATAGTAGAGAACGAGAATACGTGACATAGGATACCTCTCAGGGCTGCGACTTGTTCCCTAAGAGAATGGAATTTGTTGCGCCGCCAATTAAGGCGCGCTCTTTGACATCACTCTTTACCTGTATTGAATAATGTCAGGACCTGAGAGCCAGGCGCAGATGATCAAGAAAGGCTGTGACCTTGGCGTCCATTCCCAAGCGAGATGCTGTAACGGCGAATACTTCCGGCGCAGGCAGTTCATGGTCAGGAAGAACTCTCACTAAGGCCCCGCTAGCTTCAGGAGCATCAGAAACGAACTCGGGCAGAGTTCCGATGCCTTGCCCCGCTATCAGCAGATCGCGCAAAACGAGGCTGTTGCCGACCCGAACGCGCGGATCAAGCTCTAATGCGGTGACACCTTCGGCAGCCGAGAGCTTCCAGCTCGTCAAATGATCAGCAAGCAAAAAGCCGATCATCGCGTGATTTTTCAGATCCGCCGGCTGGGTCGGCGTCCCGCATCGCTCCAAATAGTCAGGAGACGCAAAAATCCGTTGTCGCATCACGCCGATCCGTCGCGCAACAAGGGCCGAATCCGGCATGGCAGCGCGGATGCGTATCGATAGATCGAACCCGCCCTCGACCATATCGATCACCTTGTCGTCCATCGAAAGCGTAAATCGCAAATCGGGATAGGCTTCCAAAAACTCGGGCAGCATCGGTGCGATAACGGTTTGGCCGAAGGAGCTTGACGCATTCACCCGAAGGTGCCCGCGCACTGCTTTTGAACCATCCCTAATGGTCTGTTCCGTTTTTTCGACCGCGTCGAGAATTCCAATTGCATCTTGGTAATAAAGGCTGCCTGTGTGAGTCAGTGACATGGATCGGGTCGTTCTGGTCAGAAGGACGGTTCCCAGACTTTCCTCCAGAAGCTTGATTTCTCTGCTGAGAAGCGCAGGAGAAACACCAAGGTCTTCCGCCGCACGAGCAAAGCTGCCGCGTTCAACGATACGGCGAAAAGCTTGCATGACTGATAGTTTGTCCAACTCCAGGCCCCCGAGCATTTTTTTGAGCCGCCCAGTAGGGCGTAGTAAAACGCAAGTTATACGACCGTGTCACTGGTGCGAAGGGGCGACGCGCCTGTGTTGCTAGCGTTGATTTCCGGGCGATTGCAGAAGATGCAGAAAGGTGCCTCAAGGGTTCAATCAAGCTTCTCTCTTGAAGTCGCCATACGAACTTCCAAAGGAACAACAGAACATACAATCAAAGTACAGCCTTCAATACGCTTCACCGCTAATTACCGGCTATCCAAAGAGCACTTAGAAGCAACGGAGCATACAAAATTTTAGGTAGGCACTCGGAGATAGTCCACTCTAACGCGGTCCATCTATTCGGGCGGAAAAACAGAAGTCTTTTTTACTGTTCCATAGACAAAGCTGGTGTCGATCGAGGCTATCCCACCGATCGGATGAATCCGGTGACGAATAAACTCCTCGTAGGCCTCGAGATCCGATACCAAAACCCGCAACTGGTAGTCCATTGCCCCTGTCAATACGTGGCATTCAAGAACTTCATCGATCATCCGAACGCGTTTTTCGAAGTTCTGAACATCCGTTTCATTGTGACGCTCCAATCTGATACGCACGAAGACGGTAATGGCCATCCCATACGCGGCAGCGTCAACTTCGGCGCTGTATCCCCTTATCACTCCGGTGGCTTCCAGGTTTTTGACCCGACGCAAACACGGTGAGGGAGACAAGTTCACCTCGTCAGCAAGATCCTGGTTCGTCATGCGTCCGTCCCGCTGCAGCGCTCGAATGATCTGCCTGTCCTTAGCGTCCATTTCACCCTCTTGCTTAGCAGAATGTGCCAATATTGCTACCAATTTTGGAATATTTCGCAACCATTAGCCCAAAGTAAAGGAGCAAACTAGCTTCAGCATGATTCAGGAGCTTCTAATGACTCGTTCAACCGGATTTGCCACCCGCGCCATTCACCACGCTTATAACCCTCTGGAAAATGACGGTGCGCTGACACCACCGCTGCATTTGACGTCCACGTTTACCTTTGAAACCGCAGAGGCTGGTGGAGAGATGTTCGCCGGCGAGCGTGAAGGTCATATCTACAGCCGTATTTCAAACCCCACATGCGACCTTCTTGAGCAACGCATTGCCGTGCTTGAGGGGGCCGAGGCCGGGCTAGCTCTCTCAAGCGGCATGGGGGCGATCACGGCAGTGCTTTGGACCCTTCTGTCGCCAGGTGACGAAGTCATCGTGGACAAAACGCTCTATGGCTGCACCTTCGCCTTTATGCGTCATGGTTTAGCGAAATGGGGGGTCACGATAACACATGTTGACATGACAGACCCTGAGAACCTGAAAGCGGCCGTTTCTGACAAAACCCGCGTTGTCTATTTCGAAACTCCGGCCAATCCGAACATGCGCTTGGTGGACATCGCCGCGAGCGCCGCAATTGCGCATTCAGTCGGCGCAACGGTGGTCGTCGATAACACTTACGCCAGCCCGTATCTGACCCGCCCGATCGAGCACGGCGCAGATATCGTTCTGCACTCGGCTACCAAATATCTCGGTGGGCATGGAGACGTGGTCGCAGGCCTAGTTGTAGGAACCGCCGAACAGATTGCGGAGATCCGCCTTTTTGGGATGAAGGACATGACCGGCGCGGTAATGGCCCCTTTCAACGCGATGCTGATCCTGCGTGGCCTGAAAACACTAAACCTTCGTCTGGATCGTCATTGTGACTCTGCCAAAGTCGTCGCGGACTTCCTCGAAGGGCACCCCGCCGTTGGTGAGGTTTATTATCCCGGTCTTGAGAGCTTCGCACAGCGCGAAGTAGCGCAGCGACAGATGTCCCAACCGGGCGCTATGATAGCGTTCGAGGTCAAGTCCGGTCTGTCTGGTGGAATTGAATTCATGAACCGCCTGAACATGATCCAGCGCGCGGTATCGTTGGGCGATGCGGAAACACTGATCCAGCACCCAGCATCGATGACCCATGCGACATATACGCCCGAAGAACGGGCCGAGCATGGGATCAGTGATGGCCTAATCCGCCTGTCCGTCGGGCTGGAGGATGTCGAAGATATCCTTGCAGACCTGGAGCAAGCTTTGCCCTACCCTGCCCGCAGCGCCGCCTGAACCCGGAGACCACCATGCACATTGATCCCACCCAACTGAAGATCGTCGAACAGCGCCTGCTGTGGTTGTCTCATTGGATGATCCACCATGCCAACCATGTCCGACCAAAGGTGGATGGGATCAAGATCGGTGGCCATCAGGCTTCGTCTGCTTCGATGGTATCGATCATGACCGCGCTCTACTTCTCAGCCTTACGCCCTGAGGACCGGGTTGCAGTCAAACCCCATGCGTCGCCGGTGTTTCATGCAATGCAGTATCTCATGGGTAATCAGACCCGCGAGAAGATGGAGAATTTCCGCGGATTTGGGGGTGTGCAAAGTTATCCCAGCCGGACAAAGGACATTGATGATGTTGATTTCTCGACCGGGTCTGTGGGTTTAGGTGTCGCGATCACCTCGTTTGCGTCGATCATTCAAGACTACATCGAGGCCAAAAGCTGGGGGTCAGACGCGCCAATGGGACGTATGGTTGCCCTGGTAGGCGATGCCGAACTGGATGAAGGCAATGTCTACGAGGCACTACAGGAAGGATGGAAGAACGACCTCCGAAACACGTGGTGGATCATCGATTACAACCGACAGTCGCTGGACGGTATCGTCCGGGAAGGACTGTTTGAACGGATCGAGAAAATCTTCGACGCGTTCAGTTGGGATGTGGTTCGTGTCAAATATGGGATTCTTCAACGCGCGGCCTTTGAAGAACCCGGCGGCGACCGCCTGCGTGACTGGATCGACACTTGCCCCAACCAGGACTACTCGGCGTTGACTTTCATGGGTGGTGCGAATTGGCGACAGCGTCTCATGGACGATCTGGGGGATCAGGGGGATGTAACCGCTCTGATCGAACGGCGCACGGATGCAGAGCTCGCTGCCCTTATGGAGAACCTCGGCGGCAATTGCGTCGAGACCATGGCCCAAACATTTGCCGACATCGATCATGATCGCCCAACATGTTTCCTGGCCTACACAGTCAAAGGATGGGGCACTCCCATTGCAGGCCACAAGGACAATCACGGCGGGCTGATGAACAATAGTCAGTTTGCCGCGTGGCAATCGCATATGGGTGTGCCGAAGGGCGAAGAATGGGAGCCGCTTGCGACGGTGCAAGATCCAGACGCATTCAAAGATTTTCTGGCCAGCACCCCGTTCTTTGCCAAAGGTCCGCGCCGCTATTTTGATGACAAATTGGATGTGCCGCCAATCGAAATCGACACCAGTCGCGAAATCTCGACCCAGATGGCGTTTGGCAAGATTCTTGACGATCTATCAAAAGGCGACGGCCCATTGGCCGAACGCATAATGACGACCTCCCCAGATGTGACAGGCACAACAAGCCTTGGTCCTTGGGTTAACCGGCGCAAACTGTTCGCCCGATCCGAGCAATCCGACGCCTTCATAGAACACCGGATCCCTTCGACGGCAAAATGGGAATTCACTCCGGAAGGGCAGCATATCGAGCTTGGTATCGCCGAAATGAACCTCATGTTGCTTCTGGGAGCTGCGGGTTTGTCGCATTCCCTGTTCGGTAAGCGGCTGATCCCAATTGGCACCGTCTATGATCCGTTTGTCAGCCGCGGTCTCGATGCGCTGAATTACGCCTGTTATCAGGACGCGCGTTTCATGCTGGTTGGCACACCTTCGGGCATCACACTCGCCCCGGAAGGTGGAGCACACCAATCCGTTGGAACACCGCTCATCGGTATGAGCCAAGACGGTTTGGCCGCTTTTGAACCCGCCTTTGCCGACGAGCTGGCGGTGATTATGGAATGGGCCTTCGATTACCTGCAGCGCGATGGCGAAGGGCAACCGGATGAGCGCACATGGCTACGTGATCAAACCGGAGGCTCCGTCTATATGCGCCTGACCACCAACCCGATTGAACAGCCCGGGAAACGTGTCGACCAAGAGTTCCGCCAAGGTGCCATTGATGGGGCCTATTGGTTGCGAAAACCCGGGCCCAATTGCGAAGTTGTAATTGCCTATCAAGGAGCAGTCGCGCCGGAGGCAATCAAGGCCGCCGGTATGATTGGTGAAGGCCGTCGCGACATAGGTGTATTGGCCGTGACATCCGCAGATCGCCTGAATGCCGGATGGACCGCCGCTCAACGGGCACGTTCGCGCGGCAACCAAGCGGCACGCTCCCACATCGAAACCCTTATGTCCGACCTTCCGCCACACTGCAAGCTCGTCACCGTTATCGATGGTCATCCTGCAACTCTATCCTGGCTCGGGGCAGTGCTTGGACATCAAACTATTCCAATGGGTGTCGAGCACTTTGGTCAGACCGGAACAATCGGCGATCTATATCGCCACCACTGCATTGACGCAGACGCTATCCTAGAGAAAGTGAATGGACTGACCCATGGCAGAACTCTTCACCGTGCATAAGTGGGCTTGATCTGGGCAACAATGCATAGAACAAACTAGCATCGAACATAGAGAGCTGGATGACCTACTGAAAAACAAGAGCTTACCAAGATACGACAGGGGCCGGGTTTACTCGCAATGAAACCGCAACGTTATCGCAGCGCTATCTGCTACTGAAGTGCAATGGTTGGCACTCAAGGCCCTTACTTTATTTACTTTCACCCCAGGAGCTCGCCTTCGGGTGGCAGGGGTCGGAGGTTCGAATCCTCTCACTTCGACCAGTTTTCATAATAATTACAGAATGTTGCCGCGATAACTTTAATCTAATTGCAGTTGCCTATTGTTTCGCGCTGCGCTGGGATGGCACGAAAATAAAAACCGTCTCAATTATGAAAATTATTTCTCCGTGAAGCGCCCCTCACAATTGAAATCTGCACGATTGTCAAAAGCAAAGCCTTAAGGCGATCTCCCTCACGCTAAAATCGTAGGTTCTTCAAGTCCGCATCCGTCCGACTTTTTCTCTGTAGACTACTACTTAATCGGCACCAAGACATCCAAACGTCGACTTGCTGCCTCGGCATCTGTCGGATCGCGCATGGTCAACACGCCGTTCAGGTTACGCCCAACGACATCTGGCAAGCGCGGCGAGGGAGAGCCAGTTGTCAGCACCAGATGATCATCGAAGACGGAGCCGTCTGTTTCGGTGCGCACCTAACTGTTTACCCGGTCTATTTCCACATCACGGCAGCCTGTGCGCAGAGTGATGTCATTCTCACCGCAATACCCTTCAGACCGCAGAAGCAAACGCGCGCGCCATCCCGCCCAGAAGAAGCACCTTGACACCAGAGGGCGTTGATAGGGCAGCGCGGCTCCTCTCCGACCAGCGTGATCGGCTCTTAATGCCCGCGCTCACGCAGGTCAGCGCAGACCGAAAACCCGGCCCGCCCGGGGCCAATAGCCACAACGTGGTTCATCAACTAACGCAAACCTGAAGTGGCTTTCTGCATCGCCAGGATCAACGCGTCGCGTTTTGCCGACAGCTCGGCTGGGCTTTGCCCGCGTGTCTCGTCGCGCACACCTTGGATCAAGATGCGCGAAACATCGTCATCCAGATGCACCTGTCCCAGATCATCCCACCAGCTGTTAAACGTGTCGGTGAAATGGTCGCAAAACGCCTGAAGCCCGCCTGCGCCCGCGCCCAGGTTGAACAGCATGGTTGGCCCCATCGCGGCCCAACGCAGGCCGGGTCCTGCCCAGACTGCCTTGTCCACGTCTTCGACGCTCGCCACGCCTTCGACCACCAATGAAATCGCTTCGCGCCAGATTGCGGCTTGCAGGCGGTTCGCGACGTGGCCGTTCTTTTCCTTGTTCACCCGGATGGTTACCTTGCCCACAGCTTCGTAAAACCGCTCGGCCCCGTGCACTGCCGCCGGGTCGGTCAGGTCATTGCCCAGAATCTCTACCAACGGGATCAGGTGGGGCGGGTTGAACGGGTGCCCCAGTACGAAGCGCGCTGGATCTTTCCAGCCTCCCTGCATCTGACTCAGCATCAGGCCCGAGGCCGAACTGGCGACAATGGCCTGCGGGTCCAGAACTGGCTCGATCTCGGCAAAGGTGGCGTGTTTGATGGGCAGGCGTTCAGGCACGTTTTCCTGGACGAACGCGGCTCCGGCGACCGCCTTGACGGCACTGTCGTGAAAGCTGATTGCGTCAGGAGCGCCGTTCTCGGTCAGCCCCAGCTCGGTCAGGGTTGGCCAGGCCATCTCGACATAGTCGCGCACATGCTTTTCCACCTCCGACGCCGGATCGAACATCGCAACCGAACGTCCAGAAGCCAAGAAAAGCGCCGCCCAGCTGGCCCCGATGACACCACCACCAAGGCAGGCCGTATGTGCAAATTCCATCAGAACAATCCCGGATTTAGGGGCGAGGCAGCAGTCATGCCGCCATCGACCGTGAAACATTCGCCAGACACGTAAGCCGCCTGATCCGAGGCCAGCCAACTTACCATGTTGGCAATGTCGGCGGGTTCCCCGAACCGGCCCACCGGGTGGCGGGCCAATGCGTCGGCCATGGCTTTCTCCGGGTCTTTTGCCAAGGCAAACCCGTCCTCGGCCATCTCCGTCATGATCCAGCCCGGGCGGATCGCGTTGCAGCGGACTTTTGGCCCGTGATCAACGGCAATCGATCGAGTCAGCCCGTGAACAAAGGCCTTGGACGCATTGTAAAGCGCCATGCTTGGGTCCGCGACCATGCCGGAGATTGACCCAATATTGATGATGTTGCCGCCATGTTCGGCCATATCTAACAAGGCCTCGCGGCACATGTTGAACACGCCTTTGCAGTTCACGTTCATCACCAGATCCCAATCGTCATCATCGCTGTCGGCCACGGTCTTTTCGACCTGAACGCCGGCGTTGTTGACCAACAAGGTGACGCGACCGAATGCGTTGTTTGCGGCTTTGATCAGCATCGCCGCATCGCAGGATTTCGACACATCCGCCGTGACCCAAACCACCGTGTCCGGCATGTCCTCAGGCCGGGCGCCACGTCCGCATGTGACCACATCAAAACCGTCTGCCAACAGCCGGTTCACAATGGCCCGGCCAATCCCCCGGCTTCCGCCGGTAACAGTCGCGCAATTATCCATGGGCGATCATCACATGTCTGACGGCGGTGTAGGCATCGAGCGCAAAGACGCTCATATCACAGCCGGTTCCCGAAGACTTCATCGCCGCCCAGGGCATCTCCGGGGTCGCGACGCCGTGGGTATTCACCCAGGTAAATCCGTAGCGCAGCTTCGCCGACATCCGCATCGCCCGCCCGGTATTGTTGGTCCAGACCGACGAAGCCAGCCCGAACGTTCCGGCATTGGCAACCCGCAGCGCTTCGTCCTCGTCGCTGAACCGCGAGATCGTAACGACGGGGCCAAAGATCTCGTTGCAGAATACTTCCGCATCATGGGGTACATTGGCGAGAACCGTGGGTTCATAGAAGAAGCCGGGGCCGTCGATCATCCTTCCACCGGCGACAACCGCGCAAGTGTCGCGCGCCCGATCGACAAATCCGGCCACGGTGTTGCGTTGTCCGACCGAGATGATCGGACCCATTTCCGTACCCTCAGCCTTTTGCGCACCAACCTTGATCTGCCCAACCTGATCGAGCACAGCGGCGACCACTTTGTCATAGACGGCATCCTGCACCAGCAAGCGACAGGGTTGCGCGCAGTCCTGACCGGCGTTGAAGAACGAGCCATAGCGCACGGTTTCTGTAACCGCGTCGATATCGGCGTCGTCAAAGACAATCACGGGGGCCTTGCCGCCCAGCTCCAGATGCACGTGCCGGATCTGACGAGAGGCCGCTTTCATCGCCTCGGCCCCGGTCGCATTGGACCCGGTGATCGAAATCGCCTCGATGCGCGGGTCGTTGATCATCTGGCTCCCGATCTCGCGGCCCGAACCGTGTAGAACGTTCACGACGCCTTTGGGGGCGATGTCTGCAATCAACTCGGCGGCCTTCAATGTGGAAAGTGGCGTAATTTGAGAGGGTTTCAGCGTCACGGGACAGCCCGCCGCCAAAGGCGCAGCCAGCTTCCAGGCGGCCATCATCAAAGGGTAGTTCCAGGGCGCAATCGCCGCCACCGGTCCGACCGGATCTTTGCGGATCATGCTAGTGTGGCCGGCTACGTATTCGCCCGCCGTCACCCCGGACATCGTGCGCGCGGCACCAGCGAAAAAGCGGAAGGTGTCCAGCGTCAGCGGGGTTTCATCGTTCAGCGCCGAGGGCCAAGGCTTGCCTGCGTCCAGACTTTCCAACTCGGCCAACTCCTTGATGTTGGCTTGGAGGACATCCGCGATATCTGTCAACAACTGCGACCGTTCCGCCGGGCTGGTCTGCCCGAACGTGTCAAACGCCTCATGCGCAGCGGCGGCTGCAGCGTCTGCTTGTTCCGAGGTGGCGGCATTGATGGTGCAAATCTCTTCTCCGGTTGCCGGGTTCAGGACCGGGATCGCTGCCCCGCCTCCTTCTACAAGCTCACCATTGATCAACATCTTTGTCTGCATGTGCTCCCCTCCTTAGAATGCCACCTGATCGCCGCCTTTCAGACCCAGACGCGCGCGCGCCTCGGCGGGGGTGGCAACCTGAAGCCCCAAATTTTCGACGATCTCCCGAATTTTGCGAACTTGCTGAGCGCTGGACACAGCTTTCTCTCCGGGTCCGATGTATAGGCTGTCTTCCATACCCACCCTCACGTTCCCCCCAAGCAATGCGCTTTGTGTGGTGAACGGCATCTGGTGGCGACCGGCGGCCAGCACCGACCATTCATAGTCATCGCCAAACAGCTTGTTGGCAATCGTGTGCATGTGCATCAGGTTGTCCAGATCGGCCCCCACCCCGCCCAAGATGCCAAAAACCATCTGCACGAAAATCGGCCCCTCGATCCAACCCTGATCAATGATCCACGCCAGGTTATAAAGGTGGCCAAGGTCATAACATTCGAACTCGAACCGGGTACCGTGGCCCTGACCCAGTTCCTTTAGGCAGTATTCGATATCCGCGAAGGTGTTGCGGAAGATGAAATCGCGGGTCATGTCCAGGAATTCGGGCTCCCAATCGTGCTTCCAGTTCGAATACTTGTCCTTCATCGGGAAAATGCCGAAGTTCATCGACCCGATATTCATGCTTGCCATTTCCGGGCTGGCGACCGTCGCGGCGCGAAGGCGTTCTTCGCGCGACATGCCCAACCCACCGCCCGTAGAGACATTTATAACCGCATCTGTCGCTTGCTTGATGCGCGGAAGGAATTCCATGAACAGGTCGGGGTTCGGGTCGGGCTTGCCGGTTTCCGGGTCGCGCGCATGCAGGTGGATGATCGAGGCGCCGGCCTCGGCGGCCTCGATGCTGGCGGTTGCGATTTCGGTCGGAGTGATCGGCAGGTGCTCCGACATGGTGGGGGTGTGAATGCCGCCTGTAGGGGCGCAGGTGACGATGACGGGCTTGGTCATGTGATTGGCTCCTCGAAGGTCTTAGGGACAACTAAGAGGTGGCGTGGGTTCTCTGGCATGCCCCAGATCGGCTTTCGCCAAGCCATCTCTCTAAACGCGAACAGAGGCATCCCAGCAGCGACCTCCGGCTCTTGAGAGCGCAGCGCTTCTGACATCACAGTCTCATCTGCTGGACTTGCGCAGACAGTCCGCCGTCCAATACCCAAAGTTGACCGCTCGCATAGCGGGCCTCGTCCGAGGCGAGCCAGTTGACAAGGTTCGCGATATCCTCGGGCGTGCCATAGGTGCGCATCGGGTGTACGTCGCGAACAGCCTGTTGCAGCTCGTCAATCGACTTGCCTCCGCCGCCGGACCCGTCGCCGGTGAAGAAACTTTGCAGCATTGGTGTGTCGATAAAGCCCGGGCAGATCGCGTTTACGCGGATGCCCTCAGGGCCGTGGTCACAAGCCATGGCGCGGGTCAGCGCATGCACCGCGCCCTTGGTGGCACAATAAGCCGCAAGGCCGGGATCGGCGATGAACCCATCATAGCTGCCAAAATTGATGATGCTGGCCGAAGCGCCGGTTTTCGCCGCCGCGCGCATAAGGGGCAAGGCGTATTTCGAGGTCAGGAAGGTGCCGGTGCAGTTTACAGCGAAGCTTTGGTTCCATTCCTCCAGCGTGGTGTCTTCGATGGTCTTCTCGATCTCGATCCCGGCTGCGTTCACCAGAATATCGAGCTTGCCTTCGTCGGCCTCGATCTGCGCCATCGCAGCTTTTACCGCAGCCTCGTCTGCCACGTTCATCGCAACAAAACGGCTACCATTATCGTCATGTTCGGCCAATGATCCCTGCGGTGTCAGATCGGCGGCATAGACGATCGCCCCTTCACACAGAAAGCGCGCTACGATTGCCCGACCAATCCCTCCACGACCACCAGTTACGAGGGCGATTTTTCCCTGTAGTTTCATATCAGTCGTCCTTTTGCGGCGGGAACCGATAGCGGCCTGCGGCCTCGGTCCAATCCATATGGTTGCGCACATATTGCTGGCTGGCATCAGAGGGTGGGTTGTAATCCCAATGCTCCCCGGCATCGGCTTCCATCGCCGCATGAAGCGCGCGGCGGGATTTCTGCGTAGCGATCACATCTGTGCGCAGCTGGTCGCTGTTCCAGCGGGCTCTGACTTCGGCGGCAAAGCCTGCGGCGGCTTTGGCATAGGCTGGATCAGCAGCGACATTCACCTTCTCGAACGGGTCAACCGACAAGTCAAAAAGCTGCGGTGGATCGATGTCGCAATGGATGTATTTCAGTGGCCCGCGCCGGATCATAAAGACCGGCCAGGGGGTCATTTCGGCGCAGTATTCACTGATCGCCTCGTCCAACGGGTCGGCCTCACCGCGCGCCAGCGGCATCAGTGATCGGCCGTCGACCGTTTCGCCAAACATGTCCGGGGGGCCGCCTCCGATATCAACAAAGGTGGGTAACAAATCCAGTAGCGAACAGGCGTTGGGCGCGCGGCCTTTGGCCACCCCCGGCCCGGCCATGATCAAGGGCACCCGAGCCGAGTGTTCGAAGAAGTTCATCTTGTACCACAGACCGCGTTCGCCCAGCATGTCGCCGTGATCTGCAGTAACAATAACGATGGTGTTGTCGAGTTCGCCAATGTCTTCGAGCGTCTTGACGATCTTGCCTACCTGGCTGTCGAAGAAGCTGACATTGGCCAGATAGGCACGACGCGCGCGCCGGACTTCTTCGTCTGTCAGAAGAACATAGCTGGCTTCGATCCCATCCATGACACGGCGCGAGAACGGGTCTTGGTCTTCAGGCGATAACGTGAACTCGGGCATGTCGACGTCATCATCGTCATAGAGGTCCCACCATTCCGGCTGCGCAACATAGGGATCATGTGGGTGAATGAAACTGGCGACCATGCAGAAAGGCACTTCCGATCCGTGCGCCCGATCGCGCGCGCGATCTATCAGCCAGCGGCGCGCGGCAAAGCCGACCTCGTCGTCATAGTCGGTCTGGAAGGTGGCGACGGCCACGCCGCTTTCCTTGACCGTCTGCATGTTGTGGTACCACTTGTCGATGCGCTCATCATGGGCCTCCCAATCGGGCGTCCAGGCGAAATCGGACGGGTAGATGTCGGTGGTCACGCGGTCCTGAAACCCGTGTTTCTGGTCGGGGCCGACAAAGTGCATCTTGCCCGACAGGCAGGTGTGATAGCCCAACGTCTTCAGGTAATGCGCGAATGTTGGCACGCTGGCGCGGAATTCGGAGGCATTGTCGTAGGCGGCGATACGGCTGATCAACTGGCCGGACATGAAGGCGAACCGGGAAGGTGCGCAAAGTGGTGAGTTGCAATAGGCCGCATCAAACCGCATCCCGCGCGCGGCCAGCGCATCGATATGCGGTGTCTTGGCGACCGGGTGGCCATAGGCCCCGCAAAATTGCGGTGCCAATTGGTCGGCCATCACGACGACGATATTTGGTGTTGCTGGCATGATGCTGTTCCTCCCTGCCTGCCAATATTCGGTGACTGCGCGCGTTCAGTCACGGGCGGGGAGGAGGTTGGAACTGCATTCTTTTGGAAAACTGACTCACCCGGCGGCCCTTTTGTATGCGTCCAAAACAAGACCGTGGAAATGGTGCACCGCATGTTCCGACATGCCCGAGCCATCAGGGTCGTTCACGATGCGGCCCGCGTCGAAGGCTGGAGTGTTCATCCCTTTCTGCACGCTTTCAACGATGTTGATGTCTTCAACCTGTAACACTTCGTCCAGATAGCGGATCGTTTCGACCTCGGCCTCGTTGGGCTCCTTGGTCTCAAGGAAGAAGTCATAGGTTTCCAGCGTCCGGTCGGGGCCTGCAGGGATGATGTTGAGGATGATCATCGACGACCGACCAGGATACCGCATGATGCAAGTGTTGGGCCATAGCCACCAAACGGCATGGGTTTTCACCGTGGCATTCGACACGTCATAAGCGCCGTTGGTCGTGTTGCCCGCGTCGGCCATATGACTGGAATAGATGCCGTGCGTGGTCACCTTGTAGGTGTCCATATCGACAAGTTCGCAGAAATCCTTGTGAGCGGTCGGACAGTGATAGCACTCCAGGAAATTGTCGACCACGTTCTTCCAGTTGGACATGATGTCATAGGTTAGTCGGTGAGCAAATGTCAGCTCTTCGATATCCGGCGCCCAGTGGCGGATTTCGGTTTCCAGATCGCCGGACAGCTCCGACAGGGGTGGGGCCTCTCGATCAAGGTTTACATAAACAAACCCACAAAATTCCTCTACCTGCACCTCATCCAGACAAATCTCTTTGGGCTCGAATCCATTCAGATTCTCGGTATGCGGGGCACGCACCAGCTGTCCATCCAACTTGTAAACCCAGGCGTGATAAGGGCACATGATGCGGGTCGTATTACCTTCGCCCGACAAAAGCTGATGGGCGCGGTGTTTGCAGACATTGTAAAACGCACGCAGAACGCCTTCCCGATCACGTACCACAGCTACCGGCTGACCAGCGATCTCGATCGTGACAAAGCTGCCTGGTTTGCGCAGCTTTTCGACATGGCTGACCCATTGCCACGTCTTGGCGATGATCTCGCGCAAGTCCACAGCATGCCAGGCTGGATCCGTATAGGCCTCGGCCCGCAGCGAAAACGAACTGGATGGGTTTTCGTGATAGCCCTTGGAAATATCCGCGAATTGCTGGGACGTTGGCTGTTCAGTCATTGCGGGCGTCTCCTATGAACAAAACCCTGCCGAGTGACTCGGTCATAGGTACAGGATCGCGTCTCTCACACGTTACCATTGTGCGTAGATCGCCATCTAATTAACTTTATTCGCCACCCGCCTATCGGTCTTGCGGTGCATGGGCCAAGCGCGAAATTCGAAGGGCACACGACCTTCCACTCGATCATTGCGCGGAGACAACCCAAACCGTTCGCGGTATGCGCGGCTGAAATGAACCTGGCTGGCAAAACCCGAGGCCACCGAAACCTCAAGCAAAGACATATCCGTCTGTGTCACCAGCCCGCGTGCACGGTCCAACCGGATGTCACGATAATACATGGTTGGAGTTTTCTTGACGTGCCGCGCGAACAGCCGATTCAACTGGCGTTGTGACAGGTTTATGGAATCACAGATCTCGGGAATGCTTAGCGGTGTTTCCAGGTTCTGCTCCATCAACGCTATCGCCCGTTTGACCGCTGTGGGGGCCAGTTGACCCATCGGCTCGGCCAGTCCCGGACTTTGCATAGCGCCTTGGGGGCGCACGGTCTGGTGAAAAACGTATCGTGCTGCCGCATTGGCCAAAGCGTCGCCCTTGGTGCCCTTGATGATATGCAAGGCAAAATCCAAGGCTGCCGCGCCGCCGCAACAGGTGATGCGGGCCTTGTCGAATACGAACAACTCCTCACTGACCTCGACATTGGGATAGAGCTCTTTCATCGCGTCGATATGCTCATAGTGCACCGTGGCCCGACGCCCCTTGAGCAAACCAGCTTCGGCGAGGATGAAAGCCCCGGTATCCAGCCCGCCCAGCGTGCTCCCTTGACCGGCCCAACGCCATAGCGACGTATGAAGCGGGGTTGAGTTGTAGGCTTCCGGCGCCCAACTGGACGAGACGATCACGAAATCCTTGCGCCCTTCCTGAACTTCGGCCATTGCAATCGTGTCGATGGTCATCCCGTTGCTTGCAGTGCAAGGACCACCGTGCAGGGATGCGATCTGCCATTGGAACCGTGCTTTGCCTTCCAGGTAGTTTGCGGCGCGGAACGGGTCGATGAAACCCACTGTCGCCGCCATGTTGAAGTTTGGTGTTACCAGGATAAGAAGGGTCAGAATGTTGTTTGGTTGAGACGCCATGAGGCCATCTAGGTTAAATGGGCGTCGGGATTGGTCAAGACTATCATTTCGATCAGGACCAACACGTGTCGTCTGTTAGTCGCTGTTTAAAGAATGCCTGTCGGTCGAATTCGCATTCGGCTCATTTGGGCAAGAAATATTTCCCCTACATGCCAGCGATCTGAAAGGCCGCCTTTCTCAAATCGGCACAGGCTGGTTGGGGTTCAAAAGGTCTGTTCAGATTCAGCGAACAGAATGGTGATACGGTCCTTCTGAGTCGAATTTTCACGACATCATTTTAGTCTTTGAGCGTTAGGGTACCGAGATGCGCTGTTGCTAACTTCGTCATACACCAAAAATTCCACAATCTTCGCCAAAATACACATGTGCGAACGACTCGGCAGACCTGAGATGACATGCTAGGTCGCCGGTTTTTCTTGCGTATGAGAGCCAAGTACAATTGATGGCCCGTGAAGGTTAACCACCACAATGCGAAGTGGTTCGGCACCGAATGGGATGGCAGGATGCGCTACCACAAGATCACCCCTGTTGGCCGCGATGATGACAGGTCGGAGTTCTTCAACTTTGTCGAGGCGTGGTGGTAACTCGAAGTAGATCCCCGAAGAAAGCGACAGACGAAAACAACTTTCCAATCAGGCTGCGTGTAAAAGTTCATTAGAAAACATACGGCCAAAGGGATCAAAACTGGCTTTGAATGCAAAAGCCCCGCGCAATCTCTGCGCGGGGCTTTTGATTTCTGATGTTTAGTCTAGTTCCCAGCCGAAACCGAGCCGATCGACCAGAACATCGTCTCGCCCGAGGCATCATCGACGCCGTCATTGTCGGTCATAACGAATGCCTCGCCCGAAGGCAGGATGGCCAGACCTTCGATCTTGTCCAGTACGTAGCCGCCGGTCGAAGTCAGGTCGGGCAGCAAGTCACGGACCTCTTCCTTACTGACCACGGGCAGCTCACCACCCAGCGGGGCCGGGGTCATTTCAGACAGCGGGATGCGGTATATTTTCTTGGTAACTGCACGGTGGTCGTGCTGGTTGTCGCGTTCGATGACATAAACATGGTCACCGAATGCGGTGATCTCCGACAGACCTACCCAACCAGTTTCCGGGTCAGCTTTGGGATAGTGCACCGCGCCCCATTCCTTGGTTTCAAGGTTATAGGCGACAAGTTTCACGTGGTTTTTGGGGTCGTCCTTCCATTCGCGCTGAACTGCCATCCACAGAGTGTCTCCAACCTTGGTAATGCCTTCGAACCCGAAGCGTTTTTCGACGGCCATCAGTTCCGGCGGCAGGCCGATCTCACCCTTGCGGTCCTTGATCTTGCCTTCGGCCAAGACATGGTAGATCGCGTGGGGGATGACACGGTCGGTTCGGCCTTCAGAGGCGACGTAGAAGCCACCTTTGCCGTCCAGCGTAATTCCTTCCAGATCCAGCTTTTGCGCCGGGTTGCCGTCCTGACGGTGGATACGAATGACGTCCATGATGCGGGCAGGTTGCTGGCTGGGATCGATCTTGAAGATCGAGGGCTGGAAGCCGTAGAAGCTGTCATTGACCGCATAGATCATGCCGTCCTCATCAGCGACCAGACCGGACAGCGCGCCCCATCCGATCAACTCATCCGCGCCGGCGGAGGTCAGATGCGGATAAGCGGCGGGTGCATCCTGATATTCAAAGATCGACACATGCGCACGCGGGCCACCATCTTCGATCAGGTCTTTTTCATTGGCCGAGACCAGCAGATTGCGCTCAGGGATAGCAACGTAGCCTTCCGGCCCCACGCCCGAGGGCAGCAGTTGTTTCAGAACCGGGTTGGCCGGATCGGTGGCGTCGTAAACACCCACGACCGAGGCGCGTTCGGCACCCACAAAGATCATCGGCGTACCACCAAAGGTCGCTGCAGTTACGCTTTCTGGTTCTACACCTTTTGCGTCTGAGCGTTTGTCGGGATAGTGCCCGATCTGGATGATGGCTTTCTCGAAATCGGTGCCGTTCTCGTAAACAACGGTGCCGTCCTTGTGGAAGATCGTCCAGCCGCGCGAGCCACCTTTGTAATCACCTTCGTTGGCGGTGGCAAAATGGTTGTCGTCGATCCACTTCACCGCATCAGGCTCGCGTAGACGGCTCTTTTGGCTTTCTGTGAAGATCAGCGCGCCGCGCTCGTCCGTGGCGTCAATACCTTCCAGATCAACCGCGCCAGCCGAGAAATGGCTGACTACGTTCCCGTCCTTGTCAACAACCGCGATGTGGTTGTTTTCCTGCAGAGTGATGACGGTTTCGCCCAGAGCGTTGATGTCCACAAACTCAGGCTCGGGGTCGGTGGGCGCGACGTCTGCCAGACCAGTCAGCGAGGCCATCTTCATGCCGCCGCAATCCAACGCACCGTCTTTCAGAGGCACCAGCGCCAGCGATCCGGCGGGCAGTTGCGGGATAACGCCGTCGTTCAGGTCTTCGTCCCGCTCGTTCTCTATCGCTACGGCTACAAAGCTGCCATCTGGGGCAACCGCGACGCTGTCGGGTTGACCACCCAGATCACAGGCGCCGGTTTCCGCCTTGCGTTCGATGTCGACCGAGATCAGTTTGCCCGACGGGGCGGTGTAGCTTTCCGAAGTGTTCACGCCCACAAAAGCCGTCCCACCAACGATCCCAACTGACGTCGGCTCGCCGCCCACTTCCATCGCGCCCAGAGGTGCCGGGTTCGCTGGGTCGGTGATGTCGACCATGCCGATTACACCCAACGGGCTATCTGTATAGACCAACGTCATCCCGTCTGCGGTCGCAGCGATGATCTCGGGTGAGGTCTCACGTTCGGTATCAGTTCCCTCGGCCATATTCTTAACGACGGGGAAAGAAGCAATTCGGTTGAAATTCATTTCTGCCGAAGCCTGGCCGGCGGTCAGGGCAAGGGCAGATGTCAGGCAGGCAAAGCGCAACGACATCAGGTGGTATCCTCTCTCACTTGGATGAGAAGGGGATGAACCCGGGTCATTGCGGTTTTGTGACGGTTTGGATTCAGTTTGGTGACAAACGCAAAAAAAAATGAAGTTCGCATCGTATTCAGTGACCAATTCGAACACCGTCAGATCAAAGGTGGTGTCGCAAATATTCAGCGTTTCTATCCGAGGCGAGATACTCGTGTTGGTCGCGTCCCGTGCTTCCACATGAGCCAACCGTGGCAAACTCGTTCAGGCGCAAACCTCCTGTCGCTGTTTCCTTATTTCCCATACGGATTTTCCCTTGGATAAGTCGCGTGGGGATGATTTGGTCAGAGCTCAAAGTCACGGATGCTGTAATCTGCACAGATTTCTGCATGATACGGGAAACAAACATGGAACTGGAGCCATACGAGCCAAAGCTGTCGTTAGAGTTTCCGAAATTCGATGTCCTCCGTAAGGAATCAACTGAAGTGCTTGAGCGTTGGGTACATTGATCGGCTTGTTGGCAGCAGGTGATTTACTTTTAATCGCGGTTTAAGCGAACTTGGTGTTTCGACGGATCCAGATACGTTGTTGACCAGATCGGCCCGCCTCTGATCAAAACGTCCGCGGGTTGTTGTTTCGAGCGCTGCGTCGGTCAGGAACAAGTCCAGAGCATAGGTCACCTTCGCACCGGGAGCCGCCCAGTCGATAACCTTGAAAAACGCCTGCGCCGGGTTTGTGGTGCAGCTGACGTCAACTCCCTCCGCTATCACTGCCTGCACGCTCTTAGATCCGCGGCTGAGGAAATGCGGGTTGAAAACTAAGGTCCATCAGGCTCTCTTTGAAGGGAAACTCCGACAGAAGTTCAACGCCGGTCTCTGTCGCCAGCACTTGTTGTTCCAGCTTAACACCCTCATGTCCCTCCTCCTCACCGATATAGCTTTCGACACAAATGGTCACGCCCGCCTCGATCACACCGTCATAGCCCGCATCGCGGGAGTCACCACGGTGGTAGAGATAGGGAAATTCGCCGGTCATCCCGCAATCATGCGACGACAGGTAGAAACGGTTGGCATAGTATTTCTCCGCAACATCCAAGGCCTGTTCAGCATAGTCTCGAAGACTCATACCCGCCCGCAGGATGGACATGTTGTGATATACCTGCCGCGGCGCGGTCTGGTAGAGCCTACGCTGCGCGCCCCGTTAAGGATTGTCGCAAACTCTGCGGTGTCGCTGTTCTGGCTCAGTCCGCTATTGAAAGCCTTCGGTCTGTCGGATCAGGCCTGTGCTGTGGATCTAGTCACGTCCGACCAGGCGAAGTCCGGCTTACTTGGTTCGCGACCTGCTGCATGAGCAAAATCCCAAAGCACGATTAATGGCCGGCATGCGCTTTTGCTTTCAGTCGGGACACACATAGAGAATGCCATGAGCGAGCCCCAAAGCTACAGATTAAACGGTTGTGAAGAATGTCAGCTTAGTTCCAGAATACGACGCGGGTTTGAGGCTTATCGCGTCTCCGTATCTTTCATCTGGAAAAGAATTGGGTGGGAGTGCGGGCGCCTGGCAGGTTGGTCAGTTCCGGCTCAATCATGCCATTCGACTGCGTGCTTGAATGCTGCAGTCTTACTCAAATTGTGGACATTCGCTAGGTTCATCTAAAAATGCCTTGCAGACCCGGGCACTACGATTTGCACGGCAGGCACAAAGAACGCTTTAAAAGCGGTTTCTTAAAAAAGTAGCAGTCCTTTCATAAGCTTGTGCTGTGACTAGTTCAAGAAACGTTCGATTGGGATTTGCGTCTACTTCTGCTGATGTCTCCCCAGCTTACAACTCTACTTTAGCAAGTAAAATCAAACCGGTGAGACACCGTTCACATTGAGATAGATCGCGTAAAGGCTGCTTGTACCCGCCGCAAAGAGCCGGTTTAATTTGGCCCCGCCAAAACAAACATTTCCTACCATCTCGGGTATGTGCACCTTGCCGATTAGATCTCCTTGCAGGTTCAGGCAATGAATACCGTCCGCGGCGGAACTCCAGATGCGGCCTTCGCGGTCTGGCCTAAAGCCATCGAACAGCCCTGCGGAACACTTCGCAAACACCTCGCCCCCCGTCAGAGTTTTTCCATCGCTAGAGACACTGAACCTGCGAATATGGGCAGGACCGTCCGGGTCATGGGTTATGCCCGTGTCGGAGATGTAGAGAGCGCTCTCGTCCGGCGAAAAGGCCAAGCCGTTGGGTTTCACGAAGTCGGTGGCGACAGCTGTCACCTCGCCTGACATCGGATCTACACGAAACACATGACACGCCCCGATCTCGCTTTCGGCGCGCTCACCTTCATAGTCCATCATGATCCCGTATGAAGGGTCTGTGAACCAAATGGAGCCATCGGATTTGACAGCAACGTCATTGGGAGAATTCAGGCGCTTTCCCTTCCATGCGTCCGCCAGAACCGTGATAGAGCCGTCATGTTCAGTCCTTGTGACACGCCGGGTCAGATGTTCGCATGACACCAACCGACCCTCGCGATCCACCGTGTTACCATTGGCATTGTTCGAGTGCTGCCGAAACACTGAGACCGAGCCATCGGTGTCATCCCAGCGCATCAAGCGGTTGTTGGGGATGTCAGACCAGACCAAATAACGCCCGGCGGCAAACCAGGCTGGCCCTTCGGACCAGCGCGCACCGGTCCACAACCTTTCGACCCGCGCGTGGCCGATGAAACAGGCTTCGAACTCTTTTTCGAGGACCTCAAATCCGGTGCCGTCCAGAACGCCGTACATCCATTTGCTCCTTTATTTGTCCTTTAGCCGCCGCCGAACCTGTGCGTTCGTGGCGTTTTGGGGTCAGGCCACAGATGGCCTGACGTGGATCCTCAGCCCTGCAGTTCATTCGGCAGCAAAGCACCAGGCATGTTCTGATAGCTGACCGGGCGCAGCCATCGCGCAATACCGAGAGTGCCGACGGAAGTCGCGCGCACGTCGGTGCTGGCCGGGTAAGGCCCGCCATGCATCATCGCCGAGCACACCTCGACACCCGTGGGAAAGCCATTGGCCAACAAACGTCCGGCTTTCTCTTCGAGAATGGGCATTAAGGTACCGGCGAAGTCATGATCTGCGTCATCCATGTGCAACGTAAGGGTCAGTTGGCCTTCCAGTCCTTCGGCAAGAGCCACCATCTGATCCGTGTCGTCGCACAGAACAATGATACCCGCTGCGCCAAACACTTCGTGCTGCAATTTGGGGTTTGCCATCCACTCTGCAGCGCTGACTTTGAACAACGCAGGCAGGGCTGCGCGTTTGCCCACGGCAGAACCGGAGGACGTGACCTCGGTCATCAGATCACGGAAGGCGCGGACGCCCTCTTCGTATGCATCGAGGATACCGTCGGTCAGCATCTTTTGTTCCGCCGTTTGGTTCAGTGCGGCCACACAGGCGGTTTCTAATGCGTCGGCATCTGGCCCATTTAACATGACCGCGACGCCGGGGTTGGTGCAGAACTGCCCGGCCCCCATGGTCAGAGACGCGGCCCAGCCCGCGCCGATCTCTGCCGCACGCTTGTCCATAGCGGCGGGCAGACAGAACATAGGGTTGACCGAGCCAAGCTCGCCGTAAAACGGGATCGGGTTCGGGCGCGCGTGACACAGATCATAAAGCGCCCTGCCCCCAGCCAGCGATCCGGTAAAGCCAACCGCGCAGATATCTGGATGCTGTACAAGGGCCGAACCGACCTCGCGCCCCGATCCCTGCACGATCTGGAACGTGCCCGTCGGCATATCGCAGACCTCAATCGCCTTGGCGATGGACTGTGCCACCAATTCGGCAGTACCCGCGTGGGCGCTGTGGCCCTTGACGATCACCGGGCATCCAGCGGCCAAAGCCGAGGCGGTATCCCCGCCCGCCGTGGAAAAGGCGAGCGGGAAGTTCGACGCGCCAAAGACGGCCACCGGGCCGATGCCTTTGTGCGTCAGGCGCAGATCAGGACGGGGGAGTGGCGTCCGATCAGGAAGTGCGCCGACTTTACGGATATCGAGATACCCGGTCTCTTCGATCAGATCGGCAAACATGCGCAACTGACCGGTGGTACGGCCACGCTCGCCCACCAGGCGCGCCTCGGGCAGTCCAGTCTCAGCCATGCCGGTCTGGGTGATCTCCTCTCCCAGAACATCCATCTGCTCAGCAATCGTGCGTAGGAACGCGGCCCGCTCGGCCCGCGATTTGCCCACATAAGCACGGAAGTCACGGCGGGCGGCGCGACAGGCCTCGTCGACCTGCGCAGCTGTCGCCTGAGCGAAGTTCTGCCCTTCCAGATCATCTGAAGCACGCAGGTTGTCTGAGCCGACCCAGTTTCCGTCGATCAGGTTTTGTCCAAGGATCATCTTATTTTCCCCACTTCAGGACCATCGGGTCCAAAGGTTTCAAAAGGTCGATCAAACGGTCGCGGATAGCCGGTTGCAGCGGATCAATCGGGTGACGGCAGAACTCAGACCGGATCACGCCGCCTTCGACCATCGCCGCCTTGCAGGATTGCCAGCCGCATTGGCGGTTTTCGTGGTTGATCACCATCGCCACGCGCCCATAGGCGGCGGTTGCCTCGTCAATGCGACCCGCGTGGTGATGGGTGATGACCGGCTTGATCTGGTCCACGATCATACCCGAGGTCATTGACCCCGTGGCACCCGCATCCAGATCGGCCAGCAAGGTGATCCCCTCTTCACCATCAAACGGCGCTTCAATCGCGTCTCCGCCTTCGGAGATCAGGGCGCGCAGCTTGTTGGCTGCTCGGGGACATTCGATCTTGAACAGCTTCACCATCTCGATCTCTTGCGCCATGCGCACCAGCAGAGGCACCGGCAGGTCGACACCCGACAACGGCGCATCCTGCACCATGATCGGAATGCCGACCTCGCCCACGGCAGCAAACTGCTCGAAGGTCTGCTGTGCATTCCCCTTCAGAAGCGCCCCGTGATAGGGCGGCATCATCATCACGATGTCCGCACCCAGATCCTTGGCAAATTGCGCCCGTTCCACCGCAATCTGAGTGGCGAAATGGCTGATCGTCACAATCATTGGAACCCGTCCCGAGACGTGCTCAAGGCTCAGTCGCGTCAAAGTCTCGCGCTCGGCATCAGAGATCAGGAACTGTTCCGAGAAATTCGCCAGAACACAGATCCCATCCGCGCCCTGATCGATCAGACAATCAAGAACGCGCTTCATCCCGTCCAGATCAAGCGTTCCGTTCTCGTTGAACGGTGTTGGCGCAACGGGCCAGATACCGGTGTAGGTCATCATCTACTCCGTAATGTCAAAATGTTTCAGATGTTTATCGGTGATTTCAATCCCCAGACCCGGCTTGTCGTCATCCAAATCCAGGAACCCATCCACGGCTTCCGGATCCCCTTCGAAGATGTAGTAGAACAGCTCATTTCCGACCTCGACGTCGAAGACGGGGAAATACTCGCTGATCATGCAATTGGCGTTTGCCATAGTCAGATGGTAATTGTGCATCTGGCCCGCATGGGGGATCACGGGCACCTGAAACGCCTCGGCGATCGCGTTGATCTTCTGCGCTGCCGTAATCCCGCCCACCCGGTTTGTGTCATATTGCAGAACCGAAACGGCCTTTTTCTCGATCAAGTCCTTGCAGCCGATGACCGAGAATTCATGCTCACCGCCCGAGATTGGCACGATATTCATCGCATTCAGTTCGCGGTAGCCTTCGACATCATCGGCGATCACCGGTTCCTCCAGCCAGCGGGGTTCATATTCGACAAGTTTGGGCAGCATCCGCTTAGTGTAATCGAGATTCCAGCCCATGTAGCATTCGAGCATGAGATCGACGTCATAACCGATGACCTCTCGCACGGCCTCGACCCGTTTGAGGTTCTCGCGCATCCCGGCCATACCATCTTTGGGGCCCCAGCCGAACCGCATCTTGTAGGCGGAATAGCCGTTCTTTTGCGCCTCTGCGGCCTCGGCCTGCATCACTTCGATGGGGCCGGAATAGAGCTTGGAGTAGTAGACGGGGATTTTCTCTTTCGTGCGACCGCCCAGCAACTTGAAAACCGGTTTGCCCGTCAGCTTGCCCATCAGGTCCCAGATCGCCAGATCGACAGCCGAGATCGCCGTCATCCCGATGCCCTTACGCCCCCAGGCATGGCTGCGACGGTACATCTTTTCCCACAGATAGGCATAGTCGAACGGGTCTTCGCCGATCACCAGCGGAGCAAACCATTCGTCAATGGCAGCCTTGACCACCGAAGGAGCCAATGCCGCGTTGCCGATGCCGATGGTGCCGTCTTCGGTCTCGACCTCGCAGGTTAGCCATTGATGGAACCGGAAAGACGACATCGCATCGCCTTTTTCGTAAAGCACGTCTGAGGCGTTGGTGCAGAAATTGCCCGTCGGCGGCACGGTTGGTCCAGTCCAGTTCCAGACGCGCGTGCGCACGGATTTGATTTTGGTCATCTTGGTCTCCTCAGTCCGCGCTGCGTTCGGCGCGATGCGTTTTCGCCATGCGCACCAGCAGATCGAATGCCTGCCGTATTGCGCCCGGATTGGCCTTGTTCTGCCCGGCGATATCAAAGGCCGTGCCATGCGCGGGGGTTGCGACCGGGATGGGCAAGCCGCCGGCCACGGTCACGCCGCGCTCAAAGCCCATCAGCTTGATCGCGATCTGGCCCTGGTCGTGATACATGGTCACTACCGCATCGACCTCGCCGCGCTGCGCCTTAAGGAAGACCGTGTCCGAGGGCCACGGGCCGGTCACATTCAACTGTTTCTGCTGCGCCTTGCGCACGGCGGGCTCCAGAATGTCGATCTCTTCCCGGCCGAATTTTCCGTTGTCGCCTGCATGCGGATTCAAGGCCGCTACAGCGATATTGGGACGCGCGTTGCCCGCTTTGCGCAGCGTGTCATTGGCCAGGTTAACCGCCTTCAGGATCCCGTCTTCGGTGATATTGGCCGCCACATCCTTCAACCCGATATGTGAGGTCACGCGGGTCGTCATCAGCTCATCCAGAACGTTGAGTTCCGAGTGATAACCGGTATGCCCCATGTAGCGCGCCATATAGCGATGCTCATCCTCGGCATTCAGCCCGGCTGCGGTCATTGCGGCCTTGTTGAACGGGCCGAACAGGATGCCGTCCACCTGCCCCGCCATCGCCAGATCCATCGCTTTGTCGAGACAGCGTAGAGATGTGGTGCCACCCTCGACGGTGACCTCGGCGATCTTCACGTCCTCGGGCGCGATGGTGTCGAGCTCAAGATGAGTCAGCCCGGGTTGATCTGCCACCTCGGTCACTGTGTTCAGCGGCACGTCCAGTTCAGCCTGTTCCGCGCCGCGCTGCCAGAGGTGGCTGTCGCCCACCAGCACTATATTTGCGGCCTCCTGCACGCCCTCCTGATGAAGCAGTTTGGCGATCAGTTCCGGGCCGATGCCCGAAGGGTCGCCGGGCACAATAGCGATACGAGGCTTGGTCATGCCGCGTTCTCCCAGTGTTTCGAAAATCCGTTAGGCAGGATGACCATCACGTCCGGTTCCTTGCCCGTGTCAAAGGTCTGCACCACCTCGAACGTATCAAGGTTGAACCGCTGCACCTGTTCGCAATCGATAGCGATATAGGCAAAGGCAGCCTCATCATCGATGCACAGTGCCAGCGGGTTCGCGGGCGTTTTCTGTTCGTGCAGCATCTCGCCCGTGGCTTCATCGAATACCGAGAACGACCCCCCGAAATGGTTCATCGTCACCAACCGGTTGCGTTTCTCGTCGTAGTAGATGCGGCAGGGATCATCTGGCGTTGGAAAGGTGCGCTCGATCTCAAGCGTATCGGTGTTGACCACGGCGACGGTGTTGGAGATACGCTGAGAGGTATAGAGCGTCTGTGCCTGTTCACGCAGACAGCGCCCTTCAGGTTTCTTTCCGGTTTTGATCGGGATCGGCGAAACCGACGCATCATAGGGATTGAACACGGTCACATTGCCTGAGGTCAGGTTCATTGAGTACGCTGTTCGCCCGTCTCTGGTCAGCGCAAACAGATGGCACTTGGTGCCGCCGGTTGGCGTGATGTGATCCCAGCCTTGATCGAAGGCACGGGGGTTTTCCTTGACCAGCAGATGGCCTGTCCATTCGGACAGCACGTAGAGACGCCCTCGCCCGTCTAGCCCAATCCCGTGCGGGCGGGCATGCTCACCCAGATCGTAGCTGTGCACGATTTCCTGTTTGCGGATGTCGATCACGATCACGGACCGGCCATTGGTGCCTTCGATACCGGAATTCTGCACGCCGTAATGACCGACATAGGCATAGTGAAACTCGTCATCGACCACGAACTCATGAGGGAAATGCGGCAGATCCAACCGCCCCTGCCGGGCACCGGTTTCGATGTCATACCAGCTTACGCAATGGCTGCATTTTTCAATCAACATCATGGATTGCGCCATTCGGGCTCTCTCCGTCTTTGGTTACTTCAGGTGCCTGTGGCCGGTCCCGCTAGGGCCAGCCACAAGCGGGTTTGTCAGCGCTCCAATGCGCCCACGCCCGAGAAGCGGAACGCTTCCTGTTCCAGCGCATCGATCTCTTCAGCGCTCATTTGGTCATGCGCAACGGTGATCCGGCCCAAGAACACAAAGGGCAGTTCGTCCTGCCGGCCCTCCATATGCGCCTTGATTGCTTCGGCTGTCGCCGCGCCCACATCGTCACCCATGCGCATGGGCGTTGCGTCCAGCTCGCCCCGGCGAATGGCGTCCAGCTCAAGCCCGGTGCCGCCCCAACCGGTCGAGAACACGTCTTTCTCTTTCCCGACCGCAAGCTGAGCCTCGACCGATCCCATGGCCATCGCGGTGTTGGCGTTGTGGATGATCGTGGCTTCGGGATAGGCTTGCAGGATCAAGCTGGTGCCCTCAAAGCCGCCTTCTCGCTGGTACTCACCGTAATGTTCATAGACCGTGGTCCAGTTGCCTTTCTCTTCGACACAGGCCTTGAAATCACCCGAACGCTGGTCGTCGGTGATGCCCGGAATTCCGCGGTTCATCGCCATCGTGACGTCACTGCCCAGCCGTTCCAGCATATAGTCGCACATGGTCAGAGCACCGGCGGCAGAGCTGAAGTCGAACCACGCATCAGGCTGATTTGTCAGCTCTTTTGGCGGCGTGTGGAAGGCCCAGACGAAGGTCGCAAACCCGTCATTTCCGGCCATCTTGTCGATATTGTCAGCCTGAATAGCCAGTTCCGACGGGCCGAAGATCACGAAGTCATACAAGTCCGCATCTTGAACCACCTGATTGGCATAGGTCGATTGCAGGCTGTGTTCGATCTGACGACTGGCGAATTCGGTGGTTTCATATTCGATGCCCAACTCGTCAAGACGTTTAGTCATCGCCAGATAGTTGCGCGCCCAGAAGTCCGACGTATCCGCGGATGGATATATCAGAGCGATTTGCAAAGGTGCATCCTGAGTGCCCTCGTACTTTACCGCTTCGGCCCCTGTCATCGCCTGCAAGGCTTCCAACTTCCCGTCGGCATTTACCTCGCCCGGAACCCAGTAGTCCCGATCTTCGATACCCGGCAGTTCCTTAAGCGGTAGCTTTCCGTGCCCATCAGCAAAGGCTGCAGTGGCACAAAGGCAAAATGCGCTTGTCGTCAGTAGTGCTTTGTTCAATTGTTTCACGGTGAGTCCTCCCTTTCGCGAACATTGTGGGGCCTTGCAGGTGCGCCAGGACTCCTACCTCCGGGCGCACCACTTTTGTTTGCCTTAGCCGCTTGGCGTAGGCTCAGTTGCCAGTCCTGCCCCAAGGGCAAGCAACAGGATCAATGCGCCGATAAGAGCGGCCGAGAAGCGGATGAGTTTTTGCGCCTCTTTGCTGCGCAAACCCGCCAGTAGGCCATGTGCCCCGTCCCGATCTTTCTTTTGCATCCAGGTGTAGAGCGCGACCGAGCTGACGATCACCACGCCCGAGGCGACGGATTGCCAGAAGAACTCGATCCGCAGAGTCACCAGTGCGTTGATCATCATCGACAGCAGCAACACACCTGCCAGAGAGCCCAGCATTGAAGCGCGCCCACCGAACAGGGACGTGCCGCCCACGACAACCGCCGCAATCACATGCAGGTTGAAATACGGGGCCGAGGTCGCCTGGATAGCATTCAGCTTTCCGGTCAGCATGACACCAGCCATTGCCGCAGCGGCACCCATCAGCACATAGGCATAGATCTTGTGCCGATCGACGGCCACACCGGTCATTTCACTGGCTTCCGGGTTTGAGCCTATAGCAATCGTGTAGCGCCCGAAATAGGTGCGGGTCAGCACGACATAGCCAATGGCCATTGTGATCAAGCCCAGCACCACAGGCACCGGAATAAAGCCCGGAATCTGGCCACGTCCGATTTCGGTGATCAAGTCGGGGAACCGCGCGAGTACCAGACCTTTTGCAATCACCAGCGCCAGGCCGCGATAGACAAGATCCATCGCCAGCGTTCCGATCAGGTCCGGAACTTTGAAGCGGGTAATTACCAGACCGTTGATCAATCCCATGATCGCACCCAGCACAATCGCCAGAGGTACGGCTACCCAGGCCGGGAACCCATATTGCTTCACCAGAAAGGCCATGAGAATGGCCGACAGCGCTGCAATCGAGCCGATCGACAGGTCAATCCCGCGCTGGGTGATGACAAAGGTCATCGCCATCGCCATCGGCATATACAGCGCCGCATCCAGCAGGATCAGATTGAGGTTAGTCAGGCGGAAATACCGGGCCGGTTCCGCAATCCCCATGAAGATGAGAATGGCCAGGATCATCACCATCGGCCCGATAAAGGCCAGATAAGGCTCCAATCGGTCCATGATGGTTCTTTGTTCAGTGTTTGTCATCGCCGCGGACATATCGTTCTCCTTCACGCAGCTGCATCCTGGGCACCGACAATCAGGCCCAGAACATCTTGAACGGAACTCTCCGCCGTTTTGACAACGCCAACGGCGCGGCCCCGGCGTTGCACGTGAACGCGGTCGGCCACTTCGAACACGTCATCCAGCGAGTGCGAGATCAGGATCACGGCAAGGCCCTGTTCACGCAGCGTCTTGATAAGCTTGAGTGTTCTTGCGGTTTCCTGCGGCCCAAGTGCGGCAGTCGGTTCGTCCATCACCAACAGGCGCAGGTCTTCGTGATAGACCGCGCGTGAAATTGCGACCGCCTGACGTTGGCCACCCGACAGGCTTTCCGTCATCACATCCATCGACCGCAGCCGCACACCAAGACGTTCTTCCAGAACCCGAGCGGCTTCGGTCTTCATCCGCTTATTGTCGAGAAACGGAATGCCGAACACGTTTTTGGTCAGCTCATTGCCCAGAAACATATTGGCCGCAGGGGAAAGGTGATCGGCCAGCGCGAGGGTCTGGTAAACCGCATCAATCCCGTTTGCGATTGCGTCAGAGTGGCTGGTCATCTCCAACGGTTTTCCATCCATCAGGATATGGCCTTCGGTGGGCTGATAGACTCCGGTCAAGATCTTGATCAGGGTGGACTTGCCCGCCCCATTGTCCCCGACGATGGCGAGCACTTCGCCCGCATAGGCCGTCAGATCGACATCCTGCAGGGCGGTCACCCCGCCAAAGCGTTTGGTTATTCCCAGCATTTGAACCAATGGCTGTTCGCTCATGGTTTCCTCCTTTGCGCAAAGCTCCGCCATGGCGGTCGAAAGACCGCTGAGTTGGCTTTGCGCTGTGTCATCTTTTCGAGCGGGGCCCTTGCCAATTTAGGCAAAGACCACCGGATCGGTTATTTGCCCCAGATCTTTGCGTAGGCTTCGCGATAGGGGCTGTCAGGGTCGAACTGATTGCTGTCGCCCAGTTTGGCCAGACCTTCCTCGGTCACCAGTGCGGGCGACGTGACATAGCCCGAGCACGCCTCGCCCTGAATGGCGCGGTTCAACTCGTCCACCAGTTGCCAACCTTGCAGGTTCAGTGGTTCGGCCACAGTGATTTTCTGGTAGTTGCCGCTGCGGATACGCTGAAACGCAGCCTCCGAGCCATCACCAGCCGAGCCCGCTTGGGGCCCGTCATCGGACGAGATACCCGCCGCCGCCAATGCAGGTCCCATGAAGTCAAAATACAGATCGTTGATCGCAAGCGCGTGGGTCCACTGGTCGCCGTACTTCTGCAGCAGGCTCGTGGTCAAAGGTCCCATTCGGGCCGAGGTATCGGCGATGGGCGTGTCGACATATTCCAACACTGTACCGCCCGCAGCTTCGATGGTTTCCTTGATGCGGTCAGCCTTGTCGATGGCGATCTGATAAGTCGAGTCAGTGAAGATGATCGCCCCCACCCCGTCGCCGCCGTCTTCCATGGCCCATTCGGCAGCCACTTCGGACACGGTCATCGCGTCTGTCGAGACATTGGCAAAGATGCCTCCGGGCGCGTCACATCCGATCTTGGGGCCGGAATGCCAAGCAACCATTGGAATGCCCGCTCCGACAACACCCTCTAGTGCTGCCTGTTGTTCAACTGCGTCAAAGCCATTGATGATGATCCCGTCGGGTTGCAGCGCAAGCGCCTGGCCGATGGCTCCAGTTCGGCCCTGAATGGACCCCGCCCCGTCCAGCACGCGCAAGTCCCAGCCAATGGTGCCAACTGCTTCTTCGACGCCATTGGTCACCCCAAGAATGCCACCATTTTTCAGATCGCCAGCAACGACGACAATTGATTTGCCCTCGGCGGCTTTGGGTCCGCTGGTGGGGCCGTCAAACGCTGTCTCGGCGGTCACCGGAAACCCCAAACCTGTGAGCAGCGCGGCAGCGGATACCGCCATGAAAGTCCGTTTCAGCATAATCTCCTCCCTTATGCTGTTTACTTTTTGGCGCCTTTGCGACGCTGAGCGTAACCGGCGATACCGATTGCGATCAGAAGCGTGACACCGTTGAACATCGGCTCGACCCAGAAGGATCCACCGAATTGCTGAATGCCCGAGATACCAACAGCCAGGATCGCGACACCCACGACTGTTCCCCAAACATTCACGCGTCCCGGCTTGATGGTGGTGGACCCAAGAAAGGCCCCGACCAAAGCAGGTAACAGGAATTCAAGACCGACCGAGGCTTGCCCGATCCGCAATTTCGACGCCAGCAACACCCCGGCAAAGGCGGTGATCAGGCCTGATGACATGAAAGCGCCTATAACGAATTTCCGGGTCGGAATACCGTTCAACTGCGCAGCACGCTGATTGGCGCCGATCGCGTAGAGGTACCGACCGATTGGCGTGTATTCCAGGATCAGCCACATCGCGACAGTGATCGCCAAAACGTAGAAGCCAGTGATAGGTAGACCGAATACAAAGGTGCCGTTGATGGCATAGAAACTGTCAGGCAACGCGCCGACCATCTGACGTCCGCCTGTGTGCCACAGCGCCAGCGCATACAGGACCGTGCCTGTGCCAAGCGTGGCAATAAAGCTGTCGATCTTGGCGACCTCGACCAGCAGACCGTTCAGGAAACCAGTCAGCAGGCCCAGCAACAGAACAATCGCCACCGCAATCGGCCACGGAATGCCGTACAAGGTCTGTAGAGAGATCGCCAGGATATGCCATAGCACAATACCATACCCGACCGTGAGGTCGATACGGCCTGCCGCCATCGGTATCATCGCACCCAATGAGAGAAGCGCAATGATCGCCTTGTCCGAGATAATCGCCCGTAGGTTCAGAAGCGTTGGGAAGGTGTTTGGCAGGAGAATCGAAAATAGGATGATCAGAAAACCTGTCAGCAGAACCAACCCGTAAACCGGCAAGAACCTGAGCATTCGCGTTTTTAACGAGGCGTCTTTCAACTCGGCTTTGGTCGGTTCCAGCGCATTGGATTCAAGCGATTGCATAGTCGTATTCCTTAACTTGCCACGGCGTTCGAGGCCGAGGCAGCCTGTATCAGGTTTTCAGTGGTCAGTTCGGTACCGGTCAATTCGCGCACGATCTGACCCTGGCTGAAGACAATGGCGCGGTGGCAGATGGCAGCGACTTCCTCGAAGTCGGTTGAAACGACGATGATGCCAACGCCCTCCTCCATCGCACGATTCAACAGCGCGTAGATTTCCGCTTTGGCCCCTACATCGACACCCGCGGTCGGGTCTTCGCAGATCAAAAGCTTGCGTTTTGTTTCAAGCCAGCGCCCGATGACAACTTTTTGTTGGTTCCCGCCCGACAGGCTCTCAATCGTCATGCTTTGATCATTGGGAGACAAGGCCACATCGGCACCGATCCGCGCGGCGCTCTCTGTCTCGGCCCGGTGGCCCATGAACGATAGCAAGGACCGCCCGATGGCTGCCGGATTCAGGAAGGTGTTCTCGCGGATGGTCAGCGACATGGCGACCGATTCCTCGGTCCTGTCCCGTGCCACCAAACCAATCCCAGAGGCCATCGCAGTCTGCGGAGAGCTCAGGTCAGGCGTTTCACCATGCAGGGTTATCTGGCCACTAAAACCTTCCGACCCGAACAGCGCGCGCGATACATTCTCGTGCCCTGCCCCGCGCAGCCCGACAAGCCCAACGATTTCATTTGTCTGTAACTGGAAACTGACGTTGTGCGCCGCTTCCATGTTCAGGCCAGACACTTCAAGCAGCGTCGCACCCGGAGGCGTATCTGGTTTCATCACCTGCCGAGTCTTGCGACCGACGATCATGTAAACCAGTTCTTCGGGAGTAGTATGGTCGATGCTGCGCAGACCGACCATCTCGCCGTCTCGTAGAACGGCAACCCGATCAGCAATCTGAAATATCTCGTCCAGCCGATGCGACACGTAAATCATGCCGACGCCTTGTTCCTTCAAGGGGCGCAACGCTTCGAACAGCCGTTCAACCTCATCCGCTGGTAGCGATGCGGTTGGTTCATCCAACACCAGATAGTCACAATCCACGGCCAAAGCACGGGCAATCGCGACAAGAGACTTCTCGGTCCGCGACAAGTCCTGTACCCGCGTGGTTGGGTCGAATTCACAGCCCACTTTGTCCAACGCGTCCTGTGCAAAGCTCTCCACCGATTTCCAATTGATCAGACCGCTTTTGCGGGAGTAGCCCAGAGCGAGCGCGATATTCTCGGCTACGGTCATCCATTCGATCATGCCCAGATCCTGGTGGATAAATGCAACTGACTGGCGCTCACCAAACCCACCTGGGCGATGTTCGTAGGGCTCACCGTTGATCAGAACCCGCCCTTCATCCGCCTTGTGAATGCCGCCAAGGATTTTGATGAGGGTCGATTTGCCCGCGCCGTTTTCGCCCAGCAAAGCGACAATTTCACCGCGCTCAACGTTTAGCGAAACATCCCGCAACGCATAGGTGCCTCCAAAATGCTTCTTTATCCCGTCAAAGAACAGATTGTTTTGCGCAGTGCCGGGCACAGGCCGCCTCCTCCTAGACTTAGGTAACCCCAATGCTCCTCAACATCGTATTGAGTTACCCGTAACGTTACGCTAGCATTCGCACAGACCCGGCCATTGTCAATAAAAAAGAGTTACCCGTAACGTAAATGAGCAGTGACACTGATAAATCAAGTAAAAACAACAAAGTAAGCCTTGCTGAAGTAGCGAAGGCTGCGGGAGTGTCGAAGATGACAGCAAGCCGGGTTCTGCGTGACGAAGGTGGGTTTTCGGAAAAAACGCGCGACAAGGTCATGGCCGAAGTGGACAGATTGGGCTACCTGCCGAATCGCTTGGCGACCGTTTTCGCGGGTGACAAGAAGTCCACTTTTGTCGGGGTCAGCATCCCCGAATTGGGCAACGAAATCTTCGCGCAGGTTCTGGAGGGCATCGACCGCAAACTCGGCGCTTTCGGGCACCAAACTGTGCTTGGCCTAACCGAGCATGAAATCGACCATGAGGAAAAATGGATCGAGACCGTTCTGTCCTGGCAACCCGCCGGGCTTATCATCACCGGTCGCTCGCACAGCCAAAAAGCGATTCAAATGCTACGCGGCGCGGGTATCCCGTTGGTCGAAATCTGGGATTTCAATTCAAGCCCGTTGGACATGTGCGTGGGGCTCAACCACTTTGACAGCGGCTACAGTATGGGTCGTTATCTGGCTGGAATGGAGTATCAAAAATTCGGCTATGTCGGCACTTCACATGACGTCGCAAATGCCGCAACCGCGCGTCTGAACGGCTTTTCCAAAGCCATCGAAGATGCAAACGGACGGTTGGAAAAACAATTGCTGTTGAAGGACACACCGGGTTTTTACACCGGGTTCTACGGCACCGAGCAACTGCTTGCCTCCCACCGCGATATCGAAGTTGTTTTCTACCAGAATGACAACATGGCGATTGGCGGGCTTCACTATGCTCAAAAAATCGGATTGAGCGTCCCGAACGATATTGGAATTGCCGGATGGGGCGACTTGCCGATTTCAGCGATTCAACCCTATCGTTTGACGTCGATTGCTGTACCCCATCTTAAGATTGGACAGATCGCAGCCGAGATGGTTCTGGCCCAAATCAATGGAGAGCCAACGAAGTCCACCAAGGACGTCGGATTTCGGCTTATTCCTGGGAGTACGGTAGGAAAAACCTGACCGAATGGGTAAGTTGGGAATAGCCGTTAAGGCGGTGCAAGAAATGTGGCCTGACTTTCCCGGCCCATTACTACCGTTCGCGAGTACGCCGGGATGCGGCCCCTCGAACTAGCCATTCGCTACAAGCGCAAAGCTGCGTCACTTTCAGAGGTCGGCAGAGCGGACAAAGCCGCCCTTCAGTCAGTGGGTGGTTCGTAGGGATCCGGCGTTCCTGGGGGGATCGGAGGAAACTCCTCGAATGTAGCAATGTGCTCCTGCAACTGCGGCAGCGCCTTTTCGGCCGCCCATGTGTGCGGGAAGAGTACGCTTTCGCGCTCATGCGGATCGTTCAGAAGGTTGTAGACCCTTGGTGTGTCGAAAGACTCCGTCGCGCCAAAGGCGGTTGTGTTCTCTTTGAACAGAACTTTCCAGTCCTTCCATTTTACACCGAATATCTGTTCTCCCATGTAGACGATCACGCCTTCTCGATTCGATCTCGGCTGGACGCCCAGAAAGAACTGGGACTGGTCGATGCCATCAAATGCCCGGTCGTCCGGCACTTTGCCGCCTGCGAATGCCGCAAGTGTTGGAAAAAGGTCCATCGAGTGGACAACGTCATTGCTTTCTGAACCAGCGGGGATCTTCCCCGGCCACTTGATGGCGAAGGGCACGCGCATGCTTCCTTCGAGGCTGGTGAACAGAGTGCCGCGCCATGGCCCCGCAGTACCATGTACCGCAGGAACCGGCGAGACATTGGCGTTTCCAACCGGAAGAGCTTCGGGGCCGTTGTCTGCAGTAAATATCACCACGGTGTCGTTGGATACGCCTGCCGCCTCGATCGCATCTACGATACGTCCGATATAACTATCTGTTTGAAGTAGAATGTCGGCCCAGACGCCGTTTCTAGTGACACCATCAAACTCCTTCGACGCGATATTTGGATAGTGGGTCTGCGTGTAAGCAAGATAGATGAAGAATGGCGCGTCTTCGGCACTCTTAGCTTCGATAAAATCGATGGCTTTCTTAGTCAGGTCGCCATCTATCTCGCCGCGGTAGTCCAAGTCATAGTCCCGCGCAACGGTCGCCGGTTCGCCCGCAATACCCTGCATCACAACAGGCTCTTCCATGTTGGCTTCAGCAAATCCCGGAAGCGTGCGCCAGACTGTAACGTCCGTGGTTTCAACACCGTAAAATTCGTCGAATCCTTGATTCGTTGGATAGCGCCCTTCGGTCCATCCAAGGTGCCATTTTCCGTACATGGCCGTGTTGTATCCTGCTTCCCTGAGCATTTCGGCCATCGTGATTTCCCACTGGGTCAGACCGTAAACGCCGCCTCCCAGTGGGACTGTATGGTTTCCGCTCCGAATGCCATATCGTCCTGTCATGGTCGCTGCGCGGGACGGCGTGCACTGACTCTCGACGTTGAAGTTCGTAAGCCTTAAGCCCTCAGCGGCCAGTGCATCCATTTCCGGAGTGGCGGTGCCGCGAATTATTCCTCCACCATTGAACCCTGGCTCACCCCACCCAAAGTTATCGAGAAAAATAAAGACTATATTGGGCTTGTCCTGAGCTGAGGCGACAGTGCCAATTAGAAGAGAAAGCAACAGTAGGAATGTTCGCGAAAACCGCTTCATGATGACGCTCCCTATAGATATCATTCGTTCGAGACTGGCGAAGTTGGATGCCTGCGGGCGAAAATGACCGTCTTCTAAGGGCTCGCTTAGAACTTTGGCAGCACCTTGAACGAACGGCAACTTTCAGGTCCAGAGTAGCCAGCAAGCGAAGCGGTCCGGTGGCAATTCGTAAAAAGCGGAAAGTAAACTTCCCGATTTTGGATGCATCCTTGAAGTGTGCATTCTGTGTCATGATACGCGACTTAGAACAGCAAAACTTTCAAACCTTCTGTGGAGTGAATTGTCTAACGGTTCCACCTTAGGCTTCTGATGCAGGCTGTCGTTTCTTTTCAGGCCAGAATTCGTCAACCACGACATAGGCAACAATTACGAAGATCGCAGCGCTGGCGACTTGCAGAACTCGCGTAATACTCTTTACGTCAGCTTCGTCGGAAAAGGGCGCAATTGACCCACCGTAGACGATCAAAGCAGTCGTAATTGCAGAGCCAGCGGCGGCGGCGAGCGGGGCTTGTGATTTTCCAAGTGCTCCGAGGGTCAGACAAAAGAAAAAACACAGCAGAATAGAGGTGAGAATGACCGGGGCTATTACGTTTACTTCGTAACAAATGATGGAGACTGCCGCCCCAAGAAGGTTAGCCGTCAGCATTGCTTTCGCTACGGTTTTGCCCGCCGCAGGCATCGCCGCGAGTTGCTGGCTCAGCAGCGCGACAAAAAACAGAACCAGTAGTGCAGATGCACCTGAAACAAAGAACGCCATAGCAAACGGAACTGTGACAAGTGACATCCTGACGATGCGGCGATGTGGGTCAAAGTCTGACGACGTTGCTGCTTTCTTCTGAGCGGCCGTCGGAGGTTCAGCGGGAATTAGCACAAACATCAGCGTTGAAACAAAGCCCGCAAAAAACAAATTCAGCGGTATCCAGTACACGAGCACCAAGGCCAAATCCTGCGATTGCAGAACCAAGTTCGGGATCATCAACGCCCCCATGAGAGCGATAACACCCGGCAATACTCCGGCACCAGAAACCGACCAAACGAAAGACAGGATTATTCCAATCGCCACGAGGATGAGAAACACAACAGGATATGGTGAGAAAATTGAGGACAGCAGGAACGAAATGAACATCAATCCAATTGAGAAGACAAACAGCTTGCCAAATGCCGCCAAAGGCAATGCGGCAGGCGCTTGCAGAAACAGTGCAGTGAATACCGCCCCGACGACTGCGAGTGGCCAACCAAGAAACAAGCCCAACGAAAAGACACCGGTCACACCCAGCGCAAGCCGGGCGACAGAGCGCTGGTCCTCAGTACGCATAGGACAGAATTGAAACCACGCGGATATAGGTACGGCCGACGAGGTTCAGCAACGAGTTGTCACTTAGATACATAATCACATCGGCCTGCCCGTTCAGCTGAAAGCGAAGGTCATCTTCAGCACTTCCAGCTTCATAACCGGGTAAGACGATCCTGACCGGGAACCTTTCAGGCTCTCGCAAGAACCCCTTGGTACTTGGTGCGCTTGCCAATTGCCCGGGTTCATCACCACCACTCAAAGACACAGCGGCACTGAAGCTCTCAATGACGCCAGGGACAATCTTACCGGGATGCATATCCAATACCACATCAACCGGAGACCCTATCGACGCTCTTCCCAGGTTGTTCTCAGTAAAATACGCCTCGATCCAGACGTCTGTTGCATCCAGAAACGTCAATAGATCTTGCCCGGATCGGGCATAGGTACCGGGGGCTATCAGCAAGTTTGAGATGACACCAGTCGCCGGAGCACGCAGTTCAGTCCATTCAAGGTTCAGTTCCGCATCCGCCAAAGCAGCCAACGCGCGCTGGATCTTCGGGTTTTCAACCCCGTCGTCACCGAGCCTCTGCTTTGCTTTTTCCAGATCCGCTTTTGCGTTCTCAAAGTTTGCCTCAGATTCCGCCAGTTGCCCTCGCGCATCATCAGCCTTTGAGACGGCAATCAGTCCTTTCTTTTCGAGCGCAAATACGCGCTCTGTCTGAAGGCGCATCGTGTCGAGATCACTCTGCGCCCTCGCCAATTTCGCCTGCGCAGCGCTTACTTCGGCTGACGAGGCTCCAACCTCTTGAGTGGCTGCCTCGAGATCGGCTTGCGCTTTGTCACGATCAATTTCGTACGGTCTGGCATCAATCCGAACTAAAACATCCCCTGCCGAGACCACCTGACCGTTTTGAACAAGAACCTCGGTCACCGTCCCAGTGACCTGCGGAACGATCTGGGTCGCCACGGCCTTTACTCTGGCATTTCCTGTGAACGGTGTCTTTCTGTCAGCGACCAGATACCAAACGAGAAAAATGAGAATGACGGCTAATGTCGACCAGATCGTCTTTCTCATTCTGCAGCTCCTTCAGCGGCGTCTTCGCTACCCGGTGGTGCGTCAATCCAAACTTTGAACAACTCATAGAAGACCGCAAACAACACGGGTCCCATGAAAATGCCGATCAAGCCGTAGGCCATCATACCCCCCAGAACCCCGATGAGGATCACAAGCATTGGCGTTTCAAGGCCTTTTGAGATGAAGACGGGGCGTAGGAAGCTGTCCATTATGGTCACGGGAATGGCCAAGATGGTGAATATCAAAGCCGCACCTCCGGACATGGAGCTCCATGCATAGATGATCACTGGTATGAGCACCAAACCGGGTCCAATCTGGATGATCGAAAGGATCAGGCAGACAAACGCCAGCGTCGCGGCCGAGCCAATCCCAAACAGAACCAGCAATATCCACACGACGACGGCCTGAATGGCGGCAACGCCAATTACACCCTTTGTTACATTTCGGATTGTTGCGCCTGCCAACGTAACGAATTCACCACCACGCGGTGCAAATACACGGTTGGCAAAGCGCTGAAGGCCCTGAACCATACTTGGCCCGGGACTGAACAGAGCCCCCATTATCAATACCGACAGGGCGAGGCCAAGAAGCCCAATTCCGATACCCAACACTTTTCCAAAAAGGGACTTCGTGATCTCAAGAATTTGAGCGCCGTATTTTGCAAGCGCACCATCCAGATTCCGCTCGAACATACCCCAAACATCAGCAATTTTTCCGCCGACCAGCGGTAGTTCCTTGATACCTTCTGGCGCAGGGGGGATTTTCAATTCACCTTTGTCGGCCTGTTCCGCAAAATCGGACCCTAATTCCGCAGCACCGGAAACCGCAGTTGCGACTGGCCCCAGGGTCAGAACAAGGCCCAACAAAACCAAAATCGTCGCTGCAAGCTTCTTTCGCCCTCCCAATTTGGATTGCAGCCAATCAAACACCGGATAGAGCGCCACGCAAAGGATCGTTGCCCAGATGACCACGCTTGCGAGCGGGGCCACCATGACCAATGCGCTATAGAGAAATAGTCCGAGAAACAGCAGTCGTATCGCTAGATCGACAATCTTCGCGTCCTGAGTTTTTTCCATTCCATCCCCCTGGGTTTGTTTTCTGAATATTATACTCAAAAAACGTTATATGTATATTTTTTTGAGATTGGGGTGATGACCTATCGATTTGAAGACAAAAGTGAATCCGCAACACGGTTTGAAATGCGCAGACAATCTAATGCCTGCGCACAAACTCGATTGGACGAAACCAGGTGCAGTTTATTCGTCTGTTTTCTTGTCGTCTTGGGATAAGATCGTATCAGCCACGGTGGTCGCAGCAGTCACAAAAACGCCCAGCCCTACAATGATGTAAAACATTGTGAAGATTTTCCCCACTGCGGTTTCAGGTGAAAAATCACCAAACCCTACGGTCGAAATTGTAACGACAGAAAAGTAGATTGAGTCGAGCCAACTCCAACCTTCTACAAAGTGGTAAAAGACCGAGGCCCATAAAATCATTCCGACCGTGAAGGCCAAAAGGCCTTTCACTCTGCCATCCTTAAAGGCGGTTCGGATGCCTCTGGTGATTCTGGTAAGCGCGTTCATTGGACTACCTTAGCAACTAACACATAATTACATAGCAGTTTTAGAATTTATTATGAATCGCGTATCGCCGTTTGGCTAAAGACCCTATTCAACTTCATGAGCAAGCCTGCCGTTCCATTCTTCTGTCGAAACTTTGGGTTCAGGCGGATCTGCTATGTAGGACGGCGTCATGATCTGTGTTCCGTTTTCATTGAACACTTCAACTATGTTCTCACGAAGATCAGACAGGATTTTGGGCAAGCTCGATCCACGCGACGTATACGCATTGATCTCATAATTGATCGCGTAGTCAGCCAGTTGCGTCCAAAGGACAAAGGGCTCCGGCGACTTTTTCAAGCCTTGAGTTCGAAGCGCTGCCTCCACAAGCATAGCTTTGATTTTCTTCGGAGGCTCCTCGTATCCGATCCCGACTGAGGTGTGAACCAGCAGTCCTCGCCCATCCACTTTGCGCGAGTAATTCACAACCTCGGAATTTAACAATTGCGAGTTTGGAATACTAATCATCTCGTTTTTTATCGACTTGATGAGTGTTTCCATCAGTTTGATTTCGGTGACATCCCCTATCTTGTCGCCGACCTGAATGCGATCGCCAATGTTGGTACTGCGTCTATAGATAACAAACAGGCCCGCCATCATATTTGAAACAACCGTGTTTGACCCGAGCGAAACCATGATACCTGCGAGAATGGTCAGACCCTGAAAAGCTCGTGAATCAGACCCTGGAATGTAAGGGTAAGCGAATACGAGCGCGATCACGATGATCAATGCCCTGACCAGCATTTTTGTAGGTGCAATCCAATGGTCTTCAAAGTCCTTAATCTTGAAAGCACCATTCTCGAGGTTTTCAAAGAATAGATCGATGCCACGAATGGCCATTCTTGTAACAGCGGCAATGATGGCGAGCATGATCAGGTTTGGAATGTAGCTCATGATTGCCAAGACAACGCTGATGAGCGGCTCACTGACATACTTCAAAAGGATTTGAGCAATACCCTGTGTTTCGGCGAAAGAAAGCAGGACCAGAGAAAGATAGTAGTAGAAGAAGAACAGAAAAAGGACCCACATCAAGACGTGAATTGAATAGACGATGATCGACGCGATAGCCCTGCTCCTTAAGATGGACTTGGTGGCTTCCTCGACGCCTTCCGCCCTCTTTTCCAAGATTTTTCTTATGTATTTCAATAACTTTTTACGTTTTGCAAAAAACCCATACGAAGCCAAAGCAAAGATTACCGTCCAAGCAAATGCCGCCATGGCACTGCCCACTCTGCCCTCATTGGACCGACCTTCTCGGTATTGGAGGATTGCTGCCTCGATCGCTTCGGATTGAAGCCCAGCAAGAACCTCAATGGCCATTTGTTCGTGTTCAGCGTCTGCTTGCGTGGTGATCGAAACCATTTGTCCATCCGCGCGGATTAATTTTCCGAACTCGGCATCCGAAATCTGCATCTGGACCGTGTTTCGTTGAGACGCATCTGCGACCTGAGCAATTCGTTCCTCAATTTTTGCCGCCCTTTCAATGGCAGGCAACGCGCTCGATCCTCGAACCACGAACAACTCCGAGCCGTCGATAACAACCGGCGCTATGAACTCGGGATCGTCTCTTTCTTCGGGTGCAACGAGGATCTCCTCGGACTGGGCAAACGCGACATTGCACAAGAGAAGAAATGATACGAACCAAACTGAAAAAGCTCTCATGAGTTTGCTCCTTCCACAGGTATCAAGTGAACATCCCGTTGTGGGAACGGGATCGAAATACCCTCTTCGTCAAACCGCTCCTTTGCTTGACCCGTTAGGTCCCAATAGACTGTCCAATAGTCGTCTGATTTGGACCACGGTCGGCAAAAGATATTGACAGAGTTGTCACCCAACTCGCCCACAAATACTTCCGGCTCCGGCGTCTTCAAACACAGCGCATGTTGGGCTACCAAGTCTTTCAGAACGTCAATTGCCTCGGCAGCGTTGTCCGAATAGGCGATGCCAAAAACCAGATCGACCCGACGTTCTTCAGATGCGCTCACATTGGTGATCACATCCCCCCAAATCTTGCTGTTTGGCACCACTATGATCTGGTTGTCAAACGTTCTGATTTTGGTCGAAACAACTGACATCTCGTCCACAAAACCTGATGAGCCCCCTACCTGAATATAGTCGCCGGTATCAAACGGCTTGAGAACCATGATCATTAAACCGCTTGCAAGGTTGCCCAAAGTTTCCTGCAAAGCGAAGCCGAGAATAAACGACAAACCGCCAAGCACCGCAAACAGCGGCGTGACGTTGACTCCGAAAAGAGCTAAGACGACGAGTATGCCAAGCACAAAGACAACCCAGTAAACCGTTGTGGCTATGAAGCGCTTGAGCATCCTGGAAATCGTCGGGATTTTGCCCAGGCCGCGTTCGGTGATCCGTCGCATCATTCTTGCGACAAACATCATGGCCCAGACAGCCAACAAAACGCCCAAGGCGGCCATCAGCACGCCAACGCCGCCATCCCAGGAAAACAGCCAAGTCCAGGCGTTCTGAAAAAGTGTTTGAAGATCGGTTGTCTTAAGAGCGCCAGCTTTCAAGGCAAGAATATAGTCGGTGTGAGGCTCTAGTTCTTCCGCCTTTGCTCCCTTCAAAGTCCAGGCTTCAAGCACCAGTCGGTAGTTGTTCAGAAAATCTGATCCAGATTCACTTAAGGAAGACAATTGAGACCGCAAGCTAGCCTCTTGCTCTCCGCTTGCTGACCGAAGCTGAAGGTTGATTTGCGCGACGTCTTCGAGTTGCGATCGCACGTAACCCTGCCAACTACCTGCGACGTCGGATAACTCTTCCGCCGTTAACGGGACGAGCAGGATTTCCAAGTCATCTGCCGGGATTGTTTTTTCAACCACCTCTTCCAACAAGTTGTTGTTTTCCAGCACAACAACTTCCTGCTCAGGTTCAGTGACTTGAGCGACAACAGGAAATCCATTCGACGACACCGCAACGCACCAAAGTAATAACCAGACCAGTCTAAATCTGCTCAGTCGTTTCATTTGAAGTCCCCTACTCCTATAGCGCTTGAGGAGAGCATAGGAGGACCCATCAAATCTAGACTTATGTTTATTTTTGCATGTTTAAGTGCAAGTAACGACTTCGCTAACCCCGCCTCGTGGTAGAAAATGGCAGTCACTCCAATTCGCCGATGTTACTGCATTCCGAGTATAGAAAATTCATTTTTGCAGCCGTTCTAAGGTCGACCCAAAAAGGGAAAGGGCTTCATCTGATTTGGACAATTTTGGAAAGATTTCCTCCATGATGCGCTTGAAAGATATCACAATTGCAAAGGCACTTGCTTTCGGCCTAGCTGCTACAAGAACCGCCGATGAAGTGAGTTCGATCTAGCGAATGCCACCACTGCCGAGCAGATGACCTATCATCGAGCTGCCGACACAGCCGTTTGGGCGATGCCGCTGATGAATTTCAAATTTTATCGTGATGCACTTGCCAATGCATGGGTTGGTTCCAATGACATTGGGTACAATTCAGAAGCCCAGGATTGGCGTTTCCAGACTGCAACACCGAATAACACGACGCCCTACTTACACGCTTATTGGACTATCGAAGACGGCCCGATCGTTATTGAAATGCCTGCGTCCGAAGAGGGTATCGGAATCTTCGGCACAATTGTGGATGCATGGCAATGCCCTCTGGACGACGTCGGCTCCAACAGTCGGGACCGCGGTTCAGGAGCAAGGTAAATGCTGGTGCAGCAGGGATACAACGTCCCTCCGCTTCCGAACACTCTGGTCTATGAACAGGACACAAACTTCAGCTTTGCCGTGCTTCGTCCGATCCTTGCCGGCGGCGCCACCGAAGAAAACCTTGCGAAAGCCTCGGCGCTGACCAAACAACAAAGTTCACCCGTTGTCTGAAGCAGGCGGTAAGGTGTCAACTCAGTATGTCGACGTTTACGCGGTAAACTTGGAAATGACGACCGTGATGGGTGGCGGCATTTATGACCATAAGCACCCCCATTTCATGTTACCGTAAGCAGTGTCGTTCAATCTGACTTGCCCTGCGGAGAACCAGCGCCAATTTGCAGCCCAAATGGCTTCAAACTTGTGTTTCCAGGTTCGGGTGGTCCTGCACAAATTTTTCAAAGTACTCGGCAAACGTTCCGACGATCGGTGGGAGTTGTTCGTATGGGGGGTAGTACAGCGTCAACCATAACGACGTGATAGACCAGTTTGACATGACCTGTACGACTTGCCTGCCAGCTAATCCCTTGTCAATAATGAAATCCGGTAGAACACATATGCCCTTTCCTGCGACCGCAAGAGCGTAGAGAAAGTCTCCATTGTTGGAGATTATCTTTCCGCCTGCTTGAACTGAAACGTTGCTACCTGCATGCGAGAAATCCCAAGTTTCCGAGCGGCCTTGCGCGCTGTAAGACATCAGAAAGTCTGGATTCAGATCGCGCGGATGATCAGGCCGGGGTATGTGTTCAAACAGAGATGGCGCAGCAATCATATGCCGCGGAACTTCGCACAGTTTGCGCCAAATTGTCGATTTGTCGGTAGGCGGGCCCGATACACGTACAGCGAGGTCGCAGTTTTCCTCAATCACATCAAGTAGGGTGTCGGTGAAGTTGATCTCGACTGAAATATTCGGATAGGCGAGACGAAACCCCGAGATCACTTGCGGCAGCAACGTGACGCCCAGCGATACCGGCGCGGTCAGACGTAGATGGCCCTTGTCAGGTTGGTTGGCCCGTTGAAGACTGCGTGTGACCTTTTCAAACCCCTCCAATAGCGGTCTGTACTGCGCAAGGACAGTCGCTCCGGCGCTGGTTAGTGAAACTTGCCGTGTCGTACGCACCAGAAGCTGTGTGCCGAGGTCTCTCTCAAGCTGCGCTATGATGCGTGTTGCTGATGCCGGCGCGATGCCCAGTTCGCGCGCTGCTAGGGAAAAGCTTTTCAGGTCTGATACGGCGCGCAGAACGCGGATGGGCTTCAGCTCGATCATCTCAGTTCAATAATTCCGTTTTCGACAATAATAAAGCCTCATAGTTGTCTATTAACTTTAATAATCGATGCGCCATCTTTGATGCAAGTTGAACACTCGCCAAGGAGCGGAACATGATCAAAGACATCAAAGGGCTGCACCACGTCACTTCGATGGCTGCGGACGCCAGCACCAACAACGCTTTCTTCACCAACACCCTTGGCATGCGCCGAGTGAAAAAGACGGTCAATTTCGATGCACCTGAGGTGTATCACCTCTATTACGGGGACGAGGTTGGAACGCCGGGCTCGGTCATGACCTATTTTCTTTTTGGTCAGATGCCAAAGGGACGCAGAGGTGCCGGCGAGGTAGGTGTGACCGAGTTTGCCATCCCCACAGGTGGTGTCGAATTCTGGAAACAACGTCTTGCATCTGAGGGCGTGACTGGGCTGACCGATGGCACGGCCTTCGGAGAAAAACGTCTGTCCTTTGACGGCCCCGATGGCGACAGCTTTGCCTTGGTCGAGTCTGATGCGCGGGGTCGGGCAGCCTGGACCCAGGGCGGTGTTCCCGATGAGGCCGGGATTCTTGGGTTCCGGGGCGCTCGGTTCTCTCTGAAGGATGTCGATGCGACGGGTGAACTGCTGACCTTCATGGGATACCAGAAGGCTGAAACCGAAGGTGACGTCACTCGCTATGTGATCGAAGGGGGCAACGCTGCAGACACGATCGATCTGCAGCAGCTACCGTCAAGTTCCCCGACCGCTGGTCAGGGCGCTGGGTCCGTTCATCATATCGCTTTTGCCGTCGACGACCGCGCCGCGCAACTGCGTGTTCGGCAGGCCTTGCTGGATACAGGCTATCAGGTCACGCCGGTTATCGACCGTGACTATTTCTGGGCGATCTATTTCCGCACGCCGGGTGGTGTGCTGTTTGAGATCGCTACCAACGAGCCCGGTTTTGACCGCGATGAAGACACGGCCCATCTGGGTAAGGCGCTTAAGTTGCCTACCCGCTACGAGCCACATCGCAGCAAGATCGAAAGTCTCCTGCCCCCACTTGCATCATGATTTCAGAGGTTGAAATGTCCAAAGATCTCTATCAGGCGCTTGTGCATGCGCCGCAACCCGCCCGTCCGCTGGTCTTTGCCTTTCATGGCACCGGAGGGGATGAGCATCAGCTTGTTGAATTGGCCGGCACTCTTGTTGCTGGCGCCGGGGTCGTATCACCACGCGGCGATGTCTCTGAAATGGGGGCCGCGCGGTTCTTCCGCCGCACGGCCGAAGGAGTGTATGACATGGAGGACCTTGCGCGTGCGACAGACAAGATGACTGCGTTCATCGAGGCCCATCGCGCGTCTCATCCCGGTCATCCGGTCTATGGCTTCGGCTATTCGAACGGGGCAAACATCTTGGCGGCGGTCCTTCTAAAACGCCCTGACTTGTTCGAGCGGGTCGGCCTTTTGCATCCGATGGTTACGTGGGAACCGAACGCGCATCCTAAGCTGGTGGGGCGGAAAGTTCTGGTGACCGCCGGACGACGCGACCCAATCACGCCATGGCCAATGACGGAACGCCTTATCAGTTGGCTTTCTGAACATGGTGCCGAGGTCACTTCGGACGTCCATGAAGGCGGACACGAGCTGCGAAACTCTGAACTGACGGCTTTAGCCTCCCACTTCAACGGGAATGTCGGCCCCGGGTGAAGGTTCACGCATTGCATTCAACGTAGACAACACGGCGGCTTCTTTGCGCGCCCAGGACATGAACTCATGAATATGCTCTTCAAGTTCCCGGCCCGGGTGGCAACATATGAAATAGCTGAACCCGGTTTCCACCACCGGGCCGAACGGGCAAACAAGCCGACCGTCCGAAAGCGCGGAATAGACCAGCAGCGACCCGCAGAGCGCGACACCCGCGCCTGCGATCGCAGCGTCCACAATCTGGCCACCCGGAGGTCTTTCGAACCGCATGGCTTTCGAAGGATCAACCGCATTCGGAAGCCCGGCGTGTTGGCTCCAAAGAACCCAACTGGGAACCGACCCGTCCAGCATCGGCGTTGTATCGTACAGAACATGCGCGGCCTTGATGTCGACAGGGGACTTTATGTCGAACGCGTCGAGCACACCTGGGCTGGCGACCACCAGCATCAACTCCCGGTGAAGCAACTCCGTATAACGGTCCTCTGGCGGTTCGCTGGTGTATCGAATTTCGATATCGGCGGTCGCGTGGGTTTTGTGGTCCGAAGGGTTTTCAGACTCAATGTGGACCTGAACGTCGGGGTGGTCCTTGGTGAACTTGTGCAGCCTTGGCAAAAGCCACTTGCTGATCAACGCATTGCTGGAACTGATGCGCAGTTTGGGCGTCTTCTTGGGTCGGACCTCATCGACGACCTGACGGATCTGCAAGAACGCTTCGCTGATCGTTGGCTGCAAGCGCTGCCCTTCCGGTGTCAGATGAATCGCACGGGTCTTTCGCACGAACAAAGCCACCCCAAGGTCGGCCTCCAGCGCCTTGATCTGCTGGCTAACCGCACCCGGCGTCACCGAGAGCTCATAGGCCGCTTCCTTGATCGAGCCGCGCCGCGCCGCGGCCTCAAAGGCGCGCAAACTTAGCAAGGAAGGCAATCGGGACAGCGGCATGGCAATTCAGAAAAACAGTTTAGCCTAACTAATGCATACCCGCAGAACTTCTGCGTTGTCGAGTTCAAACTACGCCCCACATCGAAGAACAACAGAACTTGGAACTGAGAGAAATGATCAAGATTCACGAAAAAGCATCGCGGGGACGCACGCAAAACGGATGGCTGGATAGCTATCACACGTTTTCGTTCGGCCAGTTCCAAGACCCGACGCGCATGGGGTTCGCCAATCTGCGCGTGATCAACGAAGACGGCCTGATCCCAGGTGGTGGTTTTGCGGCGCATGATCATGCGGATATGGATATCATTACACTGGTTCTGGATGGGCAACTGCGCCACGAGGATGATCAGGGCAATGTCGCCAGTATAAGCGCAGGAGAAGTGCAGGGAATGTCGGCAGGCACTGGCGTGCGTCATTCCGAATACAACGGGTCCACGTCGGAGCCCGCAAAATTCCTGCAAATCTGGCTGATCCCGGATCAGGTAGGTGGTCAACCTGCATACACACAAGCCTCGGTTCCGAACGAAGGGGATGTCCTGCTCGCTGGACCCGCCACATTGCACCCTTTGATCCCGTTGAGATCAAGGGCGCGACTGACGCTTCGTCGGTTCACCGAAGGACAAGAACTTGCGCTTTCTGCAAATGGCGAAAGTGACCGCTTCGTTCATCTGCTGGATGGCCTTGCCTATGCCGAGCACGAACGTCTGAGCGCGGGTGACGGAGTACAAGTTCCGCGATCTGAACAGGTCACTATGCAATTGCACACTGACGGGGCTGCGCTGGTTTTCGATATGCCAAGCCCCGTGGCAAGGAAAGAACCTAAAATCCTCAAAATCAGATCAATCGAACCAGAATTGCAAGGAGACCCGACGTGACTTGGCAACCATATCTCATATCGCTCGCAGCGGGCCTCGGGATTGGGGTCATCTATGGCCTGATCGCAGTCCGCAGTCCCGCCCCGCCAATCATCGCGCTTTTGGGCCTCTTGGGTATGCTCGCCGGAGAAGCTGCAGTGCAATGGATCCGAGGTCATTCCGACGCTGTGTCACAGGCCCTGCATCTGAAATCCTTCGCCGTCACGCAGGCTGAAGAGACGAGCCAACCAACCAAACCCAAAACCCTTTAGCCCCATCTAACCTCAACAAAGGAATGAAAAATGTCCAAACTTGAAGTCCTTACACCTGAGAACAGCCAGATCATCTTCATCGATCATCAGCCGCAGATGGCGTTCGGCGTGCAGTCGATTGATCGTCAGACGCTGAAGAACAACACCGTTGCCTTGGCCAAAGCCGCCAAGATCTTTGACGCGCCCACTATCATCACCACGGTCGAAACGGACAGTTTTTCCGGGCACACCTATCCTGAACTTCTGGATGTAAACCCACAGGCGCCTTTGCTGGAACGCACGTCCATGAACTCCTGGGACGATCAGAAAGTCCGGGATGCACTGGCACGAGGAGCTGCGGAAGGTCGCAAGAAAATCGTTGTCTCGGGTCTTTGGACCGAGGTCTGCAATATCACCTTTGCGCTGAGCTGCATGGCCGATACGGACTACGAAATTTACATGGTTGCGGACGCGTCGGGCGGTACGTCGATTGATGCCCACAAATACGCGATGGACCGGATGGTTCAGGCCGGAGTCGTCCCGGTGACCTGGCAGCAGGTTCTGCTGGAATGGCAGCGAGATTGGGCGCGCCGCGATACCTACGATGCTGTCATGGACTTGGTGCGTGAACACTCCGGCGCCTACGGCATGGGCGTCGATTACGCATACACGATGGTCCACAAGGCGCCATCGCGCACCCTCCATACTGGACCAACGCTGGAAGCGGTGCCCGCCGGTAAAGTCGCCGCAGAATAGTCTGTCGCGCAAAGCCCGCTCGGTCCCTTCATCCCTCCCCATGAAACCGAGCGGGAGAATTTCCAAACCTCTCTCAATCTGTGCCCCAGCAGTAGGCACCGACAACTCCCGCTTTGCCAAAGGATGAGCACCATGGCCGCCCCAGACACGATACTCTTCAACGGCAAGATCACGACAATGGATCCCGACAGGCCCGAAGCAGCGGCCGTGGCAATTTCAGGGGATCAGATCACCGCCGTTGGAACGGACAAGGACATGCTTGGGCTTGCGGAACCCGAAACCGAAACCATTGATCTGGGCGGCCAGCGTGTAATTCCCGGCCTGATCGACAGCCATACGCACATCATCCGACAAGGCAACAACTTCGCCATGGAGCTGCGCTGGGACCACGTTCCGTCGCTTGCCGACGGTCTGCGCATGCTGAAGGCTCAGGCAGAGCGTACTCCTGCCGGGCAATGGATCCGCGTGGTTGGTGGTTGGTCTGTTGATCAATTCGCCGAAAAGCGGTTGCCGACGATTGATGAGATCAATGCGGTCGCGCCAGATGTGCCTGTCTACGTGTTGCACCTCTATGATCGGGCGTGGCTGAACAAAGCCGCCCTGCGTGCAATCGGCATCGACAAACACTTTTACGAGCCCTTTGTCTCAGGACGTCTGGAGCGGGACGATCAGGGCAACCCGACTGGTCTCGCGATGGCGCGCCCCAACGCGCAACCGCTTTACGCGTTGTTGGATATGGCCCCCAAGCTGGATTTCGAACAGCAGGTCACCTCGACCAAGCACTATTTCAAGGCGCTGAATGGTCTTGGATTGACCTCGGCTTTGGATTGCGCGGGTGGGTTCCTGAACTATCCAGATGACTACGGCGTCATCACCGAGTTGAACAAACGCGGCGAGCAAACCGTGCGCATCGGCTATCAGCTTTTTGCGCAGCGTCCGATGTTTGAGCTGGACGATTTCAAACGCTGGAATGACATCGTCAAGCCAGACGAAGGAAACGACTACCTGAAATGCGTGGGCGCGGGCGAGATGCTGGTCGCGTCTGCCTATGATTTCGAAGATTTCAGCTACCCACGCCCCGATCTGCCCAAGCGGATGGAGGGGGACCTCAGGCCGGTACTCGAGTTTCTGTTCGAAAACCGCTGGCCGATCCGTTTCCATTGTACTTACGAGGAAAGCGCCCACCGGTTGCTGAGCCTTATTGAGGAGGTCGGTCGTGACAAAGGGTTGGAAGAGCTGAACTGGATTTTCGATCATGGTGAGACGATCTCAGAATCCACCATGGAATGGGTTGCCCGCCTGGGCGGCGGGATCAGCTATCAAAACCGCATCGCTTTTCAGACCACAGCCTATCGTGACCGTTACGGTGAAGACGCCCTACGCGAGGTCATGCCGGTCAAGAAGATGATGGCGTCGGGTGTGCCTCTGGCTGCTGGCACGGATGCGACGCGGGTGTCGTCCTATAATCCGTGGTTGGCCATTCACTGGGCCGTTTCTGGCAAAGGTCGTGGCGGAGACGTCATCTGGAGTGCAGCGAACCGCATGGATCGGCACGACGCGCTGCGTCATTGGACCGCCGCCGGGGCTTGGTTCAGCCGGGAAGAGGGCAAGAAAGGTCAGATCAAAGCGGGGCAATGGGCGGATATCGCCGTGCTCGACCGGGATTATTTCTCGATCGCCGAGGATGAGATCACCGAAATCGAGGCCGACCTGACACTGACGGGCGGCACGATCGTGCATGCCAAGGCTCGATTTGCGGCGCATGCACCTACCCCTCTGCCGGAGCTTCCCGATTGGTCACCCGTTCCAATTTTCGGTGCACCCGGCGCTTCGACGCAAAGCCAAGGCAGCCTTGCCGCTGAATAGCGGCAAGACCTTAGGAGATTTCCCATGTTGGACGACCAAAAGCTAAAAATCACTTACAGCGAAAGCGATACAAAAGCGCGGTATGGCGCTTCGGTGTCCGGGATCGTGAGCGAGGCAGAACTGACACTGTCAATAGTTACGCCCAGCCTCGTTATCGCCGACCACACGTTTGTCCCGGAAGAGTTGCGTGGTCGCGGCTTGGCTCGGACCTTGGCCGCGCAACTTGTGGCGGACGCGCGCGACAAGGGTCTCCGCATTGTGCCTCTTTGCCCGTTTGTGCGGTCCTACGCCGAAAGAAACCGCGAGGAGTTGGCAGATGTCATCCAGTGGTAGTATCGCGAAACCAACACCTGCGGCATCAAACTCGGCTTGGGCCCCGTTCAAACATCGGGCGTTTGCGCTTCTTTGGGTAGCGACCCTAATCTCTAATGTCGGCACTTGGATGCATGATGTGGGCGCTGGGTGGCTGATGACGACGCTCAACTCATCTCCGGCGGTTGTCTCACTTGTGCAGGCGGCAACAACCCTGCCAGTGTTCATCTTCGCCTTGTACGCTGGTACGCTGGCGGACCGGTTGGACAAACGTAAGCTGTTGATCACAGTGAACGTGGTGCTTCTGGTACTGGTTTCGGTGCTAACCGTGCTGGTTCAGCTTGAACTGGTAACACCGACGCTCCTGATCCTGTTCACGTTGGCCATCGGAACTGGCACGGCTTTCATGGCTCCGGCCTGGCAAGCGATCGTGCCAACTCTGGTGCCGCGTGACGCGTTGCAGCCAGCCATTGCCTTGAATTCAATGGGCATCAACATCAGCCGCGCGATCGGCCCTGCTTTGGCGGGCGTTTTGATTGCATCTGTCAGTTTGGCAGCCCCCTTTGCAGTCAACACGGTCAGCTATCTCGTGATCATTGGCGCTCTGTTGATGTGGAAGCACGACGTCGGCATTTCGAAGACATCTCAGCCTATGTTCAACGCGATGATGACCGGCATGCGTCACGTCGCACATAACAGCCCGCTCAAGGCTACGTTGATCCGATCCTTTGCCTTCTTCATCTTTGCCTCTGCCTATTGGGCTCTGCTGCCACTTGTCGTCCGGACAATCGAAGGTGGCGGGGCGACGCTGTATGGATTGTTGCTGACTTTGATCGGTGCAGGCGCTGTTGCGGGTGCTTTGACACTTCCGCAGTTCCGCGCGAGGCTTGATGCAAGCACGACAGCAGCAGGCGGCACCATCGGCACGGCCGTTGCCATGGCTGTTCTTGCAACAGCGACAACCCCTCCACTGGCCTATATCGCCGCATTGTTGGGTGGCTTTAGCTGGATTGCCGTTCTCACCACGTTCAATGTGTCGGCGCAGACCGCGCTGCCCAATTGGGTCAGGGCCCGAGGATTGTCTGTGAATCTGATGGTTTTCTTCGGGTCCATGGCGTTTGGATCAGCAATCTGGGGCCAGGTGGCAACGTCAACATCTGTTTCAGTCACCTTGCTGATCGCAGCAGGCGGTTTGATCGTCGGCTTGCTTCTTACGCGCAAGTTTCAGCTTGGTCAGGGCGAAGATCTGGAACTGACGCCCTCTATGCATTGGCCTGCGCCGCAAGTTGCCTTGGAAGAAGACGGCTTGGCATCCCGCGGTCCTGTCATGGTCGAAGTTGAGTATCGCATCCGACCCGAGGACGAAGCTGCGTTCCTGTCCGCGATTCAAGAATGGTCAGGCGAGCGCTGGCGCGACGGAGCCTATGAATGGCGCGTTTTCCAAAGCGCAGAAGAGCCTGAGCTATGGGTCGAAGCGTTCATGGTTTCTTCCTGGGAAGAACATGTGGCCCAGCATGAGCGTGTGTCACATCAGGATCGGGACCTTCAACAGACTGTCGCAGCCTTCGACATTCGTGAAAGCGGGCCCGTCGTTCGCCATCTGATCGCACCATGATGAGAGTGTTTGTGGTGCTATCGATTTTGGTCACCCAAAGGCGCATTCTTTCGGCCACAGTCTTTGCGGCTCTGTTCTGGGCCCATGCGCCTGAGCAGGCATCTGCGGTTGGAGCGGAGTTTGAAGGCCGTATCGAAGCAGTCGACCGATCGGACGTTTATAGCCGGGCGGAGGGCATCGTCGAAGAAGTGCTGGTTGAGCAAGGTGAGTATGTCCAAGCGGGCACGCCATTGCTGCAGCTTCGAAACGATCTGGAGAAACTGGCGGTCGATGCCGCGAGTGCAGAGTTGGCCAAAGCCGAGGCTCTGTTGCTTCAAGCCCAAGATAGGTTGGCCCGCGCCGCCCAACTCTCAACGCGTGGAGCGGCAACAGAGGTTGCTTTGTTGGACGCTGAAACCAATCTAGCTTTGGCTGAGGCTGAAAGGACCTTGGCGGAAACCGAGTTGGAGATCGCACAAACCAACTACGAAGACACCCTCATACGTGCGCCGATCTCGGGAAATGTTGAAGACCCGCGTGTTGGACCGGGTTCGCTGGTTGAGTTCAATTCCGGCGACCCGCCCCTGTTTCAACTCGTAAATCTGAACCGCCTCCGCGTTGTGTTCGAGCTTCCCTATGCCCAATGGGTTTCAGGGTTGAACAGGACCAATACGCGCTCAGAGGAGTTATCAAATTCTGGCTGGTTCCGTGTTGAAACGGAAATTGGTCGGGTTCTGGCTGATGCAATTCCGCTCACCGGATCGGCGGTTTGGTTCGATGAAAACAGCGGAAAAATTCGCGTGTGGGCAAATCTAGAAAACCCCGACCAAACGTTGCGACCGGGAATGAAAGTTCGTGTCACGCCCTTTGTCCAGCCAGTCACAGGCGCCGAGCAGGACCACTCCATGGTCAGGCCATGACGAAATCCACCCCACAAGACCCCCTCAACATCAGGCATCACAAGGACTGTTCCAAATGATCAAATTCGAATTGAACGGCCGACCCGTAGAGGTTGATAACCCCCCTGACGAAATGTTGCTGCTGGTCCTTCGAGATACGCTCAAACTCAAGGGTACGAAATACGGGTGCGGTGCTGCCATGTGTGGAGCCTGCACGGTGCATGTGGATGGTGTGGCGAGCTTCGCGTGTCAGATGTCGGTTAGCGACGTGGAGGATGCGCGAGTCACGACGATCGAAGGGTTGTCCGAAGACGGCTCGCATCCTGTTCAGAGGGCCTGGATCGAAGAGCAGGTTGCCCAATGCGGCTATTGCCAGTCGGGTCAGATCATGCGCGCGGCAGCACTTCTGGCGGACAATCCATCCCCGACGCGCGAAGAAATCGTCGATGAGATGAGTTCGAACTTGTGTCGATGCGGAACGTACAACCGAATTTTCAAAGCCATCGAACGCGCAGCCAGGGAGGTTTGAGATGACGATTAACATGAACCGCCGAGGGTTTCTACAAGGCGCAGCTGGATTGACATTTTTCATCGGTGCGGGTGGCATCTCTTCCGTGCGTGCTGAGGCAGGGGTCGGCACGCTGGATGTCAATCACTGGTTGACGATCCGGGCTGATGGAAGCATCCGCGTAGTCTTCCCGTCGACCGAAATGGGGCAAAGCAGCTACTCCACGTTACCCCAAATCCTTGCTGAGGAGTTGGATGCAGCATGGGACGACGTTGAGATCGAACAGCTAAACGCTGATGATCGACGCTTTGGAAATCAGCTGTTTGGCGGGATTTTGTATACGGCTGGCAGCACCGGAACACAGTTCTACTTCGATCCGCTGCGCAAGGCAGGCGCGCAGGCGCGCGACGTATTGCTGCAAATTGCAGCGCGCGAATGGGGTGTGGACAAAGCCAGCCTCAGGACGGAACCAAGTGTTGTTTTGGGCCCCGATGGCCAACAGGCCGGGTATGGTGAACTGGCGGCGCTTGGTTCAAGGGATGTGACGGTACCAGACGCTGAGACCGTGCCGCTGAAAGACCCGTCCGCGTTTCGGATCATCGGGCAAGACCTGCCGCGTCGCGATGTTCCGGCCAAGAGCACAGGTCAGGCTGAATATGCCATTGATGTGGAAGTGCCCAATATGGCCTATGCGGCTGTTCTGCGCGCACCAGTCGAAGACGAAATTCCTCTTTCCATCAACGACCACGCCGCACGCGAGGTACCGGGCGTCATCGATATCGTGACTGTACCCGACGGTGTCGCCGTCGTCGCGGAAAGCTTGTGGTCTGCCCTGGGAGCACGAGGTTTGCTTATGGTCGAATGGTCCACCACCTCACCCTTCCGGACCTCAAACAGCGAAGACACGCTGGCCGAATACGCCGCCGCTGTCAGCGCCCCGGACGCGTCAGGGGCAACCTGGGCTGAAAAAGGCGACGCCGCTGCAGCTATTGGCAACGCTGACCGTCAGTTTTCGCAGCTTTATTTGTCGGACTACGCCTACCACGCTCAGATTGAGCCGATGGCGGCTGTCGCTGATGTCGACGCGGACGGACAAGGTGCCGAGGTTTGGGCAGGCACGCAAACGCAGTCATGGACCGCGCGCACCGTGTCGGAGGTGTTGGGCATCCCCGTCGAAAACGTTCGTCTGAACATGATGACTATGGGCGGAGGCTTTGGTCGACGCACAGCCCTGATGCAGAACTATGTGCGGGATGCGGTGCTGTGCTCTAAGGCCGTTGGATGCCCTGTAAAAGTGATCTGGCCGCGTGAAGATGACGTGAAGCAAGGGACTTTCCGCCCCGCTGCGGCCCAAAAGCTTGAGGCAGGGCTGACAGCGGACGGAACATTGGACGGGTGGTATCACAAGGTCGCAACACCAACGGTCATTGGTTTCTTCAACCCGCTGCGTTGGGACGCGGTGAACCCGAACGATGTGATCTCGATGCGGGGTGCAGAGAGCAAATTCTATGGGATCAAGGATTTCCGCGCCGATCACCTCATCATGGACCGGCACGCCCGCCTTGCCCCCTATCGCGGTATTGGCGCGTCCTATACGGCCTTTGCGGCAGAGTGTTTTATGGACGAACTGGCAGAACAGGCCGGGCGGGACCCATTGGAGTTCCGGCTGGACCTTGTTTCCGAAAACCCGCGTGGGCGGCACCTGCTTGAGAAGGTGGCCGAGATGTCCGATTGGCAAAATCGGGGAGATCGAAACCTAGGGCTTTCTTTTGCAGGCTACAGCTCGTCCATGGCCGCAGGTGTGGCGGAAGTTGAAGTCGACGCGGACAGTGGAGAGATCCAGATCACCAACTTCTGGGCCGCAATCGATGCGGGCCTGATCGTCACGCCAGACAACGCACTCAATCAGATCGAAGGTGGCATCGTGTTCGGAATCTCGATGGCTCTTTCCGAAAAGATCGACATCGAAAACGGCGAAGTGGTGCAGAGCAACTTCTGGGACTACGAGATCACACGCGCGGCGCAGATGCCGGAAATCGAGATCTACATCGCAGAGGTCGATGCGCCGCCTGTTGGTGTTGGCGAAGTTGGAACTCCGATGGTGCCTGCGGCCATCGCAAACGCGTTCTATACCGCGCAAGGTAAGCGCCTGCGCCACATGCCGTTTACGCCGGAACGTGTGGCGGCTGTATTAGACAGCTAGTTCCGGTTCATAGCCCGAGTATCTCACGCGCCTGGTTGGCAGTCGCAACCGGGCGGTTGTATTGGGCACAGATCTCTGCAGTCCGCGTTACAAGCGCCGCGTTTGACGGTGCCAGCGTACTGCGATCCAGGCGCATGTTGTCTTCGAGGCCGGTTCGCGCGTGGCCACCGGAGGAAATGGCCCAGTGGTTCAGAACCTCCTGCTGCGCACCAATGCCTGCAGCGCACCAAGGCGCACCCGGAAACAGTCGTTCAACGGTCTTCACGTAGAAATCGAATACGTCCCGATCCGCAGGCATTGCGTTTTTCACACCCATGACAAATTGCACATAAGGCGTGTCTTTGATTTGCCCTTTCTTGTGCATCTCGGCCGCCTTCAGGATGTGGCTCAGATCGAACGCTTCGATCTCTGGTTTGACGTCATATGTCGCCATTTCAGCCGCGAGCCAGTCGACAAGATCGGGTGGGTTTTCGTAGACGCGCGTGGGGAAATTGTTCGACCCCACGGACAACGACGCCATATCCGGCCGCAACGGCAACATGCCGCCCCGCGTCTTGCCCGCCCCCGATCGCCCTCCAGTCGAAAACTGGATGATCATACCAGGGCAGTGTTTCTCGAGCCCCTCTTTCAACCTTGCGAACTTTTCCGGGTCGCTCGAAGGCGTCTCGTCATCATTTCGAACATGGGCATGGCAGATGGATGCCCCTGCCTCAAAAGCGGCCTGTGTGCTTTCGATTTGTTCTTCGACTGTGATGGGCACAGCCGGGTTGTTGGCCTTGGTTGGCAACGACCCGGTTATTGCAACGCAGATGATGCAGGGTTCGGACATTTCAGGCCTCTTTCGGTGCGAGGACAAAGTCGAATTCGACATCCCAATAGGGACCTTCAAAGCCAACTTCCGCAAATCGCGCCGGATCATCGACGCGATTGAATTCGGCGATCAGGCTTTCTTTGACGCCAAATACAGCATCCGAGTTGATATATTGGTCATCGGGATCAAAGATATGCGTGGTCAGGTCGTCGTATCCGTCTTTTGAAACGATGTAGTGTAGATGCGCCGGTCGGTACGGGTGTCGACCAAGACGCTTCAACAGATCGCCAACTGGCCCATCATCTGGGATTGGATAGTTCTTTGGCCGCACCGCACGGAACCAATAGGTCCCATCAGCGCCGGTCGTGAAGACGCCGCGCAGGTTGAAATCAGGTTGAATACCTTTTTGCTGCACGTCGTAAAACCCGTCATCATTGGCTTGCCAGACATCAATCTTGACACCTTCCAGCGGGTTGCCCTCAACATCGGTGACACGACCCCGCACCACCATGTCCTCACCCTTTTGGTCGAGACAAATGTTGTGCCCCATCTCGTATTCCGGGGCACCTCCCACGTGGAACGGCCCCAGCACCGTGTTCTCGGAGGCCCCGGTGGGGCGACGTGAGTTCACCGCATCCACCAGCATCGACACGCCTAGAACATCGGACAGAAGAATGTATTCTTGCCGCCAGTCATCGCACATATGCCCAACCTTGGTCAGGAACATGATCGCCTCGAACCATTCCTGCTGCGTGGGTTCGATTTCCTTAACGGCTTCGTGTAGCTTTCTGGTAATGACCTCCATCACCTGCTTCAGCCGTTCGCTTTCTGCGTTTTTGTTGCGTGCCGTGACGACCTCGGCCGAGTTTTCCTCGGTAAAGTATCCCATCTCATGCGAGTCCATTGTGGCCTCCTGACTTGTGTAAGTTTGCTCCAGATTGGCTCATCGCGAAAGTACTGTGGTCAGCGCGCGACGCAGTTCGGCTTCGGCATCCGCGGCCATATCGGCTGAGCGCCACGCCACGTGTTGATCGGGACGGACCAACAAACAGCCCGTATCCAAAATCTCGGACGCGCGCGCCCAATCTCCGGTGTGGTCGACATAGGTCTGGCGCGGACCGATGACGTGACAGCGAATGGGCATACCCAATTCTTTCGAGACGGTTTCCGCCGCATTCACCCACGCCTCACCACCGATGCCGGTAAGCACAGTGAATTCCCCACGACCGCACAAATCCAGAGTTGAATGCTTGTTCCCTGTATCATGATCAAACACCCAAACATGTGGAATGCGCGCGCCGGGCCAAGTCGTCGGCTGATAGTGCAGCTCAGCATCCTGATCAAAACCGGGATTGGGTTGACCATCCGTTTCAATCGCACAGGAGTCGTAGCGCTGGTTCATTTCAACGCCATGCGCATCGAACTCATATTTTTTGAAAGCAATCGCCTCGCGAATGGCCTGCCTTTGTGCTGCAGCTTCAGGCGTTGATCCTGTTCGAGCCTCAAGGTTGCTTTGCATGACCTCTGGGTCGACGCCTTCGGCCATTCCGAGCGATTCAAAGATGGGACCGAATTCACCGATGGATTGATTGGCCCGTGTTACGATCTGCTTTGCTACAGGCGCGCGTTCTTCGCTGTAACTATCCAGCAGGTTCTCTCCGGCATGGCCTTTCAGGACTGCGGCCAGTTTCCAAGCCAAGTTGAAACTGTCCTGAATTGAGGTGTTCGACCCCAGCCCGTTTGACGGCGGGTGTCGGTGTGCCGCGTCACCCATGATGAAGACGCGATCCTTTTGCATATGGGTCGCGTACATATTGTTGACGGTCCAGGTGTTTGCGCTGATCAGTTCGATCTCAAGCTCGGGGTCGCCAACCAATTGCCGTGCAACCTGAGTGGCCATGGCCTCGTCAACCTCGGGGGCCGGTTGGTTGATGTCATAGCCCCAGACTATGAGCCATTCGTTCCATGGGCGGACCATGCGGACTAGACCCATGCCGATGCCACCGACATTCGCACCCGGTTGCATCACCCAATAGAGCACCGATGGGCGATGCGCGACGTATTTGCTGAGGTCCGCACGGAACAGGATGTTCATCGATCCGCCGACACCCATCTGACCTTCGAAAGGCAGACCGGCATGTTCGGCGACCAGAGAATTGCCCCCATCCGCGCCGACTAGGTATTTGGAGCGGATCGTGATTTCTTCGCCCGACAAGCGATCCAAACACGTCGTCGTCACGCCATCTGCGTCTTGCTCATGTCGCAAGTATTCGGTGCTCATGCGCGCTTGCGTGCCACGGCGACAAGCGGTGCCGAACAGGATCGGTTCCATGAATGTCTGTGGAAGATCATTCATCAATGTCGGACTGGACAGCAGATGTTCTGCCTTGGACAGTGGATGATTGCCCCAGCTTTTCATCCGCCCGATTTCCTCACCGGCGAGGCTTTCGCAGAACACGTTTTCACCCATCAGATCCTGATGCGCGGCATGCATATAGGCTTCGGCCTCGACCTCGTGACCAAGGTCACGCAGCACCTCCATCGTGCGCTGATTGGTGATATGCGCCCGCGGCGTATTGGCCAGCCAGCGATAGCGGTTGATGACCATGTTCTCGACGCCATAGCTCGACAGCAAAGCCGCCGTTGCAGACCCCGCCGGGCCGGTCCCGATGATCAAGACATCCGTTGTGATGGTGGCCATAAGCTCTCTCCCTTGTTCTTTGAATTTCTCAGGATCGCGGATCCCAGAGGCGGCCGTCATATTCGGCCTCATAGGCTTTGCCGTCCGGGTAGCTGACCAGTTACAGCTGCATGCCCCAGGGGGCGAGGAAATAGACCCAGGTCTCGCCAGCGCTTGGCCCGTCAGTCATGGTGGTCGGGTTGCCCAGGACCTCAATGCCCTTATCCTGCAAATAGCTGACGGCACCTTCCATATCGGTGGTATAAAACGCGATATGATGCCCGCCGATATCTGAGTTTCGCGGCAGTTTCGTACCCTGATCCGGCGCGGTATATTCGAAGATCTCGAAATTTGCGCCATTGCCGCAGCGTACCAGCCGCATCGTCGGGATCTCGGCCTTGGCGTCCACGTTTAGATGGTCCGCCATCCAAGTGCTGTCACCGCCCGAGAACGGTCCCAACGGGTAGAACACATTGCAACCGATGACGTCCTGAAAGAAGGTGACGGCCTCATCGACACTCGGGACTGTAAATCCCACGTGGTCTGTGCCCGTCATTCCCGGCAGGGAACTGCCCGCAAATGCGCCAGTTCCCAATGCTGTGACTGCGACCGTCAGTGCGAGTGTTTTCATGGATCAATCCTCCTTGTTCGATTGCGCGCCAATCACCAGCCGTCGGCGCACAGGGAATATTTGAAGTCCGGTTTTTTCCGTGATCAGCCCCCACAGTCCGCGCGGTGCGAAGAGCATGACGGCGATCCCGATCAGCCCGAGCACCATGAGGTACCAGGAGCCGTAGTCAGCGAGCAGGCTTTGCAGGATGAAGAAGATCAGCACGCCCAGGATCGGGCCTTCGATGGTCCCGATGCCTCCGATCACGACGATGAAGATCACGTAAGCCGTCCAGTCGGTGACCGAGAACGCCGCATCCGGAGAGATGCGCAGTTTCTGAACGTAAATCAGAGCGCCCGTCAGCCCGGTTCCCGCGGCTGAGACGAGGTAGACCAACCACTTCATCCGCACCGCGTCGACGCCGACGGATTTCGCTGCTTCGACATTGTCGCGTACCGCAGCCAATGCCAGCCCGCGCTTTGTTCTGAGCAGCCAGTAGATGCCCGCAATCGTTGCGATCACCAGCGCCAAGGCCAGCCAATAGGTCAGGATATCGCGCGCTGCAGCTCCGCGAACGTCAAACGTTGTCTGGATCCACTCGGTGGCCCACATCTCACGCGTTGCTGCGCGCGGCAGAGAGGTTCCGGTGCCGCCTCCCAGCACTTTCCATTGGGCCACCAGAAGGCGCATGACCTCGGCGATGACCCATGTTCCGATGGCGAAATAGGCCCCTTGCAAGCGGAACACGAAGAAGGCCGTGGGTATGGCGACAATCAGGGCTGCAACGCCGCCCAGCAGGATCGCCGGAACCGGGTCCATACCCCAAAGGATGACACCGCCGAACATGGCGTAGGCCCCCATGCCCACGAAGGCTTGCTGGCCGACGGACACAAGGCCACCATATCCCGCCAGCAAATTCCAGAACTGAGCTAGTACAAGCGTGGTGAAGATGAAGAACAGGTCTTGAATCAATCCTCGGCTGGCAAAGGTCGGCAGCAGGATGAACAGGATGATCAGGGCGATGCAGACGGCTCCTGCACTGTAGGACGCGCGAGTCTGAGTTTGGACGCGGTACATTGAAGTATCAGCCATCAGTCCACCGCCCTCGGAAACAGGCCTCTGGGTTTGATCAGAAGCACGATGAGAAACGCCAGGTGGCCAGCCAGGATTTGCCATTCGGGGTTGATCGCCGCGCCAACGGTCTGCGCGACGCCGATGATTATGCCTCCGATCAGCGTGCCCCACAGGCTGCCAAGACCACCAATGATCACGGCCTCAAAAGCGTAGATCAGGCGTGCGGGGCCGATATTCGGGTCAAAGTTCGCCCGCATTCCCAGATAGAGCGCCGCCAAGGTCACGACCAGCATTGCGATGGCTGTCGCAGTGGCGAAGATACGTTCTGGCCGGATACCCATTAGACCCGCTGTCACCGCATCATCCGAGGTCGCGCGGAACGCCCGGCCCAGCTCCGTGCGGTAGAAAAGCTGGTTCAGACCGACGATCACAAGGATTGCTGAGGCAAAGGTCAGCAACGGCAGAATACCCAAGTTTAGCCCGCCCATTTGAACGGAAGCGGTTGCAATCTCACCCGCCGGCAAACGTTGGCTATCGGCTGAGAACCCTTCGAGCAGAGCATTCTGCAAGACGACCGACAGACCGAATGTCACAAGCAAAGGCGGCAGGATATCAGGCCCCAGCACGCGGTTCAGCACATGTCTCTGCAAAGCCCACCCCACGCCAAACATGATTGGTGCGGCAATGATCGCTGCCAGAAACGGCGAGAGCCCAAGCAGCGAGACCAGCAGAAGGATCAGATAGGCGGCAAAGACGATGAGATCGCCATGGGCCAGATTGACCAAGCGCATGATCCCGAACACAAGGCTAAGTCCTGCGGCGAACAGCGCATAGAGCCCGCCCAACAGAACGCCCTGAATGATGGTGTCGATCCAGATCATGCGGCGGCTCCTCCGAAATAGGCGTCGTGAATGGCTTCACGGCTGAGCGTTTCGGCGGTGCCTTCCAGCGTGACGCGACCCTCCATCATGCAGTAGACGCGATCCGCGACGTTCATCGCCTGACCAATGTCCTGCTCCACCACGATCAGGCTGGCCCCGGCCTCCTGAATGCAGGGGACGGCATCGTAGATGTCTTTGATGACCACTGGCGCAAGACCAAGGCTGATCTCGTCACAGAGCAGAACACGGGGGTTGCTCATCAGCGCGCGACCGATTGCAACCATCTGCTGTTGCCCGCCAGACAGGGCTGTGCCGGGGTGGTTGCGGCGCTCTTTCAGAATCGGGAACAGGTCGTAGATTGTTTGCAATGACCAATGGCCCGATACCTTGCGGCCATAGGTGCCGATCAGCAAGTTTTCCTCGACGCTTAGGGAAGGAAACAGCCGGCGCCCCTCGGGCACCATGGCCACGCCGCGCGCCATGATCTCATCAGCAGCCAAGCCCCCAATGGGTTGGCCGTCAAAGCGCACTTGATCCGACCCGTTGGTCAGAACGCCCGAGATCGAGCGCATGAGTGTCGATTTCCCGGCCCCGTTTGCCCCGATGATGGCGACGGTTTCACCTTCGTCCAGATGGATATCCACGCCGAACAGGGCTTGGAAATCTCCGTAATGGGCGGTCAGCGCGTGGGTCTCTAACAGGCTCATCAGACTTCGATCCCCAGATAGATTTCTTTGACTTCCCGGCTGTTCATGATCTCATCCGGTTCGCCGAGGCCGATGACCTTGCCGAAATCCAGAACCAGCAGCCGTTCGACGACCGAGGTGAGTGCATGCAGAACGTGTTCAATCCAGATGATCGTGACGCCACTGCTGTGCAGTCCTTTGATCGTGTTGATCAGTGCTGTGCATTCCGCGTCGGTCAGCCCCCCGGCAATCTCGTCCAGCAGCAATAGCTTTGGATTGGTTGCCATCGCGCGGGCCAACTCCAGCCGTTTGCGTTGCAACAGCCGCAATCCACCGGCCGTGTCATTAGACACATCCAAAAGTTCCGTTTTCTCGAGAATGCGGGCGCAGTCCTGTTCGACCTCATGTTCGGATTTGCTCTGCCCATGTGTCGCGGCCACAAGCAGGTTTTCGAACACTGTCAGATGATCAAACGGCTGAGGGATCTGGAACGAACGCCCTATGCCCGACAAGCAGCGCTGCATGGGCGGCACGCGCGTCACGTCAACCCCGTCGAAATGGATTGATCCAGCATCAGAGGTCAGGTTGCCGGTAATCAGATTGAACAGCGTCGACTTGCCCGCCCCATTGGGGCCAATGATCCCAAGGGCCTGCCCCTGAGCGACATCAAAACTGACATCGTCAGTGACGGTGAGCGCACCGAAGCTTTTCGAGACGTTTTTGAGCGAAAGAATGGTCATACCGGAGTTCCTGCCCCGGACAGGGTCCGGGGCGCTGGTTTCATTGCGATCAGGAGATTTCTTCCATCACACCTGCGGTCGGGATTTCGGGTGCTGAAGAGTTGTCGACGATCACGAGGTCATAGCTGCCATTGTCCAAGAGCCTCCACTGCCCTCCGACCAAGGGTGTTTTCGCGACATTCTGCGCAGCGAACGGTGGCAAGCCCGCACCATCAAAGGCGATCCGGCCAACAATGGAATCCAACTGCGTCGCTGCGATAGCCTCGGCTACGGCATCGCCATCACCCGCGTCATCAACGCGGCCCATAACGTTGGCGGCCATTTCAAACAGCGCGTGTACAAAGCCGATAGGCTGGGTCCATTGGCGGCTTGTGGCGGCCATGTACCCTTGCGCCAATTCAGCCGAGCTTGCGCCGGTCAGCGATGACGAGAACGGATGGGTTGGCGACCACCACACCTCGGAACTCAGGTTGTTGCCTGCGTTGCCCAGGGCCTCAACCGCTTGCGGGAACAGGATGGCTTTGCCGATGCTAGCCGCCTTGGGGGTGAAGCCTTGCTGCTTGGCCTGGTTCCAGAAGGTGGTGAAGTCAGGCGGGATCGGCACGCCGGTTACAATTTCGACATTCGCTTGGCGAAATGCGTTGATTTGGGCCGAGAAATCGTCGGTCAGGTTCTGGTACCGTCCGGGATCTGTCAGTGAATAGCCCAGTTCTGACAATACTGGCGGGAATCCTACATTCGCGTCGCCCCAAGCATTGCCATCACCGTCATTCGGGAACAATGCACCGACCTGCTTGTTGGTCTCCAATTGGCCCCACATCGCCGTAAAGACTGAGATAACGTCCTCAAGGCCCCAGAAGAAGTGATAGGCGTAGTAGAACGGCTCCCAACTGGCTGGATCGCCGGGGTTGCCCTGCTGGCCGATGAACCACGGCTGCCACGGGGCAACAGTGGAAATACACGGAACTTCTTCGGCCTCACAGGTCGAGGCAACCGGGTTGGTCGTTTCTGGTGTCGAGGCGACCAGCATCAGGTCGATCTCATCATCCACGATCAGCTCGCCCGCGACATCTGCTGCCCGGTTCGGGTTCGACTGGCTGTCTTTGACGATGACTTCAAAATTCGCACCGGCCTCAGATGCGGCGAAATTGTCGAGAATAAACTTGTCGGCCTCAGAGAAGGCAGCAAGAGGACCTGATTGCGGGCTGACATAGCCCAGCTTGATCTTGGCACCCTGAGCGATAGCGGGCGCGGCGAGCGTGCCGGCGGCTAGGCCAAGGCCAGTTGCAGCACTGGATTGCAGCAATTTGCGTCGTGTGATCATGTGTCCCTCCCTTGACACGGTGAAGTCAAACGCTGGGGGCGTTACCCGCCCACGCGTTTTGAAGAAGCGCCCGCAGCCCATCAGCGGTGATCGGCTGCGGGTTCCAATACGGGTTCTTGAGTGCGATTTCGGTGGCGCGATCCAGATCGGACTCTGACAGGCCAAAGTCTTTAAGAGCCATTGGTGCGCCCATGGATTTGGAAAAATCCCAAAGAACCTGGCCGGGCTCAGAACCTCCAAGAATGTCCGACACGGGTGCCAACAGATCCGGTACACCCGCCGCGTTGTAGGCGATGGCATGGGGCAGAATGACCGCGTGGGTTTCCGCGTGCGGCAGATTGAAGGACCCGCCCAGCGTATGGCAAAGCTTGTGATGCAACGCCATTCCGACCAGACCAAGTACCGTGCCGCAGGCCCATGCACCACGCTGCGTTTCTTCTCTGGCTTTGAGGTCGTCGGGGTATTCGACAACGGTTGGCAGGCCCTCTGCAAACGCCTTGAGGCCGTCGATCGCCAATTCCGTGGTCTGATCCGTGCGATCCTTGGCATAAAGCGCCTCGGCTGCATGAGCCATTGCGTTCAAGGCGCTGGTCACGGTCATTGCGGGCGGCAATGACGCCACAAGTTCGGGATCGTACAGAATGACCCGCGGCAGAACCTTCGGGTCTGTCAGGGTAGTTTTGATGCCATCCTCAGTCTGGCCCAGGATCGGAGTAGCCTCGCTGCCGGCATATGTGGTCGGGATGGCGATTTGTGGCAAACCGGTCCGAAGGGCAATCGCCTTGCCTAAGCCAATCGTCGAACCTCCACCGATAGAGACAATGCTATCGGCATTGACTGACAACGCGTGTTCAACCGCTTCTTCGGTCACGCCGACCGGGGTGTGCATTGTTGCCCGAGTGAAGACGCCTGCGGCACGATCCCCAACTGTTGTCGCAAGCTCCATTGCCATATCGACTTGCTGAGGTGTCGACAGGATCAGCGCCTTATTCAATCCCAGCTCCGCCAACTCCGCGCAGATGTCGTTGCGCAAACCTGCGCCGAACCGGACTTTCTGGCCATTGATGCTGGTGGTGCTGAGAGCCATTGGGCGCGTTCCTGACAAGCGATGGATTGCGGGTCTGGAGGGAAAGCTAGCAGGCAAAGACAGCACTCTTGATCGAATTATCGACCATCAATATAACTTTGCGTTATGAAGCTTGATCCAAGACATCTCGAGATTCTTGCCGCCATTGTCGAGGCCGGAGGTTTGACCGAAGGCGCTGCTTTACTTGGGAAATCTCAACCCAGTGTCTCCAGAAGCGTCTCTCTCTTGGAGGATAGGGTAGGAGAGCCCCTATTCCTGCCAACCCGAAGGCCATTGCAACCCACTGAGCTTGGTCTTGCGCTTGCTCAGGAAGGTCAAAGAATCCTAAGCGCAGGTCGCCATGCAAGTCGTGTTGTGGACGAACACCGTCAGGGCATTGCCGGTGCAGTGCGGGTTGCGGGTACGCCGATCTTTATGGACGGTGTCATCTCGAACGTGATTGCAGAGTTTCAAGCCGAATATCCCAATATTCGGATCGACCAATCCTATGGATACCCCACTGAACTTTTGTCCCAGTTGTCCGCTGAAACTCTGGACTTGGCCATTCTCCCCATGCGCCCGGCAGACGTGTCTGATGAGTACGAATTTCGTCAAATCCTGCCTGGTCGAAACGTCATTGCGTGCCGTGTTGGGCACCCATTGGCGCGCAAAAAAGAGGTGAAGCTGGAAGATATCACTGAGTTTTCCTGGATCGCGCCACCTGCAAATAGCCCGCTGTTTCGTGATTTGAGAAACACGCTGGACGGTATTGGTATGCGAGATCTCAAAATCAGTTTCACAGGCGGGTCTTTGAGTGCGGTTGTGAACGTTCTGACGGGTTCTGACTCCTTGACCGTTTTACCTTTTTCAGTGGTCTTTATGATGCAACGGCAAAAAACTCTGACAGCACTGCCGATAAAAATCGGTGATCCCGACCGACACTTGGGATGCGTTACGCTCAGCGCTAGAAGCATGCCTGCTTCGTCGAACCGCGTGCTTGAGTTCATAAAGCAGAAGTTCGAAATGCTTGATCGGTTGATTTGTAGCGCGGGATGATCTCTCTGACTGGTCTAGCCTGAAAAACCCTAGAGATTGAGTAACTTTGTAAAGCCCGGACGAGGTCATAGACGCATGTTGTTCAATGCGCGCTGCCTCAGGGGTCTTATTGGGTTTAGTGAACCTCTGTATATTTCATTGTTTTTAGGTCAGAGATGCTTGACGTTTGGGTCAGAATTGAATGACGAGATTCACCAATTTTCTGAGGTTTGGGAGTTTTGGTTAGGCAGTTGTCGGTGACGTTCTACATTTCTTGTTAGATGTCAGACGAATTTGACCTTTGCGTCAAAAACTGACCCAACCCCAACTTTTCATACTCCCGAAGACAGTTGCGTTCGATCTGACCTTCCTTACGGAAATCACAGTTGATTTGTAGACCAGACGGCGAAGCCGCCGCTTCCGACTGATCTGCCACGTGGCGAACGCGTGAGCGGGCGTGGCAATTCTATTCGAAAGGAGTGGTGCAGCCCGCGTACCGGTCATTCAGAAACCGTGCAGCAATTCGATAAGGTGCGAAAACGGCTGGACGGGACAATCCAGAAACTTGCGATCGGACAAGGCATTTCAGCTTGGCACCTGTCCCCAATTTTAGTGTAATAGTGTCTAAATGCGCATTATCCTAAAGCGCTCATGTTTCCCAAGGAGGCTTAGCGCCTATCTCTGCAACCAGAAAGTCCATGAAAACCCGCACTTTGGGGGACAGTACGTTGGACTTCGGATAGATCAGCCACAAGACATTGTCTTCGCTGGCTTCAAAGTTTGGAAGAACCCGTACCAAACGACCTGATTTCAGTTGGTCATGCACGCTCCATCGAGCGTTCAAGGAAATACCGGCTCCGGCTAATGTGGCGCGAACCTGACTTTGACCGTCATCGATAATCAATTGGCCTTTGGCGGATGCGGGATCGAAAACAGCGTTTTCGCCCGCCGGTCCTGTCAGTGAACGCGGTTGGAGGTTTTGGAAAGCGATCAGACGGTGGTTTGTCAAATCGGCTGGTGTATCAGGAACGCCATGCGTGTCGAGGTAGTGTGGCGCAGCACAAAGAATACGTTGGTCATCAGCCAACTTGCGGCCTTTCAGGCTGGTGTCGACCAATGGCGCGTTCCTGAGCGCTAGATCATAGCTTCCTTCGATCAGATCGAACTGCACATCCGACAGGCGCAGATCGAGCGTGAGATCGGGGTGCTGTTCAAGGAACATTGGCAGGATTGGCGCGATGTAAAGCTGTGCAAAACTGCTTGGCGCAGCAAAACGCAATGTACCCTTGATCGTTGTCATTTGCTTGCCCAAGGCAGCAAATGCCGCCTCTTCCTGTGCAATGATCTCACGGGCGAAGGGCAGGAAATCCGCTCCTTCCACCGACACCGACACTTTGCGTGTCGTGCGGTGCAAAAGCTCGAAACCGAGGTTCTGCTCTAGCTTGGCAAGCCTTGCGCTGGAGACTGCTGGGGCCATGCCCAGATCACGCCCCGCCGCGCTGATGTTCAGCATGTCTGCTGCCCTTATAAACAATCGAAGAGCGTCTGTGTCTAAACCCATTATATTCATTTCCCGAATTATCAATACATTATTGGGCTGTTTATCTTCAATTTGATCGAGATTAAATCTCTTTCACAGAGACAGCAAAGCTTAGGCAGGAAGCGCACATGACACGGACAGCCACCGTCAAATACCATGTTCACAAATCCTACCGGCAAGCCTTCGAGCTTGATGCTGGCGGGGTCGCTGGCAACCTGATTTCCCCTGAGCTGGTCGCGACATCCGTTGTGCTAGCAGACAACCGCACAACGACCTCATCAGTTTCATTTGCATGTGATGCTGTTGAAATCATGCCACTTGAAACGCAGGTCCGAGACTTTGCAGGCGACAGCTGGAAACCGAATTACGATGCGGAACTTAAGGCTATGCTGAAGGACAAGCTGGGTGCGAGAGAGGTCGTGGTTTTTGATCACACTGTTCGGGTGGATGACCCCGACGCAATACGTAAACCGGCGCGCAATGTTCATAGCGACTACAGCAAAGACGGAGCCGAACAACGGCTTGTCGACTTGCTGGGTGCCGAGACCGCAGCGGAGTGGGCGCAAGGTCATTTTGCCTTTGTCAACGTATGGCGTCCTGTAGAGCATGCGATCAATTCGGCACCCTTGGGCTTTGTACGGCCGTCGTCTGTCGACCCGTCTGACTGGATTCTACTGGACCTGATCTATCCTGACCGCGTGGGGCAAATCATGGGGCTGGCGGGAAACCCCAAACATGAGTGGATCTATCAATCCAAAATGACACCGGATGAGGTCGCGGTCTTCAACATATATGACAATCAAGGCCTGGCTTCGATTGCTCATAGCGCACTCGATATGGTCGAGGATCCAAACATCACTACCATTCGCAAAAGCATCGAAAGCCGCACTTTGGTGCGCTATTAAAGGAGGGCCAGATATGTTGGATGAAACGCAGCCGGCTGGGTTTGAGCAAATCAATTTGGCCTACAACCAGGTGTTCCGTCCCGGACGACTGAGCGTCGGCCTTGTATTGCCTCTCGAAGCCTATGCCGTCGGGGCAGAACCGACGCTACGAGGGCATTTGGAAGCGGCTCAGAAAGCCGAGGAGCTTGGGTTCGCAGCACTTTGGCTGCGGGACGTGCCCTTCAATGTTCCAAGCTTTGGCGACCCCGGGCAGGTTTTCGATCCATTTGTCTATCTGGGAGCGTTGGCAACGGCGACGGATCGGATTGCCCTTGGAACGTCGAGCGTGATCCTGCCATTGCGTCACCCCGCTCATGTTGCCAAGGCGGCAGCGACCGCAGATGTGCTCTCGGGCGGGCGGTTGTTGTTGGGTGTCGCGTCCGGCGACCGGCCCGAGGAGTACCCGGCGATGAACCAGAGCTTTGAAGATCGCGGGGCACGTTTCCGCGATAGTGTTGAGTACATCCGCGCCGTTGGATCGGCTTACCCGACGCATGAAAATGCACAGGGCAAACTGCATGGTGGGATTGATCTATTGCCAAAGCCGCATGGAACGCGTCTGCCTATGCTCATTACCGGTGGCAGCCAACAATCACCTGATTGGGTCGCGCAGAACGGAGATGGCTGGATGACATATCCGCGCAATGCGGCGGCTCAGGGTCAAGTCATCGCAGATTACCGCAGACGCGTGAAAGCTGCAGGTCAACCGGATAAGCCTGTGATGCAATCGCTCTATGTCGATGTTGTAGCCGACGCTGCCGCACCACCACGCCCAATCCATCTTGGGTTTCAGTCGGGCACCGACTTCCTGCGCAGTTATCTGCGCGAGATTGAAACGCTCGGGGTCAATCACGTCGCGCTGAACCTAAGGTTCAATCAAGCACCGATCGACACAACCCTCGAACATCTGGCGGACACTCTGCTGCCTGACTTTTCCTGAAGGATCAGACCGATGACCAAGACTATTCTCATTACAGGTTCAACCGACGGCATTGGCCTGCTGACAGCGAAGAAGCTGGCTGCCGGTGGGCACAAGGTGCTCCTCCATGGACGCAGCGCATCAAAACTGGAGAGCGCGGCAGCGGCCGTCGGAGGCGATGTTGAAACCTATGCTGCTGATCTCAGCGATCTGTCCGCGGTTCGAAAACTGGCCGAGAACGTTCGGGCCAAGCATGACAAACTGGATGTGTTGATCAACAACGCAGGTGTGCTGAAAGCCCCGCAAGCCGTGCTTGAAAATGGTCAGGACATTCGCTTTGTGGTGAACACGCTTGCGCCATATCTGCTGACCGAATTGCTTTTGCCGATCATTCCTGCTGACGGGCGGGTCGTGAATCTGTCATCGGCGGCACAGGCCCCGGTAAACCTCAAGGCCATGCAGGGCTATGTGCCAATGGCTGACATGGAAGCCTATGCCCAAAGTAAGTTGGCGATCACCATCTGGACCCGCGAATGGGCCAAATCGCTTTCGAATGCACCAGTGATGGTCGCGGTGAATCCCGGATCTCTTTTGGCATCAAAAATGGTGAAAGAAGGCTTTGGCCTCGCAGGGAACGATATGAATATTGGCGCTGATATCTTGATTGACGCAGCCTTGGGTGTGCGGTTTGCGGATGCCGCAGGAGCCTATTTCGACAATGACAGTGGGGCTTTCGCTGATCCCCATGCCGCAGCGCTCGACGAAAACCACGCTGCCGACGTCATGAACGCCATCAGAGACTTGATCAGCCAGACGGGCTGACCATCCGGCGCGAAAACGCCGAGCACTTCCACCTTCAACACTCCCCTACCCCTCACGCGTCCTGCGTCGAGGCCCAAGAAAGGACTGCCTGATGAAATACAAGAACTTTCAAACCTTTGACGTAGCTGTTGAGAACGGCATCGCCACGGTCACCTTCAACTTTGGCTCCGTGAACGTGCAAGGCCAGGAAATGCTGGCCGACCTCAACAGTCTGGCAATGCGGCTAGAGCGAGACCGCGACACCAAGGTCGTTATCTTTCAGTCGGCCAATCCGGAAATCTGGGTTTGCCACTACGATACCGAGCTACTTAAGGACATGTCGACCGCAGCCGTCTCCCGCGAGGACGCTCAGCTTCTGGACCTGCAATCGGTTTGCGAGCGGATCAGCAAGGTACCACAGGCTACCATCGCAAAGCTGGAAGGGTTTGCGCGCGGTGGCGGACACGAATTGGCCTTGGCGTTGGATATGCGATTTGCCGCGCGGGGAAAATACAAGTTTATGCAGATGGAGGTCGGAATGGGCATCCTGCCCTGCGGCGGTGGCGCCTCGCGTATGGCCCGTCAAACCGGCCTTGGCAAAGCGCTTGAGATCATCCTGAGCGCGCAAGACTATGACGCGGATGACGCCGAACGTTTGGGCACCATCAACAAGGCTTTGGAAGCGGATGAAATCGGCCCGTATGTGACTGCTCTGGCCGAACGGATCGCCCAATTCCCTGCAGAGTCGATAAATGCCTGCAAGCAGATGGCCTATGAATCCATCGACAAGCCCATTGATGAGGCGCTGAAGGCCGAAGCCTATTGGCTGTATCAGGCGACCAGCAAAACTCCGGCAGTAAAACGTTTCATGATCGCGGATGAACAAGGTTTGGAACACGACATCGAGAACCAGCGCAAATGGGGCGATCTGGTGATGCAGGTGCAGGACATCAACTGACCATCCCCAAGACAATAATCTCGTCAGGCGTGCGTGGTTCCGACGTGGGCCTGACAGCATCTCACAAAAGGAAAATCCCAATGAAAGCAATGGTTCTCAACTCTTACGGACCCGATGCGCTGTTCGAGCTTGCTGAAATTCCCGATCCGGTCGCGACACCCGGACATGTTGTCGTCAAAGTGGCCGCGACCAGCGTCAACACCGTCGACACAATGATCCGAAGCATGGGCGCGGACCTGCCTCTGTCCCCTCAATTGCCCGCCGTACTTGGCATGGATTTCGCTGGGACGGTCGTCGCAGTTGGCGAAGGCGTGACAGACTTCGCCGTAGGTGATGAGGTATATGGCTGCGCAGGTGGATTGATGGATCTCCCGGGCGCTTTGGCGGAGTACATTAATGCAGATGCGCGCCTGATTGCCCACAAACCCAAGAAACTGAGCATGCGGGAAGCCGCAGCACTGCCTCTCGTCGGCATCACCGCCTACGAAGGGCTGACCCGCGCTGATGTTGGCGAAGGGCAGACCGTGCTGGTGCAAGGTGGTGCCGGTGGCGTTGGTCACATTGCCATCCAAATCGCCCGCCATCTTGGCGCCAAAGTGTCCGCAACGGGTCGCGGCGCGGATCAGATGGCCCTGATCCAAGAGCTGGGCTCGCGGCCGATAGACTTCACAACGCAAAAGGTCCAGGACTACGTGGCTGAGCACACCAGCGGTTTGGGCTTCGATGTAGTGTTCGATAGCGTTGGCGGTCCGAACATGACGAACTCGTTTGAAGCCGCCAGGCTCAATGGCCATGTCGCCTCAACGGTCGCGCTGGTCGAGATTGATTTGACGCCTGTGCATTTCAAAGGTCTGTCTCTGCACGTCGTTTTCATGCTGATCCCGATGATGCACGATGTCGGGCGTCAAACACATGGCGACATCCTGCGGATACTGGCGGATCTGGCGGATGAAGGCGCGCTCAAACCGATCGTTGACGAACATAAGTTTGGGTGGGCCGATGTCGGTGCAGCTTATGGGCACCTGACGAATGGATCTGCGGTCGGAAAGGTCATAGTGGAGGCGTGACAAGATTCAACTGGGGTTGGTGCGCGCATAGTGACTATTCGTACCAACTCAGTTTGAGCTGCATTTGATGACGCACATCTTGCATTGCTGACCTAAGAGCCGTTTGCATCCAATTTTACTTTGGGTTCACAACCGTCCATGGAAATACAGCAAAAATGTCAAATCACAGTGATCATATCTGCCATCAAAATCGGTGAAGCTTCTTTGCGACCCGGTAGGTATTGGCGTAAGCCGTGACGGAAGCCTCAATGGGATCGGCATAGCCGCCGCCGATTGCCATCGAGACCGGGATGCCGCGAACTTTGCTGGCATGCAGCACCGCCTGATCGCGTTGGATAAGGCCATCATGGGTCAGCGCAAGCCGCCCTAGTTTGTCTTCTGCCAGCGGATCAACGCCCGCTTGGTATAGAATGAGATCGGGGCGAAATCCAAACACAACCAGCAAGTTATCGGCTAAGGCGCGAAGGTAATCCTCGTCGCAGGTGCCATCCGGCAAGGCAACATCGAGATCCGCCGGAAACTTTCGGAACGGAAAATTCTTTTCGCCGTGCATCGAAAAGACGAAGACCGATGGGTTGGTAGCGAAAATGGCGGCGCTGCCATCGCCCTGATGGACATCAAGATCGATGATCGCGACTCTTTTGACTATGCCAGCCGCAAGCATTTGGAGCGCCGCGACGGCCTGATCGTTGTAGACGCAATAGCCAGATCCAAAAGTCGGATGGGCGTGGTGCGTGCCCCCAGCGAGCTGCCCTGAGATACCGTACTCCAGAGCTGTCTCAGCAGCAGCAATTGCGCCACCGGCTGTGGCGCGAACCCGCCTCACGAGTTCCGGACTCCACGGAAACCCAATCCGTTTCATGGCTTTTTCTTCCAGTTCCCCGTTTTCAAACTGCGCGACAAAATCGGGGGCGTGCGCGCGCAGTATCGATTCATCGCTGGCTGGCAAAGACTCCGCCAGCTGCGCCTCCTGAAGAACACCGTCTTTCAGCAGTAGCGTATGGAGCATTCTGTACTTGTCCTGCGGAAACCGATGTCCGGAAGGCAGGGTAAGGGAGGATCTGTGGGGAGCGTAAAATCTCATGACTTAGTTAAAAGGAAACTCATGCAATGCGCCAAAGCATAGCTGATCACCGAACAGATCTGCAACGTCCGCCGCCAATAGCAATGCGTTTCATGACGGGCGCAAATTTGCAATAAGGTGACAGTTGATATCTGATGCGAATGTCCGGCGTACGGGACAAAGCCAACTTTTGGTCCGGTCCAAGAAACTTGAGGTTCCGGCCCCATAGCTAACATTCGTATACTTGTCGCAAGTCGATCCAAGTCGGCATTCCCTCCGATCAGTTTTCTGTATGTAAAACAATGCCATTCAGGTTTGCTCTCTTCCTGTTTCATCTATCCCAATTGCATGAGGGTTGGCATTCACCCCTGCCAACATCTTTAAAACTTCAGCTTTCCAGCCCGCTTTGATCTTTAATGCCAGTTGAGACGGTGGTCGGTGGTCTGGCTCAAGAAGCGCGTACTCATATCTGAGCGGCTTTTCGAAGGGCACGAACGCGACTTTTCCGTTGGACAGGTTTAGTTCTTGTTCAGTCGCTACGGTCAAAGGATCCACGATCGAATAACATTGACCTGAGCTCACAAAGGGTATCAAGGGTAGAAAGTACTGACAGGTCACTGTTGGGTTGTAGTCAGCTGAAACATCTTGAAACTCTTGCCGAATTTTACGCTGGAACGGGTGCGTGGCATGCAATCCACCCATAGGCGCTCCGTCGAGATCGGAAATGGATATGGTCCCACGTGAAGCAAGTGGGCTGTCACGATCGACGGCACAAAAACAATCTGCCCGGATCAGTTCTGTTGAATACTGAGGCTCTTTCCCGGTTGAATGATCGAAGTCTGCAAAGCCGAAATCAATATTCTGCGTGCCTGCAAGCTCAATAATCTGAGGCGAACTGCGTGTAGACAATGTGATACGTATCTCGGGGTTTTCGCCGACTGATTGGCTGATAAAACGCGGGAACAAGAAAGCGGATGGACCCGGCATTGTAGCGATATTCAGACTGCCGGAATGCCCTTTAATCAACCCTTCCATTGTACTGGAAATCGTCGCGAGGCGATCCAGAATACCTGTTGTTTCGGCCAAAAGGTAATGCGCTTCGGGAACCGGGACCAATCGCCGTCCCTTACGCTCGAACAGTGTCAGGCCAAGGGTCTTTTCAAGGTTCTTCAAGGCCAGACTGATCGCAGGCTGGGTGCGGTTCAGTTTTTTGGCTGTTTGAGAGATAGAGCCGGTCTCCATCACTTCGCGAAAAACGGTCAACTGCATAAGGTTCATGGTCAATATATAAGCTAAACCTTAGTTTTATGAAATATAACAAATTTGTATTTATGAAAATTGCTACTACGCTTGCAGGATCGAAATTCGGCCGAACCGAATCCGACGATCCAACAAGGGAGATGATGATGAAATTTGTGAAATGTTTGACGGGACTGGCCCTGGCAGGCGCACTTGCCGCCCCGGCACTAGCACAGGACCCAACTTTTTTCCGCATCGGCACCGGCGGCGCAGGCGGAACTTACTTCCCCATTGGCGGCACCATCGCAAACGGAATCTCCGCCCCTCCAGGTTCGCGCCCCTGCGAAGAGGGCGGCCAGTGCGGCGTACCGGGACTGATTGCTATCGCTCAATCCACCACCGCATCGGTGTTCAACAACGCCGCCGTTCAGAACGGAGAGCTTGAGGCCGGTCTGGCCGCAGCCGACGTCACCCGCTCGATGTATCTGGGTGAGGGTAAGTTCGAGGGCAAACCTCACCCCAATCTTCGCATCGTGGCCAACCTGTTCCCCGAAGACCTGCACTTGGTTCTGCCTGCCGGTGAGACGATCAACGATCTGAGCGATCTGGAAGGCAAGCGCGTCGGCATCGCGCAAGCCGGTTCCGGTACACAGGTTGCCGTGCTGCAGATGCTGGACGCTTGGGGCGTCAACCGTGACAACATGGATGAGGCCGAGCTGAACAACAGCCAAAGCGCCGAGCGTCTGGCAGACGGACAGCTGGATGCCTATTTCTACGCTGCAGGCTGGCCTGTTGCCGCGATGGTGCAGCTGTCGTCAACCAAGGGCATGAACCTGCATTCCTTCAGCGACGAGGACATGGCGAAGATCAACGAGATCATTCCGGCATACATCCCCTCGGCCATCCCGGGTGGCGTCTATGAAGGTATCGACGGTGAAACCAAAACCCCGGCGGTCAGCGCGATGTTGGTAGTGTCTTCGGAATTGTCCGACGAACTGGTCTACGGCCTGACCAAGGCGCTGTGGAACGACAATACCCGCAAGCTGTTGGACAATGGTCACGCCAAAGGCAAGCAGATCACGCCCGATACGGCGCTGGATGGTGTCGAGGCGCTGGGTGTGCCTCTGCATCCTGGGGCCGAGAAATTCTATAAGGAAGCCGGTCTGCTTCAGTAATCGTAGCTTACTGACAATTGTCGTCGGTGCCCCTGCGCGGGGCACCGCACTCTGGAATTATGCGAAATCGGGGGGCCATCATGTCCGAGACCCAGAAACTTGATGACCACGAACTGACGGCCGAGGAACTGGCCGCCATCGAAGAACAGTTCGACGAAGGCGCCGCCGTCCGGCAGGTCACGCCCACCGCAGGCAAGGTACTGCGCGTCGTTGCCCTGATCCTTGCGTTCTACGAATTCTTCACAGCCGGTTTCGGCCTGCCCGCCGACCATTGGCACATGGGTATCTATCTGGCGTTGCTGTTCATTCTGGTCTACGCGACAATTCCTATCATCGGCTCCAAAAACCTCTATGCGCTCAAGGTCAGCCGGTTCCGTATCGGCAACATCCCTCTGTACGACTTGGTTTTTATGGCGCTGGGGATCATCGCTGCGCTGTATGTTGGGGTCGCATGGCGCGGCATTCCGTTTCTGGGGATCGAGGAACAGACGTTCCGAATGGGCAACCCGAACACCTATGACGTGGTTTTGGGCGTAATCATCATCCTGCTGGTTCTGGACATCGCACGCCGCACGCTGGGTTGGGTGCTGCCGCTGATCATCTGTGTGTTTATCTCATACGCTCTGTTGGGCCCATACTTCCCCGGCTTGCTGCAGCATCCCGGTGTGAACTTCAAAACATTCGTGTCGTCGATGTATTTCCCGCAGGAAGGCATCTATGGCGTCACCCTCTGGGTCGTCTCGACCATCGTGTTCCATTTCGTCCTGTTCGGCGTGATCGCGCAGCGCACCGGATTGGGGCAACTCTTCATCGACAACGCAACCATTTTGGCGGGCCGCTATACCGGCGGGCCGGCAAAAGTGTCGGTGGTATCCTCGGCATTCTTCGGCACGATCTCGGGATCTTCGGTGGCCAACACCGTTTCGACCGGCGCGCTGACCATTCCCAACATGAAGCGCCTTGGGTACCCCGGCCATTTTGCGGGCGGCGTCGAAGCCGCATCGTCAGCCGGAGGGCAAATCACACCGCCGATCATGGGGGCAGCGGCCTTCATCATGGCAGAGTTCCTTGAGGTGCCCTACACCACCATCGTCATCGCCGCGATCTTCCCAGCGATCCTTCACTATGTCGGCGTCTTTGCCGTGGTGCACCTGATGGCACGCAAGCTGAACCTGCAGGGCTTGGCGAAAGAGCAACTGCCGCAGCTCAAGGCCGTCTGGGCCGAAGGTTGGGCCAACATTGTACCGCTGATCGGTCTGCTGGTCGTGCTGTTCACAGGATATACGCCGTTCATGTCCGCCTTCTGCGGGATTTCTCTGGCAGTGATCGCAGGCATGTCGCGCATCAAACAACCGCCCACGCTGATCTATGCCGCGGCGTTCCTAGCCTTCGTGCTGTGGAAATTCTCGGATGGCGGGTTCGATCTGACGATGACGGCGATCCTTTGTGCCTTGTCGGTGATCGCCACGCTGAACCCGCAGAAACGGATCGAAGTGCCCGAGATGCTGCAAGCGGTTGAGTTGGGAGTGAAATACTCGCTGGCCGTGGGCGCCGCGGCTGCCGCCGTCGGCATTGTCGTCGGTGTTATCAACACAACCGGCATTGGCTTCCGTATCGGGTTCATGGTCACTCAGGGCGCAGGCAACCTGGCCTCAGACCTCTACAATATGATCTCGTTTGGCAGCTGGCAGCTGTTTGCGATGGAAGACCTGCAACTGTTCATCTCGCTGGTCTTCATTGCCATTGTTTGCATCCTGATGGGCGCCGGCATCCCCACCACTGCGCTTTACATTATGCTAGTCTCTGTCGCACAGCCCGCGTTGGCGCAGCTGGGTGTCCCGCCGATCGCAAGCCACCTGTTCGTACTCTATTACGGTGTGGTGTCCGAGATCACGCCGCCCGTCTGCACCTCGGCCTATGCGGCAGCGGCCATTGCGAACTCCAACCCGTTCCGAACTGGTCTCTCTGCCTTTACCCTAGGGTTGGGCAAGGTGATCGCGCCAATGGCCTTCGTTTATGCGCCTGTCCTATTGTTCGTGTCCTCAACCGGGTTCAACCTGTGGGAGTTCACCTACACCGCCACGAGTTGTATCGCCGGGGTCATCGCCCTGTCCGCAGCTGTGGTCGGATACTGGCTGAAACCACTGAACATCGCTTCGCGTATACTGATGGCCATCGCGGGGGTGATCTTTGTTGCGCCCAGCCTGACGGCTGACCTAATCGCGCTTGCTGTCGCCTCGCCGGTTATTGTCAGCCAACTGATCGCGCGCAATCGCAGCCATTCCCCGGCCTGATACGATGACAGAGCAAGTAACTATCATCGGCGCAGGGATCGTCGGCATTTGTTGCGCGCTGTCGCTGCAGGAGCGGGGTATACCGGTCCGTTTAATCGACCGGAGCGACCCCGGGCAGGAAACCTCGTTCGGCAACGCGGGGGTTGTGTCGCCTTGGTCCATTATTCCGCAGGCCGTTCCGGGGATTTGGAAAAAGCTGCCCCAAATGCTGTTGGACCCGAAAAGCGCGCTTTCGGTCAGGGCGTCCTTCTGGCCGAAGATGATCCCGTGGGGGCTGCGCTTTCTGGGTAAGTCCGGCGAAAAGACGGTTCGCGAAATCTCGGATGCGATGGAGATTTTGTGTCGTCCGTCCATTGATCTGTACCGTCGGCACCTGCAGGGCACGGGCCACGAATCGCTGATCGTGGACAGTTACTATATCCACGCATTCCGGAACCCTGAACAAGCCAACCTCGATGATCTTGGCTATCTAATCCGCCAGGAAAAAGGCGGTGAATTGGAGCGTGTCGATGGCGTTGAATTGCGGCGCCTGGAACCAGCGCTGTCAAAAGACCTCAAGGCTGCGATTGTGATCAAAGGTCAGGCTCGCGCAACGTCTCCCGGGCGTTTGGGCGCTGTATTGGCCGAAAAAGCACGTGCGCAAGGGGCCGAGTTTGTGCGGTCCGAAGTCACCAAGCTGAGCCACACCGAAGACGGTATTTGGAAGCTTGCCACGTCACATGACACGCTGCACGCGCGCAATGTTGTCCTCTCGGCCGGAGTGTGGTCTGCCGACCTGCTCAAACCCCTTGGCATACCTGTGCCGTTGGTGGCCGAGCGGGGTTACCACGTCGAATTCCCGGCCCCTTCGGCTGTGCTGAACAACTCGGTCATGGATGTGGACGCAAAGGTTGTCGCAAGTTCGATGCAGGGCGGCCTCAGGGTTGCCGGTACGGCGGAGTTTGGCAGTGTCGATGCCCCAGCAGATCCGCGCAAGAAAAAAATACTCACCGATCAAGCAAAATCTTTGGTGCCGGACCTCAACACTGGTGAGGCACAGTTCTGGATGGGCCGGCGCCCCTCTTTTCCCGATAGCCTGCCAGCGATTGGGCCGCTGAACGGAAATGGCGGGCTTTTTGCCGCCTTCGGCCATTCTCATTACGGGCTGATGATGGCGCCAAAGACCGGAGAACTTGTGGCGGATCTGGTGTCCGGACGCAGCCCGAATATCAACTTGGACCCGTTCTCGCTGGCCCGTTTCTAAATCTCCTATTCGAAAGGACCTGAGCACCATGCCAATTTACGAAGGTGGCCAAAACATATGTGGGGCTTCGATCGGGGTTTTGTGCCTTGAAAGCTATTTCCCCAAACCGCCCGGGCACATCAAGAATCCGTCCAGCCTTCCGTTTCCCGTTCTCTACGAAATGATCGACGGCATCACCGTACCGACCCTACTCAACAACCCGACACCCGATCTACTGGCACCCTTTATCAAGGGCGCGCAACGGCTTGAGGCCGAGGGCGTTCGGGCAATCACGGGAAGCTGCGGATTTCTGGCTTTGTTTCAAAAGGAACTGGCTGCGGCGGTTTCCGTTCCCGTCTTTGCATCCAGCTTGATACAGGTGCCTTTGGCCTTTCACATGTCCGGGGCGAATGCGCCGGTGGGCGTGTTGACCGCGGATGCATCTGCCCTGACGCCGAAGCATTTCGAAGGCGTCGGCGCGGCGGGCATTCCCGTCGCGGTACAAGGCCTAGAGGACACCAACGAATTCGCTGAGGTGATCCTACGAAACACGCGCACCCGCATGGACACTGATCTCATTGAGGCAGAAGTCCTTGAGGCGGCGCGGCGACTTAAACGCCAAGCGCCGGACATACGGTCGCTTGTGTTGGAGTGTACCGATCTGCCGCCTTATGCGGCGCGCCTTCAGGACGAGTTGCAACTTCCCGTCTTCGATTTGACGACACTGGCGCAGATGGCGCATACCGTTGCGACGCGCAATTCCTATGTTGGCATCATGCCTTGGACCTAAAGGAACAGCAGTATCGCGCGGGACTTGGAGGATTTTAGTGTCCGTCGACCTAACCATCCTGATGGTTGCCATCGGCCTTGGCGCAATGCTGCAAGTCGGTGTCGGCATCGGGTTTAGCATCCTTGCCGGACCGCCTATGATGATCTTGCTTGGTACATCAACCGCCGTTCCAATACTGCTGCTTTTGAATACTGTCGTTTCAGCGGTCGCGACAGACCGGCAGGTGCTGAAGGCCGACCGACAGACCATTCGAACGGCAATCATCGGATGCCTCATCGGAGTGGTCGCGGGCCTTGTCGTATACCCTTGGCTGAGCGAAGCGTTTGTCCTTGCCCTAACAGCCAGCCTGTTGCTGATCGGGTTTGTGACGACCTTGCTGCCCCTGCGTCGCTCACTTGGAACAGCAGGGTTTTCGACCGTTTCCGGCTTGTCCGGGCTGGCGACTGTTTGGGTAGCGACGCCCGGCCCGCTAATGGTTTTTGGATTGATTGCGAAAGGCCGCACCGCCAAAGAGGTTGCCAAGTTGGTGCAACCCATTGCGCTGGTGGCGTACGGCATCGCATTCCTGTTGCACAGCCTGTCCGAGACGCAAGCATTGGCCTATGGCCCGCAGCTATGGGGTTTCGTGGCACTCACCTTGATCGGCAGCCTTTTTGGTCGAGCAGTGGGTCCCTATTTGCCTCAGACCTTGGTCACAACCGCTATCCGCGTGGTATCTCTGATAGCCTGTGGCGTTCTCTTTCATCGCGCATTCGCGATCGCGTAAACTCGAAGGGCAGACGATGACACAAGACAACAAACTGGACAGATTTCCTCGCGCCCAATTCATGTCAGGCCCAACCCCATTGGAGCGGTTGGACAGGTTGTCTTCGGAATTGGGCATCGACCTCTGGCTGAAACGCGATGACCTAACCGGGCTTGGGTTTGGCGGAAACAAAACGAGGCAGCTTGAGTTCTATTTCGGTGATGCCCTTCAGAAAGGTGCGGATACCATTCTGATCACCGGCGCAGTTCAGTCAAACTTTGTTCGGTCTGCGGCAGCCGCCGCAGCAAAACTGGGCATGCAATCCGTCCTGCAACTGGAAGAGCGTGTGTCGGATATGGGCGAGGCGTATTACAGCTCTGGGAATGTGTTTTTGGCACAAATTCTGGGTGCCGAACACATGACCTACCCCGAGGGCGAGGACGAAGTCGGTGCGGACGCTGCGTTGCAAGCTCGCGCCGACGAGTTGAAAGCAGAAGGGCGCAAACCTTATGTCATTCATCTGGGATTATACCATCCGCCGTTGGGTGCTTTGGGCTACGTCGTCGCTGGACAAGAATTGTGTCAGCAGATGCCTGATATCGATGCGATTGTTGTACCCTCAGGTAGTGGAGCCACACATGGCGGCTTGTTGACTGGAGTAGCCTTGGAAGAAAACACCGCTTCTGTGTTTGGCGTCTGCGTACGCCGCGATCGCGATAAGCAAATGGCCCGCATGAAAACCGTTCTGCAGAAACTAGCGGATTTGTTGGATATCGACGCAGCGCCGTTGCATGACAGGCTTAACGTCATGGACGAAGCGCTGCCTCCCGGCTACGGCAAACTCAGTGGAGGCACGCGGGCTGCATTGGACAAGATGGCTCGCAAAGAAGGAATATTCCTTGATCCCGTCTATACCGCAAAAACCTTCGCAGGGTTGTTGCATTTGGTAAGCGAAGGGAAAATCCAACCCGGACAGAAAGTCGTCATGGTGCACACGGGTGGATTGCCTGCACTCTTTGGGTACCAAAACGAGTTGGCAAGCGGCCTATCCTAAATCCCCCCCAAAAAATTTCCAATACTGGGAGAACAGAAAACATGACCATTACCCGGATCGAACCCACGCTCTTCCAAAGCCTTTAGCGGGGTTGATTTTCCGCCGCCAGATCACCCTGTCAGCAGAACAAACCTACGTCTCAAATCAATTCCCTTTCTGTGCCTCGATGACCGTCAAAGCACTTGATGTTCCGATGCCGACAACTACAACAAAGGCTCAAGTGAGGACCTTAGCAGCAAGACCCGTAGATGACGGGGTGGGGGACAAAGCAGACATATTCTTGCGCCGAATCTTGTCATCCGTATGCTCATTTTGACAACAGAAGAAACGGAGCATTCGCCTACATGAAGTTTTTCTCCCGCAGAACTTTCTGTGCATTCTCAATGGTTTTGGCTTCGTTGATGACCGTACCAAGCCTTTCATTCGCACAGGTTGCAGAGACTGTAACCTCTCAAGTCATTTATGTTCCATCTTACTCGCGAGTTTTCACGCAGGAGGGTCGCAGCGAACCGCTCGCTTCTACCCTTGTTGTGCACAACATTAGTGCTCAATCAGAGATCAAAGTTGAGCGTGTCGACTATTACGACAGAGCGGGGCAGCTTCTGGAAACTCTCATCAATGAGCCCGTTCAACTGATGCCATTTGGGTCGATCAATGCGCTTGTTCCTATTGGTAGTGTCGGAGACGGGATTGGCGCGAACTTCGTCGTCACCTGGTCGGCAGAAGTGCCAGTACAGCCCCCCATCGTTGAAGCAATCATGGTCGGTGGAAGCGGCACTCAAGGAATCTCTTTTACAAGTCGAGGTCAGGTGTTGTCACAAACACCGTAGCACCCATCACTACTTTTGCTTCGAAATAGCCAACTCGATCATCGCGCTAGTACTTTGTCCTATCTGACTATTAATTGCGACAGCGACAGGAACCCACTTTGGGCTATTAGCCAACCCTGGCTACAAGAACTTAGATGGCGTTGGGGCGGACAAAACAGCCTTTCGCAATATCTTTCTTTAGGCAGTAGCAGAACCAAGTAACTCCGTTCATTCCAGTAAGAAAGTAACGCGCAATGTGACGCAAAGATCGTTCAATGGATGCCGCTGAACGAACTTAACCTTCAAGTTTTTTTTGCGCGACAATATAGCGGCTTTGGAGCATTGAGGCTTGATCAGACGTATAGAGGATATCGAAACCTGCGGACGCAATTTTACTTTCAAGCACTGATCCAGGCACAAAATGCACAAATGGGGCTTTACCAATAGCCTGCAGGATTGGGATCGCGACCCGGCTGATCATCGCATACTTAAAACCACCGTTCTCAGGTGCGCAAACGGTTTTGGATATGAAAAACCCACCGGGTTTTGTAAGTGCGGAAATGTGCTCAAGCGCTTGGTCCAAATCGGGCAGGAGATGAAGCAAATTGTGCGCCAGGACCGCGTCGTAAGACCCTTCGTCAAGACCGTGCTCAAGAACTTCGGCCACCTTGAAAGTGACATTCTCCAATCCTTCTTTCGCACGCTTCTCATCGGCAATCTCGATCATGCCCGGAGCGAGGTCCGTCGCGGTGATATGGGCAACATGCGGTGCAAGCAGCAGCGCGGTTGAACCCGTCCCGCACCCGATTTCCAGTACGTTGTCGTCCGCTTTCAGGTACGATTTCGTAATCTCGAGCGTTTTCAGATACCCTTCCATGTTGCGGATTGGGTCTGCCGCATACTTTTTCGAAATTTTGCTCCAGAACGCCGCATCCTTGGACAAAGCAGTCATTTCATTTCTCTCTTACAAGGTTGTTGCCGTACCCTTTACTTCCAAACAATCATTTATGGAATTGCCACAATCCGCAGAACTGTTATGCATAAATGCATGAATTGGAACGCCATCAATTTCGACTGGAATCAAGTAAGGTCCTTTCTTGCGACAGCCGAAGAAGGCTCATTTTCCGCAGCGGCGCGCGTTCTTGAGCAAACTCAACCCACTGTCGGTCGTCAAGTTGCGGCACTGGAAACGGCGCTTGGCATCACCCTGTTTGAAAGAGTTGGCAAGTCGCTTAATTTGACGACCGCTGGCGCCGAGCTTTTGTTGCATGTCAGAGAAATGGCGGATGTAGCAAACAGGATTTCTCTTACTGCGACAAGCCTGTCGCAAGCTGTTGAGGGGCAAGTCAGGATTACTGCATCCGATGTGATGTCTGCCTACCAGCTGCCGCCGATACTGAAAAAGATCAGACTTGCGGCACCGCGACTAGAGATAGACATCGTTGCTGCAAATGACATAAGAGACATACAGCGTCGTGAGGCTGATATCGCCATCAGACATGTACGCCCAACTCAGCCGGATCTGACAGCAAAGCTTGTCGCCGAGGCCAGCGCCCATTTTTACGCAGCACCTTCGTATCTTGATCAGGTGGGACGGCCGAAAAATGAAAATGAACTTGCGAAATTGGACTTTGTCGGGTTCGGGGACATCGACACGATGATCGGTTTTCTCGATCCGGCGGGCATTAAAGTCACCCGAAAAAGCTTCAGGATTGGCTCACAAAGTGGGATTGTATCCTGGGAACTAGTACGCCAAGGTTTTGGCATAAGTGTAATGTCGGATGATGTGGCTGCCTTAACGCCGGGTGTGGAGCGCGTGCTCCCCGAGCGTGAGCCGTTTAAGTTCCCGATTTGGCTGGCGACGCACTCCGAGTTACACACCGCAAGAAGGATCAGGTTGGTGTTTGATCAACTGGCGGACCAACTTAGCGCAGGGACCATCAGGTAATCCGGGAGTTCGCTTAATGTCACAGGCTATTCCAACGCTTCACTTGCTATGCGGCAAAGTTGCTTCTGGGAAATCAACTCTGGCAGCGGAACTCGCGGAAAGAGACGCGGCCGTGCTCATTTCGGAAGATGAATGGCTCAGCGCCCTGTTTGGCGACCAGATGAAGTCCCTTCAGGACTACAGGAATTGCGCTTTGAAACTGCGGCCGGTCATGGGTGGTCACGTAGCTTCTCTGCTGAAGGCTGGCGTTTCCGTCGTTCTCGATTTCCCAGCGAACACAATTGAAAATAGAGCTTGGATGCGCGACCTGCTGGAAGACACTGCCGTGAAGCACCACCTTCACTTTTTGGATGTGCCAGATGAGGTTTGTCTGCACCGGCTGCGCGAGCGCAACAGAGAAGGCGCTCATGCCTTTGCAGCAACGGAAGATCAATATCGCCGAATTGCGCGGCATTTCGTGCCACCATCACCCGTAGAAGGTTTCAACATCATAACTCACCGTCAGTAACGCCAGAAATTCTAAGTGTCGCGGCGGCTCCAAACATTGTTCCGCCCCCTGCTCTGGATCGACGGATGGCGAATGCTCACAGACAACTTTCACGGGGTCTCAAGTTCAGAGTTCGAGCGACAATAAGAGGCGCATGTCAGTGGGTTCTTCATGGGTCAAGGCGGAGGCAACACCGGCAATGTCGCTTAAGCCGACTATCGGTTAGTGTACGTCACTGGCAGGCCTGGGCAACGCACCGGCCAGAACAGGCTCCAGCAATCACCTTCAGAATAGTTTTGCGCCGTCAATGCAGCATGGACAATGGTGCGAAGCACCGAGCAAGTTACCCACAAGCTATCAAAACATTTCTGGCTTGGTTTCACCTCAGACAATCACTGAGCAACTTCTCGGGAGCAGGTGCATGGTGCTCGTCCAAACCCCCTGAAATAAGCCTGCAAAATGTGGTAGGAAAAACTGTCATAAGATCGTTATGCAAAAGCGGCAACAATTCTCGTTGCCAGCCAATTCGAAAGGTCACCCATGTCATTTTCCAGCCGCTCGTCAATTTCGCGTCGCCACTTTCTTGCAACAACTGCCGGTGCAGCGGCCATCACCTTGCATCCTTTTTCAGTTTTTGCTGCCAACAACCAAGCGCATCTGCGCATTATGGAAACAACGGACATCCATGTTCATGTGTTCCCCTATGACTACTATGCTGACAAAACCCGTGACACCGTGGGCTTGTCCCGTACGGCCTCAATCATCAACGAAATTCGTTCTGAGGCGACGAACTCGATCTTGGTCGACAATGGCGATTTTCTTCAAGGGAACCCAATGGGCGACTACATCGCCTATGAGCGTGGTATGAAAGAAGGGGACGCCCACCCGATTATCACCGCGTTCAACACGATTGGCTATGATGCCGCCACTTTGGGCAATCACGAATTCAACTACGGACTGAATTTTCTGGAAAAATCACTCGCGGGCGCGGAGTTCCCGGTCGTTTTGGCTAACGTTTCAAAGGCACAAGGCGCAACTCCACGTGACGACAAAACGCTGATCAAACCTTACGCAATGATCGACCGTGAAATCGAAACTGGCGACGGGGCCAAGCACTCAATCAAAATCGGCGTAATTGGCTTTACACCGCCGCAGATCATGAACTGGGATCGAAAGCACCTGGAAGGCAGTGTTCAAGCCCGCGATATCGTCGAAACCGCGCGCGCATACGTGCCAGAGATGAAAGAACAAGGGTGTGACCTAGTCATCGCCCTTTCACATTCTGGGATCGGCGACGCCAATCATGTCGACGGTATGGAAAACGCATCCGTCGTTTTGGCGGGTGTTGACGGGATCGACGCGTTGGTCACGGGCCACAATCACCTTGTTTTCCCCTCGCCGACATTTTCGGACCGACCCGGTATCGATGTCGAAAAGGGCACCCTGATGGGCAAACCTGCTGTCATGGGCGGCTTCTGGGGATCACATCTTGGTTTGCTGGATCTGTTGCTGGAACGAGACGGAAACGAGTGGCGCGTGGTTACCACGACGTCCGAGGCCCGTGCGATTTCTCAACGCAATGAAGACCGTTCAATCACCGCTTTGGTCGGAGACGATCGGAAGGTTCTCGACTCGGTTGCGAAGGATCACGACGAAACGCTCGCCTATGTCCGTCGAGCAGTCGGCAAGACATCTGCTCCATTGCATAGTTATTTCGCGCTGGTTGCTGACGATCCGTCTGTGCAGATCGTTTCAATCGCACAGAAATGGTATGTCGAAGAAATGCTGAAAGGTACCGAGCACGCAGGTTTGCCGATCCTGTCAGCGGCGGCGCCGTTCAAGGCGGGTGGTCGCGGAGGCCCCGACTACTACACCGACGTCCCGGTCGGGGATGTTGCTATCAAAAATGTGGCTGATCTGTATCTCTATCCAAATACGGTGCGCGCAGTGCGCGTGAACGGTGTTCAACTGCGTGGTTGGCTGGAGCGTTCGGCCGGAATGTTCAACAAGATCGAGCCAGGCTCAGAGGACGCGGTTCTACTGAACCCTGAGTTTCCGTCCTACAATTTCGATGTAATGGATGGTGTGACATACCAGATCGACCTTTCACAACCGTCGCGCTTTGGACCAAAGGGCGAAGAGGTGAATCCAGACGCAGCCAGAATTGTGAATTTGTCCTTCCAAGGTAAACCGGTCACTGATGACATGGAGTTCATCATCGCCACCAACAATTATCGTGCATCGGGCGGAGGTTCATTCCCCGGCGCACTGGGTGATACAATTGTATTCGAGGCCCCGGACACAAATCGCGACGTCATTGTGCGCTATATTGTTGAACAGGGAACGATCAACCCAAAAGCGGACGCCAATTGGTCTTTTGCACCTCTTGAGAACACAACCGTGCTTTTCGAGACCGGTCCTAAGGCCCGAGACTACATTGGCGAAGTCAAAGGCGTTTCAATCGAAGACGCCGGAGATGGCACAGACGGTTTCGCAGCTTTCCGCATCAAGCTCTAGTACAATCTCATTTGCTTACTTTCAAAAATCTAGGGGTCACCTAAAGCAGCTATCATCGCGCTTATGCTGACCGCCCGCCTGCGATGCTTAAACTCTATAAGTATTTATAAAAAATACTGATTTTGGATCCTTGCGAACCATTGAGCAGGCGCAGCATAAGCCCCTGCCCTGCTTTCCCACCACCTATCAACGGCCCAAACTAGATTCTCGACGGCCTGACTAGAAACTGCGGTCGCAATTTGCTTTCCCGACATTCGATGCAGAAGCTAAATGTGTAGTGGGTTAAACCTACGCGCAGCGGACTAAAACCACCGTTAACACTTGCTGGCAAATCGGCCGCTTCAATCGAAACAAAAAACTCCACGGATTCAAGTGATCGTTCGCTGTAGTTGCAAAAGGATTGAGCAAAAAGGATGACGCGAAACTAAGCTCGCAAAACTCCCCTGTCGGAAACGTCAGAACGGCTGCTGCGTAGTCTATCTAACGCGTGCTGTGGGGCATTTGAATTTACCGTTCACACTCGCGGTGTCGCGATCTGGTGCTGATCTCATGGTACTCAGAAACCTTCCGGCCTCGTGCATTCACCACTACTTGCTCAAAATTTCTATAGTGTATTCTCGACGGGCCCCGGCAGGCGGAATTGGAAAAGGTGCAGCCGCGCGCACCTGTGACAAGGCGATCCGGTCCAAACGCTTTGAACCTGAACTGCGGGCAATGTTGGCCGATACCAAAGCTCCGCTGTCAGCGATGCGAAACGTCACTAGAACCACGCCGCGGATGTTCACGCTTTTGCGTCTCGCGCGAAGGATCTTGCGTTTGACCTTGCCCGCGTAGTTGCTTGCATCGGCATTGCCCTGGGCCGAGGTTGTACGGGCTGTCTTTTCTGCGGCGGCTTCTCCCTTGTTGGTTTCGCCCGTTGTATTGCCCTTTTTTCGAGTGCGTTCACCATTGCCTGCTTTCGTAGCTTGCTGGGCGACTTTCTTTTTCTCAAGTTCTGAGGTTTGCACGGGAGGCGTTGCAGGTTTGCGTTTGGGCTCAGACTCAGACTGTTTGGCTTGGGTCACTTCGGGCCGGCTTGCCTTTTGAGGAACCGTCGCTTTCAATGCTCCTTTCGCCGAAGGCACAACCTGTTTTGCGATAGGTTTTGCGGTCTTCGCTGTCTGCACCTCGGAGTTTGCTCGTTTTACTGGTTGATCAGGCTCTACAGTCGTTTTCCGTGCCACGGTCGGCGCAGATGCAATAGTTCCAGTAGTGAAATCCTTAAAGGACGTCCCAAGCGCCGCAGTGTCGACCGAGCTTCCACCTTCGATTCGCGTCGTCGTTTGTGTGCCAAAGTCATGCAAAGCAAGACCATGGGTCGCGGCGGCCAACACGATAGCAGATACGGCTATGGCGCGAGAACTGGGGATCATTGCAGAGCCCTTTGTGTCACCACAAAGACCTTGTTTGCGCCCAAGGCACGAAGGGCATCACTAACCGCTTTCAGCCGTACCGCTGGAAGCGCGCGGTCGGGAACCAAGCGTACTACTTCCAGCGGCAGGTCAATTGAAGCGCGTTCAACATAGGCTTCAACATCTGTCAGCTCGGCCCCGCGATACTCGAGCACACCATCGGCACGGATGACGAGCGCATCTGGCGGCTCGCGCCCTTCAAGGTTCTGCGTTTCGACCAGTTGCACCGAGTTGCCAAGCGGTGGGGCAAGCGTACCCGCAATCATAAAGAAAACCAGCATCAGGAAGACGACGTTGATCAGAGCAATTGTGGGTTCTCGGGTTCGCCTCGCCCTTGGCTTCAGTTGCATCATCCGATCACCTGTGTCCGCAACTGCGCCACACCTTTCAAAGCCGTCAGCAGGTCAATCAGTTGTTGCGAGGTTGCGCTCTGGCCGAGACTGATCAGTGCCATTTGTTCAGAAGTCCCGTCGAAAAGCTCTGTAACGCTATCCAGGGTTGTTACGGTCCCGTCGACCAGAAGACGATCCTGTTCAAGCTTCACAAAGCGGATCGGGATGTCTTGGTTAGCCCCTCCTGCCGAAGCCGTTGAAAACTCAATCTCGCCGAATTTCGAGAAGGTTGAAGTAAGCATGAAAAACAGCAGCAGCAAAAAGATAACGTCGATCAACGAGGTCATCGACAGGTGCTTGCGCCGCTTGGTGCGGGTCTCAAGTGCCATGGGCAAGAGCTGCCTTTGGCATCTCGGTCGCTTTGCATTCTGCGGCGTGACCAGGTGCGAAAGCGGTGCGTAAGGCACGGTTGGTAAAGATGCGCTCACGCGTCATGCGTGACTCGAACCAAGTCAGCACAAGCGAGGTTGGCATGGCGACGGCTAACCCCGCAGCCGTTGTTAGCAGGGCAACCCAAATGCCGCCAGCAAGCAGTGCAGGATCTACCGAATTGCCTGCGCCTTGCAGGGTCTGGAAGGCTTCGATCATGCCAAGAACAGTGCCGAATAGCCCCAGTAGCGGTGCAAGCTGTGACACCACATCAAGCACGTTGAGGCCCCGTTCAAGCCCGGCAAAGCGTGCTTCGGCCTCGGCATCGGCACGCTCGGACAGCGTGCTGCTATCTCCACTGAATGACATGGCGATCACCGGGGCCAGATAGCTGCGGCTTTTGTCCAGATGCGCCATCGCAACAACCCGGTCCCGGCGGTCCCAGGCTTCAATCGCCAAAGACAGCTCGAAATGGCGACCGACGCCGGCGGCCGCATATTGCCAAAGCTTGTAAATTACGAGCGACAGGGTTGCGACCGAGGTTGTGATCAGGATCGCAACAACCGGCCCGCCAAGCGCAAGGACGTCTGTCAATTTCTGAATGATCGTATCCATTGGCCTATCCAATTATTTCCGTTTCAAGGCGGCTTTTGAGTGTCAGGTTCGACATGCAGGCATTCTGCATGCCTCCTTGATGCGCACATTCCTGAGCGTCGTTGATCAGGATACGAGTGATTTGGTTGCAGGCCATTCCATCGAACTGAAATTGGCGGACCCTAGGACGCCCTGCGGGCATATCCTCGAAATCCAGAAGCGTGAGCAGAGCAACGCCACCTTCGGCGCCGAATAAGACCATTTCGTAGACGGCGCTTTCGATATCGGCGTTATAGGTATTCTCGACTAAGAAGCTGAGGAGGCAACTTTGGTCTCGTTCTTCCGCAGAACTCAGCTCTACCGAAACGCCACCGGTCTCTTCGGCAGAGGCAAGGCCTGCCCCCAGAATTGGGAGCAAGGCCAGCAGGACCAACCGAGCATTTCTTTTCGACGCCATTCGCATAACTGGTCCTTTCTTTTCTTGATCAGAAGGTTTTGGCCACGGTCAGCTTGAAGTTCCGACCCGGCGCATTGCGCGTCGACAGGTTCGGCAGGTAGTTTTTGTCGAAGATGTTCTCGATACCTGCCCTAACTTCGAACCCTGCAAGCGCGCCTTCTTGCGGGAAGTAGGACGCGCGCAATGTGTTCACGCCATATCCGGCAACCGGGTCGCCTGAGGAATCAAAGCCAGATCTGGCTCCGAAAAGTTCCCAGCTGACATCAAGCGTTTCGCCAAACCGTTTGCCGAATGTGATCCGCGCCGAATCCGACGGTTCGTTGCGCCAGCGGGACTCCTGCCCATTTTCGTTGGTTTCCGTGCCGCTTACGACATTGGCGTTAAAATCGACATAGAACCCGCCAGCGTTCGCGTATGAGGCTTCGATTTCCACACCACGCGTTTCGACCTTGTCCAAAAGGACTAAGGCTCCGGTAATCGGATTCGACTGATTGTACGATGTGACATCCCGCAAGTTGGTGTCGTAGAAATTCACCTTGGCGCGCACGACGTCGCCCTCGGCAAAGATATCTCCGCGATTGAACGAAAACCCTGCTTCCCAGGTGCGCGATTTCTCGGGTTGGGTCATGAATACCGGGGTGCCAAGGTCGTCGATGATGGGCAGGCTTTCAGTGTATGCACCGCCGCCAAAGATGCCGAAACCATTTGCGAATTCGTACCGCGCCGACAGACCCCCCATCAGAGCATCGTTATCGTAGCTCTCATTGAAAGCTGCTGTATCGCCATCCCCCTCGATGTCCTGCGTTTCGTAGCGCAGCGCTGGTGTGATGGTCAGTTGATCGCCGATCTGAATGTCATCGACAGCGAACAAGGCAATCCGACGATCGGTCCCACCAGGAGCTGACGGGGCATCCAGACGCTCTCGATTGATGAACTCGATCCCGGCTCGAAGATCATGCGAAGCGATTCCAGTTTGGAAATACGAGGTATTCTTGATCGTCAGTTTGGTGGTTTCATAGTTATGTGACGCGTCCGCCAGAGCCCGAATGCTTGGGAAAAACGGAGTTCCCTCTAAGCTAGAGGAGCCAGGAACATAGCTGCTGTCGATGGACTGCTCGGAATAACTGAGGTTCACATCCAAATCGATCAGATCGTTGTCCGCTGGCCGGTATTGATACCGCAGTATGCCAATCCGGGTTTCGATATCACGATCCACATTGCCAAATGCGTCTGCGGATGTACCGAATGAGTCATATGGAACGTCGCGCTCTTCCGAGGTCGACTGGTTCCAGGACGCGGTAATCGAATGCTCCAGGTTGTCGCCGAAGCTGTATTTACCCTTCGCCAACAGGGAAGGCAGGGTAAAGGCGCTGTTGCCGATTGTATCGCCATTCCCGTCTTTCTGATCGTCCTGATCGCGATAGGTGTAGTTGAACAGGAACTCGGTCTGCTCGTTCGGCTGCCACGCCAGAATCGACGACGAGGCAAAGCCGTTGCCGTTTGAATACCCTTCCAACGTCTGTCGGAACCGGAAGCCGGGCTCACCGCCGGTGAAATCCGAGGCGTCTTTGGTTTCCAATTGAACCACACCGCCGACGACGCCCGAGCCGAATTCAAACGACCCGACAGTGCCCCGGATCACCGACACGCTTTTGTAAAGTTGTGGATCGGTGAAGAGTTGGTTGCCGATCCGATACAGCTCTTCCGAACCGGTTGTTGCCCCGTCGATCAGAATGAGAACCTTCTGGTCGGTGCCGAAGGTGCTGTTGGCACCGAAGCCGCGAATGTTGATACCTGACCCCTGCGGTGTCGAGCCATTCACCAGAGTCACACCAGGCACCGTATCGATCAGCTCTGCAACCGTGTTGGCCTGACGGTCGTTGATCTCTTCCTGATCGATATTGGTAATAGGTACTGCGGTGTCGGTCTGGATTTCCCGTTTGCTTTCGCCCAGCTCAAGTGTGCCCAGGAACCCATCATCCTGTTCCTGCGCCCAAGAGGCCGCTGCGATCAAACTGAGGCAAGAAGCGGTGCCAAGTTGGCCCGCCTTTCGAATTGAAGCACGCATTTCTGTCCCTTCGAGTGGTTTGAGGACCGGAGATGCTTGCAGTTCGCTGGCTAAGGTCAGTCTTTTTTGGTGTTTTTTGGAATCGCCTTTCAGCGATGACTTGTGCTCGTTAATAAAGCTTACTAAAACAGTCAACATATTTCCGTGACTGAGTTTGCAGTCACTGCCAGCGGGCCAATGACGCGATCATGGGCCAGGCCAGCGCTTCACAAAACCACTCGAAGATGGGAAATCCACTATGGAACAGGTGCTTACGGCCCCTCAGGATATTCGTGCCGCCTATGCAGAGAAGGCTGGCAAACGTGATCGCGATCTGGCGGAATCACTTGGTTTGTCCGAAGGGCAGCTGGTGGCGGCCTTCACTGGGCATGGCGCAACAAGGCTGAGATCAGACATGGATGCGCTTTTTGGCCAGTTGAACGGGTTGGGCGAAGTCATGGCGCTGACTCGCAACCCGTCCTGCGTGATCGAGAAAGTCGGGCAGTACGACAACTACCATCCAGGCGCTCATGCCGCGATGGTCCTAACCCAAGAGATTGACATGCGCATATTCCCCAGTCATTGGGTTCACGCCTTCGCGGTCGAGCGTGAAACAGAAACCGGAACACGCCGCTCGATTCAGGTCTTTGATGCGGCCGGAGACGCGGTTCACAAGATTTTCCTCCGAGACGGCTCGGATCTGGATCACTGGACACATCTGGTACAGATGCTGGCCGCAGACGATCAATCACAGACGATGACTGTCGAGCAGCGCAAACCAGCCGAGGCACCCAAGGCCAATCCAGACAAAACTGAAGTCCTGCGCAATGAGTGGGCTAAGATGACGGACACGCATCAGTTCATGCGCTTGACGTCGAAGCTCAAGATGAACCGGTTGGGGGCATATCGTATTGCCGGTGCGCCTCTGGTTCGGGCGCTTGACCCAGACACAATTCCGCAAATGTTCGAACAGGTGCGCGACCAAAGGCTTGAAGTCATGGTCTTTGTCGGCAATCGCGGTTGCATTGAAATCCATGGTGGCCCAGTCAAAACCCTGAAACAGATGGGGCCTTGGTTGAACGTGCTGGACCCGGATTTCAACCTGCATCTGCGCACCGATTATATTGCCGAGGTCTGGGCCGTAACCAAACCCACCCAACGAGGACCCGCTGTTTCAATTGAAGCGTTTGACGCTGAAGGCGGATTGATTTTCCAGATATTCGGTCGACGCGCCGGCGATACTGACCACCGCCCCGCCTGGGATGCGCTGGTCGCCGGGTTATCCGAAAAAGCCGAAGAAGAGGTGGTGTAGTGCGACAGCTTCTATCTCTCTGCACGGCTGCTTTTCTCTCTGCCACAACTCTGAAAGCCGACGAACAACGCGTGATCGCGATTGGCAGTTCGATCACCGAGATCGTCTATGCTCTCGGGCAGCAGGACCGGCTTGTGGGCCGTGATCGGACCTCAACTTTCCCCGCCGATGCCTTGGAATTGCCGGATGTGGGCTATCGGCGCTCTCTGTCACCCGAAGGCGTGCTGTCCGTCGCGCCCGACCTGATCCTGGCATTGGAAGGCTCCGGCCCGCCAGATGCCATTTCGGTGCTTCAAGAAGCCGGTGTGGATTATGTATCCATCGATGATGAGTTTTCCCGCGATGGGATAGTGGAAAAAATTCGCGCGGTGGGAGCCGCTTTGGGCGTTGAGACTGAGGCTGAAAAGTTGGCTGCAAGCGCCGCGCAACAACTGGATCAAGCGCAGGAGAGTGCCTCGATCGCCGCTGGTGCGGAGCCATTGAGTGTTTTGTTCATCCTCTCGGCGCAGGATGGAGAAATCACCGTCGGCGGGGCCGACACTCAGGCCGACAGCATTATCAGAATGGCGGGCGGTGAAAACGCTGCGGCAGGCATTTATGGATTCAAGACCATGACGTCAGAAGCGTTGGCAGTCACCGCGCCCGACGTGATCCTGATGATGGAGCGGCGCGGCAATCACGGAACTTCGGACGAAGACGTTTTTGCAATGCCCGCGATCCAACTGACCCCGGCAGGGCAGAACAAAGCCCTGATCCGTATGGCAGGTGCGTATCTTCTGGGCTTTGGCCCGCGTACAGCAGATGCAATTTTGGACCTATCGGCGGCGCTGCAAAACGCGAGCGGATCATGACGCTGGCGTTAGACCACGGCGCTCCGATGCGCGTTGACGCGCGAAGGATCAGGGCCAGGCGCGTGACGCTGTTTCTAGTTGTCGTCCTGACCGTAACAAGTGTGGTCAGCGTCTCGGTAGGAGCGTCCGAAGCCTCGCTGACGATTGCAGTCTCGGACTTACTTCAGGGGCGTGAGTTGTCGGACCTGAACCGGATCATTCTATGGGACATTAGATTGCCCCGTCTGGCGATGGGAATACTTGTTGGTGCGGCGCTGGCAGTCTCGGGCGTGGTGATGCAAGGGCTGTTCCGCAATCCGCTGGCCGATCCTGGCATTGTCGGCGTGAGCGCGGGTGCTGGGTTGGGCGCGATCACAGCTATCGTCTTTGGCGGCCTTTTGCCCAGTGCGCTCCTCGCGTGGGTGGGCGATGGGCTGATTGCCGTCGCTGCCTTTTTGGGGGGATGGGCCTCGGTTCTGATCCTATATCGCGTGTCAACGCGCCAGGGGCAAACATCGGTCGCCACAATGCTGCTTGCGGGCATTGCACTGGCAGCTTTGGCGGGAGCGGTATCTGGTGTGATGATCTACATGGCTGACGATCAGCAACTCAGAGACCTCACCTTCTGGGGCATGGGCTCACTGGCTGGTGCGACGTGGACCAAGGTTGCAACGGCTGCCCCGATTATTTTGGCTGCAATTATCTGCACACAGTTTCTTGCCCGTGCTTTGAACGGTTTGGCGATGGGTGAGGCTATTGCCCATCACATGGGTATTCCAGTCCAGCGAAGCAAAAACCTCGCGATCCTGACGGTTGCTGGGGCAACTGGTGCCGCCGTTGCCGTGTCGGGTGGCATAGGTTTTATCGGAATCGTGGTGCCGCATCTGCTGCGTCTCAGCACTGGACCAGACCACCATCGCTTGCTGATGAATTCAGCTCTGCTGGGGGCCACGCTGCTGTTGTGCGCAGATATGATCAGTCGCGTGATCGTTGCTCCGGCGGAGTTACCGATTGGGATCGTGACTGCGATCCTTGGCGCGCCGGTGTTTTTCTGGATCCTGCTTCGACGCCATGGCTCAATGGGAATGTAAGTATGAAAGCTGAAAACATATGCGTCCGCATCGGAAGCAAAGAGATCCTGAAAGGCGTGGATTTTAAAGCAGAACCCGGGCAAGTCACGGCCATCATCGGCCCGAATGGATCCGGTAAATCGACTTTGCTGAAAGCACTCTCAGGAGAAATCCAAAGCTCCGGCAGGATCTCATTAAACGGCCACGAGATCACGGCACTAAAGCCTTGGGAATTGGCTGCCATACGAGGCGTTCTTCCGCAGTCAACAACCGTGGCTTTCCCCTTCTCTGTGCACGAAGTCGTCAGGCTTGGTCTGGCGAATGGCTTGGCTGCCGAAGACGACACGTTGCCGTCTCGGGCATTGATGCAAGTTGACCTCGGCGGCTTCGAAACGCGGTCCTACCAAAACCTATCTGGCGGTGAGCAGCAACGCGTCCAGATGGCGCGTGTTCTGACGCAGGTCTGGGACACCAAAGATCTGGATCAGCCGCGCTGGCTGTTGCTGGATGAACCCGTTGCAAGCCTGGACATCGCACACCAGTTCATCGTTTTGCGCATCGCGCAGGACTTCGCAGCCCAAGGCGGAGGTGTTGTCGTGGTTTTGCACGATCTGAACCTGACAGCTTTGTTCGCCGACAGTGTATACATTCTGAGCGAAGGGAAGGTCTGGTCGTCAGGTACAGTGTGCGACGTTCTCAACAATGAGACGATGCAGCAGGTTTACGGTATCGACTTACCGATCAGCACAATACCTTCGCGCGGGATGCCATTTGTTCTACCGCAGGCGATGATCTGAATTGGATGGTCCTTCCGTACTTTTCCAACCCAGTGAATTCCACTTCACGTCAGGATGTCGCGTGTTTGCTTGCCGAGCCGGCACGGCAAGACAACAGGATCAGGACCAAAAAGGACAGGTTTAGTACGGCGTTGAGGGGCGCCCCGACCAAAATCGAGCCTGAGCTGTCGACGCAAAACCAGGACCATGCCGCAATCTGAGCAGTCTTGGTCGTAGCCACCGCCGATACCGGGGCAACGTATGTGCCCAGCGCCCATTGCATTCCTCCTAGACCGACCGTCAGGCCACCGGTGATCACCAGCAGTACAGGCACTGGAACCGTCAGTTCCGAGGGAACGGCGTGAATTGGCCAATACGCGACTTGCAGAAAGATATGCGCGACGGGGTGCAGAAACGGCAGTGCGGCCAGAGCAAAGAGCACCCCGGTTGCAACAAGAACTCCGCCTGAAATACGCATTGCTGACTGTTGTTGGGTCATGACTTTCTCCTTTCAGTTTTTGCTCTTCATGAGACTCGCGGCGGGTGCAAATCAATTACCTCAGAGGTAAGTGAATTCTGTTCGGACCCTTGCTAAACTCAGGTCATGACACCCTATCCCGGCATGCTGAAAGAGTGGCGAAAACGACGCAGAATGAGCCAGTTGGACCTTGCGATCGAAGCTGAGGTCAGCGCGCGCCATATCTCCTTTCTTGAAACAGGGCGGTCCCGGCCCAGCCTAGACATGATCCTTCACCTGTCCGAGGTCATGAACCTTCCGGTCGAAACCCGAAATCAGATGATGCGCGCCGAAGGCTTCGCGCCACGTTTTGCGGCAACGCCGATTGATCACGCGGCGATGTCGCCAATCCGAGATGCAGTCAAATGGACACTTCGGCAGCATGCCCCTTACCCAGGAATGGTTCTGGACCGACTCTGGAATGTTGTGATGCTCAACAGCGGAGCACAAAGGCTTTTCAAGCCGCTGGGGATCGGCGAGGGGCAAAGCCTGTTGGACCTGCTGACCAGTCCGGTGATGCCTGAGCTTGTCGAAAACTGGCCCGAGGTCGCGCATCACACGATGTTGCGGCTGCGCGCAGAAAGCGCCAACGCAGGCGGCATACCCGCACTGGACACCGCGGCGCGCGCTCTGTCACAACAAGGGCACGCCCGCAGTGATGCGGCGATCGGGCCGACAATTTCTACGATATACCGCTTTGGTGGTCAGAGGCTTTCCATGTTTGGAACCATTGCGCAATTCAGCACAGTCGCGGACGTCACGCTGGACGATTTGAAGATTGAGCTGTTTTTTCCGGCCGACGACCAAAGTGCTAAATTTCTACGTGACCTTGCCCAATTGGCTGCCAGTTAAATGATGGTTTGACCAGAGCCATACTGCATCCCGATGATCCCCACTCATTCCCAAAGCCGGCAAGATTCGACAAACCGCCCTGCAAAAGCGATCTGGACGTCAAACAATTCTTCCCCTAGAACCTTACCTGTAACCTAGTCCCTAAAAGGACCAATTTCATGGTGTTCCCGTCGCAGGGCTGAGCAGCCCCCTCTCATTCTGAGCCTCAAGCTCTATACCGCGACTTTTTCGCCGGACGTTGTCCGGCAGGTGACCCATGACAGACCAAATCCTGATTTCGCAGGCGCCAACCCGCGCCGAATTTACACCGCTGATCCGGTTGGCCGTTCCGCTGATGGTCGGGCTGGCCGCAGCGCTATTGATCGGCGTCGTAGATACGGCGATGATTTCTCCGCTCGGGACGGTCCCGCTGGCGGCGGCTGGTGTGACCACGGCCGTTCTGATCATCCTGATTTCCGCTCTTTGGGGCGTGATCACCGCTATTTCCGTACAGATCAGCCAAGCCGAGGGTGCACGTGATGCTGCGCGGGTTGCGCTGGCGCTGCGCAGCGGGCTTTTGCTGTGTCTTCTGGGCGGCGGCGGCGCGGCATTGGTGATGATGGCACTCTATCCGTTGCTGGGGCCTTTGGGTCAACCGAAGGAGGTTCTGGCGATCTTGTTGCCGTACTGGATGTCAATGGCGATCTGGATCGTGCCTTTCACTCTGTTTTTCGGCCTGAAAGCTCTGTTCGACGCCGTTGGACGGCCTTGGACGGCTGTTGCGCTATCCTATCTGGGCGTCCTGTTCAACGTACCGGCAAACTATGCCTTCATTCACATCCTTGATCTTGGAATTTTGGGCGCTGGTCTGGCCAGCATACTCTCGCAATGTACGTCGTTGGTTGCCGGGATCTATGTGTTGATACGCGCGCCTGGGCTGGCCGCCTTTCGTCAGCGGGTGACCGTTGCATGGGCGGACGTCTGGTCACAGGCCAAAGACGCTCTGCCGCTCTGTCTTGGCTATGCGGGTGAAGGCGGAGCCTACGCCGTAGTGGGCCTGATGATGGGCTGGTTGGGGGCCGAGGCGCTGGCCGCCCACCAAATCGTCAACGCGCTTGCGGGGCTGGCCTATATGATCCCGCTGGGCATGGCGGGTGCAGCCTCGATCCGTGTGGGTCTTGCAGTCGGCGCAGGTAGTCAGGAAAGGCTCAGACCGATCCTGAAGGCGTCCTTTGCGATGGTCACGCTCTGGCAGGCGATTGCCGCCATCGTCTTCATTGCTGCGGGGCGGTTGATGGCGGAAAGCATGTCGGATGACCCGGCCGTCATTGACCTCGCGGTCACGCTGTTTTTCATCGTGGCACTGCTGCAGGTTGCGGATGGCGTTCAGGGCACTGCGTTGGGTGCGCTAAGGGGAATGTCAGACATGAACCTGCCGACGATCATTACACTGACGGCCTATTGGCCGCTTGCCTTGCCGGCCAGTTATGCACTGGGGTTCCTTTTCGATCTCGGAGCGGTTGGTGTCTGGATTGGCTATACTCTGGGTTTGGTGGTAGCAGCCGTCGCCCTACCCTTGCGGTTCTGGGCGCTGACACGGCCCTGAATTTTGGGGCCGATCGAATGAGGAAACTTAACCGCGAGCAGTTTCCGCTTCTGTCCTCTAAAAGAAACGATAGCCCGGGCTACCGTTCGTTCTGTGGCAGTCCATCATCGATTTCGTAGTAGTCGCCTTTCTCTGACACAAAGACATGCAGCGAGAGCGAGGTGTTCGTTGGTACGTCGAATGTGCCCATGGCAACAGCCGTCCAGTCATGGTGGATCGGATCCCAGAACAATGTTGAACCACACGTGCCGCAGAAACCCCGCCGGACCTTCTCGGATGAATGGTGCCTTCGCACTGCGTCTTCTCCCACTACCCGAAGCGCCGTCCGGGGAATGTCGATGGTGACTTCGTAGTGACCAGAATGCTTACGGCATTGCTGGCAGTGGCAAGCAGTGAGCCGCGGTAGGTGACCGTCCACTTCGATCCGCACAGCGCCGCGGAGACATGAACCCTTATACATGGCCCACCTCCTTCGCTTTTTGCGAGTTTGTACGACGTCGCAGGCTTAGAGCTTTGATCAGAGCTTTTGCCTCCGCTGGCGGTTCCTGTTCGATGCGTCGGTAGTCTGTTCCATCGTTGCGGCGGGTGAGAAGACCGCAGGAAACCATTGTTCGGCGAAGTGTTGCGGGATCTTCGAAGAGGTGGTCAAGGTTCAGGCGTTCGTTTACCTCACGTTCTTGCATAGGCTTTGCAGCAGGGAATCTCGCCCAAAGCGCCCAAAGAGCAAGCGTCTGCACTTTGCGTTTGGACGGCCACCGAATGAGGCGACCAACAGCATCGAATTGATGTACGGCACGTTCTACAACTCGGGCATCAAAAGGCGGCTCGTTAGTCGAGCGGACAAGTCTTTGCCCAGCCGCATGAACCGATCGCATATGTTGTAGGTTTTGAAAGCCTGCGGCACGCGCTGCCATGTTCATGAGCACTAGGTGCGATGGGCTTGCGTCGCCCAACTGTTTGGACAGGGAGCGCACAAAACCATTCAGGTCGTCCGTGTACAACGGCAAAGGGAATCTAGGCATGGGTCATCCAATTCGAGCGCCGGTGCTGGATCGTCGGTCGCTGGCTTGACGAAACGGCGCTCTCATCTGAATGAATGGTGCGATGCCGTTTGTTCTTTTTGGCAGGTTTAGCTCTCCAAAAGGAGCAGCGACGCCTCGGTGTCTGCCGACCGTGAACGAGGCATAACAATCTTTGCGACTTTGGCCAAGGCTGCATTCTGATGGCCATTGCGTCATTACCTTTGCTGTCATCCATCCCGCCCCGGTTCGCTCGGATCGCTTGAGAACAATGCGATCTTGTTGCCCTGAGGGTCGCGCAGGTATCCGACGAAGAAGTTTGGTCCGTAATACTCTCGGAAGCCCGGCGCGCCCTCGTCGGACCCACCGGCCTCAACAGCGGCGGAATGAAGGTCGCGAACCTGTTGTTGACTGCGTGCCTCAAAGGCAATCATCGTCCCGTTTCCAGCCGAGGCCTGAGACCCATCGAAGGGGGATTTGACATAGAACTCAGGTAGGTTTGGTGTTTGTCCTGGTTTCGCAGGTAACGCATAGCTCAGATCACCGTGATAGTACTCCAGTAGATATCCAAGATCCGGCAGGAATGCGGAATAGAAGCGTTCCGCAAGCCTCAAGTCGTCGGCACCAACAGTAATGTATGCGATCATTGCTAGGTTCCTTAAAAGTTTGTCATTTTTTCTAACCGAAATCTGTCTAAATACCCAAAGCGATCCCAAACTTTTGCCTAGAGGAACCAGTATCGGCGCGCATGCTCCGCTTTGGCTTCTTCGATCGTCATGCGTTTTCCACCTCTCGGGGCAACCGAAGTGGAAATGTTAAATCGCTTTGACTTACGCAGGCCCCCAACGCTTAGTAAAGTTACAGCAACTGCGAGGGCGGCGCTGATGCCAAACATGGCACCCCATGAAAAACCTGCCGCCACTCCAGCCAGAACCGCTCCAAACGCACCCACACCATCCAATATCGCGAACGCGAAACCCAGCGTGGTGCCTTCACTTCGATCCGAATGATCAACAGCCGCCGCAAGGATCACCGGCCGAACTGCGTCCAACGACGCAACCCCAAGCGTCATCATGGCGATCATGATCCAGAACGGAGGTTCGAACGCCAGTGTGCCAATTGCCAGGGCCGCAAATCCATTTCCGGTTGCAAGTACCGGCAAGCGGCCAATCCTGTCGGAAATTGATCCAACCCACGGCTGAGCCAGTGAACCACTTAAGACGATAGCCGCGAAGGCGATCCCGATGGTTGCTGGTGCAAAACCGTGAGCTGTCGCCAGATAGAACGGTATCATGCTCAACAATCCGATCAGTACCATGTTGTAGAGTGAAACTGTCGCGACGAGGCGTAACCCGCTTCGGCTCCGCCATGCCTGCATCAGCTCCGAAATGTCTTGTCGGTTCACACGCGGATTTTTGACGGCTGGGACTGCTTGAGCCACCCTAAGAAAGCAAAGGCCGACGAAAACAGTCGGCAGTACCGAAACGACCAGAGCACCACGCCAATCGACCGTCGATAGAACCAACCCGACGGACAGTGGAGCCAAGACTTCGGCGAGCGAACCGCCAACTGCATGTATACCCAGGGCACGGGCGCGAGTGTTCCTGTTGGCGCTTGTCAACACACCAGTTGCAATCGGATGCCAGGCCGCATTTCCCATTCCAGCAATCGCCAAAAGTACGGCCAGGCTCCAAAACCCCGAAGCCAGTGACGCAATCGCGTAGCCGATAGCGACCCAAAAGAAGGTGCTGAGGAGAAGGCAACCTCGGTTGGAGACATGGTCCGCCACCAGACCTGCAGGCACGTAGGCCAAAGCACCGCCAATGTTGGACAGCGTGAAAAGCAAGCCGACCTCGGCAGGCGAAAGGTGCATTGAAAGGCCAGCAGCGGGAACGATCAGCCACAGGGCTGCGATTGGCCAGTCGTTCGCGAAGTGGCCCACGGCGAACCAGGCCATTAGGGTTCGGTTTGTCATGGTAGCTTTTTCTTGCAGAGCAACACATCGGACCCAATGCCCGAAGGATTGGTAATACCTAGCCAGCGGTGATATGTCTGTCTGTCGAAAGCAAGGCTATTACCATCGAGGAATCGTCATTGTCCGAAGGCTTAACAAAACAAGCTGTTCGCCCCAGATATCTAGGGGAGACAATCAAGCCAGCGTCAGGCGAGAGCTACGACTGGCATTGTCACGATTTTGGCCAACTCATCTCCGCAGCTGCGGGCTCGATGTACGTGGGCACACCTGACCGAGTTCTGCTCCTAAGCCCGGCCATGGCGATTTGGATCCCCCCCGACCAACAGCACTGGATGCGCTACGGTTCGAACAACGTCATGCATTACGTGGATGTCAATTGTGATGAGGCGGTGCGGCTTGGTCCAGACTGCCGGGTCGTCGCTATGACCCCGCTTCTTGATGCGCTGTTTGTTGCAGCGATGCCAGAGGCCACAAATACGCGCACGACCTCTCATAACACAGCGCTGCACACCCTTCTCAGACACGAACTGCTCGCTGCGAAAGACGTACCGCTCACTCTGGCTTTGCCGAAAGACGCGCGACTGCAGGGAATTGTGCAAACTGCCCTTGATGACCCAGGCAGCGTTCGCTCGGTAGTGGCTTGGTTGTCAGATGTGCCTGCAAGTCGAAAGACCATTGAACGACTTTTCATTGCAGAAACGGGCATGCCACCGTCAAAATGGCTACGGCACGTAAGGGTCCTTCATGCCGTCTCGCTGCTTGCATCAGGTGCAAGTGTAACTTCGGTGGCGTTCGACATGGGATACGAGTCAACGAGCGCGTTCAGCTACATGTTCCGACAAACGCTTGGCATAAGTCCGAGAGAAGTTTTGAAAAACCGATTTGTTGTTCCAAATTGACTGGGCGATCCTCCCAAAGGGGATATCAAGCCACCAAAAGCAATACTGCGTTGCGGCCCGTCGAACCTGCCATTCGCTGCGCCCGCGCAATCTGGTTTTCGCTGAATAACCGCAATGTGGACGAAACGGACTTTCGACTTTTCACCGTGATCCGGTATCTTCAAGACATCTTCAGTTCAAACGCTGGTACCTGACACATGGATCCGTTCCTCACTGAAAGGCTTTCGATTCACAGTTGGCAATCGACATTGGAAGACCGGGAGGCGCGCCGAGGGCTGGAGATTGCTTTGTCCGCGATACTGTCACGCCGCGTGTTTGAGCATCTTCCATCACCTCTGCACCTGAGCAGAGATGATGACATTGCTTCCTGGGTGGACGAACGCGCGGAGGAAAGCGACGTTTTTCTTGTCAACTGGAGGCGCAGTTCCGAATTGGTCGGACTGTTGATTTTGGCGTCCGACCCCGCTGAAGCGCAAGCGCCAGAACTTCATGTTGGCTATTTGCTCAGTGAAGCAACTTGGGGTCAGGGGGTCGCGACAGAACTCGTCCAAGGGTTGGTGTCAGCGGCAGAAAAGGACGGCTCGGTAAGGCTGCTGGGCGGTGTCAGCGTTGAAAATCCGGCAAGCGCTCGAGTGCTTGAAAAGGCAGGTTTCGAATTATCACCTGACCTTTCAACAACGAATTCGCACATGTACTCCAAGAAAGTCGGTTGAAGCGAATTCGGCACGTCCGGCTTGGGCTCCTTCCGGACCTCGGAGCCAGCGCAGCATCGAACCCGCTGACACTGCGTCGACCGGAACTCGCGGCCAATTGCAGACATTTGCCCACTGAACGTGCAACGTTCCCAAAATGGGCCTTGGTTAGCTGCGAAGAAAGTGGTGGGGTACGTTCAGATGCCTCAAAATACTACTGTTAAGACGCAAATTATTCACGCCTTTCAGACCACCCCCTTCTGAATGAAGTCGGCGCTTCGCCGTAGCGTTTCTTGAAGCGTGCAGTAAGTTGCGTCGCGCTGCTAAAGCCGGTGGCTGCCGCGATTTCCGCGACCGCCATCTCGGTTTCGCTGAGCAATGCGTAGGCCCTCGAAACGCGCAGTTCAATATAAAACTGAACAGGCGAAGTTTCGACGTACTTTTGGAAGAGACGCTCTAACTGGCGACGAGATATCTGCACGGCTTCGGCTATTTCAGAGATATCTAGAGGCTCTTCCAGGTTTTCTTGCATGATCTGCATCGCGTTGATCAGGAACTGGTTGCGACTACCCAGAGCAACCGAAAAGGCTGATTTCTGGAGCGTTTTACTATTGTTGGACCGAAAGTGGATGCACATGTCCGAAACGATGATCGCCAGGTCATTTCCGAAATCGGATTCGATAGTGTCCAACATCATGTCGGTTGCAGCATTTCCTCCGCCGCACGTCATGAGTTCATTGTCGATCTCATACAGGTTTGACGATGGCTCTAAGTCATCAAAATGTTCGATGAAAGCAGGGTGGTTTTCCCAATGCAATGTGAACCTTCTGCCTGACAGAACTCCAGCCTTGGCAAGGGCGAAAGCCCCTGTGCAAATACCACCCAGATTACACCCAAAGGTTCTTTGGCGGCGAATCCACGATAGCACCTTGGGGTTTGTACTTTCCGCCGGTTCAATACCCGAGCAAACAAACAGGCGCGACGATCGCGGTAGGTTGCGCAACGCAAAATCAGGTTTAATTTCAACCCCATTCGAACAAGAGACCGGATTTCCATCTTCAGTGATCAGAAACCATTTATACAGTTCTTTGTTTGTAACCTGATTGGCGATCCTCAGAGGTTCCACTGCGGCGCTAAAGGCCAGCATTGTCAGCTTTGGCAGCAGCAGAAAATAGATTTCCTTGGCCGGCCCATCATAGTCTATGCGATAGCTGGCCGCGCCCTTTGGGACAAAGTTTCTCGGGTCCATATGCGCTCCTCCTAGTATCGACCAAGGCAGATGAAGGGCACCAACACCTCTTTTGGTGTTGGTGCAGAAAGATCAGGCACTCATCCGTGCAACAGGTTCTCCGCTTTCCTCCCAGGAGCGGACTTCATCTTCGCTTGCTTTAGGCGAAAAGAGCCCTGTCATGGCATAGAAGATACCGATGACCGGTGACAGCCAACAAGCGAATGCAAGCGGAATATACAACAGGTTTTCGAAATTGCCGTCTGCGATACCCAAACCAAGCGCCGTGATGACAAACGCACCACCTGCATTCCACGGGATTAGAGGGGACACCAGTGTTCCGCCTTCCTCGACCGCCCGGGACAGGTTCAGTGGGGAATAGCCCATCGCGCGATAGACCGGTGCATACATCCGTCCAGGCAGTGCAATTGACAGATAGGGGTCACCTGCAACGGTGTTGGTCGCCACAGAGGTCAGGATGGCCGAGGTTTGAATGCCGGCAAACGTTTTCACCTTCGAGATGACAACTTTGATGATCGCCTGAAGGCAACCGACGCGTTCAAGCGCTCCACCAAACCCCAGGGCAAGCAGCACCAGTGAAATCGTCCACATCATCGACTGAATACCTCCGCGGTTCAGCAGGGGATCGATCTCTGGAACCCCAGTATCGATCGAATAGCCGCTATTGGCGAAGGTGAACGTCTCATGCAGTCCAGCCCCCTGACAGAAGATAGCCATGATGCCGCCCGAAACGGCGCCTGCAAACAGTGACGGGATCGGAGGTTGTTTCATGACTGCCAGCACGATGACCAGAACGGCTGGAAACAGCATGATCGGCGAAATCCAGAATGCTTCACCCAGTGCCGTCGTGATTGCATGAATGCGGTCAAACGATACCTGTGACGTGTCAATCAGAGTGAAGCCAACTACAAAGTAGATCACGAGTGCAATCAGCATCGAAGGAACGGTGGTTGGAAGCATATTCCGAATGTGATCGAACAGATTGGTTCCTGTCACGGCTGGTGCCAAGTTAGTCGTGTCCGATAGAGGTGAGATCTTGTCTCCAAAGAATGCTCCGGAGACGACCGCCCCCGCTGTCCAATACATTGGAATACCGAACCCCGCACCGATCCCCATCAGCGCTAAACCGACAGTGCCTGTCGTTCCCCACGAAGTGCCCAATGAAACGGAGACAATGGAGCAAAGGACCATTCCAGCGGCGAGGAAAAGTTCAGGCGACAAAATCTTGAGACCGTAGTAGATCAGCGTTGGCACAGTTCCGCTCGCGATCCACACACCGATTATCATTCCCACTGTGATCAGAATCGAAACTGAAGGCAGTGAGATATTGATAACGTGGAAAACGCCCTCTTCGATATTGGGCCATTTGTGACCCAACATGAGGCCAACGATGCTGGTGATCGCGATCCCGAATGCCAACGGGATATGCGGGGTAAAGTCACCGAAATAGAATAGTTGCAACCCAAGCACACACAGGGTCAGCACTATTGGCGCGAGCGCCAGCAGCAAGCCGGGCTGCCGTATGTTATCTTCATTCCCAGGCATATGGGTCTCCTCCTTCAGATTGGTTCAGAACCTTGTTGATCTGCGGAAGAAACCAAGTTTGGCGGTGTGAGGCTGTCGGTCAGAGCGTACATCTTGTTAGAATTTGCGACATTCGGGCGGCGGATTTCAGCGTCTTCAAATGAACTGACGACCGACAATTGCGATCACGCCAAACAAATTACCTGCGTTTAGGCCATCTCGCTTCCAATTTTGGAGCATCTAACAAGTTTTGCTCGAGTTGGAGTAGTTCTGTTGGTCAAGGCCCATACCAGTCATTGACCGTCGGCAAACATTTCTGCGTCAAGACCCGTCGAACCTGCCGTTCGCTGCAATGCGAAAATCTACCACAGTCGGACATCCCGTCTGCGGAAAAGCTGCCTTTCGTGCCTATGCTATCAATCATAGAAAAGGACCCATTCCGTACTTTGACCGCCACGCTGAGTAGTGGAGCAACGCTTAGATTGGCTTCAAAATACGCTTCAAGTTCGACTTCTTCTACTCCCTTGGAATTGGTTATTTACTAGGAAGCAACTGACATTTCTCTCTTCCGCTGCGCGTCTCTGATCAACGCCGCGAGCCGATAGAAGCCATGAGCCATCTTGGTGTAGGGCATTAGCAGGAAGAAGGTCAGAACCGATCCAAGGTGGATGGCAAGCAGCGCAGGCATCAGAGGCGTTGAACCAAGGGCGTAAAGGACCAGTCCGCTCAGGCCGACAAAACCGAGCAGCAGGATGAAACCGATGTCACCACCCCAAGCAGACGGATCGCCAAGCTCTCGATCAGATTTTTGTTTGAGCAGAACCATAGCTCCGCATCCCACTGTCAGCAGGATACCTCCGGAAACCCCGAAGAGTTTTGGCAGGGACCAGAACCCGTAGGGCGCGTGCAACCCGAACCCGTAGTGCATAACCGTCGCCACCGAGGTCGACGCAAAACACAGCAGGAAGCCGTACATGATAGCGTGGTGAATGTGACGGCGCCCCTGGCTGAACCGATCTTCATCTTCAAAGTTACATCCCTCACCATGCCCGGCAGCCAGATCCTGCATCTTGCCGGCGCGCTGGAAAGCGGCCATCAAATCAGACATTTGGATGGGTTTGCCACCGACTTCCGCCCAATAGCGCCTTAGGCTGATAGCCACGCTAAAGAGCGGCAACAAGAATGCCGGCGCAAAGATTGCGACCATCGCGTTGTGGGACAGGACGGCATAGAACCCCTCTCCTCCGCTTGATCCAATGGCGCGAATGGCCCAGAACAACAGGGCAAATCCAATCACCAGAGCCAAGGCAATAGCCCCGCCGTGAGTGTGAAACCGGCGCGCCAGAGGTTGCGGCCAGGCGAAGCTTTCCCAGCTGTCCCGCCGCACTTCGGCCAGAGCTTTCGGCAGGTTCAGGTCAAACTCGTGCGGAGCTGTGTACTGACAGGCATAGTAGCAGCCTCTGCAGTTGTGGCAGAGGTTGGCGAGTTGCGTGATGTCTCCATCGGAAAACGCGCGTTCTGCATGCAGGGATGGAAAGACTGAGCAGTAGCCCTCGCAATACCGGCAGGCATTGCAAATCTCGGCCTGACGGCGGGCTTCTTGAATTAGTTCAGTTTGCATAAGCGGCGGCCTCACGTCCTGCGATGCGTCCAAAAACGGTTCCGATAGTCATGCCGAACCCGGCCAAGTAACCTTGCCCCAAGATCGACCCGGCCATGGTTTCGCCAGCGGCCCAAAGGTTTTTGATCTTGCCGCTGGACGTCGAGCACTGCGCTCTGTCGTCGACCTTCAGACCCAGATAGGTGAAGGTCACGCCGGTGCGCAGCGAGTAGCCATAGAAGGGCGGCTCGGTGATCGGACGCGCCCAGTTCGTCTTGGGCGGCGTCAGACCCGAGGTCGTGACACCGTCCAACTCAGTCGGATGAAACCCACTGGTATCACCGCATGCTTCGTTGAATTCAGCAACGGTCGCTTTCAACTTGTCGGCAGGCAGATCCATCATTCCGGCCAGTTTTTCCAAGGTGTCCGCCTTTAGCGGTGGAAAGACCGAGGGCATAAACAGGTTCAGCGACTTCGCATCGATGATCACATAGCCAACTTGATCCGGCTGGGCCGCGACAAGACGCCCCCAAATCGCATAGCGCTTGGGCCATACGTCTTCGCCCTCGTCATAAAACCGCTCGGCATTCTTGTTCACGACAATTGAAAACGGCACGCAGTCCAGGCGGGTGACGATGCCGCCATCGAACTTGGGGGCACGCCCGTCGATGGCAACGGCGTGGCACTGGGTCGGATCGCCGACGCTGTCCACACCTTGATCCAGCAGATCAGCCAGAACCACACCACGGTTGTATAGAGTACCCCGGATCAGGAAGTTCTTTGCAGGCTCACCCCATGCACGGGTGAGCCAATCCGTGTCGGCCTGAAACCCACCCGAGGCAACGATGACCGCCTTGGGCGTGATGCGATGAGACTGGCCCTCATAGGTGTAGTCGACCCACTCGATCCGATCACCATTCAGCTCCAGATGCGTGACAGCAGCTTCGTACAGAACATCGACACCCAAACCAGTAGCAGTTCGGTAATATGCGTTTACCAGAGACTTCCCGCCCCCCATGAAGAAGGCGTTGGTCCGCGCCAGTGACAATGTCCCGGACAGAGAGGGTTGGAACCGCACCCCGTGTTCTTCCATCCACGGCAGGCATTCCTCGGAGGTTCGGATCGCGAGGCGAGCAAGATGTTCGTCGGTTTTGCCGCCAGTGACCTTTAGCAGATCTTCAAGATACTCATCTTCACTGTATTCTTCGATCAGCGGGCCGAGAGGAGCGCCATGCATACAACGAAAATTGCGCGTATGGCGTGAGTTTCCACCACGATAGGGTTTTGGCGCCGTCTCGAGGATCAGAACACGGGCGCCTGCCTCGGCAGCGGTCATCGCGGCGCAAAGAGCTGCGTTCCCACCGCCGATCACAGCGATATCATAAGCTTCCTTTTGGGTGGCCATATCCTATCTACCTATTGATTTTTGTCGGTTGTCCGGTCGCGCTCTTGCAACGCCCGAATACGCATCCGTTGTGCGGCCTGAATATGCGCACGCATTTCTGTTTCAGCCGCTGCGCCATCGCGGGCCTTTAAGGCAGCCATGACGCGCTTATGCTCTGCCACTGCTGTCTCGGCCCGATCACCGTCCAGCAATTGCGACGGCCCAAGGATCAACAGCGCTTTTTGCAAAGACAACATAGACTTGGCAAGAAACCGGTTCTTTGCTGCGTCCAAAAGTGTGGCGTGGAAAATCCGGTTGATCCGAGCCGCTTCCGAGCCGGTACCAGCCTCAGCCAAGCGATCATTCAAAACGCTCAACTCGTCCAACTCGACATCCGATGCAGCACGCGCGGCTAAACGGGCGGCAGTTCCCTCGAGAACCGCGCGCATTTCATAGAGTTCCATTACTTCGGCGTAATCAAGGCTGCGGACGGTTGCGCCCTGCCGGGGCACATGAGTGACTAGCCCGTCGGCCTCTAACTGCCGGATAGCCTCGCGTACGGGAGTACGGCTGACGCCTAGTCGTTCCGACAACTCAATCTCGCGCAAGCGTTCGCCAGGCAAAAGTGTGCCATCCCGAATCTCGTCCAGCAGGCGTTGATACGCTGAATTGCCTTGTGGACCAGGCTGTAAGGGGTCGTCTTGAATGGTCATCGAGCGCTCACTTGTCTTCTTGCGTCCAAGTGTATACATTTGGATACATAACGAGTCAATATTGTCGGAAACCGCGCCTTGCCCACCCAAAACAAAACACCTTCTCTCCTGAAAAAGCGGGCCGCAACACTGGTCCTTGCACTGCTGGGCACCGGAGTATTTTGGGCGTTGAACCTGCCGCTGCCCTTTCTGTTCGGCCCGATGAGCGCATGTCTGATCGCTGCCCTGGCGCATGCCCCTATGGAAGGTTTTGGTCAGGTTTCGGTTGCAGCGCGCACCATACTCGGCGTTGCAGTTGGGGCTTCGATTACCCCTGCCCTTTTCGCCGAGCTGCCGAAAATGGCCGCGTCTATTGCACTGGTCCCGTTCTTCATCCTGCTGATCGCACTGGTAGGCGTGCCCTTCTTTCGCAAGATCTGGGGGTTTGACTCCACGACCGCGTTTTACGCCGCCATGCCTGGCGGATTGCAGGACATGATCATCTTTGGAGCCGAAGCAGGCGCCAACCCGCGTACACTTTCCCTGATCCACGGTACGCGCGTGTTGATCATCGTGACGCTGGCCCCGCTGTTTCTAACGGTGTTTTACGATGCCCAACTCACCAATCCGATCGGAGAGCCTGCGCGCGACCTCCCAATACATGAACTGGCGTTGATGGTGCTGGCCGCCCTTATAGGCTGGAAAGGCGGTGAGCGGATCGGCCTGTTCGGGGCATCCATCCTCGGCCCGATGATTCTGACAGCAGCTCTGTCACTGGGCGACTTCATTCATACTCGACCACCGCGCGAGGCCATCCTTGCAGCGCAGTTCTTTATCGGTTGCGGGATAGGCGTGAAGTTCGTGGGCGTCACTTGGGTCGAATTCCGCCGGGTGGTTGCAGCGGGCTTCGCCTATGTCATCGTCCTTGCCGTCCTTACCGCCGCTTTCACCGCCGTTGTCACCACGTTGGGCTTCGGTCAACCGGTCGAGGCTTTCTTGGCCTTTGCCCCCGGCGGACAGGCCGAGATGACAGTATTGGCGATCGTCTCGGGCGCGGATCTGGGCTTTGTAATTACGCACCATCTGACAAGGATCGTGCTGGTGATCATCGGCGCGCCCATAGCGGCCAACCTTATCCTGCGCTGGTCCAAACCTCGGGGTTGATCATGTGAATGGGAGCGCCCTCTGCATAGGCGTTCACCTGATCGAAAATGTCTGCGAATTGCAGGTCGAATTCGTCCTCGGTCACAAAGCCGATATGCGGGGTCGCGATCAGGTTTGGGTGCGATAGCAACGGGTCCTTCGGGTCGGTGAGTGGCTCTGTATCGAAGACATCAATGGCGGCCTTGCCCGGGCGACCGGCGTTCAGCGCGTTCAACAAAGCACCCGGAGCGATTAGCCCGGCCCGGGAGGTGTTCACAAACAACGCTCCCGGTTGCATCTGTGAGAAATCCGACGCTGTTATGATACCGCGTGTGTTTGGCTTCAGACGAACATGGACCGAGACAACATCGCTGCTAGCAAAGAAAGCTTCGCGGCTTGCTGCGACCTGTACGCCGTCTGTCTGCGCGCGTGCCCGGCCTTCGTCCGAGGACCACCAGACCACATTCATCCCAAATGCCTCGGCGTAGCCAGCAACAGCGCGGGCGATGCGACCATATCCATACAGTCCTAGTTGCCGCCCCCTCAGGGTCTTGCCAACTCCGGCCTGCCAACGCCCAGCTTTGACCGAGGTCATCTGCGCAGGCAAATCGCGCATCCCAGCCATGATCAGCGACCATGTCAGTTCGGCTGCTGCATATGAAGGCGTCCCGCCATGCATGTTCGAACACAGCAGCACTCCGTTATCCGAACATGCCTGCACATCGACATGCGGGTACACGCTGCGCTGACTGATCAATTTCAGGTTTGGGAGTTTTTCAACCAAATCGCGGGTGATCTTGGTGCGTTCGCGAAACAACGCCAGCGCATCAGCCTCCTGCAAGCGTTCAGCCAATTCGCTGGTATCCTCGACATGGTCTGTCCAGACCTTCACGTCATGGCCAGAAAGCTTTGCAAAACAGGGCAGGCCCTGCAGAGTATCAAACCAATCATCCAGAATGTGAACTTTCATCGACTTTTTATACCCTATTCGGAGCTCAGTTTTCTTGGCGTCGGCACAAAATGACGTGTGTCAAGCGCTTCTAACGCGTTGCGAACCCGTTCGCGTTGATCCAGCAAATGGTTGAATTGCTCATCACATCCGACAATCGGTGTCGGGTAGTCCGCAATGTCCCTCCGCAGAGCCGACTGCGCCAGCCTGAGTTCCTGACGCGCGATACCAAGGCATTCAGAATAGTCATCCATCGGAACATCCCCTTTATGTATACCATAGTATACCTTTTGAGATCCGCCTTTTCAACTGCTGTTCCACACAGATTCCGGTACATAAACATGCCCATCCGCCAATTTGCGCGCTGTTCTCACCAGACCGGCGGCATTCACGTTGAACTCCTCGTCGTTTGAGAAGTCCACCAGAACGTCGATCTTGCCTGAGGCGTGCTCCAACACAACGTCAGCCGGGCTTGAATCCGGGCGATCAAGCAACCCGTCTGCGACGGTTCCGGGCGTCAAAGCGCAAGACGCCATGCACTGCGCACCCGTAACGGCCATTGTTGGGTGGGTTTTCCATGGCATGAAGTACCGAACCGCAAGGGTTCCACCCTCTCTGGCGGGTGCCATCAGGCCGAATTTGGGAGTTACCGATTTCGATACGTCCCCCATACCCATCAGTTCCCCGGCTTCGATCCGCACGGCCTCCATCCGATCAAAGAAAGCACGGTTGGCATCCAGCTCTTCGGCGCTTTCATATCCTGTCAGCCCAAAATCCTCTGCTCGGGCTATCGCCATCGGCATAGCGACATCCATGCACGTCAGCTCGATCCCCTGTACTGTATCGCGCAAATTTCCAGTTGGCAGAAATGCACCTGTTGCTGAGCCCACAACGCCCATGAAACTCAGTTTCACCGGTGCAGAATGGCCGGGAACTCCGGCGATTTCCGCGTCACCCTCATAGACCAACTCACCTCTTGGGGTCTGCACATTGGCAACGACGCGGGCGCCTGTATTGACGGCGCGAATGCGGATTTCGGTCTCATCGCCCTTGGGCTGAAACAATCCCATTTCGATCGCAGCTGGACCAACTCCTGAGAGAATGTTTCCGCAGGTGGGTTTGAAATCGACCAGCTTTTCTTCAACAGAAACTTGCGCGAAGAAGTAGTCGATATCGGCCCAGTCGTCCTCGCTGGCAGACAGCATCGCCACTTTGGTCGTCACCGCGTTGCCGCCACCGATCCCGTCGATATTGAGCGCTTGCCCAGCCCCAAGGGCAGCAACCAGCACATCAGCCAACTTATCCCTATCTTCAGGCAGATCAGAGCGTCGAAAATAAGGCCCTCGGGAAGTACCGCCGCGCATGAAAACATATGGGATTGCTGTCTGGGTCATTGCGAACCCTCCTTTACAAACCGTTGAAATTTCTGATTTCAGTGCTGCCCGGTTGCCAGATAGGCAGGCCGGGCAGACATTGAGCGCCTACTTGAGCGGCCATGGCAGGTTCACCATGTCTTGCAGCAGACCCGGCGGGAAATCCCGGTTCAAAGCGCCAGCCATGAAGCACATGAAACCGATGCCGCAGGCCGTTAGGAGCAGCGTCATCTGCCAGCTGGACCCGGCGCGAATGCGGAAGAATGCGATCAGGAACCCGATCAGGGCGAGGATGAACCCAACAACCCAAGTGGCCGCGATCAGACCTGCAAACCACGCGAGCGTTGACCAAAGTCCGTGCGGCGCGCTTGCATCCTCACCGGCGAGTTCCTTGTCAGCAAAGATCGCGTCACCCTCGGGCCGCCGCATCATCTGGATTAGCAGGATGACGCAGCAGAACAGCGACACGCTACCGATCACAAGCGGGATGATCTTGTCAGTCATGTTGTAGTCAGGGATCATGTTGGCATTGATCAACGCCACGATCAGATAGGCCATGATCACCAGCAGGAAGATCAGCGGCGCGCGCTTGCTGCCGGATTTAACCTCACCCTCGGCCATGATCATCTTGGCTTGACGAATGCCAAGTATAACCGAAACCACGGTGACCACGATCAGGACGATGACGATTGGGCTGAAGACGTACTCCATTCCTTCGCCAAAGCTTTTGCGGAAGCGGAAAGAGGCAATCTGGAACGCCTGGTTGGTGAACTTCTCAACCGGGTTGGACAACACGAATCCAATCAGGAAGGCCGGGCGTGACCAGTCGAAACGGCGCAGGAAGATGCCGATCAGGCCGATGACAAACAGGGCCAGAAGGTCTTCGAAATTCTGACCGGATTGGAATGCCGCAAAGCTGATCAGCATGAACAGAAACGGCGCCAGATAGGTGAAGCGGATCGTCGTTAGTTTGGCGATGCCACCCGAGGCAGCGATACACAGGATGGTGCCCACCACGTTGGCAAGTGCCAACAACCAGACAATCGAATAGGTGATGTCGAGATTATCCTTGAGCATGCTCGGACCAACCTCGATATCGCCGGATCCCAACAGCGCAACTGCGCCGATAAAGATCGCCATCGAACCCGAACCGGGGATGCCAAACAGCAGCGTCGGGACCAGCCCCCCGCCCTCCTTGGCGTTGTTCGAGCTTTCCGGCCCGATGACGCCACGCACTTCGCCCTTGCCGAAGTTGCTTTTGTCTTTGGTCGATTGAACAGAGTGGCCATAGGCGATCCAGTCAACAACCGAACCCCCAAGGCCGGGAATGACACCGACAACCACGCCAATAATTGAACAGCGGACCGACAGCCAAATGTTCGCAGCCCAGTCTTTGACGCCATCAAACCAACCCGCTCCCAGCGAAGCGCCCTTTGCAATGGATCGGTCTTGACGCAGCAGCGAGACGATTTCCGGCACCGCAAAGATACCCAAGCCGACGATGACCAATTTCAGACCGTCGGTCAGGTAAGGAATGTCATAAGTGGCCATACGAAGTGAGCCGCCTGCATCCGCCTCGCCAATCGTGCCAACCATCAGGCCCAGCCCAGCGGCGGCAACGCCTTTTAGCGGGATACGTCCGGCGAGAATGGCGACCATGGAAAGACCAAGTATAGTGATCATCAGCATCTCGGGCAGGCCGAATGCCAGAACGATTGGCCGCGCGATCAGGATGAACATGGTCAGAAAAGTCGCGCCGACCAAACCGCCAAACAGCGATGACGCAAAGGCCGCTGACAATGCCCGCGCGGCCTCGCCCTTTTTCGCCATCGGGAAGCCATCCAGCACCGTCGCCTGTGAGGCGGAACTGCCGGGGATGCCCATAAGAACCGACGCAAAGGTGTCAGAGGTCGGAACAACGGCAACCATCCCGATCATCAACGCCAACCCGAGGATAGGGTCCATGCCGAACATGAAAGGCAGCAGCAAGGACAGACCAGCAATACCGCCAAGCCCAGGGAAAACACCTACGGCCAGTCCCATGACGACACCGAGAATAAGATAACCCAGAACAATAGGTTGCAGGATCAGACCCCACGCATCACTGAGCGCAGGAAGAGCTGTGGCGAAAACCTCCATAGCGGCCGCCTTTCATAAACTGTCTTGTGTTTGGAAAAGCGCGCGCCCGACATTGGGGCACGCGCGGTGGTGTCTGGGCTTAGTTCAGCTCGACACCATAGGCTTCTTTGAGCCAGTTCAAAACGTAAGCTTTGGCGTTGTCGTCGACATTTGTCGCGGTTTGCAGCGCCGCCTTAGAGCCGTCACCGACGAACACCGGATACTTGCCCACGCGCTTCGAGGAGATTTCGGCAAAGTCGCCGCGCTCGGTTACTGCCTGGAATGCGGCGGTGTATGCGTCGACCACTTCCTGAGGTGTATCGCCCGGCAGGAAGGCTAGCTTCTGCACCGGGAAACCGGCTACAAAGAACGCTTTCCACGCATCCCACGCCTCACCGCTGGTTTCACAGCCATCGGTGGCTTCGCAAACTTCCTTGAACGTCGGGATGTCCTGGAAGGTCGGGTCACGGACGATATTGCCATCTGCATCCAGAGCACCCCAGGTCATCATCGGCACAGCCTGACCGGATTCAACCAGCGGGGCCGAACCACCCAGGTAATCGGACGAGGTCTGATAATCGATGTTGGCTTCGCCGCGCTCGAACATCAGACGACCATCGCCACGGCCTTTGATGCCAAAGACAGGCTCGACATTCATACCCAGCATTTGCCATGCCAGCAGCGGCACAAGGTCAAGACGTGTCGCGCCCTGCGAACCGTAGATGAAGTTGGTGTCTTTCAGCGCATTAGCGGAGCCATCAAACTTGGCGCCATCCTCGGCGTTCAGATAGGCAACACCACCAGTGCCCGACGCCATAACCGGGATCCAGTCGTTGTATTCATAGCGCACGCGTGGATCGCTCAGCAGATAGGGGAATTGAGTTGAACCGGAGGTGCCAAACAGCAGCGTTCCGTCATCATGGCTCTGCTCTTGGAACCAGTTTGCGCCTTTGGTCGATCCGGCACCGGGCATGAATTTCACAACAACAGTCGGCTGACCTGGCAGTGCTTCGGAAAGAAGCGGCGCAAAGAAGTTGGCCCATTTGGCAGACCCGCCTGTTTCCGAGAACGGGATAACCCATTCAACTGTCTTGCCCGAGAAATCAACCTCGGCAGCGGCAGGTGCGGCGATACCGGCGGCGGCGATCAGCCCCACGACGGCGCGACGGGTGAAGTTGGAAATGGTCATTGGTTCCTCCCTGTTGACCAGACAACCACGCTAGCGCCCTCTGCGCCACCGTGATCGCAAATAGAACTGTGGGGTTGATTCCCCCTCCCATCTGGCAATCATGGAGCGCCAACCTTGCGCGAAACTTGCAGGAGACTCGATGCGGATCGTCATCGTAGAAGACAACGAGACCCTCGCCAACGCTGTTGCTTATCGTCTGCGTGACCGCGGTCATGCGGCAGAAGTGCTTACGGATGGCGACGAGGCTAACTTGTATCTTGCGCAAGAGGGTGCCGACTTGGTTGTTCTGGATATCAATTTGCCCGGGCAGTCAGGACTGGAGATCCTGAAATCTCTTCGCAATCGTGGTGACGGCGTACCAGTGATCTTGCTTACGGCACGTGCCGAAACAAGCGACCGGGTTTCGGGGTTGGATATGGGCGCCGATGATTACCTGGTTAAGCCGTTCGAGATGGACGAGTTGGAAGCACGCATCCGGGCGCTTTCTCGACGCAAAGATCTCGACTACGGCGCAAAGGAGAGCATTGGTGGTATGGAATTCGACCGCGCTGCCCGTCAGGTGAGTGTGCAGGGCGAAGTTATGGATATTCCGCGGCGGGAAATCGCGGTGCTTGAATGCCTGTTAGAGCGCAGGGGTAGAATTGTTCCCAAAAGCCAACTTACAGATTACGTCTATGGCGTGGGTGCCGATGTCGAGGCCTCGGCCGTTGAGCCTCATGTGTCTCGGCTGAGAAAACGTCTTCAAGATCTCGGTATTAGAATTAAGACAGCTCGTGGTCTGGGATATCTGCTTGAGGTGCAGAAGTGATCAATCACGGCTCGCTCAGGTTAAGACTTTTCATTCTTATCCTAACCCCCTTGGTGCTAATTGCCGCTCTGCTTGGTCTTTGGCGTTTTATGATTGCGCAGAAAACGGCTCAGGAATTGTTCGACGACAGCCTGCTATCTGCTGGCCTCGCAATATCGCGAGATGTTGCGATTTCGGGGGGTGACGCGCTGTCACCAACGACACGCAGCATGATCCGGGACGCGTCGGGCGGAGAGATTTTTTACCACGTAACGGGCCCCGGCGGCATCTATGTGACTGGTTATGCCTATCCGCCGGCAGCCACCAACCCGTCTGCTCAAGAGGTGTACAAGCCGCAGTTTTTCGAAGCGCTCTACCGCCAAGAACCAGTTCGCGTTCTCAAGATGACGGAACGCGTGACCATAGAAAATCTAATCGGAGATGCGACAGTTACGGTTTGGCAACGTACGGCGGATCGCAACGCTTTCGCGAATGAACTGTCAATCCGCGCAGGAATTCTTATGGGAATTCTGCTGGCCACTCTCGCAATTGTGGTATGGTTCGGAGTCGCGCGTGGTCTGAGGCCCTTGTTGGATTTGCAGGACGCTATTGACTTGCGTTCACCAGATGACCTCAGTGAGATCAAGCGCCCCGTCCCGATCGAAGTGCAAGGTGTTGTCAGAACCTTGAACCGGCTTTTTGGACAGGTGGAAAACAGTATCAACGCCCATCAAGTGTTTATTTCCGAAGCTGCACATCAGCTGCGGAATCCAGCGGCCGCCGTGCAATCGATGGCCGAAGCGCTGCAGGACGCAAAAACGGATGACGACCGAGAAAAACGCATCTCAGAACTTGTTGCGGCAGCAAAAAACTCAGCAACAGTTGCTGAACAGCTGTTGTCACTTGAGAGGCTTAGGCAGCCGACGCACCAAGACCAAATGGATAAAATTGACTTCCGCTCGGTCGTGGAAGAGGCCTGCGCGGAGATGGGCGTTCACATCCTCGCAAAGGGTATCGAGTTTGATGTCACAATGCATGAGACAGCAGTCACGGTATTCGGCGACCGTATCTTTCTGATTGAGGCTCTAAAGAACCTGTTGGACAACGCAGTCAAACACGGTGGCTCAAAGTTGAGCCAAATCTCAGTTGTGCTGCGGAGTGACGGCAAATACGTCAAGCTAACGGTGGCCGATGATGGTGCTGGCCTGTCGCCCGACCAAAGCGAAGCAGCATTCGGCAGGTTTTCCCAGATAGAGTATTCCGAGGGCAGCGGATTGGGGTTGTCAATCGTCTCGGCAGTGGCGCAGCGCCACGGAGGAATGGTCGAAATCAACCAAGTCGAAAGAGGCGCGAGCATTACCCTTAAGCTCCCCATAGCCCTGTAAGCTGTTTCCAATTCCGCTCGAAACCCGAAACCAGTCAAAATCAAAACGCATATTTGCGATTGCAGCGAAAGTCAGATTTTCGCCCTGAGCGACGAGCGCGGCGCTCAACATCTATGCCTGTGTCGCCCTTGAGCTCAAACTAGGCATCTGATGGAATTGGCTGGTCTATACGAATCGAACGACTGTAAGGCGGGACAAAACGGCTATCTGTTCCAATCCGGAAAGAAAAGTTTCCAGCTATTAGAGCTGGATAATCGCTGATACGATTGAGCGAAGCCATTCTTCTTCGATTGGGTAGTTTATGAAAGTTAATGCGCTTTTGATTTCGGCTCTCTTCGTCAGCAGCTGTATTGCATTATGGGGTGTTGTCGACCCGCACGGCTTGGGTTCCGTCTCCTCAAGAATTGTCACTATCCAGTTCGAAAGCCGAGGCTGGTTCATTATGCTCGAAGCTAGCGCACTTTTGTTGCTGGCAATTTATCTCGCAGTTTCCAAGTACGGCTCTATCCGAATTGGACCGGAAGGTTCAGAGCCCGAGTTTTCGACTACAGCTTGGATTGCAATGCTTTTCGCCGCAGGTATGGGTGTAGGCCTACTGTTTTTTGGCGTATCAGAGCCGCTCACCCACTTTTCGGTAATACGCGATTTTTCTTCCGATCCAGAAGCCGCAAGGCTCGCCATGTTCGTCACCTATTTGAACTGGGGGTTCCACGCCTGGGCCATCTACGGTGTCGTAGCACTGATAGTTGCCTATTTTGCGTTTCGACGTGAGCGCTCGTTGCTGCTAAGCGCTCCGTTGCTGGACGTGTACGGCGAGAAAACTTGGACCCGCGGATTGGCTTGGCTGTTCGATTTCTTTTCCGTCGTCGCCATAGCCGTTGGCCTAGCGGGTTCGTTGGCCATGGGTGTGTTTCAAATTCAAACAGGACTGGCAGGAGTTCTTGGAATTCCAAATTCTCCTTATCTGACAGCAATTATTTTTGCCGCCATGTGCGTTGCTTTCCTTATTCCTCTGAGACGTGATCTGGGAGAAGGAATGTCAAAACTGTCAAATTTGGCCATGGCGATCGCGATCAGTCTTTTGGTTTTTCTACTTGTCGCCGGTCCCACGTCTTTTGTGATGAATTCGATCGTCTCGGGTTTTGGACGTTATGTTTACAACGTCATACCTGCCGGTTTTTCGACAACAGAATTTTTTGATCAGAGCATTTCCACCTGGTTTCAAGACTGGACGCTGAACTACATGATCTGGTGGCTTGCGTGGTCTCCATTTGTCGGCATTTTCATTGCACGCATTTCGCGCGGGCGCACAATACGCGAGTTTCTGGCAGGGGTCATAATTGCGCCCACTCTTTTTTCGATTTTCTGGTTTGGAGTGCTCGGCGGTGTAGGTTTTTTTGATGTTTTGGATGGCAGTGGTCATCTTCTTGAGGTCAACGAAAAGAGCCTTGATGCGACGACATTCGCGCTCCTGCAACAGTTTCCATTGAAGTTTATCACGCAGATCGCAACGATCACGGCCGCTTTCCTCTTTGTTGTAACGAGCGTTGTGAGCGCAGGCTTCACACTTGCAATGATTGGAACAGGCGGAGACGAAAACCCCTCGCCGAGCGTTCGAACCGTCTGGGGAGTGGTGCTCGGCGCACTAGGGCTAGCCATGATCCTTGTAAACGATGTTTCACTTGTCAGATCCATTATCGCACTCTCGGCCATTGCGTTTGTGTTCATCGTACCAATTCTTGTGGTCTGTCTCCTCAAGTCGCTTTCAAAGGAGGCCACCAAATGACGGGTTCGATCGTCGATACGGTTTTGAACGTATCTGTTTTTGTGTACATTGGTTTTTTGATCTGGCTCGCGCTCCATCGCGTTTAGAGATTTATGTCTGAAGCGACATTAGTGTTGAGCCGATGCTCTAAGGAACTGACTGTTTGGGCCTCTTAGCAGACATTTAGAGCACTATGTCGATTGTTGAGGCTTTCCTAGCTAGCTCAATGGCGGCAGTGCGGACAAAGCGGTCTGTGGTTCTCCAATCAAATCGACCGACCTTGGGTTTACAGTACACGGTTGTGGAGAGTGAGAAGGATTAGTTGTCTTCACTTCCGGAAGTATAGTGTCTCAAATGGCACCCTTATTGCATGCTGAGCAGGACGTTATGGCTCACGAGCGTCCAGATACCCTCCGGTTAAGCCCTTTTGAGTGTCAGATGGTATCGTCCCAAAATTAGGTTGTTGGTTGTTCGGGTGCGTCACCTAGAGCCAGCAGCAAAAGAATAGCCAAAAGGGGTGATCCAACCAGACCGATCAGGAACCAGATCAAACCGGATCGGTTGCGCCGCCCTGCCATCGTGATCGGCAGGATATAAAGCCAGATCACGACGACCAGCAAGATGAGCATAAAAATCAACTGGATAACTGGTGCGTCCATGAAATTTTGCCTTTCGTATCTTGACGCCATTTTTAAAACGGCTGATCCGGTTAGATAGACAATGGCCCGAAAGCGTTTTCGGGTATTAATTTAGCCCAACATGGGTCCCGGGCGTCCCAACCCTCTCCCTTTGGGTTCCTTGGCTATCAGATAGTGCCGTCCAAATGTTTGGTGCTTTCCGGGTCACAAGGTAGCAAGGTCGGCAAAACGGATAAAGTGGGTGTTCAAGGAACCTTTTAAAGCGCCTTTTCAATGAACTTTGAAAAAAGCTCACCCTGCGAGTTGATCCTAAGTTTCGCGTAAATGTTGCGTCTGTGGATGCGGACTGTGCCTGGAGAGATGCCGAGTATTGTGCCAACAGCTTCTGCCGAATGGCCCTTCAATGTGAACTCAACGACTTCTCGTTCTCGTGGCGTCAGAACGCCATCGCCAAATGCCTGGAATGCTAGATCAACGCGACGACTAACGCCATTCGCTGCGGCGCCGCGGGCCATCGTTGGAAAGTCACTCCAATGTTTGCAGCAGGCTGCTCGAACGAGCGGCCATAGAGCGTGCAAATGACGAATTTCCTTGGCGGAAAAAGGCTTCTCTGCTCGCATGAGCGAGACCACAATCATCCCAGCGCCTGGGATATCGATAAAGTAGCCAATCTCCTCTGCTAACCCAGTCCTTTTGTAATAGCTGCGATAGTATTCGCCCTGATAGAACCTGTCCGGTGCGATATCGCGCATGCGATACAGACCCGGTGTTATTGGCTTTGTCGCGGCCAAAAAAAATGGATCAAGTACGTAGGGCCCGGCTTGGTAATCCTCAACAAAAATACGCCGTTTGCTTTTTGGGAAATCGTCGTGAAGGTCTATTGGTGCTTCGGTTCCGACATGGCCAAACACCACCGTAAAATCAAATGGTGCGACCTGCCGTAAGCCATCTGCCAAAGCACATGGAAATTCTGGGGTTCCGATCTTCTCCACGACCCTGCCGGCCTCTTCCATCCAATCGTACACACGCCGCTCCAGATTTTCGAAAAGCACCTCTATACCCCAATTGTGGTATATACAGTTATTCCGAGTTATTGTTACTTTTTCCTTGTTTGAGTGGTATGCCAACAAATGCCAAAAAATCAAGCAAAAGGAAAACGGCAGTATATGAGCTTTGACATGAGCGTCACTATGCAGACGATTGCGGAACTCCGAGGAGTGACCAAGACCTTCGGGAATGTGGTCGCCGCCAAAGACCTGAATCTTTCCATTGGGAAAGGAGAGTTCCTGTCGTTCTTAGGCCCATCTGGTTGCGGCAAAACCACTGCGCTTAGAATGTTGGCAGGTTTCGAGAAGCCAACCGAAGGTCAGGTGTTGCTCGATGGAGAAGTCGTCAACGACTTGGATGCGCACTATCGCCCAGTCAACATGGTGTTTCAGCACTATGCTCTTTTTCCTCACCTAAGCGTGTTCGACAACATCGCGTACGGCCTGCGCCAACAACGACCACGCGTAGACAAACAAACAATCGCGACAAAGGTTGAGCAAGCGCTGGAAACTGTCCGTCTTGGTGGATTTGGCCCACGTCGCATCTGGGAGATGTCTGGTGGTCAGCAGCAACGCGTCGCTTTGGCGCGTGCGATCGTAAACGAGCCCAAGCTTTTGCTGCTTGATGAACCAATGGCTGCTCTGGATCGAAAGCTTCGAAAAGAAATGCAGTTTGAACTGCAGAACCTGCAACGACAACTGGGAATAACTTTTGTCCTCGTCACGCACGACCAAGAAGAAGCGCTTTCAATGTCCGACCGAATTTGTGTGATGGAAGGCGGCAATATTGTGCAGGTTGGCAGCCCACGCGAACTCTATGACATGCCCCGTAGCCGCTACGTGGCTGGATTTGTAGGCACCTCAAATTTCTTTGATGCAACTGTGACTGACTCAGCAGCCGACCAAATCACTATGCGTTTAGCGAGTGGCCAAAAGGTGCACGGAACTCCGGAGATTCCAATAGATGCAGGGCAGGAAGTGTGCGTTAGTATCCGTCCTGAACAGATCACGCTGACCCGCGCGCTACCCACAGCTGAAATCGCTCTGCCAGTTACCATTCAAAATCGGATCTTCCTTGGTGAGCACACAGAATACCTTGCGCGCAACGAAGCACTGGGTGATTTCCACGTACTTGTGCCAAGGCAAGCGGAATTGAACGAGGGGACGTTCAATGCAGGAGAGCAGGCCTTTGTTTCATGGGGCGAAGGCGCACTGCTGATCCTGGAAAAATAACAAATCCCGCAATCCAACAACAGAGAGGTTCACAATGACCAAGGATAATGGGACTATTTCCAAGCAAAAGTTCATGGAAGAGCTTCGCCGGTACCAAAAGGGTTCGGTTACACGGCGACATTTCTTAGGCGTGACAGGTCTTGGGATGGCAACGGCCGTTCTGGGCACGGCCGTTCCTGGGTTGCGTCCACGCCCGGCATTTGCTGCCGGGGACATTGGCGACCGAGTGATCCTCGCCACATGGCCGAACTACCATGACGAGATGAACTTCGAAGCCTTCACGGAAGCCACTGGCGCCCATGTTCAGGTCAATGTTTTTGGTTCGAACGAAGAGATGTTGGCAAAACTACAGGCTGGAGGGTCTGGCTGGGACGTTTTCGTTCCAACCAACTACACCATCACTACGTATGTGGGTGAAGATCTGATCATCCCGCTCGATACGTCCAAACTGCCAAACTACGACGCAGGTTCATTCGAACAGCGCTTTTCCGATGCCGGTTCTGTCGATGGCCAGCTTTACGCGGTGCCAAAAAACTGGGGCACGACTGGCTTTGCAGTGAACACCAGCAAGCTTGACGGCGCTCCGACTCCAACCAAATGGAAAGAGTTCTGGGACCTTACTATGGAAGGTTACTCAGGCCGGACAATGGTGCATGATTACCAACTCACCACCATCGGTAATGCCCTGAAATACTTCGGCTACTCCTTCAACTCGGTCGATGAGAAGGAACTGGCGGATGCCGAGAAATTGTTGCTGGATGCCAAACCGCATCTGTTTGCAATCTCGTCGGATTATCAGCCACCGATGCGTAACGGTGATGCCTGGATGACGATGTGCTGGACAGGTGACGGCAAGCAGATGAATGTCGACATGCCTGAAATCGCCTACGTTCTGGGGACTGAGGGCGGTGAACTCTGGTCCGACTACTACGCTATTCCTAAGGGCGCACCCCATATGGATGCCGCTTATGCCTTGATCGACTTCCTGCTGAACCCGGAAGTTAATGCGAAAGAAGTCCTCGCTCACGGCTATCCATCGGCTGATGCTCGCACCAATGCGTTGCTGCCGAAGGAACTACTGGAAGATCCGATCCTTTATCCGGCAGCTGACCTTCTGAATGCACTCGAGTTCGGCGCGGCGGCTACACTAACCGATCCAAACCGTGCCGAGTTGCTCGCCCGCTTCAAGTCGGCCTAGGCGGCAAGGCCGCCAATATCGGAAAAGACGAGGACAAAATGACCGAACGAGGCAGAAAAGCACTGTTGCTGGCTCCAGCAGGAATATGGCTTTTGGTAATGCTAGCCCTTCCTCTGCTGGTCGTCTTCGTCTTTTCCTTTGGCGAACGGGGTGCCGCCGGAGGCTACGTTCCAGCGTTCACGTTGGAACAATATGCCAACCTTCCTGCGCGATGGACGGCGTTTAAGAACACTTTGATCCTTGCACCTCTGGGGACTATCGCTGCGTTGGTAATTGCCTACCCGCTCGCCTACTTTCTTGCGGTGCGTTGTTCACCAAAGTGGAGAACTTCGCTGTTGATCCTAGTGATCGTGCCGTTCTGGACATCGATCCTGATCCGGTCATACGCTTGGATTTTCATCCTTGGGGGGCGTGGCTTGCCCGCTTTACTGGAGTCGATCGGCATCGATGATGTCCGCCTGATAAATACGCCGTTCGCTGTGCTTGTCGGGATTGTCTATGGGTATCTACCTCTGATGGTTTTCCCGATTTTTGTAAGCTTAGACAAACTGGATAAACGCCTTCTGGAAGCATCGGCTGATCTCGGCTCTACCCCATGGCGTACGTTCCGTCAGGTGACACTTCCTTTGTCGGTACCTGGTATCGCAACTGGCTGCATGCTGGTCTTCATCTTGCTGATGGGCGAGTTTCTGATCCCAGCGATCTTGGGCGGCGGAAAGGTTTTTTTCGTCGGAAATGCGCTGGTGGACCTGTTCCTGCAGTCTCGGAACTGGGCGTACGGATCGGCGGTCGCAATGACTCTGGTTGTCGTAATGCTTGTCACTGTTTCAATTTACATGAAATTCATCGCGCGCCTGGGTGGCCAGCGCGAAGATGTCTCGCTGATGTGAGGGTCCGATGCGCTTATACGCGATTTGCGTCTACCTTTTTCTCTATATTCCAATCGGCATCATCGCGCTTTTCAGCTTTAATGCCGGACGACACGCAAGCCAGTTCATGGGGTTCTCGACCCAATGGTATGGTAAAGCGCTCAACAACCCATTTGTAATGGACGCGCTCGAGACCAGTCTGCTTGCGGCATTCATAACTGCTTGCCTCGCATCCACTCTCGGAACCATGGCGGCCATCGCTTTACAAGGGGTTAAGGGATGGCTCCGAACTTTGTTTGATGCGATGATTTATATTGCGATAATGATACCCGGTATCGTCATCGGCATCGCGACACTCATTGCTCTGGTCACCGTATTCGGCTGGCTAAACCCGCTTCTTGCAAGCCTATGGCCCGATGGAGCAAATCCCCCGCAACTTTCCATGGGGATGCCCACGCTTGTCGCCGCACACACCATGTTCACAATGGCGCTGGTCATAATCATCGTACGTGCAAGGCTATCGGGTATGGACCGCGCGCTCATGGAAGCTTCGGCTGACCTCTTTGCGACGCCCTGGGGCACCTTTCGACAGGTGACCCTGCCGTTGATAGCACCAGCAATTTTGGCAGGCTTCCTGCTCAGCTTCACTTTCTCATTTGATGATTTCATCATCGCGTTCTTCGTAGCTGGCTCAGAAACAACCCTGCCAATCTACATATTCTCATCCATCCGGCGCGGCGTAACACCCGAGATCAATGCCATCGGCACTATGGTTATGGGCGCGTCGCTCTTGCTGCTCGTTGCAGCGCAGCTGCTTTTGCGCCGAGGCGCCTCAAAATCGAATAATTAAATAAAGGAGCCAAGTGACATGCGGCTTGCAGGTAAGGTCGCGCTCGTGACGGGCGCGGGATCAGGAATTGGTCGGGCGGGTTCAATGGCAATGGCACAAGAGGGTGCGCATGTTGTGGTAACCGATCGCGATGCAACACTTGCTGAAGCCACTGTGGCCGCGATCGATGCGCAGGGAAATCAAGCATCTGCCATACAGCTTGATGTGACCGATGACGATGCCCTTACCAGAACCATAGACGAAGCAGTTAAAAACTTCGGTCGGCTTGACGTGTTGCACTCTCACGCTGGGTTGCAGATCGAAGGAACACTGGAAGAAGTGGAACCAGATGGAATGGATGCTTCTTGGGCATTGAATGTCCGCGCTCACTTCATTGCCGCGCGTGCAGCCGTCCCCCATATGAAATCACAAGGTGGAGGCAGCGTGATCGTCACGGCCTCCAATTCTGGGGTTCAATATGACCGGGGTATGATCGCCTATGCGACTACAAAGCACGCTGCTGTTGCGATGGTCCGGCAGATGGCAGCCGACTACGCTGTCCATGCAATCCGTTTCAATGCCCTATGTCCAGGATTTGTAGACACCCCTTTCAATGCAGGCTTCGAAAAGCAGATGGGAGGCCGTGCCAAACTGGAAAGCTACATCGAGCAGGCGATCCCCATGAGTCGATGGGCGACAGTTGAAGAGATTGGCCATGGGATCGTCTATTTAGCTTCAGATGAATCCGCTTTTATGACGGGGCAAGCCCTGGTTATCGATGGCGGTGAATGCATTTAGTGGTGGGTTAGACCGCTCAAGAGAATGTCTATCGCCGCAATTCATTTTGGCGAGCACATTTCAGTCCGCTTTGGGCTCGAAGCCGTCATTTGGTCAACCGCAACATAGACCGAACATGTCGCTAACGGTCCCAGCAAGGACGTCCCAAACCGGACATTGAACAATTGTCATGTATTCTGAGGCGCAGCTGATTGATGCAGGCCTTAACCGCACCGGCAAACCGCGCTCCAAAATCATCCCATGTGGTTCAAACCTGTCCGGGAAGCCATAGAACAATCGCAGGGAAAGCAACGAGCATCGCGATGGTCGCAGCATCCGCCAGAAAGAAAGGCGTTACGCCTTTGAAGACATCCTGAACGCTTAGGTCATCACGCACGCCGGCAACTACAAAGCAATTCAGCCCGATAGGCGGGGTGATCAGGCAAAACTCGGCCATTTTGACAACCAAAATGCCAAACCAGATAGCACACATAGGCCCGGACATACCGAAAGTACTTTCGGCAGTGCTTACAGCTTCGCCACCGTTCAACGCCATGACGGCAGGGTAAACGACAGGCAACGTCAGCAGCAGCATACCTATCGCATCCATGAACATACCCAGCACCGCGTATGCCAGAAGAATACAGATCAGGATTAGCATCGGAGACATCTCAAGCGAGGTAATCCAGTCGGAGAATGCACTTGGCAACTCAGCGAAACCAAGAAAACGAACGTAAACCAAAACGCCCCAGATAATCGTGAAGATCATGACGCTTAGCTTGGCGGTTTCCAAAAGCGCATCTTTGAGTTCGGACCAGCGCATACCCTGATACAGCGCCATCAGGAACACCACGAATGCCCCAATTGCGCCGCCTTCGGTTGGCGTTCCCCAGGCATCGCCTCCGAACGGGTTGTAGACAAAGAAGATGATGGTGACGACAACAATCACGATGGGTAATGCGGGCGGCAACGAGAGGAAACGTTCTTTCCATGTAAATCCGGTGACCGCGGGACCAAACCCTTTGATTACGACGGCCATGCCAATGATAAGCAGGCCATAAATCACAGCCGAGAACATGCCCGGGATGAATCCGGCCAACAGCAGTTTGCCCACATCCTGCTCGACTATAATCGCGTAGATGACCAGAATGGCCGAAGGCGGAATGAGCGAGGCGAGCGTACCGCCTGCGGCGACGACACCTGCAGCAAAACGCTTGTCGTAGCCGATCTTCAACATCTCGGGGATGGCGATACGCGCGAACACAGCGGAAGTGGCGACCGAGGCCCCGGATACCGCCGCGAACCCAGCAGTCGCAAAAACTGTCGAGACAGCCAGCCCGCCGGGTACCCATGCCAGCCAACGCTTCGCGGCTTCGAACAGGGCTTTGGTCAGGCCTGCGTAGTAGGCGAGGTAACCAATCAGAATGAAAGTCGGGATAAGGCTCAACGCCTGGCTTGAAATTTTGGAGTGCGGCACCTGTCCCGCTGTTTTGACCGCCACAGTCACAGCCTTACCGAACCGCGCTGGGTCATACCCAAACTTGGCCCAGAAGATCCAGATCAGACCAACCATGCCAGCTGTCGCGGCGGCGAAGGCCACGCGCATCCCCAGCACCACAAGAACAAGCATACCGCCCGAGACGATCAGACCAATATCAATAGGTTCCATCAGATTTAACCTCAGTTGTCGTGGCCCGAGACGTGCTCGGCTTCCATTGCAGCTTGGGTCGCTGCATCGGCAATTAGCGGGACGGCAATCGGTGCCTGATCGGGGTGACGGATTGCACGACCGTAGGCCCAAAGCTGTAGAGCAAGCCTTAGGCAAAGCACGCTAAAGGCGACGGGTGCCAACAGCTTGGCCGGCCATAGCGGGATACCGATGTCGATGGAACTGTCGCGGCTCCAGAGTGGAGCACCAAAGTCAAAGCTGCGTGCGAAATGCGCCCAGCTCCCCCAGATCAGCAGAACGATCAGCGCCAGAATGACAGCGGTCGTGATGAACTCAACGATATAGAGCGTCCGGCCTTTGAGCGCTCCAACCACCATGTCCATTCGGATATGACCGCCATCACGCTGCGCATAAGAAATCCCCATGAAGGCGATCAACGGCATGGCCTGCTCGATCCAGTCCACGTAACCGGGAAGCGGCGCATTGGCGAAATTCCGGCCACCAACAGAGACCACCGCCATAACCATCAGCGAGAACACTGCAAGACCGCTGATCAGAGCCAGAAAGCTCTCCAGTTTATAGAGACGTTGATCGAGAATGCTGAGACGGCTGTCGTCAGACAGCACCTGGGATGACCCGGCCATCGTTGTACTCCGCTGTCAGGGAAAAAGGCACCCGACGCCAGCTTGGCCAGCGCCGGGTTGTGAGTGGATTAGCTGCCGTTTGCGATCTTGCCGGTCACAAGGTCATAGAGCTCTTGTGCTGGCAGGCCACGCTCGGTGTTTTCTGCAATCCAGGCCTCGGCCGCGGGGGCGGCAGCGGCTTCTTTGAACGCTGCGATTTCTTCATCGCTGAAAGTAACCCGTTCGATGCCGCGTTGATCCAACTCTGGGCCCCACGCTTCCATCGTTTTTGTCTGGTAGTGGCTCACGTAGTGATCCAGTGCCTCTTCCACCGACCCCAGCAGAGCGTTGCGGTGTTCGTCAGATAGATCTTCCAGCGCCAACGTGTTCACCACGACAGGGCAGTTGACGGTGCCGGGGTTGAGGTTCGTCGTCCACCAAGTGCCGTTTTCAATGGTGCCAAATGACATATGCGCATGTGGCGCAAAGCTGACCGCTTTGACGATGCCACTATCCATTGCCTGGCGCACTTCGGATGCAGACATTGATGTCGGAACTGCCCCAACCGTCTCCATCGCTTTACCGATGCCGCCGGTCGCCCTTACGCTCAGACCTTCAAAATCGGTTAGAGATTTCGGCGCTTCACCGACACCCACAAGGTTGTACTGCGGCAACGGCGACGGCATCAGCAGAGTCGCGTCCCAGCGGGCCAGATCCTCAACAACGGCCGGGTGTTGATAAACGGCCATCGACAGATCAACTTCTTGTTCAAGGGATGTCACGCCCAGAAACGGCAGTTCCAAGACAGTGATCGAGGGGTTCTTGTCGCGGTGATAGCCTGCGCAGAATTGGGCCATTTCAAACGCACCGATCGAAATCCCATCGAGGTTTTCTTTGTTCTTCGACAGGCCGCCATAGCTGATGTTGAGCGTGAACTCACCGCCCGTTTTTTCGCTCACCAGTTCGGCAAGTTTTTCGACGTGTTCGGTAAAGGCACGACGCTTGCCCCACAGGGAAACGTTCCATTCGACAGCCAGCGCTTCGGATGCAACGGTCAGTGACAGGGCTGCAATGGCCGCCCGGTTAACATGTTTGCGCATAATGGCTCCTCCCAGATCACGCAATTCGCTTGGGTGGAGTATTCAGGATGCGCAGCAGCCTGCCTATGAAGGAAAACGCGCGGGAAATTTCTGTTTCCCTGCGGATATCCGCAGAGTGGTTTCGCTTACAACAGCGCCTCTTTATCGAGACCGAGTTTGACGATCTTTTCATTGAGTGTCCGGCGGCCAATCCCTAGCGCTTCGGCGGCGACATCCATGCGGCCTTTATGCGTCTTGATGGCTTTGCCGATGAGCTCGCGCTCAAAAGCAGCGACAGCTTCGCGCAGCGTATCCGGTACTTCGTCAAAGTGTTGATCGCTGTGTATAGCCTGCGCCATCGACCCTCCTCCGCGTCGGGCCGCCAAAATACGCCGTTCGCAGACATGGCGCAATTCACGCACATTACCGGGCCAGTCATGCGCAAGCAGAGCGGCCAAATCGTCCTGGTCAAGCTCTGGCGCGTCAACCTCATAAACCTGCGCGTATTCGCTCAAGAAATGCGTCGCCAGCAGAACCAGATCATCCCGTCTTTGCCGTAGCGGAGGTAAAGTCAGGACGACAGTATTTAGTCGAAACAATAGGTCCTGACGCAGGCGGCCTTCCTCGGCGGCCAGTACAACGTCTTCGTTGGTTGCTGACACGACCCTGAAACGTACCGGCACCGGCGACACAGCCCCCACCGGCAGGACCTGCTGATCTTCGATGACCCTTAGTAGCTTGGCCTGCGCCGCTGGTGGGCACGAGCAGATTTCATCCAGAAACAAGGTCCCGCCCGATGCCGCCACCAGCCTTCCGTCGGATTCACCCGCGACGCCGAACATTTCCGCTTCAAACGTATCGGCCGACAAGGCGGCGCAATTCAGCGCCAGAAACGGTGCCTCCGGCGAGCGGCCCAAATCATGCAAAGCATGGGCAACCAGCTCTTTCCCGGTGCCGGTATCCCCCTGCAACAAAACCGCAACCGATGTATCGGCAAGATCAAGTACGTCTTGTCGCAAGTCAGTAATGACGTCTGTTTGGCCCAGAAGGATACGGTCAAGGCCTGACAGTTTGAATAGTCTGTCTTTAAGGCGGGCATTGCTTTTCCGCATGCGGTTTTGTTCAGCCGCGTGCCTCAACACCGTCAACAATCGCCTAGGTTCATATGGCTTTTCGATAAACCCGTACGCGCCTTCCTGTATGGCCTGAACCGCCATTGGGATGTCACCATGTGCCGAAATCAACACCACCGGAGGCGCCACATGCTTGTCTAGACTGGCCAGCAATTCAAGCCCCGTCATGCCGGGCATACGCACGTCGGACAGAATGACATCGGGCGACGCGCTGACTAGAGACTCCGTCACCTGGGTCGCGCGCGATAGGGCGTTAACAGTCCAGTCAGCAGCTTCAAGCAACTCGACAAGAGATTGTCGCATCGATTTGTCATCATCAACGACCAGAACTTTGAAGGCTTGCTGTTGGGTCATTCGTCCGTTTCTTCAGTATCTGAGGCCATCGGGAAGGTGACGCGGAAAATTGTTCCTCCGCCATCGCGGTTTCGGGCCGTCATTGTGCCATCGTGATCTTTGACAATGCTGGTGGAAATCGCCAGTCCTAAGCCCATGCCTCGCCCGCTCTCTTTTGTGGTTACAAATGGCTCTTGCAACTCAGCCAGCGTTGCCTCGCCCAATCCGTGACCGTTGTCCTGAATTTCCAACACTGCCACACCATCAGAAGCCGTGACAGCGATTTGGATTTCAGGCGCATCCGCACCATCCGTAGCGTCTATGGCATTGCGCAACAGATTGGTGATGACCTGTTCGATCCGCAGGGCACTACCCCGGATGAAGACCGGACTAGTCGGCGCATCAACTGAGATTTTCACCCCGCCCTGCTCGATGTTTAGCGCAACCAGAGCCAAGGCGGTATTAACCGAAGTGCATAAGTCCACGTCGTCGAACGTCTCACTCTCAGACCGTGCAAAAAACCGCAATTGGCGTGTGATCCCTTCCATCCTGTCGACCAAACTTCCGATTTTTTGCGGTAGCTTGGTCTCACCGGAAGATGAGATCTCTGCTGCCACCAAGTGATTGCGCATCGCAGCGATGGGCTGGCCCAGCTCATGCGTGACAGACGCGGAGAGTTGCCCGAGAGCCGCCAATCGGCTTGCGCGCTCCAACTCGCTCTGGGTTCGTTTGAGGCTCCTCTCGGCTGTCTTGCGGTCGTCGATTTCGATTGCAAGCCTTTCATTCGCCTCGCGCAGTTTTGCTTCTTCTTCTTCGGACCGCGCCAAGGCCGCGCTTACGCGTCTCGCGCGTTGTATCTGGAAAAAGATAAATGTAAGCCCCGCCAAGAGGACAAAAATTGCAGTTACAAGCCAACTGCGCGCTACGGCCTGATCGTCACTCGCAAAATAGTGAAGCGACCAGCCATGAGGTAGATCCTTAGCTGCAAGATGCAGGCGCTTCGTCCCCGCAATTCTGGCCTGGTCTCCCGGCAACTCAACCCAATCCAACGCATCTAAGTCTCGCCCCGGAAACTGCCTGGCATCTCGAATTCGCTCTCGCTGTGGTTCCGACAATGGCGTCAACGCGCGATATTGCCAATCCGCGTTCGAAGACAGCAGAACGACGCCGTCTTCATTGGCCAAGAAAACTTGTTCACCCGAGTTTTTCCAACTGTTCTGGAGATCAGAGAAATCGATCTTAATCGCTATGACACCAGTTGAAGCTCCTCGGTCGTTAAGCACTGCATTGGCGATGAAGTATCCTGGCAGACCGGTCGTCGCCCCGATGGCGTAGAAGCGGCCCTGTTCACCAGAAATGGCGCTTTGGAAATACGGGCGGAAAGCGTAGTTCTGGCCAACAAAGCTCCCTATTTCGCGGTAGTTCGATGCGGAAATCGTGATCCCGTCTTCGTCCATCAAGTAGATCGCATCCAGACCTGCCTGTTCGGCAAAATCCTCAAGGCGTCGGTTTAATGTTCCGGTGCCATCGCCTTCGGCGGTTCCAATTACATAGGAATCCTGTGACAGCACATATGTGAGGTGGGAAAATCGTTCGAGTTCGCTGTTCACCGAACTTTGGTAGAGAGAGAGTCGGCCCTGAGCTTTCGAAAGCTCCTCCGAAACGAAATACTGGTAGGAAACCAAATAAAGACCAATGCTGGCTACAATGGCTACCAAGATTCCTACGATGTACGAAGTTGACCGCATTGAATGCCCATGAACTGCGACGGCATAGGATCACAGTAGGATTGGGCCGTCCATCCCAAGAGTTCTAATCCGACATTTGGATGTTCAGGCCCAGCAAGAGTAACCGAATGGTTTGAGGACGCGAAGCAATGGGCAAACCTGCCGAAACAAATATTTGCACTCCGCAAGCAGATTTAGGCCCAAAGCTGACGCTTGAGGTGTTTGAACTATGATAAACCATATCCGTTGAATGCGGGCATTCATTGTGCTTGGAGAATAGGCCCATGATACTTGCGGCTGCCATTTTTCCTCAATCAGAAAATTGGCAGGTCCAGGGTCAGAACCATTTTGAAACCAATACTCAGAGGCCGGTAGACGGTACAAAGCTGTGCAGCTCGAAAGTTCGCTGTCCGTCCGCGCTGAACTTCTGGACCGAGTCCCCTAAACGCAGCACTGTCATACAGCGATAGCGCCCATTGTCGGCAACCATGGAAACGCAAACCTTATCTGTATCGGTGATGGCAAATGCGCCAGCACCGCTCCAGCCACCGTTCGTAAGCTCTCCGCTCACGACATTGTTCGGGTCATAGAAAAAGCGAAATCTCTTCTCTCCGGATGTGGCTGTGACAGTGTTTCCGATCAATAGCTCTGCGATCTGATCGGCGTTGAGGCGTTCGGCGCCGCTATTCAATGCCGCCTCAAGATCCGTTTCAGCGAATGCAGTGCTGCCCGCCAGAGCGAACGCGGCCGTCATGCAAAATGTTTTTAGTTGTGCCATATCATTTCTCCTAGTTGCTTTAGGGGATGCTACGGAGCGCGAACCCCCGAAAAACGCTACGCCCGGAGAACGCGCCGTGCTTGATCGGAAGCTGATTTTTTCTGACATTCATCTGACAATCCGCAAACTTCGTTGAGCCAAGGACATGGCGGAGTGTAGGTTTCAGTATGTACCGTTTCTTAGAGTTCCAACTTGATCCGACACAGGGATTGAACCGCAGTGGCGAACCGGTTGCTTTGGAACCTCAGGCCCTGCAATTGCTGGAATTTCTTGTCAGGAACCGAGACAGGATTGTTGGCAAGCAAGAGATCATTGATGAGATTTGGGGCGGCGCAGCGATCACGGATGCCGCGTTGAACACACGCATTCGATCCGTGCGCAAAGCCTTGGGCGATACTGCGGCAAGCTCAGACTACATCAAGACCTTTCCAAAGCGTGGGTTCCAATTTGTGGCCCCGGTTACATCGGATGAGCCGCCTGAGCGCATTACTCAAGCTCCCAAACGCGGCGTTCTTGTTGCGGGCGTTCTGTTGGCTTTGGCAATCGCTTTGCTGTCGCTCTCCATATTTGCCGACCGGCAGCGATTGCCGGACACCGGGAAACCCTCTTTGGCCGTTGTGCAGTTTGACAATATCGGGGACGAAAGAACGGGACAGTATTTCGTCGATGGTCTCACCGACGACCTGATCGCGCATCTGTCGCGGAACCGGGAACTCTTCGTTGTGTCCAGCGCGACGATGTTCTCTTACGCGAAGGATCAGGCAACCCCGATCGAAATCGCACGCGACCTGGGGGTTGGCTATGTTGTCCGCGGCAGCGTCCGCCGCGCCGATGGTCAGATGCGCATCAGCGGAGAACTCATTGATGTCGACAGCGCCGAAACCATCTGGGCCGAGGTTTTTGATCGTCAAGTAACGGATGTCTTTGACGTTCAGGACGAGATCAGTCGAGCCATCGCGGGTCAGTTGTTGCCTGAGATATATCAGTCCGGCGAAGAACGATCGCAGGAAAAACCGACCGAGGACATGGGTGCATGGGACCTGTATTTACGCGGTCGGGCGCGGCAGGCCGTGTTTTCGCAAGTGGCCCAGCAGGACGCGGTGACGTTTGCGCAGTCCGCCATCGCAGCCGATCCGGAATTCGCGGCAGCACACAGCCTGTTGGCCCGCGCGCTGGGAACGATATTCTTCTTTCAATGGTCAGATAACCCTCAAGACACGTTGATTGCCGCGACTGAGGCGGCGAAACGGGCAATTGAACTGGACGATCAGGACGCGCAGGCACATGCGGCTCTTGGTTATATTTACCGATTTACCGGAGAGGCCGATCCAGCCATCGCAAATCTCGAACGCGCTGTCGCGCTCAATCCCAATGACGCGCGTATCCGGCTGGAATTGGCGCACACTTATGACTGGTTCCGTATGCAGGACCTTGCCCTGCCCGAGATAGAGATGGCAATCCGGCTAAGTCCACGCGATCCGATGTTGCAAAACATGTACTTCTACCAGGGTCATATCCTGTTTCACCTGGAACGCTACGAAGAAGCGCTGGACGCAGCCCGGCAGTTAGGCGCGGTGGCAACAAGTAATACTTGGCGACTGTTTCATCACCTGTTGAGCGCGGCCACTCTTGCCGAGATTGGCAGGCAAGACGATGCCCAAGAGGCTGTCAACGATGCGCTTGAGATTAACCCCAAACTGTCAATCTCAGCGATGCGCAGGCAATTCGCAGGATCGAAGAACCATCCAGAAAACCGGCGGATCTGGTTGGCAAGTTTGCAAAAGGCGGGCGTGCCCGAATAAGAATTCAGCGCAACCCTTAGCCTTACCGCGCAGTGTCGTTCAGCCTGCACTCTCCTGAAGCGGGGCAAACTGTCCCTCGGGCATGTCCACAGCTCTGTAGGCTTCAACGAATGGCAGGATGTGCTCATCCGGGCGCGCAAAGCGCCGGTACATCCAGACGATGTCAGCAATTTTTATCCCCGGACGGATTTTGTTCAGCCTGTCCCGTGCGGCAATGGCGACGTCGCGCGGACCCAGTTCAGCCAGAATTGCGACTTCGATTGAGACCGACCACCAAATGTCCGGCTGTGCCCCCTTGCGATAGGTGCTCAGCGCTGTTTCATAATCTCCATTCAGGAAATGATACTCGGCCAGTGACTGATACCAGTTCGGGTCTGCAGCATTGGGGTCAAGCGCGATTGCATTCTCAACAAGAGCAGCGCCCAAATCCAGACGCCCGGACCATATGAATTCATAACCAATTTGCCCTTGCAGATACCGATCTGTCCCCAATGCCAGCGCCGTTTCAGCAGACGAGAAGAAACCGTCAAGATCGCGCTGAATCTGAAGCACAAGCGACAGAAGGAAGTGAGAGCGCGCAGAATACGGGTTCAGCGACACCGCGTTCCGAGCCGCCTCTTCCGCGCGTTGGATTTTCTCATCCTGTGTCCCTGGATACAGCCCGGTAAATAGCTTCACATCGGTCAGCAGTGCCTCGGCCAATTGCGCCCACCCGCGCCAATACTCGGGTTCGTCTTCGACGACCCGCAGGATACAGCCGCGGACGCGCTCTTGCATATCTCGCCGGTTCAGAAAACCAACGCGCAGCAGCGAACATTCATACGACGAGAGGTGTTCCGGAGGTTTCGCACGCGCATGACCAGCGTGAATGCGCTTGATCGCCCCACCCGCGTCACCCACAGCCGAGGCTACTTTTTCGGTAATGCTAAGTTGAACGTCTAGAATATTTGAAGTCGTGAGGCTTTCGTCATATGCGTCCGACCAGACCTGGAGCCCCGAGCTTGTGTCTATCAGTCGCGCCGTCAAGCGCAGCCGATCTGCAACCTGGCGGACAGAACCTTCCAGCACATAGTCAGCGCCGAACTTCTGCCGGATACTGCGCGGGTCACTTTCGTCCGGCCCAACGGAATGGGTGGATTGACGGGACAGTACGTTGAGGTCCTGGTAACTCCCTAGCTCAACGATGATGTCTTCGCCAATGCCAACAGCCAATAGATCGCGGGCGTCCGTATTGCTAAGGTTTTGAAACGGCAGAACCGCAATGGTCGGACCTGTTGGCTCTAACAACAGAGTAGCTTCATCAAAGGGCATGGCATCAAGCGGCTCGTGATCAATGCCGATCCACCACGTTATTAGGCCGACAGCCCCAAGACCAACCAGCACCGATGCACCGGTTATCAATGGAAGCTTGTTCGATCGCCGTTTAGATGTGGGCGCTCTGCCGGACATGACGCGGAAAACCCGAACCGGTTCAGCAATGTTCTTCAGGTTTTTCAGACCGAGATCGTCAAATTCGGCATCCACCTTACCCATTGCCTGCTGTGCGACACTCTCGGAAACCGCGACGCCGCCCTGGTCCGCCAAACTTTCAATGCGGGAGGCAACATTCACCCCGTCACCATAGAGGTCCCCATCAGCGATCATGACATCACCAAGGTTTATCCCGATCCGAAGTTGCAACCGCGACCCGTTGTCGAGGGCCGGAGCAGCCTCAGCCATTACCTTCTGGATCTCGACGCCACAGTTTACGGCATCGACAACCGAAGCAAACTCGACAAGAGCACCATCCCCCATCACCTTCACAAGGCGCCCGTGATGTCTTGCAATTGCGGGATCAAAAACCTCTGCACGCAGAGTTTTGAGAGCGGACAATACCCCTGCCTCGTCGCTGCCCATCAACGACGAATACCCTACGACATCGGCAGCCATGATCGCGGCGAGTCTGCGCTGCATGGGACCCTCCTGCTAGCAGTCTAACGGATGTCACCAAATCTCGACAGTGCATGCCCTTGTTGTAGTCAAACTACCTTTGCTGCGACGGCACAGACTGGATGTCCGCTTCACCGCGACGGCTCCTACTCTTTGCACCCGCAGCCAAATTCAACTTTCCGACCCCGTGTTCCGTTCCACATGGTCCCAGCATTGCTGACGCGGGTAGTACACATCCCCCTCGCCACCCTTATTCAGACGTATTGGTCGGCGGCCACTGCGTCACAAACAGAGGCCGGATCGCCTGAGCCTTGTTCTCAGAACTTGATGCCCGTTCGAAGGTTTCCAGCAAGCTTCTACTGGGCGGCATCCCGTCCAGCGCCAGGAGATTGACCGATTTCAACCGCGGATCAAGCGCTGCCTTGGCCTTCAGTGCGAACTCTTTCCGAGCGAAATCCCAATGCTCCGACAAGAAGACATCAATCGCGCCAGCGTGCACATCGACCGCCCTCATCACATCGTCATGGTAGGATTGAACCTGCGCGGCGGCGTCCGGTGCCAACAGCGGTAAGCTCTCGTCCAGCGCACTTTTGGCGAGTCAGGCCAACAGGTTCTTTTCATGCGCCGATCCGGCAAGCGCTTTGTGACGTATGACATAGGCGTAGGCATTGATTTTCAGCCTTTGGCCGACTTCAAACGCGATAGCGTATCCTTCGACGCCGTCTAATGCCCGTGCATCCGTCCAGAACCGGTGCATGTCATAGGCTCTGTCGAACTGCTCGCCAATCGAAACGCTATGCCGTGTGGCAACCGCCATCAACTCCATTTGCGGCATGTACGCCCCGGTCCGCATATGCCGGATCGCCGGCAAGGTCAGCAGCGGAACGTCGTAGGTCAGATCCGATCAGAGAGACAGGCTTACGAGCGGCCGACTCCTCTACCCGTCAAAAGCACGTAATTTCGGCAGGGCCGCGACTGATCCAGCGAATGTGATGGTTAAATCGACTAAAAAACATAGTCACCGACTAGCCCCACAGCGAAGATATTTTTCTGTCGAAGCTGCGAACAAACTTCGTCCTTTGGATTGGTCACATTATATCTTTCGCAAATAGGCCCAAGAGACATATCCCTTGAGCTGACGCACGCGATCTAGCGACACACGACACCAACGGGTGCTTCCGGTTTGCTCACAACTGTGAACCCGCACGGCGGTTCCATTTGGAAGGCCAACGATTACTATATAGCCCGTCCCCGGCCCAGCCCTCATCTTCAACATGTCACCGTCTTCGACACCATAAACCTCGTATCGCCCTAGAGAGGCCGCCGTAGCAGAGCCAATTGTCACGAGTATCCCGAGAACAAATGCCACCAGGGTGATGAAGATTGTGCCGCGCATTGGTTTTTCCTGCCTGTTTCCTCAGACCCTATCTTAGCGAGCCCGATCGACAAGCGGAACAACTCCCAGCAACAACTCTGGCAATTTGAACAACATTCAGAGTCCGTTAAGGCTAGTTGACAGATCGTGTTGCCAAAAGGTCTGGTAGGTTTGCCGGTGCTCCTCTGGCCCCCAGTCTTCTGCTTCACTCTTCCAGGACCTATTTGGGTTGTATTCGTCCGTTCTGTCCGTCCTAAGTGATTTTGGGACATATGGCTCTTTGATCTAAGAGAGGATTTGGTTCATCTGGTCGGATTAATTTTGCACTGGACTTGTGGTGAAGAAGGCGCCTGACTTCGATTGCCTTCTGTTTGATCCCTTCTCTTTAGTTATTAATGGTTTTCCCGGGTGCCAAGCAAACATCCTATGGCAGAAGGTTTTGTAGGCCTTTTGCCATACCAAAGCGCGGGTGTCAGCATTGTTAAGCAGGATCTAGATACCCGTCCGATTTGCGATTTCTGAAGGTACTCGCGCCTCGGTCGAGAGGTGAATGTAAGACAAACGGATGATCGGCTCTGACTAACTTTGGCCGAGCCATTTTCACAGGCGCTTCGCCATCATTCGCCGCATGAGCAAATCTGAGGGCAGCTCGGTTTCAAATTGCGCAAACATAGTTGCCTTCGGCTGGACCCTTGCCATTGAAAGAGTCGGTTGCACACCTCAGCTATCCAAAAAGTCGGATACAAGGTGTTGAAACAGCTCGGATTTCTCCGCATGGAGCGCGTGGGCGCAGGCCGGTACGACCGCAAGCGATGTATTGGGGATCGCCTCCCAGAGCATATTAGTTTGGCTCCATGGATATGTTCGGTCATGATCTCCCCAAAGGACGAGAGTTTCCTGTTGGATTTGGGACAGGTTCTGTTCCCCTGACCAGATTTTCATCGCGTCTAAGCCGGTCTCCAGGGCCGGCAGCGTTGTTTGAGCGGCAATAGTGGCACAGTGTTCATATCCTGGTGCAGCTTCGCGATCCAGAAACCAAGTCGCAGCAATACGACGTGCGGTGGCGGTGGGACCATCTTCGGCTGCGCGCCTTTTGCTGTCTTCGATGGTCTCAAACCGTCCTGGTAAGACGCCGATTCCTCCAGTTGCGTAGAGTATCAAGAGTTCGACACTCTCGCTGTCGCGAAGCGCAATTTCCTGAGCGATCATGCCGCCCATGGAGTGACCCAGCAGATGATACTCCTCCACTCCAAGGCCGCGGAGATGCCGGACGACCCAATCCGCATATCCGCCAATGCTGTCGATTGGCGGCAGATGGGCATTTGCTCCGAACCCGGGCAGGTCGACGGCAATCACATCAGCATGCTGCTGCAGTGTATCGCGACATCCATCCCATTGTGCGCTGCCCCCCATGAAGCCATGAACAAGGACAAGGGGGGTCACTTTCGCTGACCTTGAACGATCCGGTCAAGGATCATCGCGCAGAATAGAATGGCAAAGCCTGCGAGGATACCCTGGCCCACATTGGCGTATTGCAGCGCCTCGAGGACGTCTTCGCCCAGCCCTTTCGCACCAATAAGTGAGGCCACGACGACCATGGCCAGCGACAGCATGATTGTCTGGTTGATGCCTGCGCGAATGGAGGGGCTGGCGAGCGGAAGATCGACCTTGGTGAGAAGGTACCACTTGTTGGCGCCAAAACTGATCGCGGCTTCACGTACGCTTTCAGGCACACCACGCAGGCCCAAAACGGTAAGGCGTACCACGGGTGTCCCACCGAAGATCATAGTGACAATGACTGCCGCTGGTTTACCAACCCCGAAAAAGGCAATCACAGGCACCATGAAGACAAAAGCAGGCATGGTCTGCATGAAATCCATGATCGGTTGGATGACCGCGTAGAAGCGCGGTCGACGCGCAGAGAACATGCCCAAAGGAATGCCAATCACGATGGAAAGCAGCGCCGCAGTGCCGAGAAGCGCTAACGTCGTCATAGCTTTTTCCCAAAAGCCGAGAAGGCCCATATAGGCCAGAAAGGCACCTGACCAAATAGCCATACGCAAGCCAGCCGTGAGCCAGGTCAACAGAACGATCAGCGCGGCCACCACGATCCAAGGAGTCTGAACCAACGCCACCTCCATGGCATCCAGCAACCAGCGAATAGCTGCGGTGAGACCGTCAAAGAACGCCACACTGTTGGCGACGCACCAGGCGATAAATGCCTCTACGCTGTCAATACTGGCCAGGCGAATTGAGTTATCTGTCGGAAATTCGCTAAGAAATGAAAAACGGCCCGGGAAGCTGTAGTGGATCATTGCGGTCGCGACTAACAGGATCATGAAACCCGCGCTGAAGACAATCTGACTGACCGGCATGCCAGAGCGAATGGTGCGGTCCGATAGCCAGTCAGAAAACCGTGCCTCCAGCGCCCAGTTGGCGGCCACAGCCTGTATGAGCTTGGCCACAAGCAAGATGGCAACACCGGTGAGCGCAATCGACGGCCCTTGCGCGGCGAGCAACTCTGCCTCGGCGCGGAAGCCCTCAATATTGGCCTCCAACCCTTCGATCTGGCGCTGGATGGCTGCGGCTCGATCCGAGCCGCTCTCTTGGGCGGCCGCAAGCTGCTGGTAGCGCAAATCGAGCGTACCTTCGATCGAGGTCACACGGGCCAGCGCGTCTGCTCCCAGATCTCCGAATAAGCCCCGCGCGATCTGCACAAAGCCGATCGCCTCGACTACAAGAAAGGCCAATGCCCAGGACCAAAGTCCGCGTGCACCGAACCAGATCGGACCAAAGAGCCCGGCCATCACATTGAAGGTTGCCGTAAAGCGCGCGGACGCCCCGATCTTGTCGAAGTTGCGGATGTAGTAATCGGGGCTTGTGCGCACAAAGGTTCGGATATTCTCGCGGCGTTCCTCGGCATAGGCCTGCGCGGCTTCGCTTTCTGTGTCTTCAAGGGGGTTCACACCAAGATCTTCGCTCATGACATTTCCGTCCCTTCAATCACGGTGCGCAATAAATCTGCGCGAGTGATGACACCTTTGTCCTCGCCGCCTTCGGAAACCAGAACCGGCCGTTCGTCGTCGATGGCTCGCGTAATCAAAGCTGAAAGCGTCTCATTGTGGTCCACCCGATCAATGTCAGCAGGCAGTGGGCCGTGCGTAGCGAGATAGCTGTCCAAGGGCTGCATCGCCGCATGAGCATGCACCACCTTCAAGCGCGATATCCCGGCTACGAAATCAGCGACGTAGTCATCAGCGGGATGCATGACAATGTCCTCAGCCGAGCCGATCTGCACCATCTTGCCGTCACGCATGATCGCAATCCGGTCTCCAATGCGAACGGCCTCATCAAGGTCGTGGGTGATGAAGATCGTGGTCTTCTTAAGGATTTTGGACAGCCGGATGAACTCATCCTGCAACTGCCGCCGGATCAGGGGATCAAGTGCGGAGAATGGCTCATCCATCAATAGAACATCAGGATTGGCCGCGAGCGCACGGGCAAGCCCCACACGCTGCTGCATACCACCAGAGAGTTCGTGAGCGAATTTCGACCCCCACGCCCCCAGTTCGACAATGTCGAGAATGGCGGCCGCCTGCCGCATACGCTCGTTTTTGGCGACCTGGCGGATTTCCAGCGGCATTGCCACGTTGTCGAGGACCGAACGGTGGGGCATCAGAGCAAAATTCTGGAACACCATGCCGATTTTCCGGTTGCGGAAAGCCTGAAGCTCCTTTGTGCCGAGCGCCATGACGTCCGTGCCCTCGATCTCGATCTTGCCCGCCGTCGGTTCGAGCAGGCGATTGAAATGGCGCACGAGTGTGGATTTGCCGCTCCCTGATAGGCCCATGATACAAAAGATCTCACCGCGATTGACGTTGAGGCTGACATCGGCCACGCCCACCACCGCGTTGAATTCAGCAAGGACTTCAGCCTTGGTCAGCCCCCGCGCACGAATGGCTTCCAGAGCGGCCTCTGGTTTTGCCCCGAAGATTTTCCAGATATTGGAAATTTCGATTACAGTCTCGTCGCTCATCCGCCCACCCGTGCGTGCCTTTAAGTGGGGCGGCACCGCTAGGTGCTGCCCGTTGTCTATTGGTCTGGCTCAGAGACCCAGCATCGCATCTACGCGCTCGGAATTGGCGTTAACCCACTCGGCCGCAACTTCCTCAGCATCGCGCCCATTGGCACTGATCTCGAAGGCCAGCGAGCTCACGTCATCGGCGGTTAGGGAGAAGTTCGCGAAGAATTCCGCAATCGCCGGTGAGCGATCCCCAAGCGAGTTGGACCAGGCGATCTGAACTTCCTTCAGAGCGTCCTTACTGGCCACCATGGACTTGTTGTACCAGTCAGGGTCGTCGGAGGGCTGCACCATCACGTATTTTCCAGGGTCATAAGTCGGTTCGGTCAGCATCACCACGTCAAACATGTACCAGACGGCATGCGGCTCATAGCAGTAAAAGGCATATCCTTCTTTTTTGGCGATACTGTCCTTGATGCGCGCTGTCTTCACAGCTTCCTCGGCACGGATTGGATCAATAAAGTCCAACAGGCCATAATCGCGGACTTTCACCTCGTTCACATTGGCCGAAGCCCAGCCGGGTGCGCCGATCCACATCTCACCCTTGCCATTGCCATCGCTGTCCATCGCGGCCGCCACATCAGGGCGTCCAAGGTCCGCGATGTCGGTGATATTCATCTCTGCTGCAAAGTCTTTGGAGACGCAGAAACCCTGATTGCCCTGATAGGGGTTCGATGACAACGTTACGGTGCCAGCCCCATCAACATATTGCTTGGTGAATGCTTCCTGATTAGGCAGCCATACATCAGGGTGCACATCGATATCACCCTTACCCTGATCCATCGCTTGAAAAATCGTGGCGTTGTTACCGGGCACATACTCCACCGTGCCGCCAATGCGGGTGGTCACGATCTCACCCAAGACATGGGCAATAGCCTGTGCGCCTGTCCAAGTGGGAACGCCGATCTTAACCTCTTCAGCGGCGAGTGGCGCGCCGAGAGCTGAAACCAAAGCCGCGCTGATCAAGTATTTTTTTAGTTTCATTTGATATCTCCTTGTTGGTTTGTTGTAGATTTCAGGCCACGTAGCCAGGAAGTTCAAAGGTTTCGGGATAGCCAAACAGTGCTGCGCTTCCGCCGGTGTGCAGAAAGACGACATTGTCCATCCCATCGAAATAGCCTTTGCGGGTTTGGTCGATGAGACCATCCAACCCTTTGCCCGAATAGACCGGGTCGAACAAAAGCCCTTCGGTACGGGCCAACAGCTTGAGCGCGTCAATCATCCCTTTGGTGGGAAGACCATATCCTGCACCGACGTAGTCGCAGTTTGCGCGCACATTTTCTCGCGCAATGGGCGTGTCCGTCTCCATATAGTCGACAGTACGCACGGCCAGATCATGTACCATGCCTTCCTGTTTGTCTTGTGGGGCCCGCACGCCGATGCCCAAAAGGTGAATGTCACTTTCAAGTGCTGCAAGACCGGCGACCAATCCGGCTTGTGTGCCCGAGCTGCCGGTCGCATGGACCAGCGCGTCGATTTTTAAGCCGGCATGGGCGGCCTGTTCGCATAACTCGCGCGCGCAATTCACGTAGCCCAAAGCCCCGATCGGGTTCGATCCACCGCCGGGAATGATGTAAGGGGTTTTGCCTTCTGTCTTCATCTGCGCGGCGCAGGCTTCCATCTCGGCATTCATGTCCGCACCACCGGGACGCTTGGCGACGCTGGCGCCATGCAAACGATCCAACAGGACATTTCCATTCAGAATATAGTTCGGATCATTGGAACCCGTACGATCCTCAAGCAGGATATGGCACGCAAGGCCAAGTTTTGCGGCCGCCGCCGCTGTTTGGCGCGCGTGATTAGATTGCGTCGCCCCCTGCGTGATGATGGTATCTGCACCTTTCTGGACTGCGTCAGCCATCAGAAATTCTAGCTTACGGGTCTTGTTCCCACCCGACGAGAGGCCGGTGCAATCATCCCGTTTGACCCATAAACGCGGACCGCCCAAAACCTCGCTCAGGCGATCCATCGGCTCCAAAGGCGTAGGAAGATGACCAAGCGATACCCGGGGAAATTTCGCCAGCGTCAGCGATAGCTCCTTGCACAAGCTCAAAACCATCTCCGGCGCGACCATCGTGTCACTGCCGGTCATCTGAATTGTCTCAGCCACCACACTCTCCCTGCTTTTGCCCACAGCCAAACAGTTTCAAAAGAAAAAGAATAAAAACAGTGCATATTTCGCAGGCTGCCCATACATTTTCTTTGGGTATAACGGAGATGCGGATGAATATGCTGTGGTTTGACGATGTTCTGGCCCTTCTGGAAGAGCGGAACATGACACGGGCCGCGGCCCGCAGAAACATCACGCAACCCGCGTTCTCAAGGCGTATTCGCAGTTTTGAGGAGTGGTTGGGGATTGAAGTTCTCGATCGCAAATCGAACCGGGTCGAGATCAGTCTGGCACTGGCCTCGAACGAAGCCGAAATCCGCTCTTTGATCGCCAGATTAAATGACCTGCGCACAAAAATTGCGCAACATGGCCCCACCGTTTCGATTGTGACGATCGCCGCAACACACGCATCGGTCGTCTCCACCTTCCCTGATATGGCATTGCGTGCACGTACAACGTTCAAGGGGCTCCGGTTTCGTCTTAGAACGGCCAATCTGAACGATTGTGTCACTCTGTTCCTGCGCGGCGATACCAACATGCTGCTATGCTATGAGGCGCAAACCGTCGCTCCAATGCCCTTCGGAGCAGGCATTCGTCGCGGCACTTGGGGTCACGACTACCTCATTCCAGTCATCGGTGGCGGATTGCGGTACGCAGTGCGCGGAAACGGTGACGTGCCTTTGGATACGCCGGCCATCGTCTATCCCGAAAACAGCTACTTTGGTGAGGCATTGAACAAGAGCAAACTTCCGTTCGGAACCGCCGATTTCAGCAAAAACCCCGTTTGCCAGACGGCTTTTTCAAGTGGGGCAAAGGAAATGATCCTGAACGGTCTCGGTATTGGTTGGCTGCCGTTCAGCATGGTGCACAAGGAAATTGAAAGCGGCGAGCTGATCTCCCTACGCAACCAATTGGGTCAGGAAAAGCTCGACGTGGTGGTCTATGCCCACAACCAGACCGAGATAGCGAAAACGTTGCTTGATTTCTGGACGAACAAGCCGTCTTCAAAGTCTAGAGTGGACAAAATGCCCGCTCTGGCCAGAGGTCAAGACAATCCGTTGGAACCGAATTTTGAGTGACGGAACCCTTCGAAATGAAGCCGTAACCCTTTGGCGTCTTGGCAGCAAACGGACCAGTCTTGGATGTGGACGGCCCTACTCCCTGGCAGCGCACAGAAGACCGTCTTCCTCAATTGTGCGGCGGATTGCGACTCGCTTGCATTTCCTGAACGCGATCGGGCCAAGTTGACCTGATATAAGCCAGAATATCCCAAATCTCAGTGTTGGTGAGTTCATCACTAAATCCCGGCATGCCGCTTTCAAAGCCAGTGACCCCGCGCACGGCTAACGCTGCTTCGCCACCAAGTCGTGTGTACTCAAAGAGAAGCTGGTTATCATGGTGCCAAGTGTGCCCTGTCTCGTCATGCGGTGGTGCAGGCAGAACACCATTGTCATCAGGAGTCTGCCAATTTGGCTGTCCTTCCAGATTGATGCCATGGCAGGACGCGCAGTGTTCGCCGTAAAGAACACGCCCATTAGTCAAATCTCGGTCTTCCATTTCGTGGCTGGCAATTGCTTCGCTCGCAACGCCACATAGAGCCAGTACCAGCAAGCGTTTCATACGACTTCCACCCATGTTTTCATGCCAGCCGCCTGATGCCCTAGCATGTGACAGTGCAACAGCCATTTACCGGGATTGTCGAACACGCAAACGATTTCGCGGGTCTCACCAGGATTGATCAGCGCCGTATCCCGGAAAGCGCCTAAGCTGCTGTCCGCCCCGACTTCAAAGAAATGATGCCCGTGCAGATGGATGCCATGCGGGAAACGGGTGTCGTTCACCAGACTTATGCGCGCCGTTTGGCCACGTTCAAACTTGTGGAGCGGCGTATCCGATAGGCCAGATTGTCCGTTGAATGCCCAAATGTCAGTTTGCGTGCTTGCGGGACGGCTCATCGCCCCGCCTTGCATGGTGAGCGACAGGTCCAACGCATTGTCCAGATCCGGCTGCTTCCGCTCGTTTGGTGGCAGCGTGGGAATCGCGGACGGTTGCCGCGTGGTGTTTACCCCTTCGACCGGAATTTCACCCAACAGGTAAGGATCGTCGCGCGTTGGGAAAACAAAGGCGATGTGATCAGCTGATGTTACGTCAGCAATGATATCTAAGCGTTGAGCCGGTGAGAGAATGAGGTTTGAAACCTCTTGCGGGTCCGGCAGTGGCATGCCGTCGAACGCAACGATTTTGCCGTCGATGCCTTCAAGCTCAATTGGAAATATCCGGTCTGTTGCGACATTGATCAACCGCAAGCGCACGCGATCACCGAGCCGGACCGGCGTACTCGGTTCGACAAGCGCGCGGGCATAGTTCCCCAACCGCCCTTGATGCGCCTGGTCGTGCCTGTTCTCAAAGCCGTCGACAAGCGCTCCGTCTTCGGTGATGCGCCAGTCGTCAATCATAACAATAAGATCGTGATCCACATCGGGTGGGGTTAGCTCCTCAACGATCAGCGGCCCGTAGAGACCTCTGGCGACCTGTTCCCAGGATCGGTTGTGGGAGTGATACCAGAACGTGCCAGCATCGGGTGCTCGAAAGCTGTATTCGAACTCAGCACCCTTCTCGACAACGTCTTGGGTCATCCCCGGCACGCCATCCATCGAATTGTCGATGCGCAGCCCGTGCCAATGGACGGCAGAACCTTCACCAATCTGATTCAGGAACCGAATATCAAATGTATCACCCTGACGGGCGCGAAGCACCGGACCGGGCGTACTGCCATTAAAGCCAAGCATCGGAGTTGCCGGATCACCTTCGGGCAGAATTTGCGCATTGACCGGCTGTGCGACCAGTTCAAAGGGCGCTGATGCAAGAGCGATGCGCGGTGCCAGTGCCGCAGCGCATGTTGTGAACAGGAAGTCTCGCCTTTTCATAGAATGCCTCAATTCGGTAGGGTCAGAACGCTGGTGAGCGTCGCGGTGGCGACAAGCACCATCAGTATGACCGTAGTTTCGATTTCAATCGAGCGCGCTAGATGACGCGCCGCCTTATCGTCCCCTGCTTGCATGGCTGGAACGAAGCGGAGTTTATTTACGGCCGCCAACGTCAGGACCACTCCTACAAATGCAATTTTGATCAGAAGGGTTTGACCGTACCCGGTAGTCGTCAGCGCCCTCACATCGCCCAACAACATCCAAGCCATTATTAGCCCTGCCAAAATCATAGCAGGGACAACAATCGAAGCCGCCTGGCCAAATCGATGGCCCAACTTGGCTGCGTCGCTCAGATATTCTTGCCGTAGCGAAAGGGTGCGCAACGGTACGAGGATGCCGATCCAAAACGCGACCCCTAAAAGGTGCAAGAGCAAGAGCAAGCGAACACCTATTGGTTCCAATTCAGGAATATGCCCAACCTGAGCAAAGGACCACAAAGCAAGCAATCCACCCGCGAGGGCGATCCATTGCCCAACAAAGGGAATAAACACTCCGGCGAGGATTAGTATGGCTCCAGTGATCCGATAGACGAGAACGTCGCCAACCGATGTCTGCCACAACAGACCGAGCATTTCAGGATCGATCATCCCATCGGCCCCACCCGTCAGGGCAGCGCCAAGCAGCATGAACCCTAGGACAGAGGCAACAAGCGCAAGCGCCACCAACAGCACAACCTGCAGACGCACCCTATCGCTGAGAGGCGACAAAAGGTCGGTGAAAGCAATCTGAGTGATCAAAAGCCCAGTCGAACCGCCAATACCGACATAGAGTATCAGTTTGGACAGTATTGCGCCTATTCCCCAGATATCGGGCATACTCAGTCCACTGTAAATGTGAATTCACCCTGCATGGCATGCCCGTCCACACCCAAGCCCCGCCATTCAATTCGATAGATGCCTTCACCCATACCTTGAAGCGGGAGCGCGAACGCGCGGCCAAAACTTGTCTGGTCTCCCAAGTCGAGCGTGACGGCATGCGCATCCTGATGGATCATGTTAACCTTTGTCAGGCGAATATCATCCGTGAAATTAAAGCTGATCTCAGAGGGCACCTCAGTAACTGTCGTGCCGTCTTCGGGTGTGGTGGTGTCCACTTTCGAATGGGCAAAAGCGCTTGTGGCAAGCGTGGAAATCAATGCAAATATGGGGAGCATTTTCATTGGTAGGTTCCTCAGTTTATTCGATTGGCACACTGTATTCTGCGGATGTTGTCGATGACCAGAGTCACTTCAGCAAGGGTCAGGCCTTCACCAGAGGCGTGTCGCTAAGCCGTTGCTCGCGGCCTAAATCAAACACTTCAAGTGAAAACAAATGCTGCGAGTACGCCCAAATTTGCGAGCACTACCTGCACTCGAAAATTTTGAATACGCGTAAGTTCACCAATCGGAGAACAGGTGGCAGCGTTTCTGTTCTCGCCTTATTCTAAAAAACCCTCTTTCCGACCCCCCCAACTTAGCGTCTTACTACGCTTTCTTGTTACGCGCGACTTGATGTAAAGCCGAAAAGGGCAATGCACTGATCTGGGCGCATGCAAAGTTATTGTTGAGATCAAGCGGACGGCCCAAATCAAAGCGCTCATGAAAAACCGTTTTCAGCCAGTATTTTATCTCATATTTGACGCTTCAGCTCCCATTCCACTTAGCTTTATTGTTTGAAATTCCAATCGTGCTCTTGATTTTCAGTGCTTTATGCCTGATATTTCTGTCATGACAGAAACTATCGACATAACGAAATCAAATGCTGCAAGCCAGTTCATCCTGTATTGGGGCGACATGGGGAACCAGTGGGGTGTCAATCGTTCCGTGGCACAAATACACGCGCTTTTATACCTCAGCTCCCGACCCCTCAATGCGGAACAGATTGCTGAGTCTTTGGGCATTGCCCGATCCAATGTGTCCAATTCACTAAAGGAATTGGTGAGCTGGCGGCTCATCCGTCGCGTACCTGTACCGGGTGATCGGCGCGAACATTACGAGGCCGAGGTAGATGTTTGGGAGATGGGGGTCCGTATCGCTCAGGGACGCAAAGAGCGCGAGATTGATCCCGCAACGCAGGCTCTGCGCGCATGCGTTGCCCAAGCTGAAACCGAAAGCGGGTTGGACCCAATCACGCTGCAGCGGATGCAGGATATGCAAGAGTTCCTAACAACGGCCGACACATGGTTCCGCGACATGCTGACAGTGCCCCGTCCGAAGCTGATGATGTTGATGAAAATGGGAACCAAGGTTGTTTCCCTGCTCAGCCTTACCGGAGGCAAAAAGAGCCGCTAAAAAATTTTAACCCTCAATTTCTCTTATGTCGGAAACAACAGAATGCTCGAAATGCAGGAAACCTCGACCGCGCTTGGAACAGCACCAATTCAACCGCAATTCAATAAAGCCTGCGACCAGGACGACCGGTTCAAAAACCTACTGGGGGCTACGGCATGGGCCCGTTTACCCAAAGCAATCCGACGCAGATTCAGCAAACGGCTGCTGGGTGATGCCAGCCTTGCCTATCAGGGGCGCGTAACCCACATGCAGATGAACTTCATTGGACGCGCTTTCGCCATTGTCCTGCGAGTTATCGGTGCACCGTTGCCTTTCGATCGCACCTCGGTCGGTCGCTCCGCCGTGGTGACAGTTACAGAAGATGCGGCAACGGACGGTCAATTTTGGGTTCGGCAATATGGCCGGGCCAAAGGGTTTCCGCAAATGGTTGGCAGTTCCAAACGCTTTGCCGGACCAACCGGGTTGGAGGAATATATCGGCTTTGGGATCGGCATCTCGCTCAGACTCAAAAGCACACAGACCGGCCTCTACTTCGTCAGTGACCGGTATTTTCTGAAACTGGGACAAAGACGGCTGTCTTTTCCGCGATGGGTATGCCCAGGGCGTCTGGTAGTCGGCCACGAAGAGCTTAGTGGTGGATATTTCCGATTCACCCTGGAACTGACACATCCGTTGTTTGGCGCGTTGATCTGGCAGGACGCCACCTTCCGCGATGCGGAAATAATTCGGAGCATCAGGTCATGAAGGTCGTGATCATAGGGGGGTACGGCGTCTTCGGATCTCTAACTGCCCGCTTGCTAGCGCGGGACGGACACAAGCTCTGGTTGGTTGGACGGCATCCCGAAAAGGGCCGCGCTCTGGCTCAGGACCTGAATGCGCAGACCTTAAAACTAGATGTCAGCGCAGCACCCGAGGCGCTTTTTGAACAGAAACCGGACGTGGTTATTGATGCTGCAGGACCGTTCCAGCACTACCGCAACGACCCTTATGCGATCCCAAGGCTTTGCATCGCCAATCGCTGCCACTATCTTGACCTGTCGGATAGTGCGACCTTCACACAAGGCATCGCAACCTTGAACACCAATGCCAAAAAGGCGGGTGTTTTCGTATTGTCGGGCGCGTCCAGCGTGCCCGGCCTGTCCTCGTGTATCGTCGCAGACCTGATCAAAGGTCTAGAAGACGTTGACACGATCGACATTGCAATCCTACCCGGCAACCGGGCACCGCGTGGCATGTCCGTTATCAAGAGCATCGTGAGCGGCGTCGGGCGTCCATATCAACAATGGCGTGATGGTGCCTGGCGGACGGCCATCGGATGGACGGATCGCAAACTGTATGAACTGGAGCCGGGTATGATCCGCGCTGGATACAGCGTCAACGTTCCCGACATAGCGCTTCTTCCAGACCTGACTGGCGCTCGGACCGTAACCTTCCGCGCTGGCCTTGAACTGCCGGTGATGAACGGGGCTCTCCGTCTTATGGCGCAGCTCAGGCAACACGCGTGGCTCGAATTACCAGAATGGGCCTATTTTTCACTCTACATGCTTTCGCAAGCGCTCTACCCCTTCGGGAGCGACTGTGGCGGCATGGAGGTGAGTGTTTCTGGCAAATGCAACGGACGAGGCGTAATCCGCAAGTGGAGGCTGATCGCCGAAGAAGGTCACGGTCCGTTTGTGCCCGGGATCATGTGCCGCACGATCCTACGAGAGTTGCCAAACATCAAGACCGGTGCGCGTCCGTGCCTGAACGAGGTTCCACGGCCCGTGGTTGAACACGCGATGGAAGATTTGCAGCTTCGCACCGGGGTGTTCGAACACCTAGATCCGAGAGACACTGAAGAGACGGTCGGAACCATAAATCGTACCCTTAGAAATCAGATGTGCCAAAGTACCGCCCAACGATAACCCCGCGCCGAACGGCTGAGAGTGCCAAGAATATATTTTCCGCGGGTTGCGAGATGAGTTGCAGCTGGAGCTCGAAGTCTGAACAGCCACGACAGATTTCAGCTTAATATTTGTTTTTAAATGGTTTTGAGATTGGCCTGTTGTCGTATTTCCAAGAGTTTTGGATCATAACACAACCAGTTGCTCGAGTTTCTTGAGGTTCGGGTCTAAGAAATGGATGATTTCGGCCGCTCCAGACTTTGCGAAAAAACCCGTTTTCCAGGTCCACAGGTCATTCAAAGATTGTCGCGGCTCAGTCGTATCGCAACTCAGTCGCCTTGCCCCGAAAGATCGTGTAAGCCATCACCGTGTATCCGGCGATCACCGGCAGAACAAAGACCGTCCCTATCAGAATGATGAACAGGCTTTCCGGAGCGCTTGCGGCTTCGTAAATCGTCAGTTGCTCGGGCACCACATATGGATAGAAGCTGTACGCCATCCCGAAAAATGCCAGTGTGAACAGAACGATAGACGCCGCGAAGGGGAACCAGGCCCAACTGTCGTTGCGGGTGGGAAAGTGACGCAAGGCATACCATAGCAAAGCGATCAGAATGCCCGACATGAGTGGAAGAGGCAGCAGCAGGAAGAACTCGGGGAAGGTGAACCATTTGTCAAAGATGCGCGGGCTGACCCAAGGGGTCGCCAGTGACACCGCGCCGATGCCGATGATCAGCCCCCAGATACCGCCTTTGGCCCAATCGACGGCCTTTTTCTGCAGAACCCCGTCGGTTTTGAGAATGACCCAGCAGGCCCCGATGAAGGAATAGCCGACGGCCAGAAACACGGCGGTGATGGCGGCGAAGATCCAGGTGCCGAACGTGCTGTCCAGCCCCATGATGTATTTGCCCAGCATGAAGCCCTGCGCCAACGCGGTCATCGTCGAGCCCGCAAAGAACGCCATGTTCCAGCTGCGTTTGTGGTGCGCCGGGGCTTTGACCCGGAACTCGAACGCGACACCGCGCAGTATCAGGCCCATCAGCATGATCGCCACCGGCAAATAATGCGAAGTCAGGATAACACCATGTGCGGTCGGGAAGGCCACCAGAAGGATGCCGATGGCAAGAACCAACCACGTCTCGTTTGCGTCCCAGAATGGCCCGATCGAGGCAACCATTCGGTCCTTTTCGGCCTCGTCGGCAAAGGGGAACAGGATCCCAACGCCCAGATCATAGCCGTCCAAAACCACGTAGACAAGGATTGAGAGCCCCATAAGCGCCGCAAAGGTCAGGGGCAGCCACTGTGTCGGATCACCAAAATAAGTCATGGTTGTTTACTCCGCTGGAACTGCTTTGGGGTATTTCGGATCTGGGCGGGAGGGTTGGTCGCCCTGCGCCGCCTTCCGCGCCAGATAGAACAGCACGCCGATATAGGCCGTCAGAAGAAGGGCGTAGATCAGCAGGTAGGCCGCCAGTGTCGTTCCCACCATCGGCGCGGGGACATCAGCCACGGCTTGTTCTGTTGTCAGCACACCATGAACCAGCCACGGCTGACGGCCAATCTCGGTTGTGTACCACCCGGCCAGCGTTGCGATCCAGCCGGAAAAGGCCATCGGGACCAATGCAATTTGCATGAGTTTTGGTACTCCCGCAGGCCCGCGCCCGCGCCGCATGAACAGCAGTGTCGCCCAGCTGAGCAGCAGCATGACCATACCGGTACCGACCATGATGCGGAACGACCAGAAGACAGGCGCAACGGGCGGGTGCAGAACGGTGCCGTCCTCGGCAACAAAATCATTCAGGCCGGGCACCACGCCCTCTGCCTTATGAGTCAGAATGATCGAAGCGAGGTTGGGTATGCTGACCTCATAGTGGTTTTCGCGCGCGGCTTCGTCGGGAATTGCAAACAGTAGCAGCGGTACGTTTGATTTCGTCTCCCAATTGCCCTCCATAGCGGCGACCTTCTGCGGCTGATATTCAAGCGTGTTCAGCCCATGCATGTCTCCCATGAAGATTTGAACCGAGATCAACAATGCGCCCAGCCAGGCGCCGGTTTTGAAGGTTGCCCGCACGTCCTGCCCGCGATCTCCGAGCAGCCAGCGGAAGGACGAGAAGCCAAGCACCAGGAATGCTACCGTCAGGCCGCTGGCCAGCAGCATGTGGGTCAGTCGGTAAGGCATTGATGGGTTGAAGATGATTGCCCACCAATCGGTTGCGAAAGCTACACCGTCCCGCAGCTCGAACCCGGTAGGCGTGTGCATCCAGCCGTTCAGAACCAAAATCCAGAAGGCCGACATAGTTGTTCCGAACGCTACCAGGAAGGTTGCGGTCGTGTGCAACCAGTTGGGAACGCGTGAGAAGCCGAACAGCATGATGCCCAGGAAAACTGCCTCGAGGAAGAAAGCCGTCAGGATCTCATAGGCCAACAACGGCCCGGCGATATTGCCCACGGTCTCCATGAAACCGGGCCAGTTGGTGCCAAACTGAAACGACATGGTGATGCCCGAGACCACACCCATCGCAAAGGACAGGGCGAAGACCTTCACCCAAAAGCGGTAGGCATCCATCCAATTAGTGTCTTTGGTTGCGTTGAAGCGCAGTTTGAAAAACAGCAGCACCCATCCCAATGCGATCGTGATCGTCGGGAAGAGGATGTGGAAAGATATGTTTGCCCCAAATTGAATGCGGGACAGCAGAAGCGCGTCCATTGTTCACCTGCAGAAGTCATGTTTTAATTTCACATAGGTGTGGCCGTTTTGGCGTTAAGGGATGTGCGACAGCGGGTCATGCGGCAGGGTGGCGCATAGCTTTGGCAGTCACAGATCCGATGTTCTGATCGGCCGGGATTTGATCAATCAACTTCGGCAACATGGGGGCATCCATTGACCCGCAGGCACATCCGCAGGATGCTACCGAGAGGGGGCCACATTGCTCATCGTGACCTCCACCGACAGCACTACAAGCGTTTCCTCTTAGATCCCTATACGTATCTTGCGCCAGATGCGGCGCTTGGTGCCGCCATGCTCGCGCCTGCTCCAACGCCTAAAAACTTACAAAAGACCAATCGGCGGCTGTTACGAGTGTTCGGTAGTTTGCAAGCAGCGGGTCTTTTCGCGTGGCTTCTTTCATATGAACAAATTTTGCTAGAAATCTTGTGAATTCCCCAGCTGCAGAAACGCATAATAGCTGTGAGTGGCAGGTGTTTTCTGCATGTTTTTCCTATCGCTCAGCCAACTCAATTTTTCAATTCTCCTTGCTTCATCCAGAAACCGAGGGGTTCAAAATTTTGACCGCAGAGGCCGGTATCAACGTTGAATTGTGAAAAGAAAACCAAGGCGAGGTTTTGAAAGTTCAGAGACGTTCGCTGACCTCAATGTGGCATTGCGGACTTTCAAACAATCTGAACAGAGGCGTCTATCGATGAGACTCGATGATTGGCCTGGATTGAGATGCACCGGTGAAATACGGGGGTAGAAACAAATTCTCTTCTTCTTATGCGTGAAATGTGCATAGTTTTAAGAACGATCAAGAATTAATCAAATTGAACATGACATAGGTCAATTTTTGGCCTGCGACAGTTCGATAATGAGTTTGGTAAGTCTCGAGATCAACAGCGGACCGCAAGCCTATGAATAAGCTAGCCAGCCGCCGTGCCTTTCTGCGTGGCGCTCCGCTGCGCGAAGACCGGACAGCAATCATTCCGCCCGGCGCGGATCAGGACGACTTTTTTGAGTTGTGCGTCCAATGTGACGATTGCGTCTCGGCCTGCCCTGAACACATCATCACCTTTAACCAGCAAGGCTGGCCAGTCGTCAGCCTTGATGCCTCGCCCTGTACATTCTGCGGCGCCTGCGCAGAGGCCTGTACAACCGGTGCTTTGAAACCCGAAAACCTGAGTGATTGGCCGTGGCGTGCCTATGTCACTGCGGGATGTCTTTCGATGAATGGCGTGAGCTGCCGTGTGTGCCAAGACGTCTGCGACAGCAACGCGATTGGGTTCAAACTGTTACTTGGGGGGCGGTCGGAGCCCGCCGTTGACCAAGAGGCCTGCACCGGTTGTGGTGCCTGCGCCAGCGCGTGCCCAGCGCATACAATCCGATTTGAGCGCCACGAAACACTCCCCCAAGAGAGCTTGCTATGAACATCTGCGGATGCCTTGTCCACGTCGCGCCCGACGCAGCCCAGACCGCCCAGGAGGCGATGCTAGGGCTTGACGGTGTCGAAATCCACGCCGCTGCCGAGGATGGCCGTGTTGTCGTCGTGGTTGAGGACACGCCCGAAAAGCTGGCCTCCGAGACGATCATGGATCTGCACCAGATCCCGGGCGTGATCTCTCTGACCCTGACCTATCACCATTTCGAAGACCTCGCGGAGACCCGTCCGCATCTTAACGCTTCCTGCCAGACCTGAAACCGGAGACCCATGCTATGACCATCTCTGAATCCCGCCGGACCTTCCTGAAATCGACTGCTGCCGCCGCGACCGCTTCGGCGGCTGGTCTTCCGCTGGCCACCGGCGCAGCGCAGGCGCAAGTCGGCACGTCTGACATTCGTTGGGACAAGGCGGCGTGCCGGTTCTGCGGCACGGGTTGCTCGGTTCTGGTCGGCACCAAGGAAGGGCGTGTGGTGGCCACCCAGGGTGACCCGGACGCGCCTGTGAACCGGGGCCTGAACTGTATCAAAGGCTATTTCCTGTCCAAGATCATGTACGGCAAAGACCGTCTGACCACGCCCTTGCTGCGCAAGACCAATGGCGAATACGACAAGAACGGTGAATTCGAGCCGGTCAGTTGGGACGAAGCCTTTGACGTCATGGCCGCCAAGTGGAAAGAGGCACTGGCCAATAAGGGCCCGACCAGCGTTGGCATGTTCGGCTCTGGCCAGTGGACCGTCTGGGAAGGCTATGCGGCTGCCAAGATGATGAAGGCCGGGTTCCGCTCGAACAACATTGACCCCAACGCGCGTCATTGCATGGCATCAGCGGTTGTAGGCTTTATGCGGACCTTCGGCATTGATGAGCCAATGGGTTGCTATGACGACTTTGAGCACGCTGACACCTTCGTTTTGTGGGGCTCGAACATGGCGGAGATGCACCCGATCCTGTGGTCGCGCCTCACCGACACGCGCCTGACCAAACCGGGTAGCGAGGTGCATGTGCTGTCCACTTTCGAACATCGCTCGTTCGAGCTGGCTGACAATGGGATGGTGTTCGCACCTCAGACCGATCTGGCGATCCTGAACTATATCGCCAATTACATCATTCAGAATGGCGCGGTGAACGAGGACTTCGTCCAAAACCACGTCAACATCACCAAAACCGTCACCGATATCGGTTATGGCCTGCGCGACAACCATCCACTGCAGGAAGCGGCCGAGAACCCCAATGGCGGCAAAATGGAACCGATCAGCTTTGAGGAATATGCCGAGGCGGTTTCGAAATACACGCTGGAATACACGTCCGAGCTGTCGGGTGTGCCCGCCGACCAGTTGGAGCGTCTGGCCCAGCAATATGCCGACCCCAACCGTAAGGTCATGAGCCTGTGGACCATGGGCTTCAACCAGCACACCCGCGGGTCGTGGGTGAACTCACTGATGTATAACGTGCACCTGCTGGTCGGGAAGATCTCGGAGCCGGGCAACTCGCCGTTCTCGCTGACCGGCCAGCCGTCGGCCTGTGGCACTGCACGTGAGGTTGGCACCTTCGCCCACCGTCTGCCCGCCGACATGGTGGTTACCAACGATAAGCACCGTGAGATTTGTGAGACCGCGTGGAACATTCCTGCTGGCACCATCCCGGACAAACCCGGTTTCCACGCTGTTCTGCAGCACCGCAAGCTGAAAGATGGTGACCTGAACGCCTATTGGGTGCAGTGCAACAACAACATGCAGGCCGCGCCCAACATCAACGAAGAAGGCTTTCCCGGCTATCGCAACCCGGAAAACTTTATCACCGTGTCCGACCCCTATCCGACGGTCACAGCAGTGTCTGCCGATCTGATCCTGCCCACCGCCATGTGGGTCGAAAAAGAAGGCGCCTATGGCAATGCCGAGCGCCGCACTCAGTTCTGGCGGCAACAGGTGCAAGCTCCGGGAGAGGCGAAATCGGACCTCTGGCAGCTCATGGAGTTTTCCAAACGCTTCACCGTCGAAGAGGTTTGGGGCGAAGAGCTGCTGGCCACCATGCCCGAGCATCGTGGCAAGACCATGTATGACGTGCTCTATGCCAACGGCAAGATCGACCAGTTCCCGCTGTCCGAGACGGCCGAAGGCTTCCACAACGACGATGCGGAGCATTTCGGCTACTACGTCCAGAAAGGTCTGTTCGAAGAATATGCCGATTTCGGCCGCGGTCATGCGCACGATCTGGCTCCGTTCGAAATGTACCACGAGGCGCGCGGTATGCGCTGGCCGGTCGTAGACGGCAAGGAAACGCTCTATCGCTTCCGCGAAGGCTATGACCCCTACGTGCCCGAAGGCGCGGGCGTGAAGTTCTATGGCAAGCCCGATGGCAAAGCGAGTATTATCTTTGCGCCCTACGAACCCGCCGCCGAAGAGCCCGATGAAGAATTTGATCTGTGGCTGTCCACGGGCCGCGTGCTGGAGCACTGGCACTCGGGCTCGATGACCCGCCGGGTGCCGGAGCTGCACCGCGCCTATCCGAACGCGGTTGTTTACATGCACCCGCAGGATGCCGAAGATCGGGGGCTGCGCCGTGGACAAGAGATCGTTCTGTCCACCCGCCGCGGTGAGGTCACCAGCCGGGTCGAGACTCGCGGGCGCAACAAGGTGCCGCGCGGTCTGGTCTTCATGCCCTGGTTCGATGAGCATCAGCTGACCAACAAGTTGACGCTGGACGCAACCTGCCCGCTCTCGAAAGAGACCGACTTCAAAAAGTGCGCCTGCAAGGTCGAGCGCGCTTAACCGGGAAGGATCGCAAAGGTTGTCCCCATGTCCCTGACCGGTACTCCTCTCTCACCGCAACGGCGCCGATTCCTGCAGGATTCGGCGCGCGCGGCAGGTGGATGCGTAGTCGCCGGGTCATTGCTGGCCTGGTTGGCGCGCGATGCGCGCGCACTACCGGCGGAAGCCTTGCGCCCACCCGGCGCGTTGTCGGAAGATGAGTTCCTGTCAGCCTGTATCCGCTGCGGGCTCTGCGTGCGGGACTGTCCTTACGATACCCTGAAACTGGCGGAACTTGGGGTCGATGCCGTTGCAACCGGTACGCCCTATTTCACCGCCCGCGATGTGCCGTGTGAGATGTGCGATGACATCCCCTGTGTCGCCGCTTGTCCCACCGGCGCGCTGGACCCGGGTTTGGACAATATCGATGATGCCAAAATGGGCGTTGCGGTTCTGGTCGATCAGGAAAACTGCCTGAACTTCCTCGGTCTGCGCTGCGATGTCTGTTACCGCGTCTGCCCCGTTATTGACGACGCAATCACGCTGGAAACCGCGCACAACACGCGTTCAGGCCACCATGCGATGTTCATCCCCACCGTCCATGCCGACCGCTGCACCGGCTGCGGTATGTGCGAGAAAAGCTGTGTTCTACCCGAAGCTGCGATCAAAGTACTGCCCGCCCGATTGGCGCGCGGCAGCAGCGCGGACCACTATCGAAAGGGCTGGGAAGAAAAAGAAAGCCACGGCGGTCCGCTTGTGGACGGATTGATCGACCTACCCGACCGCCTGCCGGGGCCGGGTACGGACAATCTGGCCGCGCCGGGAGGCTTTGCGCCCTCCTATGAGTTACCGGGGGCAGGCCAATGAGCGCGCACACTCATATTCCCGCTGGTCAGGAGGCTATTGAGGCCAAAGGCTGGGTCAGTGCGCATAAGTTCCTGCTGCTGCGTCGGACAAGCCAACTGTTCTTTTTGACACTGTTTCTGTTGGGGCCTTGGTTCGGTCTGTGGATCGTGCAGGGGACGTTGGCGGGGTCGCTGACCCTTGGCGTTCTGCCCCTGACCGATCCCTTTGTGCTGCTGCAAAGCTTTGTGGCCGGGCACTGGCCGGAACTGACGGCCTTGATCGGCGGGATCATCGTTCTGGTCGCCTATGCGCTGATCGGCGGGCGCGTCTATTGTTCGTGGGTCTGTCCGATCAACCCGGTGACTGATGCCGCCAACTGGTTGCACCGCAAGTTGGCCCTGCCCAAAGGCTGGCAACCCAAACGCAGCACCCGCCTGTGGATACTGGCGACGGTCCTGATCGTCTCGGGCCTGACGGGCGTCATTGCGTGGGAGTTGGTCAATCCGATCACCATGCTGCATCGCGGGCTGATTTTCGGCGCGGGCTTTGTCTGGGCGCTGATCGCTGCGATCTTCATCTTTGATCTGGTCGTCGCCCGTCACGGTTGGTGTGGCCATATCTGCCCGGTCGGCGCCTTCTATGGCCTGATCGGCAGTAAAAGCCTGCTGCGTGTCAGCGCCGCCAACCGGACTGCCTGCAATGACTGCATGGATTGCTACGCCGTCTGCCCGGAAAACCAGGTCATCCCGCCAGCCCTGAAAGGCAAACCGGATGCGACGCCGCTGATCCTGTCCCCCGATTGCTCGAATTGCGGCCGCTGCATCGACGTATGTGCTGTGGATGTCTTCAAGTTTACTCACCGGTTCGACGACAAGGTCGTCGCGCCTTTCGATCCCGTTGCCGCGCCCGATGCGCGTACAGCCAGACCTATTTAAGGGAGTGCACAGATGAACAAGCCAATCCTGACAGGCGTCGCCGCCCTGATCCCAGTCGTACTCCTCAGCGGGTTCGCCCTTGCGCAATCCGCCCAGGTTGAGACCCTGCGAGGCGGCGAAGTGGATGAAACGGTCCCGCTGGATCAAGTCCACAAAACGATGGAAGGACGTATTGTGCGGAATTACCGGCAGCAGCCGCCGCTGATCCCACATTCGATCGAACAATACCAGATCGACACGCGGACCAACCAGTGCCTTTCCTGCCATGACTGGACAGTTGCAGGCGAACGCAACGCGCCCACCTTGTCTATGACCCACTATCTCGATCGCGACGGCAATGAGTTGGATCACATCGCAGGGACCCGTTATTTCTGCAACCAGTGCCACGTGCCGCAGGTAAATGCGCCTACATTGGTCGATAACCTGTTTGAACCATCCCACAGCAACTAATCCAACGTATGACTGAAAGGAGCACCACGATGGCAGACTCTCCTGAAAAACGCGGCTGGATCGGTCGCTTGTGGAACGCGTTCTGGACACCGGCTGTTCTGTTCAGTTCGGGGTTTTTGATCTTGGCCGGCTTTCTTGGGGGTATCCTGTTCTGGGGTGGCTTTCACTGGACGCTTGAACTGACCAATACCGAAGAATTCTGCGTGTCCTGCCATACGATGGAAACCAACCTGGGTGAATACCGCGAGACGATCCACTACAACAACCACTCGGGCGTGCGCGCGATCTGTTCGGATTGTCACGTGCCGGATGAGTGGAACCACAAGATCAAAGCCAAGATCATGGCCGTGAAAGATGTCTATCACGAGCTCGCAGGCACCATCAGCACCCCCGAGAAATACGAGGATCACCGTCTGGCAATGGCCTCGGCCGTTTGGAAGAAGATGAAGGAATCCGACAGCCGCGAATGCCGGAACTGTCACAACTTCGACTATATGGACTTTACCTTGCAGGAAACACGCGCCGCCAGCGAGCACCAGCGTGCGATTGACACCGGGATGACCTGTATCGACTGCCACCAGGGCATCGCTCACAGCCTGCCGCCGGGATATCTTGAGACCTATCAGGACATAGCCGAAGCGGTTGACGGCAAGCCGCTGCACAAACAAGCGTCGGTGTCTGGCGATGATATCCAGTCCTTCCTCAACACCAGCGCAGACTAAGAAGGGGGTAGAGATGTTAGATATACTTGGGACAATCGGTGGAAACATCCTCAGCCTGCCCGGCATTCTTGGGCTGGCGCTGGGAATGATGACCAGACAAATATGGCTAGGCGCGGCGCTGGGCGGACTTGTCGGCGTTTTTGAAACACTGGTCTTTGCCGGTTTTCAATTTGCTCAAATCGAAGCTCTTGAGCTCGTGATTGCAATACTGGTTGGCGTGTGTGCGGGCGGTTTAGGGAGCATTATCCGAATTAAAGGAACGCAAGTCAGGCCTTAGAGTCAGGATGCCTTTATTTCCAAAGCGCTGCAGGATTCACGGCTTGGAAAACGGAGCGGTGACAAGCGAGATCTGTTCTGGCTGAGCCACGAGTAGATGGCCGAGCTTTCCCCTTTGTTCCCGAAGCCGCACGGCAGGCCATGGGTCGATGATGGAAGGGTGCTGATTGAGATCTTCTTCATCAATCATAGTGGGAAACGATGGCGAGGCGCGCTCAGGTCCCATGGGCGGCACAAGACGCTTTTCAATCGATAGAAACTTAGGAACGAGAAAAGCACTTTGCCCAGACAATGGTCGGCCCAGTTGCCGAACATGGCGAGGAATAAACCATGGTGATCCCCTTTCGGGACATCACTGCGCGATGCACTGCCAAGCAGTGATGTAAGATCATGTTTGGTAGGTTCAGGTATTGGATGCGCGTGGCGACACGTTATGATCGCCGCCAAAGTCTTCCTTTGTACAATCGCCCTCGCAGCGACAGTCATTTTTAGGATTTGCATCCTGAACCTAGGTGTTGGTTCACAGGTTGTGATGCTGGACCCTGCGCCCTGTACTTAAAGTGGAAGGCCCCCTTGCGGCTCTTAGGATTTTGGCGTCTCAGCTATTCCGGGTTCTACACGCTCTGAGAGTTGCACCTCTTGTTTGTCCTATCTTAAAGATATTGGCGAAACCGGATCAGCGACGGGCGGATCAATTGAAAGACAAGACCCAAGACTTGCGCACGGCTGATCAGGGCGGAACGTCCGCTGTTCAACTGCGTTTGCAAGATGCGGACATGAAGCTTTTGCAGGTGTTTGCCCATGTCGTCGAGGCCGGAGGGCTATCCCCCGCGCAATATGGGCTGAACATGAGCTTGTCTGCCGTAAGTGCCGCAATCTCAAACCTGGAAACCCGGCTTGGCTTTCGGCTTTGTGACCGCGGGCGCGGTGGGTTTCAGCTGACCGAAGGGGGGCTTCTTGTGTATCAGGAACTCCGCTCGCTTAGCGTCGCGATCGGGTCCTTCAACAGGTCGGTTCAGGCCTATACGAGCGACATGCAGGGTCAATTCAACATCGCGATGGACGATGCGATTCTGACCAATCTATCCTGCCCGATCTACAAGGTGATCCAAAGGTTCGCCGCGCAAGCGCCGGAGATTTCGCTGAACATCACCATAATGAGCGCCCCTCAGATGGAGCGCGCCTTGCTGAACAATGAACTCAACATTGCCATCGGGCCATTTCAGGAATTGTCCCCCTCGCTGCGCGCCGAAACAGTCTATGTCGAACAGCAGCTGTTGTGCTGCGGTCGGTTGAATCCGATTTATGATCTGTATGACCCCGACGAAATCGAAAAGGCAGTGACCAAAGCGCAATTTTCCAAACGCAGCTTTGATGATCGCGACCGACACCAGGCACCTGGGCCTTTCACCAGCACGGCAACTGCGGCCACAATGGAGGCGATGCTGGCGATGGTCCTTAGCGGCCTTTACCTCGGCTACCTGCCCCGCCACGCCTGCGAGCCATGGATAGAGCGGGGTGAGCTGAAGTCAGTTCTACCGCAGGTCTTTGCCTATGACACCGATATTCAGTTGGTCTCCCGCAAGGCCCGCGGGGACAAACGTGTCGATTTGTTCCTGGCCGCGCTGGCTGAAACTCAAACCTGAGCGCCCTCACTTTTGCACCGCAAAAAGTTCACTTCAGAAAAAATGGATTTTCTCGCGCCCGGTTTCTGACATGGTGTCGCGATGGCATTGAACGAAACGGCAGGACCCCTGACATGACGACCCCCGACAGCTATGTCTCGCTGCAAGAAATCATGCGCACCGCGCAGCGGATTGCGCCCATTGTGCGCAAGACACCACTGGTGTTTTCTGAGGCCCTGTCGGAGCGCGCGGGTTTTGAAATCTGGCTAAAGCTGGAGAACCTGCAAACCACAGGCAGCTTCAAACTGAGGGGGGCCTCAAACCGCATTCTGCAACTGACCGCCGAGGAACGCGCGCGCGGGATCATTGCCGTCTCCAGCGGCAATCACGGCAGGGCCGTCGCCTATCTGTCCAAACGGCTTGGGATCACGGCTCGAGTGGTTGTCTGCTCGCTCTGTCCGGAAAACAAACGTCAGGCGATGCGCGACCTCGGGGCCGAGGTAATTGTGCATGGCGACACGCAGGACGAGGCGCAGGATCACGCGGATCGGCTGATGGAGCAGCACGGCTATACCTGGGCCGATCCGTTTGACGATCTGAACGTCATCGCGGGGCAAGGCACGATCGCGTTAGAAGCGCTGACCGACTTGCCCGATGCGGACATGATCATCGCGCCCTTGTCCGGGGGCGGTCTTTTGTCCGGTATTGCGCTGGCCACCAAGTCGATTTCACCCAAGATCTCCGTTGTCGGGTCGTCGATGGAGGTCGAACCGGGCATGGTGCGCAGTCTTGAAGCCGGCAAACCGATCCATGTCGAGGAATTCCCAAGCCTCGCCAGCAGCATCACGGGGGCAATCGGCCTGCGCAATCGCTATACCTTCCCGATCATTCGCGACTTCATGGATCGCGCCGTTCTGATCCCCGAGGACGCGCTGGTGCCTGAAATAGCCCGGTTTGCCGATAGCGAAGGTATGATTGTCGAGGGCGGCTCAATCACCTCGGTCATCGCAGCGCTCAGCCCCGAGGTCCGCGAGATGGCCCCCAATCGCGCCATCGTCGTCATCAGTGGGCGCAACATCGGCCTGCCGACGTTTCTGTCGGTGATCAAGGACGCAGGGGTCTGATCCCCACGTGGATGAAAGGGCATTTCCTGCCCGCATCCCTCCCTCTAAGACACATCGGGGATTGCCCCGCACAGAAAGACCAAGGACTCCGTCATGACCGACACTTCCAAATCCGCAATCGTACTGAACGCCTCAGACGTTGCCGCGCTTTTGCCCTCAGTTGACGCGCTGGCCGCGATGCGGGCGCTGTTTACCGAGCTTGGGCGCGGGCAAGCCGTGCAACCGCCGCAAACCCTGACCCTGTTCCCCGAAGACAAAGGCGATTTCATCACCTATCTGGGGGCAAGCACCGGGGCCGATCTGTTTGGTGCCAAGCTCTCGCCCTATCTGGTGCGCCCCGGCAAGCCCGTGATCACGGCATGGACAGTTCTCATGTCGATGGAAACCGGCCAACCCCTGATGCTGTGCGACTCCGGTGAGCTGACGACGGAACGCACCGCCGCCACGACCGCTTTGGCCGTCGACCACCTCGCCCGCCCCGAAGCTAAGGTTCTGTCGATCATCGGCTCCGGCAAGGTAGCGCAAGCGCATTTGAAACATGTGCTGGCCCTGCGCGACTGGGGCGTCATTCGCGTCTATTCCCCCAACCTCGCTCAAAACGCCGAGCTTGCGGCGCAGTGGCAGGCGACAGACAGCCGTGTCCAACTGGCTGACAGTGCTGAGACCGCCGGTCAGGACGCGGATGTCGTCATGCTCTGCACCTCGTCCGGTACGCCCGTGTTCGACACCGCGTCAGTGGCCGCAGGAACATTGGTCACCTCGATAAGCACAAATGTCGCCAACGCGCATGAGGTCGACCCGGCGTTCCTGACCATAGCCGAGGTCTATTGCGACTATCGCGCCACTACGCCCGGTTCGGCCGGAGAGATGAAACTAGCGGCCGAGGCCGGATGGCAACCGGGCAGCATTCGCGGCGATCTGGCCGAATTGCAGGTTGAGGCCTGCAAGACACCGTCAGGCGACAAACCGGTCTTCTTCCGCTCAATCGGGTTGGGGCTAGAGGACATCTTCATGGCCCGCGCCGTCTATGACGCGGCTTCGGCGTAACTGAGAGCAGGAGGAAACACCCATGGATATCAGACCTTTCGGTGTCGAAATGTGGATGAATGAGTTCGAGACGAAATGCGAGCTCAACCTTGCGGAAACCTGCGTGGAATCCATTACTCTGGGTGAGTTGTTCGAGATGGCGGGACAGCACAACAGTATCCTGAACGACCTGTCGGCGATGAAAATGACCTATGGCGCGATCGAAGGCTCGGACCGGTTGCGCGATGCGATTTGCAGCCTGTACGAAAACCAGACACGCGAAAACATCCTGACCACGCATGGCACCATCGGAGCGAACTCGCTGGTGCATCAGACCCTTGTGGCGCGCGAGGATCACGTGATTTCGGTAATCCCGACCTATCAGCAGCACTACTCGATCCCCGAAAGCATTGGGGCCGAGATCGAGCTACTGCACCTGAAGCCCGAAAACGCGTTCCTGCCCGATCTGGATGAATTGCGCGCCATGGTCCGTCCCGACACGCGAATGATCGCGATCAACAACCCGAACAACCCAACGGGCGCGTTGATGGACCGCGAAATGCTAGAACAGATCGTCGAGATCGCGCGCAGCGTCGGAGCGTGGCTGCTGTGTGATGAGGTTTATCGTGGCACCGATCAGACCGGGGATGGCTTCACGGCCGCGGTCGCTGATCTCTACGAAAAAGGGATCAGCACGGCGGGGATGTCCAAAGCCTATTCTCTGGCCGGTCTGCGCGTTGGCTGGATCGCGGGACCCAAGGACATGCTACATGACGTGATGATCCACCGCGATTACAACACCATCTCGGTCGGTCAGGTCGATGAGCTGTTGGCCGCTATGGCACTGGAAAATCGCGACAACATTCTGGATCGCGCGCAGCGGATAACCCGTGAAAACCTGCAGATCGTCAAAGACTGGATCGCGCAAGAGCCTCTGATCACGTGGGTCAAGCCGAAATCCGGCACCACGGCCTTGCTGAAATACGACCTGCCCATGTCCTCGCGTGAACTGTGCGTGACTTTGCTGAAAGAAGACGGCGTGATGCTGACCCCCGGCAGCGCCATGGACATGGAGGGCTGGCTGCGTCTGGGCTACACAAATCCCACAGCGGATCTGAAAGCGGGTCTGGACAAACTCTCGGGCTTTCTGGCCCGCCACAGCGCCGCCTAAGAGGGGCATAGATGATCCAGCTGGACAAGGCGCAGATTCAGGATCGGTTCGTTTTTTCAAAGGCCGTCGATGCGATCCGCGCGGCCTATGTTGCCGTCGCACAGGGACGGGTTCAGACCCCGCCAGTCACTTATCTGGGCTTCCCCGAGGCCGCCGGGGATTGCCACGTCAAATCCGGCCATATCGAGGGTGACGATACCTTCGTCATCAAGATCGCAACCGGGTTTTACGACAATCCCTCCATAGGCTTGCCCAGCTCGAACGGCATGAACATTGTCTTTTCGGCTAAAACTGGCGCGCCGGTGGCCTTTTTGCAGGACGAAGGCTGGCTGACCGATATCCGCACCGGTATCGGCGGGGCATTGGCGACGCAGGCGCTTGCGGTTGAGGGGTTTGAGCGAGTGCTAATTGTCGGCACCGGCTTGCAGGCGCGCCATCAGGCAAAGTGTCTGCAACAGTTGATCCCGGATCGGCCTCTGTCGTTCCTGATCTGGGGGCGGTGCCCGGACAAGGCCAAGGCGGCAGCCGATGACCTGACCGCAATGGGGCTAAAGGCTGAACGGGTTGATGATCTGCCCTCGGCCAGCAAGACGGCGCAGGTCATCATCACGACAACACCCTCTCAGAGCTTTTTGATCGCAAACGACTGGGTGCAACCGGGCACGCATATCTCGGCCATCGGAGCGGACTGCCCCGGCAAACAGGAGCTTGAGGCTGATCTGATCGCACGCGCCGATCTGCTGGTTTGCGACTCACCCGAGCAATGTCTGGATCACGGAGAGTTCCAAACCCTTTCCAAGACCGGCCACCTGACCGAGGCCGATGTCACCACACTCGGGAACATTCTGTCCGGCGCTCATCTTGGCAGGCAATCGACTGATCAGATCACTATCGCGGATCTGACCGGGCTGGCGGCTCAGGACATTGCGATCTCAAGCGCGTTGCAAATAGAAACCGGGCAACTGTCCTAGCCAGCTTAGTCAAGGATGGCAACGGGCTGACCCAAGACTTCGGTGTCGGGGGTCACCCCAAGCCCAACACCTTCGGGTGGGGCAATGCGGCCATTTTCGCGAACGGGCCCATCCGGCGCAAGGCGGGGGCCGACATAGTGGCTGAGGTCACAGGTATTCATGATCCCGCGCGCCGGGGTCGAGGCCGCCAGATGCAACAGCGCGGCCGTAGTGATATCGCTACCCCAGGTATCCTCGATACACATCTGCGTACCCTGGGTCAGACACAGATCGCGGATCTGACGCAAAGCGGACAGGCCGCTCATCTTGGATAATTTCAACGCAACGGCCTGCATACAGCCCAACTGATGTGCCTGAATGACAGAGGTTATATCTAAGGCGTTTTCGTCGATCTTCATCGGCAGACCGGTTGAGCGCTGAACATGGGCGCATTCTTCCAGCGTCGCGCAGGGTTGTTCCAGCATCACATCCAGATGGGACGCCGCACGCCCCACGCGGATCGCTGTCAACGCATCGCTGCCGCAGTTCCAATCGCCATAGACCAGCGCGCCGGGGCCGACGGCCTCACGCACTTTGGCCAGGCGTTCGACATCCGTTTGCCAGTCTGCATCTGCGCCCAGCTTGACCTGAAACTGGCGCATACCTTTGTCATGCGCGTCGCGCGCCATCCGGGCCATCTCATCCGGCGCGACGCACGTGATCGAGTGATAGAGCGGCATATCCTTGACCTGCCGCCCACCCAACAGTTTGTGCAAAGGCAGACCGGCAACCTGCGCCGTCAGATCCCAAAGCGCCGTATCAATGGCCGATTTCGCATAGCCGTGGCCCGGAAGGTATGCGTTCAACTTCTCCATCAAAGCCTCGGGCCCAACGGGATCGGCGCCGATCAGGACCGGCGCCAACTCGGTCACGGCCGGAACGACACCCTTGGAATAGGCCGGCAGGTAGTGAGGGATCGGGCAGACCTCCCCCCAGCCGTGCAAGCCTGTATCCGTATCAAGCCGCAGAACCACGGATGTCGTGGTATCGCAGGTTTTCCCATCCGCCATGTAATAGGTTTCATGGCTGGTCAGAGGGACTTCCCAAACGGCAATGCGGGTGATCTTCAACTTAGACTTCCTTTTGGCACAGAGCTTGTTGAAAGGGCAGGTGTGCGCGCCCTGCCCCCTTCGTATTTATGCCGGAACAGCGGCTGGAGCGTCCGTTCTGGGACGCTCGGACTTCGGATCATAGGCCGCTTCACCAAGGACACGCCCCTTGCGCGGGCTGCCGGCGATCACGACCTCAACCTCGGTGCCCGGGACATTCACATGTGGCTTGACGAAAGCAAAGGCGAGGATCTTGCCGACGCTATGACCATAGGCAACCGAAGCCGTCGCGCCTACGACCTCGCCGTCGATGCGAATTGCCTCACCCCCATGACCATCTTCGATGCCGTCCGGCTCGATTTCCAGATAAGCGCAGATCCAAGGCATTTGCCCGGCTTGGGCCTGTGCGGCACTGGCCCGCGTGGCCTCAACCCCCAGATACTCTTTGTCCAGCTTGAAGAATCGGCCCACATTCGCCTCGGGCAGCGTGACCTCATTGGTCAGCTCACCAGCGCCAGGGAAGGCTTTCTCCATCCGCAGACTGTTCATCGCGAACGAGCCGTAGTTCTCGATCCCGAATGCCTCACCCGCGGCCCAGAGCGTGTTGTAGACGTTAACGCAAGCTTCATCCGGCATGTGGAATTCCCAACCTAATTCACCCGCATAGGACATGCGGAAGGCCCAGACCTTGTGCCCGGCGACAGTGATTTCCTGCGCCGACAACCACCGGAAACCGGCATTGGACAGGTCGGCCTCGGTGCATTTGGCCAGCACCTCGCGGGATTTTGGCCCATTCAGGGACAATGCCGACCAATCTTCAGAGAGCGTTTTGACGGAGACGGTCTCTCCCGCGAGGTTCTGGTTCAGGTGATCGACAAGGCGTTGCTCGAAGAAGGCCGCGCAGACCAGATAGTAGCGATCTTCGGCCATGCGCACGATCGTGGTTTCAAGCTCAATCCGTCCTCTGCGATTCAAAAAATGCGTCAGCGTGATCGAGCCATCTTTCTGCGGCATCTTGTTCGCGGTCAGGCGATCCAGCAGCGCATGGGCATCTGGTCCCGAGACTTCGACCTTGGTGAAGGCGGTCACGTCCATGATCCCCACGCGCTCACGCACGGCCTGACATTCCAGCGCAATCATCTCGAAGACTTCGTTGCGGCGGAACGAGTAGTGGTCGCGCTGCTCCACGCCATTGCGAGCGAACCAACGGGGGCGTTCGTGGCCGAAAACCTCTTCGTAAACCGCACCTTTTTCCTTGAGGATCTCATATAGCGGAGACGGCTTGATCGGACGTCCCTCAAGACGGTTGAAATGCGGAAAGGGGATCTCGTGGCGCAGCTTATAGTCTTCATGCGCCTTGACGACCTGCCAGTCTTTCTTGGCGTAGCTGCCAAAGCGGCGCGGGTCATAGTCGCGCATGTTGATATCGGCGGCACCGTGAACCATCCATTTCGCCAGTTCGCGGGTCAGACCCGGACCCCAGCCGATGCCGATCTGCGTACCGCAGCAGCACCAGTAGTTCTTGACGCCCGGCGCCGGACCAACCATCGGGTTGCCATCGGGCGGGTGGCTGATTGCACCGTGCACCTCGCGGGTAATACCCAGTTCGGCAAAGATCGGCATCCGCTCCAGCGAGTTTTCCAGCCACGGCATCACGCGGTCATAGTCGGCCTCAAACAGCCAGTTCTCGTACTCCCAAGGACATTCATCATGCCAGACAGAATTCGAGTTTTCTTTCTCATAAATCCCGATCAGGCCCTTCTTCTGCTCCATCCGGATATAGCCCGAGACCATCTTGTCATCGCGGATCACCGGCAGTTCCGTGTCCAGATCCTGAAATTCAGGCACGTTCTCGGTGACAAAATAGTGGTGTGTCATCGAGGTCATGGGCAGCTGCAGATCGGACCATTCGCCCATCTGCCGCGCATAGGTTCCGCCTGCGTTGACCACATGTTTGCAGGTGATCGTGCCCTGTTCGGTCTCGACCACCCATTCGCCTGTATCGTTCTGCGTGATGTTGATCGCGCGGCAATGGCGGAAGATCTTCACGCCTTTCTGCCGCGCACCCGCCGCCATGGCCATGGTCACGTTCGAAGGGTCAACATGGCCATCATCGGGCGTGTACAGCGCGCCCAAGACACCGTCGAGATTGTAGAACGGGTGCTTTTCGGCAATGAACTCGGGCCCCACCAGCTCAATATTGAAGCCAAGGGCGCGACCGACGGACAGCGTATGGCGCAGCCAGTCCATCTCATCCTCGGTATAGGCCAACCGGAACGAGCCGCAACCATGCCACGTGACGGCCTGACCGGTCTCTTCTTCCAGCGTCTTCGAATAGAGGCCGATATTGTAGTCGACCATCTTGCCCAGCCCGTAGGAGCTTGTGGAATGAGTGATCTGACCCGCCGCGTGCCAGGTCGAGCCGCTGGTCAGTTCGGCCTTTTCCAGCAGGATGGTCTCATCCCCCCATCCTTCGTGGCCAAGGTGGTAGGCCAGGCCGCAGCCCATGACCCCGCCGCCAACAATGACGACCTTTGCGCGTTCGGGCAGTTCTTTCTTGGACATCGCAGGATTCCTGTTCCAGAGTCGCAGATTTCTGTGGATTTGATAATCAAACAAATGTACCACGGTCAACACATAACGACACAAATGAACGCTACCCAAGGCAAGCCCCTCGGTTTCCAAGTTGAGGATCCATCATGACCAAGCCGCTCACCCACTCGCTCGAGGCCCGCTACTACACCGATCCCGCTGTCTTCGAAGATGAGATGAACGGGCTGCTGGCGCGGACATGGCAATTCGCAGGACATGCGGCCGATATCCCGAATGTGGGCGACTATTTTGCCTTTCAGATTGCTGGTCAGAACCTGTTTGCCATTCGCGGCAGGGATGAGGTGGTCCGCACCTTCTACAATGTGTGCCAACACCGCGCGCATGAGATGGTGACAGGAACCGGCAACACTCGGGTCGTGGTCTGCCCTTATCACCAATGGACGTATGAACTAACGGGCGGGCTGCGCGCAGGGCCCAACATCAAGTCGGTCCCCGGCTTCGAACGGGAAAAAATCTGCCTAACCGAAGTTCGTACCGAGATTTTTCTGGGTTTCATCTTCGTCAATCTCGACAAAGATGCCGCCCCGATGGACGACTGGTACCCCGGCGTGCGCGAAGAGATTGCCGAATTCGTACCCCATATAGATGACCTCGCGCCGCTGGAATGGGTCGAGATTCCGGAAAATTGCAACTGGAAGGTCTCGGTCGAGAACTACTCGGAATGCTATCACTGCCCATCGAACCACCCGACCTTTGCCGAGGGCGTTGTGAAGCCGGAAACCTATGACATCCGGCCAGACGAGCAAGGTGGCTACGTACTGCGCCACACGACCGAGTGTCAGGCGCTGGACAAGATGACTTATCCGATCGACCTGTCGGTGCCCCATGCCGGAGACTATCAATCGTGGTTCCTCTGGCCCATGTTCTCATTCCAGTGTTATCCGGGGAATGTGCTGAACACCTATCACTGGCGGGCCGAAACCGTGGACACATGCACCGTCTGGCGGGGCTGGTATACGGAAGGCGGCCATGAAAGCGATGTGATCCGCGGGCTGGCCGTTCAGGATCGCGAGACCACCGTGGCCGAGGATATTCGCTTGGTCGAATCCGTGTATCGCGGCCTCAAGTCCAAGGGTTATGTGCCCGGCCCACTGGTTCTGGACCCCAAATGCGGCGTGATGAGCGAACATTCCATCGCCCGGCTACAACAGTGGATGCGGGACGGCGTAGACACACCCGCCTGACCTGAAACGCTTTTGGATTCCGTACGGTAGAACCTGCCACTGCGCGGGTTGACCTGCGACTCATTGCTTTTGAATTTGGATATAAAGGCAAGTCCCATCTGGCAGGAGACCCGTCTGCCGGATTGGCTGACCAATAGTCAACGGGTCGCATAATTACGAGGAAGACCTATGGATGACACCCTGTTCGAAACCGGGCTAAAGCAACGCAAATCGACCCTGGGCGCAGAATATGTGGAAAAGAACCTTGCGGCGGCCGATGACTTTACTCGCCCGTTTCAGGAGGCCATGACTGCCTGGTGCTGGGGCTTTGGCTGGGGTGACGACACAATTGACGCCAAGACGCGCTCTATGATGAACCTCGCCATGCTGGGTGCGTTGGGCAAGATGCACGAATGGGAAATCCACTGTAACGGTGCCCTGAACAATGGCGTCACCAAAGAGGAAATTCAGTCGATCATTCACGTGGTCGGAATCTATTGCGGTGTTCCTCAATCGCTTGAATGCTTCCGCGTCGCGCGTAAGGTGCTGGAGGAACGGGATCTACTATGACGCCCGCTTTGGAACAGCGATCAGAGGTGTCGATTCAGGCAACAGGCACCAGCGCAAGCCCGCTGGACCAGGCGTCTTTGACACAACCGCGCGCGGAGACGCTTCAATATGAGACCATGTTGAAAACAAACAGCAATTCCCGGCAGGGTCACCAAATGGATTTTGCGCGCATTCGCGCTCAATTTCGCAGCTCTGCCGCCGGTTTTTACAGCGCCGCAGCACAATTTGTTTCGCTGTTTCACCATCTTGGGTCTATTGTCTCAGGTATCGGTCCGACAAAAAGTCGGGCCATATAAAAAAATGATCATCACAACAGGGAGAACTTAAACCAATGATCAAAAAGTATCTGCTCTCAACGGCCTGCGCCGGTCTTGCCGCGTTTTCGGCATCACAAGCAGCGGCTGCGGATGAAATCACCGTCGCCTATTTCCTCGAATGGCCGATGCCGTTCCAATACGCCAAGGCCAATGGCACCTATGAAGAAGAGATGGGCGTCAAGATCAACTGGGTGTCCTTCGACACCGGGACTGCGATGTCGGCTGCTATGGCATCCGGCGACGTTCAGATCGCTGTAAGCCAAGGCGTTCCGCCGTTCGTTGTGGCCACATCAGCTGGTCAGGACCTGCAGGCCGTCGATGTTGCGGTTAGCTATTCGGACAATGACAACTGCGTCGTGGCCGAAGCGCTGGAAATCGACAAAACCAACGCCGGAGAGTTGAACGGCAAGAAAGTCGGTGTGCCGATCGGCACGGCCGCGCACTATGGGTTCCTGTCGCAGATGGCCCATTTCGGTGTGGATACCAGCTCGCTCGAGATCGTAGACATGGCACCCGCGGACGGCGCAGCAGCCTTTGCTCAGGGTAACCTGGACATGGTCTGCGGCTGGGGTGGCGCTCTGCGTCGTATGACTGAACATGGCAACGTATTGCTGACCGGCGCTGAGAAGGAAGAGCTTGGCATTCTGGTGTTCGACGTCACAAGCGCACCAACCGCGTTCATCGAGGAAGAGCCGGAACTGCTGTCTAAGTTCCTCAAAGTGACTGCTGACGCAAACGCGCAGTGGAACGCGGGTGAGTCCAAGGACGAGATGTTGGCCGTGATCGCAAAGGATGCAGGTATGGACCTGGCCGATGCCGAGGCGACCATCGCGACCTTCACCTTCCCCTCCGCCGAAGAGCAGCTGTCTGACAAATGGCTGGGTGGTGGCGCGCATGAGTTCATGGGCGGCGTTGCCAATGTCTTTGTGGATGCGGGCAGCATCGACTCGGCGCTGGACTCCTATGAGGGCGCTGTAAACAGCGCGCCGCTGGCGGCCGCGTCCAACTAATACAACATACATATTCCGGGGGCCGGTCATCCGGCTGGCCTTCGGAAACAACAGCAGGAAGGAAACGGAATGCCTGAACTGGACATCATTGATTTGTCCATGCGCTTTGACTTGCCCAACGGCACCTCGGTACAGGCCCTTCAGGACGTCACACTCAGCCTTAAAGAAGGTGAGTTGGTCTCGGTCCTCGGGCCCTCGGGATGCGGCAAGACAACGTTGCTGAACATCGTCGCGGGCTTCCTTGCGCCCACCTCGGGCCGGGTCGAGCTAAATGGCCACGTGGTCGAAGGGCCAGACGCGGAACGCGGCATGGTGTTTCAGAAAGGCGCCTTGTTCGAATGGATGAACGTGCGCGAAAACGTGGAATTCGGCCCGCGCATGAAGGGCATGCCCAAGGAAGAGCGCGATAAGATCTCGGACCATCTTCTAGAGGTCGTCGGCCTTCAGGACTTCAAGGAGAAGGCCGTTTATGAGCTGTCGGGCGGTATGCAGCAGCGCGTGGCCCTGGCACGGTGTCTGGCGAATGAGCCTGACGTCATCCTGATGGATGAACCTTTGGGCGCGTTGGACGCGCTAACCCGGGAAAAGATGCAGGGGCTGGTCCTGAAACTCTGGAAAGAGACCGGCAAGACCATCATCCTGATCACCCACTCGGTCGAGGAGGCCCTGTTGCTAGGCGAGCGCCTGATCGTGATGGCCCCACGTCCGGGGCGTATTCACAAGGAATACAACCTGCCTTTCGCGGAACGCGGCGTGAACGCCGACCTTCGCGATGTCAAAAAATCCGAAGGTTTCGCCGAAACCCGAGATGAAATACTGTCGATGATCTGGGAAATGGAAGAAGAAATCATGGGCCGGACGGAGCAAGCATCATGATCGTACTTCTGTTTTATATCGGCCTGTTCGGCGGCGCGTTTCTGATCGTTCACCTGTTGCGCAAGGGCCTGCAAAGCCGTCAGGACTTTACCAGCCTGAAAACCGTGACCTTTGGCGATGAAAGCGCTGTGCGCGCGGATCGCGCAGCCTCGATCATCTCGATTCTGGTAATCTTCGTGATCTGGGCGGCATTCACAGGATCAAAACTGATCCCCCTGCACGTTCCGGGGCCGTTTGTGGGGGAAACCCAATTTACTTACACCGTCGAGAATGCAGACGGCACGACTGATGACGCCACCGTCTTCATCCGCGTCCCACCCTTCGGAGAAGACGCCGAAGATTTCGAGGTTGATCCCGGTACGGGCTTCGCCAAAGACGATGCATTTGCTGCGCCAACCGGGCGGTCTTCGACCATCTTGTTTGACAAGAACGACGACGCCAAACGCGCAGATGGCGCAAAGATTATCGCGATCAATGGCAATCCGATCGGTCCTGACGCAAAAGTCAATGTTGGCGACGGCACTGTATCGCTGACCGGCAAGGGCGCTATCAGCTTTACCCCAGCACAGGGTTTGCAAATGAACCCTATCTGGCTTCCTGCACCGGAAACGGTCGTTGCGCGTTTCTTCGAGATCGCCAACGAAGGCTATCAGAACTTTTCGCTCTGGCAGCATTTGGGTTGGTCGTTGCTGCGGGTCATCGCAGGCTTCATCGCCGGGGCTATCGTAGGTATTCCGCTAGGCTATGCGATGGGCTTGTCGGGCTGGTTCCGCGGTTGGTTCGACCCGATTGTCGAGTTCATGCGACCTGTCCCTCCGCTGGCGCTGATCCCGCTGGTCATCATCTGGTTCGGGATCTGGGAGACTGGCAAGATCGTTCTGCTGTTCCTTGCCGCCCTTTGGATCATGACCATTGCCGCCCGTGCGGGAGTTTCGGGTGTGAATATCTCCAAGATCCACGCGGCCTATTCGCTGGGTGCATCCAAATGGCAGATCATGCGTCATGTGATCGTCCCGAACTCTCTGCCCGAGATCTTCACGGGTGCGCGGGTCGCGATGGGCGTCTGCTGGGGCACGGTTGTTGCGGCGGAACTGGTCGCGGCGCAAAAAGGGGCTGGTATGATGATCATCGCGGCCTCGAAATTCCAGCTGACCGACATCGTGATCATGGGCATCGTGCTGATTGGCATCATCGGCTACGGCATCGATATCCTGATGCGCAAGGCTGAGAACGTGCTGGTTCCATGGAAAGGTCGTAGCTGACCGAAGATACCAAAAAAACCGGCAGATTGACCCGCTCGTCAATCTGCCGGTTTTTCTGTCCAAGCGTTTCTCTCGCCAACTACACAAGTTAGCGCGCAGATTGAAACCAACTGGCAACTGACGGTTGCAGCCCCTAGACTTGACCTCGAACCTGACTGTCCGCATCGCAGCGCCAGTCACTGTAGGTCGCCGTGGAGCTTCAATGCGTGTCACCGTTGGGATCGCTGTGTCAATGCTCGTCGCTTTATCCATCGGCGTGTCGACCTTCATCGTGCATTCCCTGTGGTGGTCTACGGCGCGGGACAACAGTCAGATGCTGGCAGCCGAGATCAACAGCCAGATATCGAACACCGTCCGGATCGAGGTTGGCCTGACCCTCAGATCCGCCGAGGCTGCCTGGGCCGCTGTCCGGACGATCTTCATTCAAAACGTGATCGAGACACGTCAGGCCGACAAGCGGGAATTTGTGTTTCTGTCTCAGCTGCAATCTCAGCCAAATATCTCATGGATCACATTCGGCTGGCCCGATGGTAATTTCTTTGCAGCCCACCGGCTGGGGGATAGCGGGCTTGAAATGATCGAGATCGACGAGAACATTCACGACAGGAAGCTGCGCCGGGACCGCTATATCTTCATCCCCGGCGACATCCAGTTCGAAGAACGCAGCTTTTCCGAGACAGATTACGACCCACGCGAACACCCATGGTATGACAACTTCATCGACCGCGACACACCGGATTGGATCGAAGTGCGTGATCTGCCAAACAGCGACAAGACGGTGTTTGCCTATTCCGGCCCAATCGACGTTCGCCGCCAGCGGCAAGGCGTGCTGTCGGTTGCCATTGATACCGACCGCCTGTCCCGCTTTCTGGGATCCCTGCGCCCCGGCGAGTTCGGCGCGGCCTTTATCCTTAGCGCTGACGGCAAGGTCATTGCCGTGCCCGATCCCAACGCGGACGAAATCACCCCCGCCCGCATGGGCGAGGGAGAGCTGTACGAAGTGGCGAAACTCTCGGGCCAGAAACTGCTGGCCGAGGCAGACGAGGTCGTTGCGGGCACCCTAACAAAACGGGTCGTGTACGACGACGTGGCTTATGCAGTCGCTTTGACACCGCTGGGGTTCTATGGCTGGCGTGTGGCGACGGTCATCCCTGAATCGGCCTTTCTGTCAGGTATCGACCGGACGCTGATAAATCTGGTTTACATCCTTCTGGGTGTGGTGGCCTTGGCGACCATCGCCGCGATCTGGCTGGTGCGCCGGGTCGTCGCCAACCCGCTGTCACGCGTCGCCGAAGACCTCAGCCGGATTGAGCGGTTCGATGTCGAACAAGTCTCACGTCGTCCTTCGCGTTTGGTAGAACTTGAAAATCTATCGGCCGCGACGGCGAGCATGGCGGCAGGGCTTTCGGCCTTTCGGAAATATGTGCCGACCGATCTGGTGAAAATGCTGGTCGCCGCAGGTGTGAAATCGCAACCCGGTGGCGAGACCAAACAAATCTCGGTCCTGTTCTGCGACGTGTCTGGCTTCACCGGTCTGGCTGAGAAACACGGCCCAAAGGTCGTGGAACTGATGGAGCCGTTCTTTAACGCGGCCTCCTCAACGATTGAACGCCATGACGGGACGCTCGACAAGTTCATCGGCGACGCAGTGATGGCCTTCTGGGGTGCGCCAAGGCAGAATCCGAACCACGCGGAACACGCCTGCCGTGCCGCGTTGGAACTTGTTGAAGACATTGAAAACTCAGCCTTGCAAAGCCAGTCGGACGAGGCTCTACATGTTCGCATCGGGCTGAATAGCGGAGAAGCGCTTGTTGGCAATATCGGGTCCGAGCATCGCCTGAACTACACCGCCATTGGCGACGTTGTGAACGTGGCCAGCCGGTTGGAGGGAGTCAACAAAGCCTACGGCACCGCAATCCTGATCGGCCCCGAAACCCGGCGCGAAGCGGGCGACGCGATCATTGCCCGTGAATTGGACACGATGGAGATCGTGGGCCGCACCGAGGAATTGGTCGTGTTTGAACTGATCGCAATAGCCGGCGACACGCCTGAACCGCCTGCCTGGATCGCGGCCTACGAATCTGGCCTGACGCATTTCCGGGCCGGGCGATTTTCCCAAGCCATCGACGCGTTCAGAACCGCCGACACCCTACGCGGTGGCGACCCGGCATCAGTGGTGATGATCGAACGGGCGCAGGCCGCGCTTTAAGAAACTGCATCACGAGGCCTGTCGTTTCAGATCCTGAATGACGAGCCCGCAGGATTGAATTAGCTTGTCCAACTCAGCGCTATAATTCTCGGCGCCGCTTCGCAAAAGCCCCTCGACCGATTGTGCCTTGGCGGCCAATTCCGTTTCACCAAAACTGGACACACTGCCATAGACCCGGTGAACGAGGAACTCGATCCGGTCCCTGTCGCCTTGGCCTTGGGCTTTCTTAAGCTCGACATAGCAGTCTTCGAGCGATTCTCGGAATGTCAGGAAAACCTGCTCCAACTCTTCATTGCTCAGGAATTTCCTCAGGCGTTCTTTGGTGTCATCGGTGTTTGGAATATAGGATATCTCGGACGACGGCAGCCCGAGTGAGGCCCGCATGGCACCATATAGCACCCGCTCATCCAGAGGTTTGGAGACCACCGCGTCAAAGCCAGCATTTGTGTATTCATCCAGATCTTCGGGCATCACGTTGGCCGTCACGGCGATGGTCGTGATCGATTTGTCTAGTCCCGCTTCCTTGGCAATCTGTTTCAGGTTACGTGCCAATTGAACGCCGGTCGTGTCGGGCAGGCGGATATCGGTCAGAATGCAATCTGTGTCATCTGGACGGAAGCGGGCAATCGCCTCTTTGCCGTTGGCCGCTGCTGTGACCGTGTGACCATCTCTCTCCAACAGGCTTTTGAGGATCTCCATGCTGGTCGGGTCGTCCTCGATGATCAGAACGTTTTGCTTCGTCCCGACCGTGGCTGCAAAACCCGCCATTTCGGATTGCGGGCTCGGGGCCGGGGCCGCGTGGAAAGGCACTTCGACCCGGAACACTGTCCCCTCGCCCAGATTGCTTTTGACTGACACCTGCCCATTCAGCGTTGAGACAAGCCCGCGCACAATCGAAAGTCCCAACCCGGTTCCGCCTGTTTTGCGCGAGTCGATGTTCGAGGCCTGCGTGAAGGGTTCAAAGATATCCTTGACTTGGTCCTCGGGCACACCGATCCCGGTATCGCTGACTGTAAAGGCCACCGACTGCTTTGATTGCTCAAATGACAACGTGACCGAGCCTTCATTGGTGAACTTCACCGCATTGCCCAGAAGGTTCAGCAGGATGTGCCTCAGGTGGCCACTGTTGCCACTGAGATAAACGCCATCGTCAAACTGCGGGATGATCAACTGTACGTTCTTCGACCGTGCCAGTGGGCGCAAGACGGCCTCGAGGTCTTGCAGAACCTCGGACAGGTTGAAGGTGCGGAACTCGCGATCTTCGGGCTTTTCCTCAAGACGCGCGATGTTGAGGACATCGTCGATGAGATTGCGCATCGCAAGGCTGGAGCGTTCAATCTCATCCAGTCTCTGGTCCAGAGACTCAGGGTCCTGCGGGGTCAATTTGATCAGGCGGATATTGCCGACGATGCCATTCAGCGGCGTGCGCAGCTCATGACTTGCGGTTGCCAGAAACTGGGATTTCGCCTCATTCGCCTTTTCCGCATCGTTGCGCGCCTTTTCCAGATAGACGCTCTGCACGAAATTGGCCCGCAGCGTGCGTTCGGAAAAAAACTTGGCATAAAGACCAATCAAAACAGTGGAAGCCAGAACGAAGGAGGGGCCGATCCAGGTGTCCATCCCGCTGCTCAGGCTCGTTTTGTCGAACACCAGATAGTATGAGACCGGCACGAACAGCAAAAGTTGCAACGCTGCCGAGTGGGAAAAGACAAAGGGCAGAAACACGGTGCCCGCAAGGCTGATCAGCGCAAAGCGATACAGAAAATCCTTGGATTCATGGTCCCCGGAAAAGGCGAAGGCGGCCCAGATGGCCAGATACATCATCGACCAGCCGGTCGAGATGATCACGGGCAAAGTACGCGCGGGAAGTTTGTGAGAGAAAAAGAACAGCCCAAAGATAAACGAGATGATGAACAGCCGCGCACCCCAAACGGCCAGATCCTGACCCGAGAAGCTGCGGGAATGGAGAACAAAAACTTCAAGAAAAGCAAAGACGACGTAGAAAGACGCTCCAAACAGCAGCGCAGTGCGGAATTGCCCGCGTGTGGATTCGAAGTACCAATCGCGGTATTGGGCCTCAAACTTCTTGTCCAGAAAGTTCTGGGTGACCGCGTTGATCGGCTCATCATATATGAAGGCGCGGGGTTTCACTGTCGCGTTACCCCCAGTCGATAGCCGACCCCGTGGACCGTCACTATGATCTTGGGACCATCGCCGCCATCCGACAGCTTCCTGCGGATCTTGGCAACCAGAGCATCAATCGTGCGCTCTCCGGCGTCATGGTCGGGCGATAGGGCAACTGCATCCAGCAGCACCGACCGGGACAGCACCCGACCGTTCGCGTTGACGATGGCCATCATCACGTCGAACTCGGCCCGTGTGACGGGTATGACCTCGTGCTGGGCGTTCCAGACCTGTCGACTGTCCAGATCAATCTCGATCTCTCCCAGCCGGACTTTGCTATCCTGCCGGGGCATCTGAGCCTGGGGGTTTGTGCGTCTGAGCACTGCGTTGATCCGGGACAAAAGCTCATCCGGGTCAAAGGGCTTGGTCAGATAGTCGTCACCCCCGATGTCCAACCCGCTGATCTTATCACTCGCGCTATTGCGGGACGACACGAAGATGATCGGTGGATGCGCTGATTTCGCCCGCATCGATCGCGCCAGTACCAGACCGTCCTCATCCGGCAACCCGAGGTCCAGCAGGGCGATATCCACCGATTGAGACGCCAGCGTCGCACGCGCATCCGCAACATTGGACGCTTGAAGAACATTGTAATGCGGTCGAAGGAGCGCGGACGTCAGAGCAAGCAATGACGGATCGTCCTCTACCAACAATACGTTCAGCTTCTTCAACTCTGCGGTCCTACCTGTCTGTTTCTAAACACAGCTTGGCACGTGTGAGTGTTTTCGTCCAAACCATCCCCACACTCTTTTTGGAATATGTTCAGCCACGGACACAAGCCTAGCGTGCGTAAGAACCGGGCCTGTTAACATCTGGTTAACATCTGCATCGCGGTTTGGTGACAATTTGATTTTAATCTCTGTCTCAACGTCCCGATTTATTGGTGCAGTTATGTTGAATACATCTTTTGAAATTATTGAACCCATCGACGATCCCGAACTGTCTGAACTTCCGGCGCCATGCAGCAAGCATAGCACTCTGGCAGTCGTTGATATGGAGAGCAACGAACCGGCGGTCGTGAAGACCTTTCCGGTTCGCCCGACGATCATCCACCCTCAGCCGAGCGCATTGATCGACCAAACGTTCGAGGACAATATCGCCGAATACGAGGCTGATGGTGAAAACAAAAGCCTGTTGGTCACAATCATGATGACCGATGTGGTAAACTCGACCGAGATCGTCGCGCGTCTAGGCGATGCCGAGTGGCGCGATATCATGGACACTCTGGATACGGCAGCGCTTGAGACTGTCGCAGAACACGAAGGCACACTTGTGAAACTGATGGGTGACGGCATGCTGGCGATCTTTCCTCGCCCCAGTGCCGCCATCGCTTGCGCCAAGGCCTTTCGGGCCACGGCAGACGCGCTCGGCCTAAAGCTTCGGGCCGGTATTCATTGTGGAGAGTGTCTGCGCACCACCAACGATGTGACCGGCATCGCGATCGCAATCGCGGCCCGTGTTCTCAGCCTGACACCGGGTGGGCAGACATGGGTTTCCAGCACCGTGCGCGATCTGGTTTTGGGCCTGGGGCTGGAGTTTCAGGAAATTGGACCCAAACAGCTGAAAGGCCTGAATGACGAGTGGGTTCTGTATCAACTGGAGGATGACGCCGAGACGTAGTCGCCGCCTCCATGGGGTTTCTTGCCTCCCACCGGCTTGAGGGGGAACCGGGTCTCCGACCAGATTGGAACCGCGGTTCGCAGGTTAGGCACGAGGTAAAGAAAGTGTTGCGCGGGTGAACGGTTTGTTAGGGTACTAGAGTGGTTTTTTGTTGGTCCCGTTCACCCAGCGCAGCACAGTCCATAAAGGCCATGAACTTGCCTGAAGCGCCGTCTTGAGCGGCGTGAACACGATCATCATGACAATGCCCAGCGAGAACAGACACCAGATCGCAGGCATTTCCGTAGGGCTATCGGTTGAGGCCCAGGCCAGCGTGGGCCCGATAAGCAGTTGAAACCCCGCGACTTTCCATGCGCCCAGAGCGGCGGGCAGCAGAAACATCACCGTAAAATAGACCGGGAAGTTCAGATCATATTGCTGCCCAAGAATCGTTGCAGGCAGGCTTTCACCCAAATCATTCAGTGGCAAATGCCACCCTATGTGCCAGCTTTCCGCCTTCACACACAGATGATCGCTGCACAAAAGACGACCCGGTCGGCACGGGCCTGCCCACTCGAACGGATAAATTTGCAGCAACAGATACACTCCAGTCACTGCGCCAAGACCTAAGACCACGGGAGCTATCATACCGCGCACATCCTTTGGGATGAAATACAACGCGAGAATGCCGGTAAACAGCGGCTGAAAGGCGATATGTATATAGGCCAGCAACGCGGCGACCTGATTTTGGGGCAATGCGCATTGCCCCTCGACAGAATAGGAATAGCCCTGCAGCACCTCAATCGCGGTGAAATACACCAGCGGAGACCAAAGCAGCGGGCTCTCGCCTTGGCGTATGGCCTTGACGGTGGCGACTACCCCGACGGCGGCAATGGTATAGGACGCTGGCCCGCTCCAACACATTGTAATATCGTTCCTTCAAACCACTCGTCTTGGGATAAGTATGCATTCGGTCAGCCTTCAAGAAAGCCTTTTTTCAGTCGAAGACATTCTTCAGGATTTCGCGCGGTTCGACTTTCCCCTGAAAGACATCTGGCTTAGCGCGGCGCGGTTTCATTTCCAGAATCTCGACCCTGAAATCTGCGCCCTGCCCCCCGGCGCGCGGGCACTGGAGATCGGCTGCGGGGCTGGTATCCTGCTGACCATGCTGCGCCAGCGGAACCCTAACATTACGCTGGACGCCATTGAGCCTTTCGCCGAAGGCTTCGCACCGATGGAGCATGTTTTGGATCACGCCGCCAAGCAGGGCGGAGACATTCAACGCAGCACCTATGAGGCGTTCACTCCGTCACAACCCTATGACCTGATCTACATGGTCAACGTTCTGGAGCACTTGCCGGATTGGCGGCATTTCCTGGATACGCTGCCGCGTTTTCTGGCCCCACAGGGCCGCTGCCTGATCCTGTGCCCCAACTACGGTTTCCCGTATGAGCCGCATTTCAACATCCCCGCGCTTCGCTCAAAGACCCTGACAGCGCGACTGTTTCGGCGGCGGATCGCATGGGTCGAGGACAATTACGAAGTTCATGGGCTGTGGAACAGCCTCAACTTCGTCCGTCTGGCCCAGATCAAACGTCACCTGAAGGGGTCCGGCCTGCGCCTGCGCGTACGGTCTGAGATCACCGACAGCATGATCGACAGGTTCAGCGACGATCCGGTGTTTCAGGAACATATCGGAGTGTTTAACGCGATCGGGCGTGGGGCAAAGAAACTGGGCCTGACGCAGGTGGTCCGCGTTTGGCCATTCGAGAACATACAGCCCTATATGTTTCTGGAGCTGTCCCAAACCGACGCCTGAACCGTGGACCTTAACCACGTTGGCGGAAACCCAAAGCCGTGCTAACGATTGGAGACGCCAACCAGTTTCATAGTCTCAATCATTTTCAGTGACGATAATGAGTTCGATCAAGGTTCCGAGGGAATTCACAAAACCAGACGACAGGATGGCCTGCAAAGCGCTGGCAATCAGCGCAGGCGTCGTCGCTGCGGGGCTTGCTATCCCTGCCCTATTTTCCGGAGCATGGCTTTCCCTGACCTTGGGTTCGTTTCTGTTTGCGGCCGGTATCCTGCGGCTCTATTCTATCCAGCATGACTGTGGGCACTACAGTTTTTTCACGAACAGAACGTGGAATGATCTCCTTGGAAACCTCCTTTGCCTCTTTTCCGGGATCGCTCATAGCGTTCTGAGGTACAATCACAACCTGCATCACCAGCATCTAGGCAATCTGGATCACCGGGACGCTCACGAGGTTTATGTGATGACCCGGCGCGAATATGAGACCGCGCCCCTCTCCAAGAAGCTGTTCTACCGCGCCTACCGGCACCCCATCACCTTGTTCTTGATCGGCCCGGTCTTGATCTACTTCGTCCAATACCGCTGGCCCCGAAACACGCGACGCGTCAGCGTCCGGGATGTTCTTTTGCAGAATATCGCCATGTTCACCTTCTGGGGCCTGATCATTACATTTCTTGGCTGGTGGAGTTTTTACGCCCTGATCCTTGGAAGCCTTCTTGCAGGCAGTTTTGGAATATTTGTCGTCTATGTCGGGCACAACTTCGAAGAAACCTATTGGCGGCAGTCGGGCGACAAAACTGCCCATGCAGCCGCTCTGCACGGTGCGAGTTCGCTCCGACTGGGGCCGGTTGTGGATTTTGTGCTGCTGAATTTCGGCTTCCACGACCTGCATCACCTGAACGCCAAAATCCCTTGCTATCACCTCAAGACCTGCAACGCCTCAATCGCGCAGAACTGGAACAGCGCGGCAATCGACATCCGAGACGCGCTCAGTTGCCTGAAATGGAGGCTGTGGGACGAGGATACCAATCGGATGATCCCCTTCCCACATAGTCTGCGCCATGATCTCAGTCTGGACTGGCGCGGCCCGGCACCTTCGGCGGAGCTTTAGACCTGGCGCTACTGTGACGGCAGGCCGGTGTCGGGCATGGTGAAATCGTCCGGCAGGATCACGATATCCTTGGGGTCGACTGTCAACCTCATCGACGTGGGCGAGGTCACCTCGACCACATTATGGAAATGGGCGTCATAGTCTTCGGGTAGAAGCATTCGATCGTCCCGGTCCCTCGGGTCCGCGCGCAACCAGGTATCGAACCCGGTCAAATCGTCGAATTCATCCGCGAAATAGTCATGCAGGCGCCGGAAGAGCTTGGGCCAGATTGCCAGATCCTGATAATTCACAGGGGTTACTTCGAAGTCTTGACCGGGGGCCGACGCATCATCGGGATACAGGCCATTTCCAGTCGCGCGGGCCTGATCCGCAATCCCTCTGAGATGCCGGGCAAGTGAGATCGGCAGCGTCAGGTAGAATAGCGGATAGGACTGACCCGCCTCCAGGCTGCGCGCGTTGAAGCTTTGATCCACGCGCTCTGGCATTAGTTTGAAGACCTCACCGTCAGGTTCGGGCGCGTCACCCGCGTAGACAAAGGCCACAATCCGGCCGTGGCCATCTAAACCATTGGTCAGGATGTAGCCGCGAACCGGGTTATTTTCGACCTGTTTCACCTTGTTGGGCTTGTCCTCCCAGAACACCACGTCTCCGAACCCGGCCCAATCCAACAGAAAATCGCGCGATGCCTCCGCGAGGGGTTTGTTCTGATGTGCGCTGCGGAAATGGGTTTCGAGCGCATCCAGCCCTTCAAAGCGCAGATTGATCATCCCACGCCCATTAAACCCTGGCCGGGGCTGGCCCGAACGCCAAAGGTCCTGAACAAGCGACGGGTCATCTGGTTTGAATTTCAGAGTATCACCGTCAGGTTCCGGGCCCTGCTTTGGAATGTCGGGATAGAAAATATGAAACTCGCCCTTAATCAGCTTATAGGCCATTGCGCCCTCCGTAATTCATCAATCAACAATGACCGGATGGTGACGGCTGAGCGTAACAGTTTCAAGTCAAAGCGACCCCAGAGCGTGGGTGCATTAACCGCGCGGCAGGGCCATCACCTTGTCACGTGCCAGTGTACTCGCCTCGGCCCGATTCAGCGATAGCAACGTTTCTTCCGTCGTAAGACCTTTGGCCAGCGCTTTGACCCAAATCCTGCGCGCCGAGACGGGCGACCATGGCAGCGCCGCTTCAGACAACCACTGCCGCAACGGGGCGGGCAAGCTGTCAAAGACGGCCATGGGATCGCCCGCGCGCTTCCTGCGCCGCAAACTGCTTTGCCCCAGATTTCCGGTCATGCGGCCTCGTCCGGGTCTGTGATGGGATCCAGCACCAGAACGAGCCGGGTCTCGCCGGTTCCTTCGATCGGAGGGGAACGGTGCAAAAGGCCCGACCGCGGTGTTTCCGGCCAGCGTGTCCCGCGCAACAGGATCGGAGAACCGGTTTGCACCGTAAAGACACGTTGAGGCTCAGCGCCATCACGCGAAATGCCGTATTGCGTGCCGGTACCGCGATAGGTGCAAACCAGTCGCGCCGTGATGGCATCGATATGGAACTTACGGCAGGCGTTGGTTGTGACAACATCCAGCCGCAACCGCAAATATCGGACCGAGACCAGATCTGAGAACACCTCTGCAAGCAAGGCGATGTCTGCCTCCAGCCAATCCCGCTCGGGGCATGCTGGCAAGCCGGACATGTCACAGAGATGGCCGACCGTTTCGGCCACCTTGCCCAACGGGAGGATCACCCGCCCCTTGGGCAGGTCCTCAGGGTCAAGATCATTTAGCCAGCTTTGAACATCCGGCGGAGTTTGACGCCGCCAAAGTGCTGCGGCGCAGCCTGGGTTGAGAAAGGCGCTCAGCGCCTCGGGCGTATCCGCAACGCCAACCCCAACGGCCGCACCGATCACGGTTTGGCGCACAACGCTCATGCTGCTGCCTCAGCCCGACGCCAGATCGGGAACGGGTCGGGATAGTCCGGCAAATTGTCGGGACCCAAACCCGCAACGGCGGGCACAAGACAGGCATCCAATCGCGCCCTGAGGGTCGGCCAGTCGATCCCTGCCCCGATGAACACGATCTCTTGCCGGCGGTCTCCCCATGGTTCTTGCCAATGGGCCTGCATATAGGCACGGGCACTGTCATGGGTCGGTCGGCGTTCTTCCGGAACTGAAGCCCACCAAGTGCCCAAAGGCTGCACGCTGGAGAGCGCACCGGCCAGCGAAAACTCAGCCACCCAATCGCGACGCGTCGAAATCCAGAAATGCCCCTTGGCCCGGATTACACCCGGAAGATCGCCGTTCAGAACCTCAAGGATACGCTCGGGCACGAAAGGCAGACGCGCCCGGTAGACATAAGACGCAACACCATATTCTTCAGTCTCCGGCACGTGGTCAGCAAAGCCATACAACTCTTTGGCCCACATCGGATGCTCATGGGCTTTTTCGAAGTCAAACAGCCCGGTATCGAGGATTTTCTCAGCCGCCACAGCGGAGTGATTGACCTCGACGATCTCGGCATCCGCATTAAGGCTGCGGATGATCTTGCGGGCCGCGTCGACCTTTTCCGGCCCGGCATCGTCGACCTTGTTCAGGATCACGACATCGGCGAACTCGATCTGATCGGTCAGCAAATGGACGAGGGTGCGCTCGTCTTCCTCGCCCATGGTCTCACCGCGATCCTGCAGGAAGTCATGCGAGGAGAAATCCCCGAGCAGGTTTACCGCATCGACAACCGTCACCATCGTGTCCAGACGCGCCACATCGGACAGGCTTTCACCATACTCATCGCGGAAATCAAAGGTCGCAGCCACCGGCAGAGGCTCGGAAATACCCGTCGATTCAATCAGCAGATAGTCAAAGCGCCCCTCGGCCGCCAGTCGGCGGACCTCATCCAAAAGGTCATCGCGTAGGGTGCAGCAGATACAGCCATTCGACATTTCAACCAGCGTCTCGTCCGTCCGGCTCAGCTCGGTATCGGCGCGCACAAGGTCGGCGTCGATATTCACCTCGGACATGTCGTTCACGATCACCGCGACACGGCGACCTTCGCGGTTGTTGAGAACCCGGTTCAGCAAAGTGGTCTTGCCAGCCCCAAGAAATCCGGAAAGCACCGTGACGGGAAGGCGCGTATCTGACATATGAGTCTCCATAGCTCTGGATGCGGTTCTTGTAACTTTCATAGTTACTAGATTAATGCAACAGCCAAAGTTACGTTGCCAGCAGGTTAGGAGAACCCCGCCCTATGAAGCGCAATAGCCGCCTGTCACTTGCCCTGCATACGCTCAGCCACATGGCCGGAGAACCGGACCGTGTGCGCACCTCAACCGAAATTGCGGACCATGCCGGAACCAACCCGGTTGTTGTGCGTCGCGTTCTGGGAAAATTACGTGCCGCCGGTCTGCTGACGTCCGAGAAAGGTCACGCCGGGGGATGGCGTCTGGCCCGCAGGCCGAGCGAAATCACGCTGGCCGATGTCTACCTTGCGCTGGACGAGCGCCTTGTCGCCAGCGGCCTTGACGATGAGGCGCCAACCTGTTCTGTCGAACACGCCCTTCAAAAACGAGTACGCGGCGTTCTGGAAGAGATTGAGCAAAACCTCGTGGAAAGACTGTCAGAGACTTCGATCCAAGAGGTTTGAGTCAGGGCCCTGCCTAGGTGTCGAGACCTCTCTCTGTCTGCAAGAGCAGGCAACCGGCGGTGTGAAGAATACTGTCATCCAGCACGGCGCCGAGAAACCCTTCACGGTTTCAGGCACCTCGGGCCGTATCAGCGTCAATGGGTACCGCGCGGGACAAAGAAAGGCTCGATCAGAAGGGTCTCACTGTCCTTTGCCGGTTCAGCCAGACGTTTTTCCAGCAAGGTGATCACATGTTCGACCGAAAGGTCGATCGGATTGTTGATCGTGCTGAGATTGAACGCGGGCCACCCGGCCATTTCAATATCATCAAAGCCTACAATTGAGAGTGTTTCGGGCACGTCCACGTCCAACTCCCGTGCCGCGGTCAACGCTCCGATGGCGCTGGCATCATTGGCACAGATCAGCGCATCGAGGCTGTTTTCCCGCAGTAGTTTTTGCGCTGCGTCGTATCCAGCCCCAACCGTGAAATCTCCGACCTCTTCCGCGATCAGGGACAATCCTGCCGACGCCAAAGTGTTGACCACCCCGGCCCTCCGATCATCTGAAGATCCGAACTCGGCCGCGCCCGCAATGAACCCGAACCGTGTGCGGCCCTTGTCCAACAAAACACGGGTCGCGATGGTCATCCCGTCGGCATTCTTGCAGCACACATTGTCGATCCCCGCCGCATCCACGATGCGCCCGGATGAGATCATGGGGACCCCGAATTTGCTGCATTGCTCCACAAGCGCGCCGGGCATGCTACCTCCGCGCAGAATCAGAGCATCCAGCGGATAGCGCAAAACCTGATCCATGGCTGATTCAGCGCTCTCGCCGCTGCCATCAATCAGAATCGGCCACTTGTTCAGCGCGTTCAACTGCCCGACCAACCGGTTCACGAACTCCGAGTCGTAGGTGCTCCGCTTGTTGCCTACAAAGACCGCAACGAGGTGCGATCGCCCTCCCTTCAACCCTGCCGCCAACGCGTTGGGTTGATACCCCATACGGTCAGCCATCCGCATGATTTTTGTACGTTTTTCCGCATCGAGGTAAGCGCCGGGCGTAAACGCACGGGACACGGCCGAGCGGGACACGCCCGCCGCATCGGCAACCGCCTGCGCCGTAACGCGGCGCGGTCTGTCCAGTTGTTTTTTGCTGTCATCAACCACGCCTAAGCTGTCCATCTTTTTTGTTTAATTTGTCAATATTGCTAGAAATCTTTCATCGAACTGTCATACGTTAACAGTATGTGGTCACGTGTGCAGTTTGCGGACGTATTCCACTGATGCGGGTCGGAGGCTGCGCGCGAAAAACGCCGCAGGGGAGCCTGCATGAAAACTGGCACATAACGCCAACGGTCTTTTTGCTGCAAAGGGCCGACACCGAACCGGAGGATCGAAATGAACAATCTGAAGTTTTGCGCAACAGCTGCCGCGCTCGCATTGACCGCGACCGCAGCTTTTGCAGAAACCGAAATCACTTGGTGGCATGCCCATGGCGGGCAGCTGGGTGAAACCGTCAACAAGGTTGCCGAGAAATTCAACGCGTCGCAGGACGAATACACAATCACTCCGATCTACAAGGGCAGCTACGAAGAAACGCTGACCGCCGGGATCGCTGCCTTCCGCGCGGGCGAGCAGCCCAACATCATGCAGGTGTTTGACGCAGGTGCCGCCACCGTGATCGCGGCCAAAGGCGCGACCGTTCCGGTTCAGGACCTGCTGGCAGAAAACGGCGTCGAATTCGACATCAATGACTACATTGCCGGTGTGCGTTATTTCTATGCCGACAGCGATGGCAAGATGATCGGTATGCCGTTCAACTCGTCGACCCCGATCCTGTATTACAATGTCGACGCTCTGGAAGCTGCAGGCGTGACCCCGCCGAAGACATGGGAAGAGTTCCAGTCGACCACCGCTCCGGCGCTTAAAGAGGCAGGCTACATCCCGCTCAGCCAGTCACACCTGCCCTGGATCTTTACCGAGAACTTCATGTCGCGTCACAACCTGCCGTTTGCGACCAACAACAACGGCTATGACGGCATGGACACCGAGATCCTGGTCAACAACGACGCGATCAAGGCACACTTCACCGCCGTGACCGAGTGGAAAGACAACGGCATGTTCGAATGGTATGGCACCGGTTGGGGTGACAACGCAAAACCGTTCGAAGAAGGTAAAGTTGCGATGTGGCTGGGTTCGTCGGGTTCCTTCGGCGGGTTGCTGCAGAAAGACCTGGGCTTTGAATTCAGCGCGGTTGAGCTGCCCTATTGGGAAGCCGTCACAGCTGAACCGACCCAAACCTTCATCGGTGGCGCAGCGCTGTTCGCGATGTCGGGTAAATCGGACGAGGAAAACAAGGCAACTGCCGAGTTCTTCCGCTTCCTGACCGCGCCTGAGACCCAGTATTTCTGGCACCAGGAAACCGGTTATGTCCCGATCACCGAGGCCGCTTATGAAGCCGCCAAGGCAGACGGCCACTATGAGCGCTATCCTGCCGCCGAAGTTGGCGTAAACCAGCTGCAAGCCAAGGCCGGTGACAACACCAAGGGCTACCGCATGGGCTTCTACGTTCAGATCCGCGACATCATGAACCGCGAGTATGGCCGTATCCTGACCGGTGAGACCGACGTGGAAAGCGCGTTCCAGAACATCGAAGCCGAAGCCAACGAATTGCTGGCGCGCTTCGCAAAGACTCAGGGCTAAGGTTCTGGGATCACCCCCAAGATGGTCGCGCCTTTGGGCGCGGCCATCCCCCATTTTGCAACTGGACTAACAATGAAACGCGCGGGCTTCGACACTATCTGGCTTCCTGTGGCGCTGCTGCTGCCGCAGCTCATGATCATCGCCATCTTCTTCTACTGGCCCGCTGGATGGGCGCTGCAATCGTCGTTCTTTCTGCAGGACCCGTTCGGGTTCGGCTCGACCTTTGTGGGGGCGGACAACTACACCTCATTGCTGGGCAATGATCAGTACAAACGCATAGCGTGGTTTACGGTTGTCTTTTCCATTCTGGTCACCTTCTTTTCGCTGGCCATAGCGCTGTTGCTGGCGGTCAAGGCCGACAAGGTGATCCGAGGGGCGAGATCTTACCGCACCCTGCTGATGTGGGTCTACGCGATCGCACCCCCGGTTGCAGGCTTTCTGGGCATTCTGTTCTTTGATCAAAGCACCGGCCCCATGACCAAGTTCTTCGGATTGTTCGGCTGGGAGTTCAAGCTGGGCGTTGACTACAACGCCACCGCAACCGCAATGATCATCGTCGCGGTGTGGAAACAGATCCCGGTCAATTTCATCTTCTTCCTTTCGGGCCTGCAATCCATCCCTCGTTCAGTCCGTGAGGCGGCCATGATCGACAACCGCTCATCCACGGGGCGGTTCTGGGACGTGACATTCCCTCTGCTGGCCCCAACCGCGTTTTTCTTGCTGATCATCAACATCACCTATGCCCTGTTCGACACATTCGGCATCATCGACGCACTGATGAAGGGTGAGCCGGGCAACAACCCGATGACCCTTGTCTACAAGGTGTATCTGGATGGCTTCCGCGGCAACGACCTTGGCGGATCCTCTGCGCAATCCGTTGTGTTGATGGCCCTTGTTCTGATCCTGACCGTCTTCCAGTTCCGGCTGGTGGAACGCCGGATTCACTATACCTGAGGGAGGATATCATGGCCGACACCACACTCGACACACCCGCCGTGACCCGCAAACCCCGCAGAATCCGCTGGGAAACGATCGGAGATCACTTTGTCCTCATCCTTGGGTCTTTGCTGATGATCCTGCCGCCGCTTCTGGCGTTGACCACAGCCAGCCACGACGCGGTCACCATCCACCGCGAGGGCATCCAGCTGGGCCTAGGCGACGACTTGGGCAAGAACTTCAACGCCGCCATGTTTGAAAAAGGCGGGTTCACGCAGACAGTTGATGGCACCTTGATGCTGATGAACTCCTTCATTCTGGGCATCGGCTTTGCCGTGGGCAAGATCATCATCTCGATGATGGCCGCCTATGCCATCGTCTATTTCCGTCTGCGCTTTGCAACGCTGGCCTTCTGGGTGATCTTCACCACCCTGTTGCTGCCGCTCGAGGTCCGCATCCTGCCCTCCTACGAAGCGATCCAGAAACTGGGCCTGACCAACACCTATACCGGTCTAATCGTTCCCCTGATCGCATCTGCCACAGGCACGTTCTTCTTCCGGCAGTTCTTTATGTCCGTCCCCGAAGAACTGGCCGAGGCGGCCCGGATCGACGGCGCAGGGCCGTGGAAGTTCTTTATCGACATCCTCGTCCCGCTCAGCCGCACGATGATTGCCGCGATCTTCATCATCATGTTCGTCTTTGGCTGGAACCAGTACCTGTGGCCAACGCTGATCACGACGGATGAAAGCTTCTTCACGCTGGTCCGTGGCATCAAGCAGATCGTGCTGACCTACACCGACAGTCAGATCCCCGAGCATGGACAAGCGTTGGCGCTGGCCATTGTTGCGATGATCCCGCCGGTGGCGATCGTCATCTTCTTCCAGAATTGGTTCGTCAAGGGCCTCACAGAATCCGACAAATAAGGAATACGCGTATGGCTCAGGTATCATTAGAGGGCATCCGCAAGGTCTATCCCAACGGCTTCAAAGCCGTTCAGACCACCAGCTTCACCATTCAGGACGGCGAGTTCGTCGTTCTGGTCGGCCCTTCGGGCTGCGGCAAATCCACTTTGTTGCGGATGATCGCGGGGCTTGAGGATATCACCGAAGGTACGCTGAAAATCGGCGACCGGGTGGTCAACGATGTGGACCCTGCGGATCGGGACATCGCGATGGTGTTCCAGAACTACGCGCTCTACCCGCATATGACGGTGCGCAAGAACATCGGGTATGGCCTGAAGAACCGCGGCACGCCCGCGTCAGAAATCGCAGCCAAGGTCGAAGACGCCGCCAAGATGCTGAACCTGACTGAATATCTGGACCGCAAACCGGCGCAATTGTCCGGTGGTCAACGCCAGCGCGTCGCCATGGGGCGCGCGGTGGTGCGCGACCCCGCCTTGTTCCTCTTTGATGAACCCCTTTCAAACCTTGATGCAAAGCTGCGCAACCAGATGCGGATCGAGATCAAAGCCCTGCAGCGTCGTCTTGGCACGACGGCAGTTTACGTAACCCATGACCAGGTCGAGGCGATGACGATGGCCGACAGGATCATCGTTTTGAACGCAGGCCGGATTGAACAGATCGGTACCCCCTCCGAGATCTACCACAATCCGGCTTCCACCTTCGTCGCCTCGTTCATGGGTGCCCCACCCATGAATCTGATCGAGGCCGAAGCGTCAGACGGACAGGTCCGCCTCAACGGCTATGACGGGCTGATGCCCGCGCCACAGGCCGTCAGTGGCCCGGTGACCATGGGTGTACGTCCCGAGGATGTCGAACTGGATGAGAACGGATCCGTCTCGTTCCAGGTCGACATCCTCGAAGAACTTGGCGCGCATCGTCTGCTGCACGGCACACTTGCGGACCAGCCATTTACAGTCATGGTCGGCAAGGACCATAGCGTGCACACGGGCGAGACCCGCATCACCCTGAAACACGACGCCCTACGCCTGTTCGACGTGGAAACGGGAAAAGTCCTTTGATCACACAAACTGTCGCGACTTTGCCCGCTGTCACATCTGACCAGCGGGCTGAAATTCTGGCTGCCCCACGCACAACGAAGGCACATCGTTCGCTTATGGCATCTTTGCCGGCGATGAACGCGCTGCAATTGGGGGGCGAGGCCACAGCGGCCCAACTGCCCGCGCAAATCACCGTCGCCGCCTGGAATGTTGAACGCTGCCTGTTTCCCGAAGAAACCGCCGCGCATCTAGACCCAATTGCGCCAGATATCGTTCTGCTCTCCGAGGTCGATTGCGGCATGGCCCGCACCGCGCAACGCCACACCACCGAAGAGGTTGCCCGCGTCCTGGGCATGACATACGCCTTTGGCGTCGAGTTTCACGAGCTTGACCTGGGCGGCCCGACCGAGCGCGCCTTTTGCACCGATGATTTCAACACAACCGGCTGGCACGGCAACGCCGTTCTATCCTCGGTCCCGTTTGAGCGCACAGCTTTGATCCGATTGGACGACCACGGCCATTGGTTCACCCCCGAAAGCGGGGCAGCAGACCCTGAACAACCCCGGGTCGGCGGGCGCATGGCTATTGCCGCCGTTGTGCCAACCGAAAGGGGGCCGATCTGCGTGGTCTCCACGCATCTGGAAAGCAATTCCGCCGCTGAACACCGGCAAGTTCAGTTCGAACTTCTGCTAGAGGAGATTGACGCCTTCGCCCCCGACATTCCCGTTCTGATCGGAGGAGATCTGAACACCGGCAACCACCTTCCCCCCGATTTCGACTGGCGCCGCGAAACCTTGTTCGCACTGGCCGAAGATCAGGGCTATTCGTGGGCGTTTACGGCCGAGGGCGACACGACCCGCCCCAGTCTGATAACGCCACACCCGGACCGAAAGATGAAACTGGATTGGCTGGCCGGACGGGGTTTCACGCCCGTAGACAAAGGCGTATTGAGTTCAATCTCGGCCACTGGCACACCGCTTTCCGACCACGACTGCGTGTGGACAAAGGCCGATATCTTCGCACTTTCAGACGCATGATCCAAATCCAGTCGTGGTCTGCGGCGCGATTACAAGTTCTCAGAGCATTAGGGGCACTGGCCCCCCAACCCTCTGGGCGGGCCGTAGGTTTCAGCTGTCGGCCTCAGATGGTTCCCCACATCTCTCTAAAGTTCAAGCTGCCCCACTGCGCAGATGTCATACGATTTGAAAATCCGGATTGACGTGGCGCGACGCTTGAGGGAAGCCAAGGGGGCCATGACACTGCCCACCCAACACCTCTCTTCCCTTGAAACGCGCTCCGATGGGTTCCTGACGGACGTGGGGGCCATGGACATCGGGTCTGCGACAGCGACTGCTGTGATCGCGAGGTTTGATCAATCTCGTTTTGAAGATGACCTTTTCACGACGTTGTGCGTCGACCGCCCGGATCGTTTGGACAGGGCCGTTGAAAAGAGAAAGGCCGAGTACCTTGCAGCCCGTGCCGTAGCCATGGCCGCTTTGGCGTCAACGGGGCATGCGTCGACGCAGATCGCCACAGGTCCCAACCGTGAGCCGATCTGGCCCGCAGGCGTCGCAGGTTCGATCACGCATTCAAAGGGGCGCTGTGCGGCGATTATCACCGATCAGCCCGGCACCTTGGTTGGCGTCGATATAGAGGACATCGCCGAAGGATCCTCACTGGATGCGATTTTCAAGGTCGCTTTGCAGCCCGAGGAAACCCGGCTGATCCGGGAAAGCGACGCGCAGGCGTTGAAGGCAACGCTTGTATTCTCGGCCAAAGAAACTCTCTACAAGGCCCTGTTCCCTGCGGTTCAACAGTTCTTTGGTTTTGACCATGCCGAACTCTACGGCGCGCCCAGTGAAACCGTCCTGAGGCTGCGGTTGACCAAATCGTTGAATAATACGGTCACGGCAGGGGCGGTCTTCGACGTTGGCTACCGACAACTGGACCGCAGCGTTATTACCTGGCTTATCACACCCACGCCTGCAGACTGAGCCTCGGCAGTCCGGCCAAGGCCTTGTCCTTCTAGTTCTTTGTCGCCGGATTGCACCTGCGACACACCCTCCGTTATTGGCCATGGCTCAAGCATATGCTGATCTCGACTGCGCAAAACCGACGGTCCTTACATTAAGCCGTAAACTCCAGCTTCAACCCCGGACGAGGCCATCTGGCCTTGTAGATTTTGCCCGTGCTGGAGGCGGTGATCCATATGTCCTGCATGTCCTCTCCGCCAAAACACATATTGGTCGTGAAGAGGTCGGGAATGGCGACATGTTCGGTCGACCCGTCAGGGCTGAACACTGTGATCCCGCCGTTGAAAATTGTCGCCACGCAGACCCGTCCGTCGGCCTCGACCTTGAGACTGTCGAGCCATTGATACCCCGGCAAGGTTTGCACCACCTGCCCCGGCATCCCCGGAATCGGACCGGGCTCGACTTGGCCCTTGCCGGTGATCTTCATTGCCCAAAGCCGCCCAAACACCGTGTCCGAGACATAGACGGTGCCGCCATCCGGCGACAGCCCGACCCCGTTGGGCATCGGAATCGTGGCAGCTTTGATCAGGGTCTTGCCGTCGATCGTGGCATAGTACAGCCCGCCATAACGCGTAGACTCTGCGTCCTCGATCCCGGTATCGGTGAACCAGAACCCGCCCTCCTTGTCGAAAACCAGATCGTCAGGCGCGATCAGCCGTTTCCCCTCATAGGAATCGAACAGCATCGTGACCTCTCCGGTCTCAAGATCGACCCGATGCACGGACCCACCCTTATAATGCGGGCGAATGGGGGCGGGAACAGTGATATCGTCGGGTCCGTAGGGCACGAAACTGTAGACACCGCCATTGTTGCAGACATAGGCAGCGCCATCCGGTCCAATTGCCACGCCATTCGGGCCGCCGGGGATTTCGGCCACCACACTGACGGTGCCATCGACGGTCAGGCGCACGAGGGTCTGCTCTTTGATATCCACGAACAGGACCGAGCCATCATTCATCGCAACCGGACCTTCTGGAAAGCCCAGCCCGCTGCACATCTCATGTAGTTCCAACGCCATAGCCTCAACTCCCTGATTGCGCCGTGGCCCCGGTGGGGTCGGCCATTGCGGGCCAAGCCCGTCCTTTTCGCGGCGAACTGTGCTTGCAAATACAGGTTTTCGCAAGGCTTTTTCCAATTTGCTATGCGGGACAAGCCTCAACGGGTCGCAAAACGGCTGGCTTTTCCCAGCCCAGTTATCCTAAAACCCCTTACAACTAAAAAGCGATGAGGCGCATCGAATGGTATTCAAACTTGTGTCCTGCGATGGCGGGGGGATCAGGGGCTACCTGACCTGCCTGATCTTGCAAAGCCTGCAGGAGGAGACCGGCGTTCTGGACAAGGCCGACGGGTTCGCGGGGACCTCGACCGGTGGGCTGATCGCCGTGGCGCTTGCGGATGGCCGGACGCAAGGCAAAGATATGGGTCAGCTCATCGGCGAGCTTGCCGCGCATTACCGCGAAGATGCCGACAAGATTTTTCGTGAAAACGAACACAGCTTTCTGGACAAGGCACTGGATGAGGTGCTGCGGCGGTTCAAACTCGGCGGCGGCCCGGGCATCACCGCCTCGCAATACAATGCCACCGGGCTGGAGGAGATCGGGCGCAGTCTCGTGGGAGACCGCAAAGTCAATTCTCTTTCGCCGGATCTGGTTCTGGCGGTCAACACCGTATGCCTTCATCGCAGCGACAAGGTAGGGTGGTCGCCGTTTACTATCACCAACCAGACGCTGGGCTACGAAAAATGGCTGGATATGAGCGATGTCGGCCTGCTGGACGTCGCCATGGCAAGCTCGGCCGCGCCATCCTATTTCCCGCCGCATCAGATCATTTCGGACGGGGTGGACTATGGCTATTTCGCTGATGGCGGGGCCTTTGCCAACAACCCGGTGATGAACGGCATCAACGTGGCCATCGCGGCAGGCCGAGCCGAGGGTTTGGCACATATCGAGGCTCTGTCGATCGGCACCGGGCAACAGCCCACAGATATCTCGGAGGAGATGATCAAGAACCCCGACGACTGGGGCCTGTTGAAATGGTTCGGCATCACGTCGGGCGCGCCTCGGGGGGCTTTGATCGAACTGCTGCTGACCACATCGGCTGAGAACCAGCATTGGATGGCCCATCTTGTGCTGAAAGAGCGGATGGTGCGCCTGAACCCTTCGCTACCCAAGGTCGTGGGGCTGGCGACACACCGACCTGAATCCTACGATCTGATGGAGAAGGCATTCTACACCTGTCGGCAAAGTGAATACTGGACCCATGCCAAAGAGATGCTGAACAAATGGTAGCCGCCCTCAGTTTTGTGTGATCAAACAGTGGCTTCGCCGGGTTTTATGTATTCTTCCTGTTGCCTTTGCCCGACCAGTGTTTATGGTTAACGCCACATTTTTGGGGTAACTTCAGTTAACAGGTGGTCAAGTCATGAGCGATCCCGGCCTTGCCGAGAAGCTGGTAGAAGTTCTGCATCGTCCTGATGGTGATCTGGCCCTGCGCCCCGTTCACACAATCGGGATCAGTGCGACCGGCTATTTCAAGCCCACGCCCATCGCCCGGAATTTCTGCGCCGCGGATCACTTCACCAATGAAAAGACGGATGTGATTGTTCGGTTTTCGAACGGATCGGGCTGCGCTGTGGTGCATGACGGCTGGTCCGATGTCCGGGGGCTGGCGGTTCGGTTTCACCTGTCTGATGGCTCCGATACCGACCTGATCGCGATGAATCTGCCCGAGTTTTTCACCCAGACCCCCGAGACGTTTCTGGATTTCGCCGAAGCCGCCAAGCCCAAGCTCTACAATGGTCAGACCCCTTGGCAGAAAATCTGGAGCTACCTTCAGCTGATGCTGCCTGAACGCGACCCCTATCCGGGCGAGACGATCAGCCCGGACGAAGGTGCCATCGGGTTTGCCGACCGAAACGCCTATTCTCAGCTTGGTGTGTTACAAGCCGCCCAGATCGGAGCGCCGACCAGCTACGCGCGGGCGGCCTATCACGCCTGCCATACATTCATCGTGACCGGAGCCGAAGGCGTGCGCCGCTGGGTGCGGTTTTCGTGGCAACCCATCGCAGGCGTGCTTAACACCGACCCGGATGAAACACCGGTGGATGACTATCTTCAGGCTGAACTTAGGGAGCGTCTTGCTAAAGAACCTGCGCGGTTCTCTCTGATGATGACAATCGGTGAGGTCGGAGACGATTTCAACAACTCCTCGCGCCCCTGGCCGCCCCATCGCAAACGGATCATGATGGGCGTTCTGACGCTAAACGCTGTGCCTGAGGACCAGATAGAACAGTCTGAGAAGCTCAGCTTCAATCCTGGTTTGCTGACCCCCGGGATTGAGGCCTCGGATGATCCGGTGCTGAAAATGCGCATCGACTCGTACAAAATCTCAAGCGCTTGGCGCGGCGGGTCCCCTTGCCCGTTCTCGAAGGGGTAAGGTCATGACTCGTCAGAACAGTTGGTTCAATCGCTACGTCAACACCCTGCCGGATCGGGGATGGTTCAAGTTCCTGTCACGCTACATCGTTGTGCCCTATTGGCACTGGCGCGACCCCAAGCCTAAACTGCCCGGTGGCCCGCGCCCCTCACCGCAACCCAGCGAGAACGTGCAGCGCATGATGAATCTGATCATGCCGCTGAAAGACCCCTCGCCCGCCGGACGTGCCCATGCTGCACTAGCCATCGCGCAAAATGTCGAAGAGATATTTGCAGGGCTCGACAATGTCGGAACGGTGCATTTCGCCCGGTTTCTACTGATCGACGACAAGATATGCATGATTTCGGTCTATGATGGCGATTTCAGCAACTACATTCGGGATTTCATCACCACCATCGGCAGTGTGTTCAACGACGTCATCTCGCTGGTGGACGGGGCGGAACACCTAATCCCGACCGAGCACAACGTCGAAGAGTTCATCGACTGGGTCCATGAGCACGACCTGTTTCAGGCCCCCGATTTCCCGACCGACCTGTTCGGCCTTCAGGATGAGGCCAAAGGGCTGCCTCCGAACCAGCCGCCGCATCGGCTGGAAACCCTCCCGCGTGCGTTTGTTCTGCAACTCTACGCGAACCCTAACCTGTCGCTGGGGGGCGGTTATCGCGCCTATCCGGGCGTTTCCGCCGCGCAAGTGCGCCAAAAATTTGGACAAGGCTGGTGACTGCAAAACTCGATCTCGCCGACATTCAGGGCAACATCCTGCGCGGTTATCGCCGCGATCTGGTGCGCCATCTGTTTCTTGAAGTCACCGACCGCACCGCGGCCCGTCAGTTTCTGGCGACCGCCGTCGATGGCGGCAGTGAAACCGTCCCCGAAATCACCCGAGGTGTGTTGTGGGAGGTCAAGCCGCCCTTCTGTTTCAACATCGGCCTGACCTATGCCGGGCTGCGCGCCCTTGGCACCGCGTCCGAGGATCTGAAAACCTTCCCCAGCGAATTCGTGCAGGGCATGACGAAACGCGCGATGAAACTGGGCGATTTCGGCACCAGCGCACCGGATCACTGGCCGGCTCCGTTTGATCAACCTGACCGGGTTCACATCATGGCGTCGGTCTATTCCGACGTTCAGGATCACCTAGACCTGGTAGAGAAACAGGTTGGCGCGGCCTTCACCATTCTGGGTAAACGCGACGGCCGCAATCTGGCCGATAGCAAGGTGTTTTTCGGCTATGTCGATGGCATTTCCCAGCCCCGGTTCGAGCAGGTCTATGACCCCGAGCAAGCCGGTGTCGATGAACCGATTGACCCGCTGGGCACCGCCCTGCTGGGTTATCCCACACGCCAAGAGGGCGTGGTGTTCCGCGTCCCCTCGCCCAATGCGCTTGGTTTCAACGGGTCGTTCAATGCGTTCCGAGTTCTGGCGCAGGATGCGGCCGGTTTCGAGGCTTATCTGGACAAAGCCGCCGATGATCTGATGGGTCACCCGGATCGCGATAAATTGGTCGATCCGAACAATCTGGAACGCATCGGCGAAGGCCTGGACATCCACGGCGCTCTGCGAGAGGTTGTCGCGGCCCAGATGTGCGGGCGCTGGCGAAACGGCGTTCCATACGAGCTGTCACCGGACGCGCAATGGCCTGAGCATGAGGTCTCGCTGACCAATTTCAACTACAACGCGCATTCCCGCTGTCCTGCCGGGTCGCATCTGCGACGCGGCAACCCGCGTGGCGGTCGGATCGTGCAACGCATCGCCAACTACACGCGACGTTTGGTGCGGCGCGGCATGTCCTACGGCCCGGATTTCGACCCCCAAAACCCCGACACGGCTGAGCGCGGCCTGCTGGGCAGCTTCATCGGCGCCAATATCGGCGCACAGTTCGAAGCGGTGATGTGCGACTGGATCAACCTCGGCCTGCACGACCCGACGATCACGGGTGCCAATGATCCTCTGCTGGGGGCGAACACGCCGGAAACCAGCTGGTTCGACCTCAGCCTGCCCGATGAGGGCACGATCCGACTGCACGGCTTTCCCCGACTGATCCATACTCGCGGTGGCGCGTACACGTTCCTGCCGAGCCTGACGGCGATCAAGTACCTGTCCGGATTGACGAACTAGGCTAGGGCGAGCCGGAACCAGACAAAGCCGAACATCTCGACCAAAACCGCTATTGAGGCAGAGTCACAACCCTGCCTCCTGCGGCATCGGCATCGGCAATGTCATGGGTCACCAACAAAACTGGCAGCCGCGCCGCGCCGGCTCGGGTAAAGACGAGGTCCCGCATTCTGTCCCGGAGACCGACATCGAGACGCGAGAAAGGCTCATCCAAAAGCAAGGCATCGGGCTCCGCCAGAAGCATCCGCATCAGGGCCACTCGGGCGCGCTGGCCTCCGGAAAGGGTCTCGGGATCGCGGGCTTCAAACCCGTCCAGCCCGATCTCGGACAGGGCGGCCTGAATGCGCGCGGCCCGGTCCGGGGTACGGGGCGGCAGACCAAAGCCGACATTCTGACCAACAGACAGGTGTGGGAACAACAGGTGGTCCTGAAACAGGATCCCCACGCGCCGCTTCTGAGACGGCAGGGCATTCAGAACCCGCCCATTCAACGCTATGCGCCCTTCAAGACGAAAGGCGGGCGACAAAGTTCCGGTGATCGCTGCAAGAATGGTGGATTTCCCAACCCCGGACGGCCCCATCAGGCTCAGAACCTCTCCGGGCGCAATGTCAGCTGATAGCTGCACCAGTCCTCTGCCATCGGCATGAGAGATCGAAAGCTGATCCAGTGAGAGGCCCTGTTCAATCATGGCGTAGTCCGCTTTTGTTGCGATAGACAATTCTGGGGATCATCAAGGCCAGCAGAAACGGCAGCCATGCCGTGAACGCCAGCGCGATGGTCCAGACCCCTATCGCACGGCGATCACCGCCTGAAAACAGGGCCAGAGCCTCAGTCGTCAACGTGTTCAACCGCCCGCCCGAGGCCAGAAGAGTGGCCAAATATTGGCCGACTGACACCGCCATCCCCACCGCAAGAGCCGTCAAGATCGGAGCCAGCAACATTGGCAGCCGGATACGCCAAAGCACTCCGACCGGTCCCAGCCCCATAGCGGCCCCAATCGTAGCATAGCGGCGGTCGAGCGCGCGGTAGGGGCCTGCCAAGGCCAGAAATACGTAGGGCAGAACAAAGACCAAGTGGGTCAAGATCACGGGAAGGATGCCCTGCGCCGCTCCGATCTGGATCATCAGGATCTGCAGGCCCGGCAAGAAAGCGATCTGAGGCAGGATGAGCGGTAGGTACAGGATCACCATACCTGTCTTGTTCATTTTGCGCCGGGTGCGGAGTTCTGCGTTCAGGCAGCCGATCACCAGAACCAGAGCGATCAGTGCGGTGGAAAACGCCAATGCCAAGGTGAGCAGGGTGACCTCAACCGCGTCCAGGCCGTGGCGCTCCCAGGACATCAGGCTGAAGCTGCTCGGTAGCGCGTCGGGAAACCTCCAACGCCCGGCGAAGGACCAGATGAACTGACTGATCAAACCCCCGAAAACCGCGATGCCCGCCGTGAGTGACATTACGAGGCCAATGGTTCTGAGGGCGGTGTCGCGCAAGCCCGTGCCGCGCGTTCCGCTTTCAACACCCCGGTTGATCAGCGCGGCCACGGCCCTTTCACCACCCCGCCAGACCATGATGGCTGCGGCCACCAGCCCCAACTGAACCAACGCAGCTGCCGCAGCGGGCGCGCGCAGGGCCAGATCGGGGTCCGTCATCCAGCGCAGGATGAACATGGACAGAGTCGGCGGGCGCGACGGTCCCAATACCATTGTGACATCCACATTCGACATCGCGTAAGCCAAGACCGCATTGATCGGCAGCCGGATCTGCGTATACAGCGCGGGCATCACGGCCAGAAACCACCCTCGGACCCTGCCGTAGCCGAGCACCTGCGTCACACGCATCCGTTCGGCCGATTTGATCTGAGGCAGCGCGGCCAGCGACATCAGCAGCAGAAATGGCAGTTCTTTAATCATCAGTCCCGCAATCAAGGACCACCCGCCCGGGTCTTGTAGGATCAGCACGTCAGGAGGGCGGGTCCATCCCGTCAGACCGGGCGAGATGAGCCGCGCAATCCAGCCAGACGGCGCAATCAGGAACGCCAGCCCCAACGCGGCCGCCGCATGGGGTACGGACAAAAGGGGCGACAGCAGCGTCTCAATCCGCGAAAACGCGCGTGTGCCCTGCCAACCTGCGATCAGCAGAAAACACCCGATCAGCGCCCCAAGCGTCGAAAGGAAACCGGTTTTGAACGACAGCCAGAGGGCTTGGCCCACGCCGGGCTCGGCCCAGAGGCGCGTCCATGGATCAAATGAGAACCCGTTTTGCCCGTCCGGGCGCATGCCTCCGAAGGCCGGAAGGATCGTTCCCAAAAGCCCGGCAGCGATGGGACCCAGCAACAACGCTATGGTTAGCGTCGGTGCCAGCCCCCATGGTTTGCCGGGGCTTAGGTCAGTTGCCAACGCCGTAACGCTCAGCCCAATCCGCTTCGATCCGGGTCATCCAGCTGGGATGCGGTTCGGGCAGGGCTTGGCCAAGTTCGGCGGGCGAAAGCGTTGCCACGCCCAGCTCCAACGCGTCGAACCCAGCGCGGTCCTCCGCCGAAAGGGCGGCCATGTCCAGCACGGTGCTAAAGCCCAATACGTCCGGGTCTTGCGCGCGCAGTTGCGCCTCGGGGCTCATCAGGAAATCAGCAACGACCATGGCACCCACCTTGGCCGAGGCATTGTAGGGGATCGCCACAAAGCTGGCATTGCCCAGTGTTCCATCATCCAGAACGAAAGTCCGCGCGCTTTCCGGCAGCTGCTGGTTGGCAATGGCCGTTGTCGCCTCACCCGGAGAGAAACTGATCGCCATGTCGACCTCTCCATCATTGATCAGCTGCAGTTGGCTTGGCCCGGTTTGCGGATAGGCGCGACCTGCACGCCAGAGGTCCGGAGTTACATCCTGCAGCCAGTCCCACAATGGCGCCGTCACCTGCGCATAGTCGTCGCCGGCGGGCTGTTGCAGGACGGCCGGGTCCTCGACCAATTCGATTAGCATCTGTTTCAGGAAGGTCGTTCCCAGAAAGTCAGGGGGCTGAGGGAACGTGAACCGACCCGGGTTCGCCGCCGCCCATTCGCGAATTGCCTCGGCGGATTTGGGAGGCTCAGGCAGTACCTCGCTATCATAGATGAACACGACCTGCGCCATGGCCCAAGGGCTTTCAAACCCTTCGGTCGGGACGGTGAAATCTGTGGTTACGGTCTTGCCGTCCACATCTACGAACCGCCAATTGGGCAGAGCCTCAGCAAAGGGGCCGAACAAAAGATCGGCCTCTTTCATGGCACTGAAATTGGCTCCGTTGATCCAGATCAGATCAATCGCTCCGTCCGTGTCCTGACCGGCGGATTTCTCGGCAATCACCCGGCTGACCGCATCGGCCGTATCGGTGAGTTTCACATGCTCGACCTTGACGCCATGTTCCTCTTCGACGCGGGTTCCGACCCATTCGATGAAATCGTTGATCGTGGTCGAGCCACCCCATGCATTCCAATAGACGGTCTGGCCGTTGGCCTCATCCAGAACGTCCTGCCAGTTTGCGGGATCAGGTTCAGCCCATGCTGTTCCGGCCAGCGCCGCGCAGAGGGCAGCAAATAGATGTTTCATGGGTTTTCCTTGCGTTTATTCCGAGTGAGTGAAGACCTGCCGCGCCAACAGGATGCGCGAAATGGCGGTGACAAAGCAAACCGCGCCAAACGCCCATGCCATCGGGCTGAACCAGTTGGGCAGCAGGCAGATTGCGATGAAGAAGGCAATGGTTTCAGTGCCTTCCAGAAGACCGCCGGTAAAGTAGAGCGACTTGGCACCGTGTTTCTGCGACTCCAACCCGCGTTTTTCGGCGAGGATCGCATAGCCCAGGAAGGTCGCGCCGTTGAAGTAGAAGCTGACCAGCAACCACGCTCCGGCCAGGGCATTTGCCGACGGGTCCGCCCAGACAAACGCCATGGGGATCGCACCGTAGAACAAAAAGTCACAAGTGATATCGAGATAGCCGCCAAAGTCGGTCTTACGCCCAGCGCGCGCGATTGCCCCATCCAGACCATCCGCCAGACGCGACAACAGGATGAACAGGACGGCCAGAACCTGTAAACCTAGAACGATCGCGCCAGCCGCCATCAGGCCGAACCCCAGACCCACCAGAGTCACAAGATCAGCCGAGACACCACGCGCCGCCAACCCCCGCCCAATCGCGTTCAGCGGCGGATCGATCAGTGGGCGGATGCGGGCATCAAGCATGGTTGGCCTCCGCGCAGTCTACTGATGGCACAGAGACGCAGCTTTCACACGCCGTGGCATTGGGTAGAATTAAAAAGAGAAGGCCGTTTTCCAACCTGAGTTGCCTCACTACCGGTTTGCACGACATCCACAGGATCGTGCTATTTTGCTTGGGTACGATTAAAGAACGAAGCGGTGAAAGAAAAAAGGAATACCGCATCTTCACGCTGTTGTGTCATCTGCAACACGAGAAGATAGTGGCGTTCCGGTCGGCAGGTGCGGCTTTTCGTTGATTTGATAATTTACCAACAATAGTTTCAATTCATAAAACCTATTTCACGCCTAGTTCGCGCAGAGGAAACATGCCCCGCCCTAACGCCAACAAGGACCTTAACCTCAAAGGCTTGGAGTTGTTTCAGATCTGCGCCCAGAAAGGATCGCTTCAGGCCGCAGCCGAAGAAACCGGCCTGACCATCAGCACCGTCTCGCATCATCTGCGCAATCTAGAAGACCACCTTGGGGTTGAACTTTTCAACCACGCGCGTAGGCCGATGGTCCTGACGCCAAAAGGGCAGGTCTTTCTGCGCAATATCAGTGACGCGCTCTATGCCATCCGCAAGGCCAAGGCCGAAGCATCTGCCGGAAATATTGCCGAGGCGAGTTACCTCAGGATTGGCACGATCGAGGATTTCGACAGCGATATCATCCCTGAACTGGCCGTCTTTCTTTCGGGCCACATGCCGAGCTGCGATTTCATGTATCACACTGATTCCAGTCACGCGATCGTCGAGATGCTGCGCAACCGGCATCTTGATCTAGGGATCACGACCACCCCAGAGGACCGGCTGCGGGACCTGCAGGATCGCCCATTGTTACGAGACCCGTTTGTGGTGGTCCTCCCTCGGTTCAGCGAGAAATCCCTTTCCGACATTGTCGAAGGGCGCACCAAACTGCCGTTCTTGCGGTTTTCCAGCAATTTGATCATCGCCCGGCAGATCGAATCTCAATTGCGGCGGCTAGGGCTTTCACCGCAGTCCAATTTCGAATGCAGCAACAACCAGACTTTGATGGCTATGGTCGCCGCAGGTGCGGGCTGGACCATCACTACCCCTTTGCTGTTCTCGCGTGCCAAAAGGTTTCACCAAAATCTCAGCATGCACAAGTTTCCGGGCAAAAGCTTTGCCCGCACGCTTGCGATTGTCTCTACACCCGATTGTTCGCGGTCCGTTTTGGACCTGATAGATGGCAAGATGCGCGCACTGATCCGAGATCGCGCTTTGACTGCGCAATATGAGAAAACGCCGTGGCTGGCGGACAGCTTCAAACTGGTGGAATGATCAGATCAGAATATTGAACCGAGACCTGATGGCCTCCTCCTGCTCAGAGGTGAGGTATGAGGGGTTGTGTTCACGAAGAATCTCGCCCGCGCGGGCCTTTGCCCTACCCCATGCATCTTGAGCGCCATTTTCGGCCCATGTGCGCGGCTCAGCTCGATCAGCAAGTGTGGGGTAGAAGTAATCCCGTTCCATCGCGGCATGAGTGTGCTGTCCACCCAAGAAGTGCCCATCACCCAGAACGGCATCACAAATCGCATCGAACCCAAGGTTCTCATCCGTCACCTCGACCCCGCGCAAGGCGCGATAGGTGTTGGAGTGCATCTCATCATCCAGCACGAAAGCCTCAAAACTCGCCCCCAACAACGATGCGGTCATGCCAGAACTTTCGTAGATCAGGTTCCCTCCCGCCAAGGCCGCAGCCATGGAGGTTATGCCTTTCTCCATCCCATATTGCGCGTCTATGGCCTTGGCGTCGGTCATGGAACAGGCCACACCCGAGGGCAAACCAAGCCAATTGGACAGCTGCGCCGACGCGGCATTCAACACTGCTGTCTCTCCGCTACCGCCGGAAAATGCCCCGGTGCGCAGGTCGATGACCAGAGGCCAGTTCGAGAACACCATCGGAAAACCGGGCTGGATTGCGTGGACCATCAATAGGGCCGCCAAGGTTTCCGCCAGAGACTGCGCCAGAAACCCCGCCAAGGTCGCAGGCGCCGTTGCTCCGGCCTGCGCCGCCGTGATGCACGAGATCGGAATGTTGTGTTTGATGCATGCGTAAGTGACATCCACTGCATCTTCGCCATAGCGCATGGGCGATATCACCGGGCTGATATGCGCCTTCATGAACGGGCGTTTGGCAAATTCTCCAGGCCCTCCCGCGGCAATGTCCAACATCTCGACTATCGGAGCGACATATTCGGCCAGCGTGAACGACGTCGCCGTCGGTTTCGTGGTGTTCTTGAGCAGCGCGAAAACGGTGTTCACATCCAGATCGTAGTTGTCCGGCACATCGGTCGCCACGCAGCAACGTGTGAACCAGCTGATATTCGCCAGCGTGTCCTGTAGCCGCGTAAAGTCATGCAGGTCCTTCAGAGTCGAAGGCCGATACAGCGCGCTTTCCATATCAAGCGTCTGCACCGCGGCCCCACCGGTTCCGAAATACACTTTATTGCCACCAACTTCGATCGACCTCTTGGGATCGCGGCCATGCAAGGTGAAGGTCTTCGCGGCTTGATCAATCGCCTCTTCGACAAGCTCGGGCGGGAACAGAACGCGCCCCTTGCCGTTGTCCACGGCACCCACGGCCAACAGATCGTTCCGCAATCTGTCCGGCGCCTCTCCGATACCCAATTTCTCAAGCAAATCGAGGGCAGTATCATAGATGCGGCGCAGTTCGGCTTCGCTGAGCGGCTTATACATTCCGCCGATTTGACCGGGCGGGCATGGATCAAACGCGGGCTTGGCTGCTCGTTGTGCCAGACGCCCTTTGCGTCCACCTCGCTTGCTACGCTGTCCAGCCATTCCCAGTCCTTTGAAACGGGGGGTTTGTGACATCAAGCAAGAAGAATTGTTGCCCGTGGCGCAAGATCATCTCTTTTACTTCGAAAAAATAGATTTCTAATTTTGATAACGTCTCAATGCATCACTCTACAATTGCACATGGTGACAAACGGACTTCGTATGCAGGGCAAGCGAACTCCGGAGGCTCACCTGCCATGAAATCCCGTACCAAAGTTGTTGTCATCGGCGGCGGCATTGCCGGATGCTCTACGCTCTACCACCTGACACAGGAAGGCTGGAGCGACGTGGTTCTGGTCGAGCGGAACGAGCTGACCAGCGGAACCACATGGCATTCGGCGGCGCAGGTGACGAATTTCGGTATGAACCAGACCATGGTCGGGCTGAAGACTCATTCGATCAATCTGTACAAGGAACTCTCCGAAAACCCGGAATATCCGATCAACTACCACCACGCCGATGGCGGCATCCGACTGGCCAATACCGAAGCGCAGATGCAGGGGTACCGCCACTTCGCCTCGATGGCGCGCGGGATGGGCGTGGAGTTCGAGGTAATCGACGCCGAGGAATGCGCCCGCCGCCACCCACTGATCTCGACCACCAACCTGTTGGGCGGATTGTGGGACCCTCTGGACGGAGACATCGACCCGGCCCAGCTGTGTCAGGCGCTGGCCTATCATGCTCGCAAAGCTGGCGCAGAGGTCTATCGCAATACCCCGGTCACCGCGCTGACCCAACACAAGGATGACACTTGGACCGTGCATACGGAACATGGCGACATTGATTGTGACTTCGTCGTCAATGCCTGTGGCTACCGCGTGAACGAAGTGGGCGCGATGATGGGGGTTCACCATCCCGTCGCCTCGATGGAGCATCAGTATTTCCTGACCGAGGATATCCCTGGTATTGCCGAAGCCGGTCACCGGATGCCTTTGCTGCGCTGCCCAATCAGCGATTATTACTGCCGTCAGGAAAAGGGTGGGCTGCTGGTCGGGTTCTATGAGCAGGATTGCAAAACCTGGGGCATGGACGGGATTGATCCGAATTTTGTGAATGCCCTCTGCCCCGATGATCTGGAACGCGTCATGGACGTTCTAGCCGGAGCGTTCGAGCGGATGCCAGCATTGGAAGAAACCGGCATTCGGTCCATCGTGAACGGACCAATCACCTATACCATCGACGGAGCCCCGCTGGTGGGTCCGATCCCCGGTAAACGCAACGCCTTCTGTATCATCGGCCTGCGCGCGGGGTTGGGCGAAGGCGGCGGCCATGGCTGGCTGCTGGCGCAACAGATCGTGCATAGTGACGCCTGCTATGACACATGGTGCCTCGATCCGCGTCGGTTCACCGGCCATACGAATGTGGAACTGACTTCACTGAAGGCTATCGAGGACTATCAGAACGAGTTCCGGTTCCACTTCCCGCATGAACATCGCCCCGCCGGACGCCCGGCCAAGACAACCCCGCTGACGCCCGTTCTGGCAGCCGAAGGGGCCGAGTTTACCGTCGTGAACGGGTGGGAGCGGATGGACTACATCAAGCCATCGCCCGATTTTCACCCGACCCTTACCTTCAACTTTGACGAGGCGTTCGACATCGTCGCCGCCGAAGTGAAGAACGTTCAGGAGAACGTTGGCCTGTGCGAAGTCAACGGCTTCAACCGGTTCGAGATCACCGGTACCGATCGCCACAGCTTCCTCGATCGTATGATCTGCGGCACGGTCACGAAGCGCGGCAGCCGCGTGGGTCTGGGCTACCTTCTGAACCACCACGGCATGGTCAAAGCTGAAGCCACCGTGGCAAACCTGCCTGCCTCGGATCGGGGGCCAGAGCGTGTATGGTACGGCTCGGCTGCGGCCAGTGAGTATCATGACATGGACTGGCTGACCCAACACATCCGCAAGGATGAGGATGTTCAGATCCGATCCTTGACCAATGACCAGACCATTCTGGTTCTGGCTGGCCCCAAGGCCCGCGATGTTCTGTCGGCCTGCACCCGGGGCGACTGGTCGAAAGAGGCCTTCCCCTGGCTGTCCGTGCGTGAGTGCTTTATCGGGTTCGCCCCGGCCACGGTCATGGGTGTCAGCTTCTCGGGCGAGTTGGCCTATGAAATCCACGTACCCAACGCCTCGCTCTACGCGGCCTATCTGGGCTTGCGCGCGGCGGGTGACGCCCATGGCATGAAGCTGTTTGGCGCGCGCGCGGTGGAATCCATGCGGATGGAGAAGGGATTTCTGCATTGGAAATCCGACATTCTCACGGAATTCGACCCATATGAGACCGGCTTGGATCGGTTCGTGAACCTGAATAAGGGCGAATTCATCGGCAAGGAGGCCCTGTCGGAACGCCACGCCAGCGGCAAGCGCAAGCAACTCGTGACGCTGCAGATCGACACTACCCACGCACCCGCTCACGGCGGGGCTTCGTTGATGCAGGGCGACACTGTGGTGGGCACCGTCACCTCGGGCGATTGGGGTCATCGGGTCGGGCAGAACCTGGCCTATGCGTTCATTGATCCCGCGCTGGCGGGCGAAGGCACCAGTGTGCTGATCGACATGTACGGCGATTTGGTCGACGCGCAGGTCATCCCTGCCTCACCCTATGATCCTGAACACGCACGGATGCGCGCCTAGGCCGTTTCCACCCCAGCCAACAATTCACGAGCGAGGCGCATCTCAACCGTTTGATTTCCGCCCGAGATTGCTTCGAAAGCCCCTTGAAGCTCTGTTTTTGCAATCGCCGTGCAGTGAAACCGCTCGCAGGTTCGGGCGAAATCTATAGCAGTATGCAGGGCAAACATCCGCGCCTTCTGGTCCTGTGCGCGGGACAAAGCCTGTCGGAATTCCGCCTCGGCTGGACTGGTCGAGGATTTCGCCAGCGCATAAACCCGGTCGGTTTCTGCCTGCGCCCACCCCTCGTTGGTCAAACGCTGATGTTCACGCGCTTCCGCCAATGCGGTCAGAGCGCCTTCGTGGTCGCCCATGGCAAGCGTGACTTCGGCAATCAGCGTCATGAAGAACGGTTTGTGATTTCCCGCTCCACTGGCCCACCAAGCATCCGTCGCCCTTTTGAGGTCCTTGATGGTGTCCGGGCCAGGGGATGCGTAGGCCTTGACCCAGCTTCTCCAGACATTGGCCGTCAGGGTCATGAAGGTGAACGCGTGCTTGTTCGACAGCTCTTCCAGTTGCTCCATCTCTCGGGTCACAGAGTCCGGATCGCGACGCAAAAGATGCAGCATGCACAGGTAAGTCAGAGCCTGCGCCACGCTATGGGCATGTTCAAGGTCGCGGGCAGCCTCAACCGCCTGTGTCTGGATCTCCAGCGCCTTGTCCGGCTCACCGCGCATCCAGGTTGCGAGGCTCAGGAAGCAAGAGGTTATGGCCGCGTGGTCGGATCCATAGACATAGGCCAGATGCGCATCGCGGTCGGGGCGGTACAGCGCCAACGCCTGTTCGAGATGCGCGTGGGCGGGGTCCAGCTCTCCGATATGAAACAGCACCGCGCCCATCGCCCGATGGGCCACCATCTGATGTTGCGTTTCGCCTGATGTTTCCGCCAAGTCCAGAAGTTGCCGCGCCACGATCCGCGCCAAATCATATTCACCGCGCACCAGATGAAAGGAATAGAGGCCGTTGAGGACTGGGAAGAGGTTCTCGGTCTCATCCATGCGTTCGCACAAGTCCCGTATCCGGGCATAGGTCGAACCGGTTTCATCCGCCGCGATACCGGCCGTTGAGCGTAGCACCCCTGCGCGCAGGGTCTGAATCTCGATCTCTCGCTTGTCACGCTCAGTACTGGTCGCCTGGTCGCCCAGCAGATCAAGCGCCAGGGACAGCTGCGTATTCGCCTCGGTATTGGCCGAGCGTTTGACGGCGCGCTGACCGGCCAGATAGCGACAGTCGATCGCCTCATCCACCATCCCAGCAAGGGTATAGTGATGAGCCAGGACTTCGGGGCCTGCATCCTCGACCGCCGAGGTTTTCTGGTCCAGCGTCTTGGCAACCCGTTCGTGCAGAACCCGGCGTTCGGTTTTCAAAAGACTGTTATAGGCGGTGTCCCGGATCAGGGCGTGGCGATAGCTGAAGATCTGGAGCGCGTCATCGCCCGAGGTCGTGACGATGCCAGCCTCAACCAACAGGTCCAAGCCGGACCGCAGCACGGTATCGCTGAAGCGCGACACTTTCGAGATCAGCGGGTACGAGAATTGCGGCCCGATCACAGCCCCGATCTGCGCCACTTCCTTGGCCGAGCTCAAGCGATCCAAACGTGCCATCAACGCATCATGCAGCGCACTGGGAACCGAGCTTGCAGCAGAGGCCCCTCCGCTGGCGCGGGCGATTGGAGCATCGGGCATATCGCCGGACTCCAACAGATCCTTCGTCACCTCCTCCACGTAGAGCGGTACGCCATCGGATCGGGCCGCCACCAGTTCGTACATGGCGTCGGGGATGTCCTGCCCCTGCGCGACCTCATTTGCGATGCGTTTAACGTCTTGAAAATCAAGCTGCCTGAGCACCACTTTGGTCAGATTGGATTGCAACGCCCAACCCGGGTCAAACTCCGGTCGGAACGTCATCACCACCATCACCGGAAGATCCCGGAGACGGTCCACAAGCCGATCCATCAGCGCCTTTGTTGTCGGATCGAGCCAGTGCGCGTCCTCAAAAAACAGCAAAACCGGCTTATCGTATGCATCGGCCAGCAAATGGTCCAACAACATCTCATGTGTCTGATCCATGATCTGCTGCGGCGTCAGGGTCAGCGGCCCCAGACGATCCTCAAACGGAATCGACAAAAGGGACGCAGCCAATCGCAAAACCTGATCTGAAGGGTCTTTCAAAACCGACAATGTTTTCTCCAGTTTTGCCTCATCCGAGTCCTCGGACCGCAGGTCGGCAACATGGTGAAGCCGCCGGATGATCGGATAGAACGAGCTGGCAAAATGATACGGAGAACATTGCAGCCGAATTTGCTCATGCGCGCCTTGAGGGGTTTTCTGCCGCAACTCTTCAATCAGGCGCGATTTCCCGATCCCCGGCTCTCCGGACACCAGCACGATTTGACCTTCGCCCTCACTGGCCAGCTTCCACTTGTCGCTGAGCGTCTCATATTCCGTGATGCGACCGATCAGAGGGCCGAGTGAGGCACCCTCAACGCGCCTGAAACGACTGTCCGTGTCGCGCGCGCCGATCACTTGCCACGCCTCAACTTCTTTCGTGAACCCCTTCAACTTGAAGGACCCTTGTAGCACATAGTCGAAGGCCCCACCGGCCAACTGATGGGTCCGAGGTGACACGATCATGGTGCCGGGTTCCGCCATCGCCTGAAGACGGGCGGCCAGATTGGGTGTCTCACCCATCGCGGTGCCGTCTTCGAACATCTTCTCGCCGCGCAAATCGCCGACCACAACCAGACCGGTGGCGATCCCAATCCGCACCTGAAGTTTCGCGTGAGTGCGGATTTCGGGCACTTCTCGGATGATACGCAAGCCGGCGCGGATGGCGCGCTCGGGGTCTTCTTCATGGGCCAGCGGGAACCCGAAGAACACCATAATCCCGTCGCCGTAGTAGCTTGCAATCTGACCATCGAAATCCGCGACGGACGCCGCGCAGGTCTCTTTGAACAGCCGTAGAACCTCGGCCAGATCTTCGGGATCGACCCGCTGCGAAATCTCGGTCGAGCCGACAAGGTCAATGAACATAACCGTCAGCTGACGGCGTTCGGCCACGATCGACGCGCCCAGCGCCGTGTTTTGCGGCCGGGCGTTGCCATCAGTTGTTGCGCGCACCGCCTTCATGAACCGCCGCCGTGGCCCAAGAGGCAGGCCAATGGTCACGAGGTCTTCGTCGGTCAGCTCTGTCAGGTCGCCCAGTTCAATCTCATTGTCGGCGAAGGCGCTGGCGTATTTGGCCAGTCCGTGCTTGCTCAGCCAACGTTCGATTTCGGCCATACCATCCCTTCCAAGGCTGCGGGCGTCCTCTCAAAAACTGAATGCCGTGAGGGTCGCCCAGCGCTCGACCCTACGAAAACAAGGGGCAAGGGATTGGTCAAGGGTCTACGCGCCATGGGTCTTGGGCACTACGCCCCCGCGTTGCAGATCAGGTCATCGCTTGCCAGATGGTCGATCAACGCGCGGACCCGCGTGGTCAGGCGCCGGTTTTGCGGGAAAAGGGCGGCCACGACATAAGGCGTGACCCGGTGTTCGGCGAATATCTCGACCAATTCCCCGGACCTGAGCGCATCGGCCACCGTGTAGGCCGGACATCTGGCAACGGCCACGCCTGCAGCGGCCAGCCGCGCCGAAGCCGCAGGCGCATTGGCCTGAAGGCGACCATTGACGTGAACTGCCACCTCGTTGCCATCAACATCAAACCGCCAGACTGCAGGGTCGCTCATATTGCCGTCCAGAATGCACTCATGCGTGGCCAGGGCGCTTGGATGCGCGGGCACACCTGCACGGTCGAGATAGGCCGGAGACGCGCACACAATCAGCGGCATCGGCCCCAACCGGCGCATCTTTAGGGAACTGTCTCGTGTCGGCCCGATCCGGATCGCCAAATCCAGACCTTCTTCAATGATCGACACCCGGCGGTCTGAAAGGTTGAGGTCAATTTCGACCTCAGTGTGCTGTTCGACAAAAGCCGCCAGCGACGGGGCCAACCGTAGTGAGCCGAACCCTGTCGGCGCAGAAATCCGTATCACACCGCGCAGAGACGTTTGCGCATTGCGCACCGCCTCCTCCATTTCGTCAAACCCGTCCAGAAGCGGTTCGCACATCGCCAGGTAGGTCGCCCCCGCATCGGTCAGGGATACACTGCGGGTCGTTCGGTTCAGAAGCTGAACGCCCAGCGCCTCCTCCAGATCGGCCACGTATTTGCTGACCAGACGCGACGACCGCCCCAGCCGCTGGGCTGCCAAAGTGAATGAGGCATTCTGCGCCACCAGCGCAAAGGCGCGCATTCGGTCGATCTTGTCCATGTTTATTACGCCCTCCCAGGGCTTAATGATCCCCTGAAACTGCGCATTATCGCCCATTATGGCAAGCTGTATCTATAGCCGCAGAAGCAAATCCACGCATGACAGGAGCTGACAAATGTCGAACGCAGTACGTATCCACCACTTCCCGAAATCTGGCCACGCGCACCGCGCTCTGGTCTTTGCCAAGCTGGCCGGTATCGCCCATGAGGCCGTTTTCGTCGATCTGGCCGCAGGCGCGCATAAAACGCCCGAGTTTCTGGAGATGAACCCCAACGGGCAAGTCCCGGTGCTTGAGGATGGTGTTGTTGTGGTCTCGGATTCCAACGCGATCCTCGTATACCTCGCCCGCCAATACGCCCCCGACTGGATGCCAACCGACCCGGTAGGCGAAGCGGCGGTGCAGCGCTGGCTGACCCTCGCCGCGGGTGAGATCGCATTCGGATCCGCGGCGGCGCGGTTGATCACGGTGTTTGGTGCACCTCTGGACGTCGATTTTGCCGCCGCTACTGCAGCCAAGGCGATGCAAAAGCTTGAACAGGGACTGGAAACCCGCGACTGGCTGGTTGGCGACCGACCGACCATCGCAGATGTCGCCGCCTACTCCTACACCGCCCACGCACCCGAGGGGAACGTCTCGCTCGACCCCTATCCGAATGTGCGGGCATGGATCGCCCGGTTTGAGGCGCTGGACGGGTTCGAGCCGATGCCTGCCACCGCCGTGGGCCTCGTTGCGTGAGCGTCTGCGTCAAACACCCCATCGGAGGCTTGCAATGACACCCCAAGAACCCCGCCACCCACTGCCGCCCTTCACCCTAGAAACCGCCATTGAAAAGGTTCGCCTGGCGGAAGACGGCTGGAATGGCCGCAACCCGGCCAAGGTCGCGCTGGCTTACACGCCGGACAGCAAATGGCGCAACCGGGCCGAATTCCCTGTTGGCCGCGCCGAGATCGAGGCGTTTCTGACCCGCAAATGGAACAAGGAACTGGACTATCGCCTGATCAAGGAGCTCTGGGCCCATGACGGCAACCGCATCGCGGTGCGATACGCCTATGAATACCGTGATGACAGCGGAAACTGGTTCCGGGCCTACGGCAACGAGAACTGGGAATTCGACGAAAACGGCTACATGGCCAACCGGTACGCCAGCATCAACGAATTGCCGATCACAGAGGATGATCGCAAGTTCCACTGGCCTCTGGGCCGTCGCCCGGGCGACTATCCGGGGCTGAGCGATCTGGGCCTTTAAACACACACCAAGGAGGTAAGACGATGTCTGGCACGGATACTCCGTTTCACGCGGGCGAACTGGCGGCGCAGATGCGGGCGGGTGCGGGCGACATAGCCCGCAGGGCCGCTCCGTACATTCGCGACCACTTGCCAGACCAGCATCGCGCCTTCTATCAGGCGCAGCCGTTTCTGGTGGCTGCGTCCAGCGATGCAGAGGGCCGCGTATGGGCGACAATCATTGAAGGCGAGGACGGGTTCGTTCATTCGCCTGATCCCCGCAAATTGACCGTAGATACCGTGATCGACCAGCGTGATCCGTTGGCAGAAAGCCTGAGAAAAGGGGCTGATATCGGCGTTGTCGGCATCGAGCTGGCGACGCGCCGACGCAATAGGTTCAGCGGTCGGACCCGCCCAACCGATACTGGTTTTGCAATCGACATCCGCCAGAGCTTCGGCAACTGCCCTCAGTACATCAATGAACGTGACTGGCGGCGGGTGGCCACCAATAAACCGGCAGAGGCGGTAGTCTCAGGCCGTCTCAACCCCGAACAGATCGCCCGTATCAGCGCCTCGGATACCCTGTTCATCGGGTCCGGTCGACATGGTCCGCAACAGACGGCGTCGAACGGGTTTGATGCCTCTCATCGCGGAGGGACACCCGGCTTTGTCCGCGTGGTCGGCCCAAACCGCCTGCGTATCCCGGACTATTCCGGCAACAACTTCTTCAACACGATCGGCAACCTGTTGGAGAACCCCCGCATCGGGCTGCTATTCGTCGATTTCGCGACCGGAGGGCTGCTGCATCTGTCCGGGCGGGCTGAGATCTACTGGGCACCGGCCGAGGCGCGTGATCCCAACGTTCTACGCATGATCGACGTTCAGGTCGACTCCGTGATTGACCGACCAAACGCGCTGTCGCTGAGATGGTCGACTGAACCGACACCATCGAGGCAGCTGGTCGTTACGGACAAGATTGCCGAGGCCGAGGGGATCACCTCATTCCACCTTCGACCCGCAAATGGAATTCCACTTGCCGCGTTTGCGGCGGGGCAGCACCTGCCGATTGTGCTCAGCGTTCCGACGCATGACACCAAGCTTAGGCGGACATACACCCTGTCCGGCAACCCGGCCGACGACCACTACAGGATCACTGTGAAACGCGAACCGAATGGTGCTGCGTCCCGCTTTCTGCACGACAAGGTGCAAGTGGGTGACATGATCGAGGCTAAGCCGCCGGCCGGAGATTTCGTGATCCCGTCAGGAGACACCCCCCTTGTCCTCGTCAGCGCCGGAGTTGGCGTGACCCCGATGATCGCAATGCTGCATCAGACTGTGGCGCAGCACCCTGATCGCCCGGTGTGGTTCATACACGCCGCACGCAACGGACGGTTTCACGCGTTACGGGGCGAAACTGACCACCTGATTGCCACCAGCCCAACCGCACAGAAACGGATCTACTACAGCGCGCCCGAGGCCCAGGACGTGGCGGGGCAGGATTTTGACATCAACGGCCGGATTACGGCGCAGGAGTTGATCGCATTGAATGCCGTTCCCAACGCTCAGTATTTGCTCTGTGGTCCATTGGATTTCATGACCGACCTGAAATCCGGCCTTGAAGCGTTAGGGGTCGGGGAAAACCAGATCCATTTCGAGGTCTTTACCACCTGAGCGCGTCAGCGCCCACACTCTGATCCGACCATCCTGCAAGGCGTATTGATCGTTCTCACTGTCAGGATTATCTATCTCAGATGATTGATAAAAACGGTAAACGTGTTGTTTTTTCGCGGTTCAAGGTCCTGGCGCTCTTCATAGCGGTGCTTTGGGCGATACAGGTTCTCAATTGGACGGTTGGGTACCGCCTGAACCTCGCGTTCGGGCTGATCCCAAGGCAGATCGCCGGGTTGGACGGTATCTTTGGCATGCCACTTCTGCATGCCAGCTTTCCGCATCTCATTTCTAACACGCCTCCGCTGATCCTGATGGGGGCCTTGCTGGCGGCAACGGCAACACGGGCGCTGTTGGTCGTGAACGCCGTGATCATCGCTTTGGGCGGAGCGCTGGTCTGGCTGTTCGGAAACACAGCCATCCATATCGGCGCATCGGGTCTGGTGTTCGGGTGGTTCGGCTTTCTGGTCGCGCGCGGATTGGTTGATCGGTCGCCCGTGACCCTTGCCGTGGCCATGGTGGTTGGGGTGCTTTACGGATCAATCCTTTGGGGCGTGCTGCCCGGCCAGCCCGGCATCTCGTGGGAGGCGCACCTGTTCGGCGCAATCGCAGGCGTTGCCGCAGCCTTGCTTGTCCGAACTCATGTACATGCCCCCCGGATTTTGAACGTGGACCAACCATAGACAAGCATCACGGGAAAGGGGTTGATTGCGGATCGCTGACACACCCTTGGCGCTGGGAATTGCGCGATGCTGATCGACGTATCCTCGCCCACCGCGTTGGTTGGCGGAACAAGCGGGTATGTCGCTTGCCGCCAATGCCAAACAACACGCCTTTGAGGTGTTTGCGCACGGGCATTGTATCTTGACGCATTCAGAAGCGCGTGACGCCAAGAATTAAATTTGTATATCGCTGATTTTCGCAGAATTGCTCAGCACCCAATCATGGTTCCTGCTATTGCGGCGCTTGAAGAAGCCGCGGGCGATCCATGCGCCCGCGGAACAGGTCAGCTAGACCTACTGTGTTTTTGTCATCGCCGCACGCAGCAATTCCGGGCGATCCGATTGTGACGGCAGGAACACGGCCTGAGATCCGGCATCCAGCGCGGACAGGCTTGCGTCATACCATTGCATCGCCAGATCGCGACGCTCTTGCACGCCGAAGCCTTCGCGAAGGTGGTGACCGATCAACTCTCCATAGGCGGGTTCACCCATGGCAACCAGCATCAGGGCCGAGCCTACTGCGCTGTCCATATTGTCCTGACGGTAGCCCATCGCCAGACAAACCTTGCTGGTCGCGGCAAGGTCTTCGGGGCTTAGACCGGAATCCAGAGCCAGCTTGCGCATCTGCGTTTCGGCGTCGGCTTTCGACGTCAACGACAGCGAGACGACCTGAGGTGCGAGCATCTCACCATAGGACTCGCATTGCGCCGCTACTTGATCTGGTGTCAGGCCCTGAATGTCCTGCATCAGATCCTCACCCCGTGCCATGGCGTAGCTGCGCGCAAGACAGAACTGCTCGCTCAGGGCGAAATCTGGGTCCGACATGTTCGCCAGCGTCGTGTAGCCGCCATTGGTCGAAGTTTGCAGCATCACTGCACTACAACGGTTGGCCAGCGACGGGCCACCGGTACCGCCCGCAAACAGGCTCGGCAGCGCTGCAGTGGCCGTTTCGGTCACTTCCGGCTCGGGCGCTGGTTCTGCAGGGGCCGCCGTCGCAGTCACAGGTGCCACAGGTTGCGGTGCGGGCACCGGAGCGGCGGCCACAGCTGTGCCCGTTTGGACTTGCCGACGATAGGCCATCAACAAAGGCTGTCCGGAGAGCTGAGTGCTGGCCTGACCGCCACTCGTACCCCAGTAATAGGCCTGCATCAGGAAATCGCGCTGATACGGTTGGAAATCATACCCGTTGACTGGGTATCCCATGGACGCCTGATACCGTTGGATTGCAGCTCGCGTGCCGCCACCCACCTGACCATCAACACGCCCCGCATTGTAGCCGAAATAGTTGAGCGCCGTTTGCGTCTGCGCCCCTTGCGAGGTGGATGGGATGCCCGACCGATATGTCCCGGTGGTCGAGCGCTGCGCTTTCTTCTTTTGCTGATCTTTGCCGATTGCGTAGCCAACCACGCCTCCGACGACCGCGCCACCGATGAAATCACCCGCATCTGCCCGGGCGATCTGGGGATTCGCGGTAGACAAAGCGAAGGTCAAACAAAGTGCTGCCACTAAACGAAAAATCATAATTTACCTCCAAAACACAACAACAATTGGAGGAAACTATAGCACAACGTCGCCGGGCTTGCGGAAAAAAGGCGGATCAGGATCTTTGCAGATCGACCCGCCAGTAGATGCCGCCGCCGGATTCATGAAACCAGAGGCGGCACGCGTTGGTATCAGCCGCGTTGCCCCACATGGCGGCCTGCCCCTTGAGGAGTCGGCAGCTTGGCGTGATCTTCGGCAAAAGCGGTCAGTTTCGCGGCCACACCCTCGGTCGGCAGAGAGGTCTTGCGCGCGTTCAAATCCATGTGCAGCAGCAGGGTTTCGACAGTGGCCGCGACCTCTCCATCCGGGCCGTGCAGACGGTGGAACAGGTGCATTTTCTTGCCTTCACCGCGCAGAACCTGCGTTGTGACGGTCAGCCGATCCCCTGCATGCAATTCCGCATGGTACTGCACGAAATTTTCGACCGTGAAATAGCTGTTGCCCGCGGCGATATAGTCTGCATCCGCGTCGATCATCAGCATGAAATTGTCCGTCGCCTGGGCCGAGACCTCGATATAGTGGGCCTCATTCATGTGGCCATTATAGTCTGTCCAACTTTGCGGGATGACACGATCCACCGTGATCGGCAGATCATCACCTTCGGGGTCAGGCAACATCGCTTCGTGCGCGTTCAGAACGCCGCCCGCACCACTGCCGGTTTTCTTCAGCGCTCGCATCATCCCGATCAGGTTGTCATCGCGCAGACGCTCCAGTTCGCGGATCGACATATGGCCGGATTGCGCGTCCGACTGACCCGCGATCAGGTCGACCAGTTCATCGGTAAATTCCGGCACATCCATCAACTTGGTCCAGGGCCATTGCAGGGCCGGGCCGAATTGCGCCATGAAGTGTTTCATCCCCGCCTCGCCACCCGCGACGCGGTAGGTTTCGAACAGGCCCATCTGCGCCCAGCGGATGCCGAACCCCATGCGGATCGCTTCGTCGATTTCTTCGGTCGTGGCGACGCCATCCTTGACCAGCCAAAGCGCCTCACGCCAGACAGCCTCGAGGAAACGGTCGGCGATATGCGCATCAATCTCTTTGCGCACAGTCAGCGGATACATCCCAATGGACCGCAGGATATCCGACGCCTTGGCACATGTGTTGGCATCCCCCACCAGCTCGACCAGAGGCAGCAGGTAGACGGGGTTGAACGGGTGCGCGACGACGACGCGACCGCCGTGTTCGTTCAGTTCAGAGGGTTTGAACCCTGAGGTCGAGGACCCGATCACCGCATCCGCAGGCGACAGCTCGTCGATCTGCGCGTGGATCTTGTGCTTGAGGTCCAAACGCTCGGGCACGCTTTCCTGAACCCACGCGGCGCCGGCCAAAGCCTCGCCCATATCGTCATGAAAAGTCAGAGTGCCCTCGGCTGGCAGCGCCTTGTCATAAAGGGCGGGCAAGGCGCGGCGGGCATTGGCCAACACCTCGCCGATTTTGCGCTCGGCTTCCGGGTCCGGATCAAAGACCGAAACGTTCCAACCGTTCAGCAGGAACCGGGCAACCCAGCCCCCGCCGATCACGCCGCCGCCGATAATGGTTGCTTTTTGTGTCATGGCGCAAGTGTCTCCGTATGGCCATCGATGGACAGAACCTGCCCCGAGATTTTGGTCCCTGCCTCCGAGGCAAGGAAATGAATGCTGTTCGCCACGTCCTGCGCCGTGACCCATGTTTTCATGGACACGCCGGTCACATAGGCGGCGCGCATGGTCTCAATGCTCTGACCATGGGCTGCGGCCTCGTTGGCCAACACACGCTCCATCCGGTCGCCTTCAACAGCACCGGGGCAGATCGCGTTGACGCGGATGCCAAAGGGGCCAAGCTCCATCGCGAGGGTTTTGGTCAGACCGATCAGGGCCCATTTCGCCGCCGCATAGGGCGACCGCATCGGATAGCCCATGATCCCAGCGGTGGACGAGGTCATGACGATCAGGCCACTTTTTTGCGCCTTCATGACCCGCGCCGCCCAGCGGCAGGTCAGATACGAACCATTCACGTTGGTGGCGAGGCATTGCTGCCACGCGTCATAGGCAAGGTCTTCGATCGGCCCGGCGGGGCCGCCGGTACCGGCATTGGCGCAGACCACATCAATGCCGCCCCATTCCGCCTCAACGGAACTCAGGAAGGCGTCCATGGCGGACTCCGAGGTGACATCGGCCACCACGGCGATACTGCCGGGATGCGCTTCGGCAAAGCTCTGAACCGCGGCAGGGTCTGCATCGCAGACCGCGACCCGTGATCCGTCTTGAATGAATTGCTCCGCAATGACGCGGCCAATGCCAGCCGCGCCTGCGGTTACAAGAACGCGCCTGTTCATTTCGCGACGGGAGCGCGCTTGGTCAAGCCCAGTTTCTCGCGCACGGCGTCCGGGCCGATGATCTTGGCGCCCATGTTCTCGATCACCGTCACGGCACGTTCGACCAGTTGTGCATTGGTGGCTAGAACGCCTTTTTCCAGAAACAGGTTGTCCTCAAGCCCGACGCGGACATTGCCGCCCGCCAGAACCGATTGCGCAACGTAGGGCATCTGATCGCGACCCAGCGAGAAGGCCGACCATGTCCAATCAGACGGCACCGCATTGACCATCGCCATGAAGGTGTTGATGTCGTTGGGGGCACCCCACGGGACACCCATACACAGTTGGACCAGAGCGTTGGGCTCCAGAATACCCTCTTTCACCAATTGCTTGGCGAACCATAGGTGGCCGGTGTCGAAGGCTTCGATCTCTGGTTTCACGCCAAGATCGGTCATCATCTGACCCATCGCCCGCAACATGCCGGGGGTGTTGGTCATTACATAGTCTGCCTCGGCGAAGTTCATTGTGCCACAGTCGAGCGTGCAGATCTCGGGCAGGCATTCGGCGATATGCGCCATCCGCTCTGTCGCCCCGATCATGTCAGTGGCCGCTTCATTGACCGGAAACGGGTTTTCGGTCGGGCCGAACACAAGATCACCGCCCATACCGGCCGTTAGGTTCAGCACCACATCGACCTCAGCATCGCGAATGCGGTCTGTCACCTCGCGGTACAGGCCCAGATCGCGCGACGGCACACCGGTTTCCGGGTCGCGCACGTGGCAATGCACAACGGCAGCCCCCGCCTTGGCCGCATCAATCGCCGAGTTGGCAATCTGCTCGGGTGAGCGCGGCACATGCGGAGACTTGTCCTGCGTCCCACCCGATCCGGTGATGGCACAGGTGATGAAAACTTCGCGGTTCATGGCAAGGGGCATAACTTTGTCCTTCGATCAGCAGGAATCGCGCCTTGGAAAGGCGACTGAATGCGGCAACGCTACTTTCAAAACTCCGGAACAAACGATACATTTATCGTCAGGAGGAATACTTTTGTCGTCATCCCCTCATGAGCATTTCGAGTTCCTGTTGCTGGACGGGTTTTCCAACATGGTTCTGGCCAGCGCGCTGGAGCCGTTGCGGGACGTCAAGATGCGCGCGCTCTACGCCAGTCCGGGTTGGGAGATCACCAGCCTGAACGGCGAACCCGTGGAAAGCTCGAGCGAAATACAAGTTTCTCCCAATCGGGTCTTCGACCCAGCAAAATCGACCGGAACGCTGGTCATTGTGGCCGGTTACCGCGTCCGGCAGCAAATCAACAGAGAGCTTCTAGTTGCGATCCGACAGGCTGTTCGGACTGCCAAGCGCGTTCTGGCCCTGGATACCGCGGCTTGGATTTTAGCCGAAGCCGGAGTTCTGGACGGGCACCAAGCCACGATCCACTGGCAAGAGTTTGATGCCTTTCGCGAAAGCTTTCCCAAAGTGAACGTGTCCAGCGCCCGGTTTGTTCAATCCGGCCCGTTTCTGACCTGCGGAGGGGCCAGCACAGCGCTGGGACTTACACTTGACCTGATCCAGAACCTGTTCGGTCCCGCCGCCGCGTTTGATGCCTCGAACATGTTCATCTACGACCCTGCCCGCCAGTACGAGCTGAAGCGTGGTTCTCAACAATTGCAAGATCGTGGGTCACCGAAACTGCTGGACGCGCTGAATGTCATTGCCGAAAACGTTGAGACTCCGCTGACAACCTTTGAACTGGCCGAACGCGTCTCGCTCTCCGAGCGCAGCCTCAGCCGCGCATTTGCAGATGAGCTGGGGATGACGACTGGCAAATACTACAAGCTCTATCGTCTGCAACATGCGCGCTATCTGGCGCAGGAAACGCGACTGAGTGTCGAACAGATTGCCCTAAGATGCGGGTTTTCCTGTGCGTCGGCCTTGGGGCGGTCGTTCACCCGTGAATTCGGCCGCCCGATCAGCGCCTTTCGTCCGCAAAACCGAAACGGGCCTTCCGATGGGACAGCCCGCTCCGTCTAACGCTTGGCAGATCACGCGGCAGCGATCTGACCTGCCTTTTCAACCAGCACCTCCGCCTGCCGGATCGAGGCATAGTCGATCAGGCGACCGTCCAGCGAGACAGCGCCCTTGCCTGCCGCCTCTGCATCGGCCATCGCGACGAGAATCCGCTTGGCCTTGTCCACCTCGGCATCCGAAGGCGACATGACCTCATTGGCCAGCGCGATCTGGCTGGGGTGAATGGCCCACTTGCCCTCACAACCCAGAACCGCTGCGCGCTTGGCCGCCGCGCGATAGCCAGCGGGGTCCTGAAAATCACCGAACGGGCCGTCGATCGGGCGCAGGCCGTTTGCGCGCGCCGCAACAACCATACGCGCCAGCGCGTAGTGCCACATATCACCCCAATGGGTCATGCGGCCGCCCTCAGGATCGGCGTCCGTCAGGACCGAGTAGTCCGGGTTCACACCGCCAATGATGGTTGTCCGCGCACGGGTCGAGGCCGCATAGTCGGCAACCCCAAAATGCAGGCTTTCGTTGCGTTTCGATGCGGCAGCAATCTCGCTGACATTCTGCATGCCGAGCGCCGTTTCGATGATATGCTCGAACCCGATCCGCTTTTTGTAGCCCTTGGCGTCCTCAATCTGGGTGACCAACATGTCGACAGCATAGACATCGGCGGCAGTGCCGACCTTGGGGATCATGATCAGGTCTAGACGCTTACCGGCCTGTTCGACCACATCCACCACGTCGCGATACATATAGTGCGTATCCAGCCCGTTGATCCGCACCGACATGGTCTTGTTGCCCCAGTCGATGTCATTCAGGGCCTCGATGATGTTCGCTCTGGCCTGTTCCTTTTCGTCGGGCGCGACGGCGTCTTCCAGATCCAGGAAGATCACATCCACATCCGACTTGGCCGCTTTTTCAAACATGCCGGGCTGGCTGCCCGGAACAGCCAGTTCGCTGCGGTTCAGACGGGCCGGAGCCTGTTCGATTGGGTGAAAGCTCATGGTTAAGAATCCTTGGTTTTACAGGTTCGTATAGATAGGGAAGCGGGCGCAGAGGTCGGCGACTTCGGCTTTGACCTTGGCCTCGACCTCGGCGTTGCCGTCTTCGCCA